>DIVF01000023.1 GCA_002423285.1 Micavibrio sp. UBA6139 | reverse complement strand
GACTCATTTATAGGGGGTGGCTCAGTTTAAAATCAATTATATTCAATTGTTTATGCAAGTGAGCATATGAAATGGTTTATGTCATATAACGGGTGTGCAAAAAAATTAGGTGCTTATAAATTGGTATTAGATTGCTAAAGGTTCAAAATATTTCTCAGGGTTTTTGCTATTTAGAGAGAGGATCATACGAATCTGTTATTTGCCCGCGTCGCATTTTCGTTTCTGAGGTAGCTTGGAAAAGGACGGACGGAGGATGACGTCCAAGAAAAACAATGGCGGTGCAGAGCGTCTTTATAAAGACTAACTCTCCACTAATGGCTTGATATTACATCATTCCTCATTCGGGACAATAACATATTATCGGAAAGCAGACTGTTTTCAGCCCTACCAGGCTTATCATCTAACTATTACGTTTATAAACTAACCGGGAAAGGACGCATTAAATCCTGGCCAAGATGCGGGCAGCAGTCTTGATGTCGGCGGTTTCAACGCCGACAGATTGCAGCATTTGGCGTACATCATTGAAGACCGGGGCTTCTTTTTTGTGATCGCTGATCGTCAACAGCGCAGTGAAGGGCACACCATTATCTGGCATTTCTTCCCCGTCACGCAGTAAATATTCAACATCCAGGTGCCAGTTTGTGCTGGGGCCGACGCCGTTCTTAAATGTTTTTGCATATGCTTTTACAGGACTCCATTTCAGTCCGTATTCAATAAGGTCAGCTTCGCCAGCACTGGTGCTTTGCGTTTCTGGAAGATAAATTGGCTCCAGCCTGTTTTTATAACCGCCACCAGTCTGTTCTTGTCTAAGACTTGCGTTTATGTTGGCGCGAACAAATTCAACGCCATATTTGTAATCCAACGGTGGGGTGCTGACTAATGTCAGCTTAGGGCCAAGACCCAATTGAATACTTGAAGGATCAACGGGTTAATGATTCACTTGTGATGTTGTGAGCACAAGTGAGGGTGTGATGATCAAAGGATATTTCTGGCTGAACGATGAACAGTGGGCAAAGCTTGAGCCGTTGCTGCCGGCGTACGCCAGCATTACGGAGCTTGGCACTCATGGTATGCCGGAAAGAGTGGAAGACGAGACTTTTGCTTTTAATGCCTAGTTCCGGCAGTAAGGTATCATTTATCCACCTACCAATAGATCGACCATAAGTGGCTTCATTGTAATCATAGCTGAGGTTTGGAAAGAGGCGAATTTTCCCTTTTTGTTTTATGCTGTCGGCATATTCCATCAAGCCATACTCTATTAGCTTGGAGTGGATAGGAATTATTCGTTTTGAACCTGCTGTTTTCAGGCTCTTGTGGTTTCCATACTTGCTCTGGTCGTTAATATCAAAGCAAAGTATCCCTTCAATTTCACGCAAATCGTCTAATTCAAGCTGGGCAATTTCATTGCGCCTCGCGCCTGTATAAATGGCTATGAGCGTTCCCCATTTATGATGGTCTAGAAGTTTCTTGTTCAAGACTACGTTTAATATGGCTTCAATTTGTTCGGGCGTAAATGGATCGCGTACAGCTTCATCCGTAACCCGAATGTCTTTTTGCAGGTCTAGGAAATAATTGCGCCCCAGATCATCGTAATGCCTCCCAGCCCATTCATAAAATGAACCGTAACGTGATAGGTACTTTTTGACCGTTTTAATATCCATGCGTGGATGTTCGTCCACATTCAATTCTATCAATTCTTCAATAGTGAGATTTTTACGCTTCGGTGCGCGTGGGTTTTTTGGGATTTGGCAAAGCATTTGCTGTATGGCTTCTGCTTCCTGCTTGGTTAGGTACAGGCTGGTATATTGTCCAAGAAAATCTAGGATAAGATTAAGCTCAGAGCGATAACCCTTTGCCGTTCTTTCCGTCCATCCGCGCTGTCCGGTGCCGTTCTGAATATAACGGTCTATAACATCGGAGAGCTTTATGCTGGCCTTTTCAGGCTCTACGGTAACAGCGGATAAAGCTATGGGCTTTGAATAGGCATAGTTATCAAAGCTCCGGTCATGGTCTAGAAGCTGTTGGCAGTAATCGCGGTAAGCAATCTTAAATTCTGTTCGTAGGGTCTGATAGACTTTGCCCTCAAGTCCAATCGGCATATCATATTTTTTGATTAGGCCAGTTAAGACTTCCTTCTCATAACCTTCTTCAAAGTCGCAGAAATCCTCATCATGCTCTAAAGCCTGTTTGGCGAGTTCTACAGTGGTGAGAAGGGCGGCTTTATCGGTGGCATCCAAACGCCCATACGTATCTATTTTGGCTTTTTGGTTTCCTAGCATCTTGGAAAAGTGTTGATGCAGGACAGCTCTAATTTCTTTGTATTCCATGTGTACTATCAGCGGGTTGTTTATTATCGTTTCCGCATAGTGTACGAGGCATCGGCAGAGATACAAAGCCCGTTTCGGTTCTCGTGTGCCGAGAGAGAGCTTAATGTCCGTCTGCTTGCCTTGCGGGTGCAGAATGGCCGGAATTGGGTATCTCAGGTAATAGACGTTGTGCCGTGATAGGGTCAGATAAGAAGGGTTAAACATGCCAAATGTCTCACTAGTCTGGCTCAGTGAGATTTTCAGGTTTTAAGGCATTGATTTAGAAAGGAATGGCGGAGACGGAGGGATTCGAACCCTCGATACGGTTACCCGCATGACGATTTAGCAAACCGTTGCCTTCAGCCACTCGGCCACGTCTCCGTGCTTTAGTTCATTGTCGTTGGAATGGCATGGCCTTGGCTGAAATTCTTGCGTGCAATGCGCGCGGGGCGGCCATGTTTTCCGTTGCTGTATTGGTTACCAGTATTTGGGGGGCAGATCAATAGCCGATCTTAATCAAGATAATTGTTATCTTTCAGGCGTTTATTGGTCCCGAAATCCTCGGCCACGGCCAGCAGGAAGCCCAAAAGGACCACCACCACGCCCAGCGTGCCAATCAGCTTCAGGAAAATCGTCCATTCGAACAATTGCACCCAGATTTGCAGGGTTAACATGCCGCTGCCGATGATGGAGAGGGCGACCAGCCCCAAAAGCAACCATTTGCGGCGGCTGGCGGGCAGGTCGTAATCAACCGCCATCAGGAAGGAAATCTGGGTCCCGAGGATCAGGATGGTGCCCATCAGTTTCAGGTAAACATCCCAGTCCAGAACATAGGTCCACAGCTCCACAATCGTCAGAATAGCGGCCAGAATGCCAATGGCGGAGAGCGATAAGAACAGGATTTTTCCACGGATCATGAGTTAATCTTCCTCACGTTCCATGATGGTCAGGAAGGCTTCGCGTTTGAAGAAGATCAATTCGCGGCGCAGTTCACGTTCCATGGTGACAACGCGCCATCCATCGGCGGCGTTCTTGTTCAAAAAGGCGGTGTAGCGTTCCGGGTCAACCCGCGACCCGCCAAGGAAGATGGAACCAAGCAGCGGTTCACGGTAGATGGCAACCTTGTATTCGCGCTTTTTTGTCATTTCAGATTAAATTCCAAATTCATTGCTATTACGGGTTAGAGCATAAACGCCGGGCAATCATGTCGTCAACCACAGGGCCCAAAACAGTCATTATTCTGACTTTGCCGGGTGTGCGGCGACAGCATCACCATTTTCATCATCGTTCTTGCGAACGCGAACCCGGTCGATGCGGTTCTTATCCATTTCAAGGACGGTGAAATCCCAGCCGGACCATTTGACGGTTTCATCCTTTTTCGGCATGTGGCCGAGATTGTAAAGGATGAAGCCCGCAAGGGTCGAAAAATCCCCCTCTGGCAAATCGGCCAGTTCCAGTTTTTGTTTTAGGTCATAGACAGATACCATGCCGTCCATGATGAAGCTGCCATCTTTTTCGGTTTTGATTTCGGCGATGATGTCGTCTTCATGGTCTGGAATATCACCGGCGATGGTTTCAACAATATCTGCCAGCGTCACGATGCCTTCCAAACTGCCATATTCATCAACGACAACGGCCATGTGCACAGGGGCGGCCTTGAACATTTCCAGTGTTTTCATCACCGACAGGTTTTCATGAACGACCAGCGGCTTGCGCAGGATTTCTTCGATGTCCGGTGCTGTGCCCGGTTCCAAAACGGCCACCAGATCGGCCTTGCGCAGGACACCGACGATTTCATCGAGGGACCCACGGCTGACCAGCAGGGCAGAGTGAGAGCTGGAGCGGATATCATTAAAGATTGATTCCGCCGGATCGTTCAGATCAACCCAAATCAGTTCATGACGCGGGGTCATAATGGTTTTGATCGGGCGTTCGTTCAGTTGCAAAACACCGTGGATCATTTCGCGCTCGGCTTCGGTGAAAATACCACCTTGGCTTTGGCTGTGATGCATCAGGGCGCTGACATCATCGGCGGCGGAGACGGCGCTTCCTGATTTTCCGCTTAACATCCGCAAAACAGTATCAGCCGTTTTCTGGCGCAGATTCGTGCTTTCCAAGGCATTGCGGCGGCGGGAAATGGTGCTGCGCTGGTTAAAGCCCTCAATCAGGATGGAGAAGCCGATGGCGGCGTAGAGGTAACCCTTTGGCACATGGAATCCAAAACCATCCGCAATAAGGCTGAACCCGACCAGCAACAAGAATCCAAGGCACAGCATAATAACAGTCGGGTGCGCCAGAACGAATGTGGTCAACGGCTTTGATGCAAAGATCATCAGCGACATGGCGATAATAACCGCCAGCATCATGACCTCGATATGTTCCGCCATACCAATGGCGGTGATCACCGCATCAAGGGAGAATACCGCATCCAGAACGATAATCTGGCTGACGACCATCCAGAAACTGGCGCGGGCAACGCCGCCCTGATGGCCGTGGCCATGGCCTTCCAGACGTTCGTGAATTTCCTTGGTGGCTTTATAAAGAAGGAAGAAACCGCCGCCCAACAAGATCAGGTCCCGCCCAGAGAACGGATGGTCCATGATGTGGAACAGGGGGGCTTGCATCTTCATAATGAAGGAGATACTGGCCAATAAAACCAGACGCATCAGCAGCGCCAAGGACAAGCCAATGACACGGGCCTTGTCACGCTGATGCGGGGGCAGTTTGTCAGCAAGGATGGCAATAAAGACCAGATTATCAATCCCGAGTACAATCTCAAGCAGGATCAGTGTTAACAATCCGGCCCAGATGTGGGGGTCTAAAAATAATTCCATGGTCTTTTAAAACGCTCCTTTAAGTGACAGGAAAATTATGAATCCAGTTTTTTCTTGAGCAGGTCGTTCACAAGGGCAGGGTTCGCTTTGCCCTGTGATTTTTTCATGACCTGGCCAACGAAGGAACCAAACAGCTTATCCTTGCCGCTCTTATACGCCGCGACGTTGTCCGGGTTTTCGGCCAGGACTTCATCGACGATCTTTTCAATGGCACCGGTGTCGGTGACTTGTTTTAGGCCCTTTGATTCAATGATCTGGTCCGGTGTGCCGCCATTGGCATACATTTCGGCAAACACATCCTTGGCGATTTTGCCGCTGATGGTGTTGTCGGTGATGCGGTCGATCATCTGGCCCAGATTTTCGGCACTGACCGGGCTTTCGTTGATGGCTTTATATTCCTTGTTCAGGGCCGCCAGCAATTCATTCAAAACCCAGTTCGCTGCCAGTTTCGCATCGCGGCCCTTGGCCACAGATTCGAAATATTCGGCACGGGTGCGCTCGGCAATCAAAACGGACGCATCATAAGCAGACAGATTATAGCTGTTCATGAAGCGGTGTTTCTTTTGGTCAGGCAGTTCAGGCAAGGTTTGCTTGATCTGTTCAACCCATTCGCTTTTCAGTTCAACTGGCAGAAGGTCTGGGTCCGGGAAGTAGCGATAGTCATGCGCTTCTTCCTTGGAGCGCATCGAGCGTGTTTCGCCCTTGGTCGGGTCCCACAGGCGTGTTTCTTGTTTAATCGATCCACCGGCTTCCAGAATTTCCAGCTGGCGGCGGGATTCATAATCAATTGCCATTTGAACGGCCTTGATCGAGTTCACGTTTTTAATTTCGCAACGTGTGCCCAGTGTTTGAACACCAACGCGGCGCAGGGACAAGTTCACGTCCGCACGCATGGAACCTTCATCCATGTTGCCGTTACAGGTTTCCAGATATTGCAAAATCATCCGTAGCTTGGCGAGGTAGGCGCAGGCTTCATCCGCACCGCGAATATCCGGTTCCGACACGATTTCCATCAGGGCACAGCCCGAACGGTTCAAATCGACATAGGATTTGGTCGGGTGCTGATCATGGACCGATTTCCCGGCATCCTGTTCAAGGTGCAGGCGGGTGATGCCGATGGTTTTTACCGAACCATCCGGCAGATCAATTTCAACTTCGCCCTTGCCAACAATCGGGTGCAGGAATTGCGAAATCTGATAGCCCTGCGGCAGATCAGGATAGAAATAGTTTTTGCGTTCGAACAGGGAATAAAGATTAATCTGGCTGTTCAAACCCAAACCTGTGCGAACGGCTTGTTCAACACAGTGTTCGTTCAATACGGGCAACATGCCGGGCATCGCTGCGTCAACAAGGCTGACCTGAGAGTTGGGCGCGCCACCGAAATCGGTTGCCGCACCGGAAAACAGTTTGGAATTGGCAATCACCTGCGCATGGACTTCCATGCCGATGACAATTTCCCAGTCGCCTGTTTCGCCTTTGATGATTTGAGCCATTATATATTCTACCTTCTCGTCACTTATCTAAATTAAACGGTTAATTGCCCAGATGCAGGCACGGTGTCAAATTGTCCAATGCCCGTTTCCGCAAATTGGAATCATAGGCAATGATGTCATAGGGGTCGGTCATGCCGGGCGCGGTTTCCAGTGTCTTGCGCACGATCTTTGGCGCTTCAATCGGCAGTGTTTGTGTTGTCGTTGTGGCAAGGCAACGGCACAGTTTTCCCTGATCCTTCAGGGCGAATTGCTTGATGTGTCCATCCTTCATACAGCCTTCATAGAGGTTTTCTTCCACCGGAACCTGCATGCATGGGCCATAAGCCTCGGCCAGCATCTTGTCATAGGCGGCGCGGCCCGGACCGGGCTTTGGGCTCATGGTTTTGATGTCTTCCGCCGTCATGACCAGCATCATCTGCGCAGATGTGCAACCACATAAGGATTCCTGTGCGTCGTCACTCATCCGTTCATCATCCGGGGTCATGCACGCCTTATAATAATCATTCGCCGTATCTTGACTGACAGGCTCCGCCCGTGCCGGAGCAGATGTCACCAGCAGGCAGAGCGCAGACAGGGTCAGCAGAATGAACTTCATTACGCGGCCTTTTTCATCAGGCTTTGCGGCATCGCCTTGAACTGCGCGGCTGTTTCAATCACACCGCCAACGCGCAGGACCGTTTCTTCATCCCACGGACGGCCAATGATTTGTAAGCCCAGAGGCAAACCTTCGCTGCTCAAACCGGCTGGAACTGACATACCCGGCAGACCAGCCAAGGAGGCCGGAATGGTGAATACGTCGTTCAGGTACATTTTGATTGGATCATCTTCGTTCTCACCAATCGCGAATGCTGCGGAGGGCGCGGTCGGAGAGAGGATGACGTCGCATTTCTCATACGCCTTGGCAAAATCTTCCGCGATCAGGCGGCGGACTTTTTGCGCCTTGGTGTAATACGCATCGTAATAACCGGCGGACAGAACATAGGTGCCGATCATAATGCGGCGTTTGACTTCTGCGCCGAAACCTTGGGCGCGGGTGTTTTCATACATTTCGCGCAAATCTGCGCCATCCGCACGCAAACCGTAACGAACGCCGTCATAACGGGCCAGATTCGATGAACATTCTGCAGGCGCAATAATGTAATAAACAGGCAGGGCATATTTGGAATGTGGCAGGGTGATATCAACAATCTCCGCACCCGCAGCCTTCAACCAATCCTTACCCTGTTCCCAGAGTTTGGAGATTTCAGCCGGCAGGCCATCAACGTTATATTCCTTTGGAATGCCAACGCGTAGACCTCGAATATCACCCGTCAGGCCAGCGGCAAATTTCGGCACGGGTTTATTGGCCGATGTTGAATCTTTTGGATCAAAGCCGGACATTGATTCCAGCATCAACGCGCAATCTTCAACCGTGCGGGCAAACGGACCAGCTTGATCAAGGGAAGATGCGAAGGCAATGATGCCCCAACGGGAACAGCGGCCATAGGTTGGCTTGATCCCGGCAATCCCGCAAAAACTTGCAGGCTGACGGATAGACCCACCGGTATCTGTACCTGTGGCACCCATTGCACCACGTGCGGCAACAATCGCGGATGAACCGCCCGATGAACCACCGGGAACCAGTTGTGCGTTATCGCCGTTATTGCGTGTCCATGGGTTAATCACGTTGCCATAGGCGGACGTGGTATTTGACGACCCCATTGCGAATTCATCAAGGCTGGTTTTGCCCAACATCACCGCACCGTCACGGAACAGATTGCCCGATACGGTGGATTCATAGGTCGGGATAAAGTTTTCAAGAATGCGGCTCGACGCCGTGGTGCGAACACCCTTGGTGCAATACAGATCCTTGATCGCCAATGGAATGCCTTCCAAAAGCCCTGCTGTGCCAGCGGCGCGGCGTTTATCAGACGCGGCAGCCTGTTCCAGTGCAAGTTCGGATGTTTCCGTGATGTAAGCGTTCAGGTTACGGAATTCTTCTGTGGCCTTCACATGCGCGGAGGTCAGCTCCACAGAGGTGAATTCTTTTTTCTTCAAACCCGCAAGGGCTTCGGCAATGGTCAGGTGGGTCAGGTTGGTCATGATTTCTTATTCCATTACGTTCGGGACAACAAAGAATCCTTCGACGGATTCAGGGGCATTTTTCAGGATGTCTTCCTGTTTGTTGCCATCGGTGATTTCATCCTTGCGCCATTCGGGCAGGATATCGACAACGCTGTTCAGCGGCTTCACATTGTCGGTGTTAACTTCGGCCAATTGCTCAACCCATTTCAGCATCCCGGCCAATTGCGGGGTGTACTTGTCCAAATCCTGATCGGACATGGCGATGCGGGCGAGGGAGGCGACTTTCTTAACGGTGGCTTTGTCCAAAGACATGCGCGGGAATCCTTATGTTACGGTGCACACTTTACTTAACATTCGCATGCCCTATCTGCAAGACGGCTGGATGTGGTAAAAGCAGATATGACCATAGGAATTTTGAAGGATATCGCCAGCCAATGCCCACCGGATTCCCGGCTTTTGGGGCTGGATCTGGGGACAAAAACGATCGGGCTGGCGGTGTGCGATTCACGCCATTCCATCGCAACGCCTATCCGCACGCTGATCCGCAAGAAATTCACCCTCGACATCAAGGATATGCAGCGCGAGATCAAGGAATACAATATTCGCGGCTATGTCCTTGGCTTGCCTTTGAATATGGACGGCAGTGAAGGGCCCAGATGCCAGTCTGTGCGCCATTTTGCCGAAGAAATGGTCCGCCATCCTGAGGTTTTCGGCGAAAACCCGTGGATTGCCCTGTGGGATGAGCGCCTGTCCACTTCGGCTGTGGAAGATTTTCTGGTGGAGACTGTGGATATGCGCAGAACAAAGCGCAAACAGGTGATTGATGCCCTCGCAGCGCAGCATATTCTGCAAGGGGCCTTGGATTATCTGACAAGGGCCTGATTTCAAAGGGTGATTTTGCGCAATATTATTACCAAAAATGACCGAAAAGCGACAAATTTTGTCGTTTTTCTTGTTTTTGATTCATTTTGTTGTGTGCGCTGCACCAACGGGCGCATAGTTTTTTCATCGCCCCGCACAAACAAGAGAGCGAGAACAAGATTTTCTACGCGTAATAAGGGTTTATGCCATGAAAAAAGAATTTGAAGCCACCACACATTCCAAAACACCATCCGCACATACAGAAAAAGTACCCGTAAACAGCGTCACCATTGATGCTGTTAATTTCATTATGGACAACGTGTTCGACTGGGAATCGCAAAAAGAACATGCGGGCCTGCGGATGACTTATGAAGACTGAAAAGTCCTTGTCAAATCATTGAAAGCAAACTTGATCGCAACATGCCCGGATGTCGTTGACCGTGATGTCACCGATTTGTACGGTGAATTGCTGCACAATAACTGGGCGGGCCAGTTCCAAGACATTAAAGACCTGACCCAAAAAGTTGTTGTTTCTTATCTGGAAGCCGAAATGGGGAACTTTGAGCCCATCACGGCGGTAAAACGCCAGATGAAAGGCAAAATCAGCTACATGGAAAAGCATTACAGCGATGTCGGTCACAAAGACGATGTGCCCATGCACGTTATGGCCGAAGCCATGGATAAGACAGATAAAACCAGCGGTCTGGGCGGCAGCCTCGAAAGCCGTAAATCAACCGTACTGGCCCTGATCCAGAATAAACGTGGCGGTGGTCAGGATGATTTGTTCGACGGCGAGCAAGACCCAGCCCTGTTGCAAATCGTAACATCGCTGATAGAGGCCTCTACCGACGAACAGCTGATAGATGCCCTGGAATCTTTTGAAGATTACATGATGCAAGCCGAAGTGGAATCGATCATGAAGCCTACGCAGAACACAGTTGCCAGCCAACAAGCCGGCGATGTCGCCGATGCGGGAACCGCCGTTGCGGAAAAAATACAGTCACAAAGCATGGCATCCCGCTTGAAACAAAAACTCCCAAACTTGGCCCGGTTCTTTATGAGTTAACAAGCGCAGATAGATTTAAAAAAGAGGGGTTCAGAAATGAACCCCTCTTTTTTTGTTATGTGACGTAGCGCATCAAACTCTGCCCATTGATTTTCATCCAACCATGACCGCCAGAAAAATCATTTGATAGTTCTTCGCACAGTGCCCAGAATTTTGCGCCGTGGTTCATGTGGACCAGGTGGGCGGTTTCGTGGGCGACGACGTAATCGAGGCATTCTGGCGGGGCCAAAATCAAACGCCAGGAAAAAGACAGGTTTCCTTCTTCAGAACAACTGCCCCAGCGGCTGGACGTGTCGCGGATTTGAATGTCGCCGGGGGTGCGGCCAATCAGGGCGGCCTTTTCCTTGGCCATGCGGGTGATTTCTGTGCGGGCGAGGTTTTTTAAAAAACGCACGATGCGGCCCGTTGGGTCGTCCTTATTCGTGGTCACGATGAGTTCATGATCGGCAAGGATGATTGATGTGCGTTTCAAGGTTTCATCAAAATGAATGCGAATAATGCGGTCCACGCCCAGCACAGGCAGAACGGAGCCACCCTTTAACTGTGGCGGGGATTCAACGGTGGAGGCTTGGCGCAAAATCCATTCGCGGTGTTCACGCGCAAATTCCAAGGCCTTGCGTAAACTGGCGCGGGGCGGGATAACGAGGAAGACTTGTCCGCTTTTTGAATCAAGGCGCAGGGCCATGCGTTTGGCGCGTTGGGAAATGCGCAAATCCAGACAGGGGGCAATATCACGCAAATCCAAGCGCATGGAATCAAGCGCCGCGACACTGCGTTGTGGCGGCGTTGGTTTAGGCTGTGTTTGGTTTTGGCGGAATGTGAATAATCCGCGCCCCGGTATTGTCATTATTTCCACCTTGAATGCGGATGGCTGTTTCCTGTGCGTATTGAGGCGGCAGGGCAGCACAATCCGGTATCTGGTCATAGGTCATTCCGGCCTGTTTCGCAACGTCCCTGACAAACCCCGTAATCCGCCGTGCATCAATCACATCATAATGTCCGGCTCCCGGTTCGACATGGGCAAAGCGCATCTTGGTTGGCAGGTTAGAGCATAATCTATGTGCAGCCATCGTCTGGCCAAGGCCGCAAATGGAATCTTTTTCACCCTCAATGGTCAAAAGGGCGGTTTTGGTGATGGCGGATGGGTCAACCACCTGATCGCGCCATGTCATGACCCCACGGGCCAGGGTGTGGGTTTGAAATACCTGTTCAATCGTATCAAGGTAGAAGGATGCCGATGAATCCATCATCGCATCATATTCATCATAGTGGCTGCGGATTTTATCGGCCTCAACCTGATTGTCATTGCGGACATGGTT
Source organism: Micavibrio sp. UBA6139 (assembly GCA_002423285.1). Classification (GTDB taxonomy): domain Bacteria; phylum Pseudomonadota; class Alphaproteobacteria; order Micavibrionales; family Micavibrionaceae; genus Micavibrio. The sequence continues at coordinate 21,004 of DIVF01000023.1, read as the reverse complement.
GTAAAGATCGGTGATCGCTCGCGTGTGGCGTTCCATATCGTTCAGCTTCAGCCCCAGTAACTGCATGAATCCGGGATAGACAGAACGACCCGCACCGGGATAGGCCTGCGGGACTGTGGCGATAACATTTTTGCGGAACCAGTCCAGCGGTTTTTCTTTGGCAAATTGACCAATCGAGGTTGGCGCAACACGCGTATCAATCGGCCCGCACATCAGGGTGATAGAGGCGGGTTGCACAGCAGATTTTTGTGACGCCATCAACGCGGTGACGGTAAGAACAGGAACGGTTGATTGTGAAATTCCGGTCACATGAACATCAGGGCCGAGGGCCGTCATAAAATCGTGAAGGTAAGCGGTATAATCTTCCAAGCTGAAATCGCCATGGGCGGAGGGCACGTCACGCGCCGATTTCCAGTCGGTGATATAAACATCGTGATGGGGCAGTAAATCGCGTACCAGACTGCGCAGCAAGGTCGCGTAATGTCCTGACATTGGCGCAACCAATAAAATCTTTGGATCATTGCGTGTGGTGTCGCGTCGGAAATGGAGCAAGGACCCAAAGGGTTTATCCAGGATCACTTCTTCATGCACGAACGCGCTGTTGAGGCCAAAAGAGGGCTTTGGGTAATCTTTAGATATGCGGTGGGTGATTTCGGCAACGGCGTCCAGTTCATTGGCAAGGCTGGCCATATTAAACGCACGCATCAGCGATGATTGAAAACGCAGCGATACTGTCGCCATGCCAAAGCAGGCCTTTAACCCCGCGCGTTGAATCTCATGTGTTTGATACAGCATTCCCTTTGGTCGTCCCTAATCGCGGTCATTTTATTTTTATTATGCTGAAAACATAGCACGCGATTATCGACACGGTACATGTAAAAACATTACGCGCCGCAGCAGGGCTGAGGCGCGTAATGTTTAAGCGGACTGAAGGCTTGAATTGATTAGGGTTTTGGTTTTGGGGGGCGAATTTTGAACCCGCCAGCGATCAGTAAAACACCGCCAAGCACACCAGCAAGACCAAGGCGACCCTTTTCATTGGAGGCAATTTGTTCGGCGGAATCGGGTGCGGCTTTATCTGCTTGCGTGAACTGGTAGTCCGAGGCAGCGCCGCTGACTATGGCTGTTGCGATGCCTGTAACAATCAATGTACGGCGAATGGCGGTTTTCCAAGATTGGGATAGGCTTTCTTGCTGTGTCATGGTTTTGGTTACTCACATGATTTTCGATAACATTGTCGGGACGTTACGCCTGTCCCAAAATATTGTCAAATTCCCAATAAAAATACCTATCCCATTGATATGGAACAGGTATTTTTGAAATTGTTGGCGCGTTCGGGGTTATTCTTCGTTGTTGTGGAACCCTGATTTGCTGCTGTCATCTTCAGACGGCGCTTTTTTCTGTGTCTTCTTGCGGGCAAGGACAGCTTCTACCGAATGCAGCTTCGCATCGTAACGGGCCGGGGCCAGGTCGGGGCTCTTTGCCAAATCCGCCGCCGGGATGGGCGAACATTCAGGGTTATGGGCGCGCATGAAGTGACGCAGGCGCGGCATAATTTGTGTCCGCCATGTGCTGCCGTTGAAGATGCCGTAATGGCCGACACCTTCTTGGAAATGGTGAAATTGTTTTTCCGCTGGAAGATTTTTTGAAATCACATGCGCGGCCGTCGTTTGACCATGCGCGGAAATATCATCCAGTTCACCCTCAACAGTGAGGAGGGCCGTGCGCTTAATCGCCTGTGGTTTGACGGTATAGGACAAATCCGTAAACGGATCTTTCCAAACCATTTCACCCTTTGGCAGGGCATGTTTCTGGAACACGGTTTCAACGGTTTGCAAATAGAACTCACCGGTGATGTCCATGACCGCCAGATATTCGTTATAGAATTTACGGTGGCCTTCCGCACCCAATCCGTCACCTTGAACAAGGTGACCAAAGAATTTAACGGCCGACCCAACATGGCGATCAAGGTTCATCGACATAAACCCGCCCAGTTGCACAAAGCCCGGATAAACACGGCGATGCGCGCCCGGGTAATAGAAGGGCACATTGGTGACCACGGTTTGGTCAAACCAGCTGATATCACGTTCTTCGGCCAATTCAGTCACTGCTGTTTTTGAAACACGCGGATCAATTGGGCCGCCCATCAATGTCATCGACAATGGGGTACTTGGATCATTATCGGCTTCCATCAATGCAATTGCGGCATAAACCGGAACAGCAGGTTGGCACACCGCAATCACATGCGTATCGGGCCCGAGGAAGGTAAGAAATTCACGCAAGTATGCGATGTAATCATCCAGATCAAATTTACCCTCGGCCTTTGGCACCTGACGCGCATCGATCCAGTCGGTGATATAAACATTGTGGTGCGGCAACAGGGCCTCTGCCGTGCCGCGCAGAAGCGTGGCGAAGTGACCCGACATGGGGGCTACGATCAGAACGGTTGGATCTTTGCGTTTTGTATCGCGCTGAAAATTCACCAGATTGCAAAATGGTTTCGTTGCGACAATTTTTTCAGTCACCGCAACCGTCTTGCCATCAATGGTGGTTTCAGTCAGGCCGAAATCAGGTTCACCGAATTTGCGCGTGGCACGCTCAAAAACTTCTGCACCTGCAGCAATCGACCGCCCCAGTTTTGTGAATGCCATCGGGTTCGCCGGGTTGGCATAGGCACTGCGGGTCATCTCGGCCATCAAACGGGCCGGGGTCATTAACGCATGTTGCAGGTCATAGAGGTGATAAAGCACTGGCAATCCTTATACTTTAGAGAACGCTGATCTTATTATACGCTTATTTTATGTGGTTTGTGCAACACAGCACGGGTAAATTTGTAAAACCCTGTATCAAGCCTATGTGCAGCCCCATTCTCATGATGGTATGCTGTCTCGGTTAAATAACTGTAAATGGTTGAAATGCCTGATTTTTTCTCTTTGATCACTGCTGTGCAACACGCATTATTCGTTCCTGAACGGATCCCCATGGCCATGGCGGCCTTGCTGTTGGTATCCCTTATTGGCGTGGTGACGGGGCCGCTTTTTGGGAATGCGGTGCCGTTGTTCTGGTTTGGGATCGAAAAGATTCTGGGGGGATTCGGCGGGCGGTTGGACCGGGTGCAGCGTGGGCCGCGTGATTTGATGCTGCGCGGGTTGTTTTTGTCGATTCTGGGTCTGGCGCTGTTTTTGGTGGCCGGACGCGGGGCTGGAATGCTGGTTCAGGCGCTTCCGCTGGGTGGTTTGACGGAAATCCTGCTTTTATCTGTGGTTTTGAGTGCTGGCGCGGTGTGGTTTGCGCTTTTACGGCTGTTTTTCGCCCTTCGGGACAAGAAAACCGGTAAAAACACCTATTTTACCATCGCAGCCACAACACAGACTAATTTAGCATCCAGTGATGATTACACCCTGACCCGTGTGGGCATGGGGATGGCGGCGCGCAGCTTTGATAAGGGCGTGGTCGCTCCGATCCTGTGGTTTTTGGTCGGTGGTTTGCTTGCGGCTTATATATATGCCGGTGTCGCGGCGCTGAGCTGGCGGTTCGGCAAGGACGGGTTTACCAAAGGTTTTGGTAGGATTCCTTTGATTTTAGAACGGGTTATGGGTTTTGTGCCGACTCTGCTGGCGGGGCTTTTGATGGCTTTGGCCGGGCTTTTGACCCCGACGGGCGGTATGACCCGTGCATTTGCTGGGCTTGTAAGGCAGAGCGGTCATGCGGCCTATGCCGAAGGGGGCCTGCCGGTTACGGCCATGGCCAATGCCTTGAATGTCAGCCTCGGCGGTCCAACGGTGGATCTACGCGGTAGCGCCATTCAGCGCGGCTGGGTGGGGCCAAAAGGGGCCACGGCCCAGCTGGGGGCAGGGCATCTGCGCCGCGCGCTGTATATCACTATTATGGCGCATTTGCTGTTCCTGGCAGGGATGGGGGGCTGTCTTATCCTTGTTGGGCGTTTATTTGCGTAAAACTGACCCTGAAACGCTTGACTTGGGCCTTTTTTTTCGACTATTGTCCGCATCTGTTTAGAAACACACTTGAAATTACGGGAATTAAAATCATGAGCCGCCGTTGCATGGTCACAGGAAAAGGCGTTCTGACCGGGAACAAAGTATCCCACGCCAATAACAAAACACGCCGCCGCTTCCTGCCGAGCGTACAGACAATGCGTCTTTACAGTGAATCACTGGGCCGCATGATCTCTTTGAAGCTGTCCACACACGGCATGCGTTCTGTTGAACACAAAGGTGGTCTGGATGCTTACCTGATCGAAACACCAAAAACCGGTCTGGATATTTCCCTGCGCGCTGTTAAAGCCGAAGTCGAGACAAAGCTGGGCGACAAAATTGTTGCAAAGAAAAAATCCGCACCGAAGCCAATGTCCGCACGCGCTGCAAAGAAACTGGCTGCTGCGAAGTAAGCTGACGAAATAGCATTTCGAAAAACCCGCTGCTGTCCAAATGGACCGGCGGGTTTTTCATGAGCATAAAACAGGAACAGCCATGAAATACGACAATTTCGCTTTTGATATCGAACACCGTGACCCGAAAAGCCGCGCCCGCGTGGGCAAGCTGAAAACGCCGCATGGTACGATTGAAACGCCGAATTATATTTTCTGTGGCACCAAGGGCGCGATTAAAAATCTGTCGGCGCATCAAATGCGTGAAGCCAAAACCGACATCATTTTGGGCAATACATACCATTTGATGATTCAGCCGGGTGCTGATCTGGTTCAAAAAATGGGTGGCCTGCATAAGTTCAATGGCTGGAACGGCCCAATGATGACCGATAGCGGCGGTTTTCAGATTTTTTCGATGGGCCATGGCTCCATCGCCGATGAGATCAAGGGCCGCAATCAAAAACGCGATAAGAGCCTTTTGAAAATCACCGAAGAAGGCGCGAAGTTCAAATCCTATTGGAGCGGGGAAACGTTGAACCTGACTCCCGAAGCCTCCATCGACATTCAACGCAAACTCGGTGCGGATTTGATTTATCAATTCGATGAATGTACCGCGTACCATGTTGACCGCGAATACACGGCCAGTTCAATGGAGCGCAGCCACCGTTGGGGTGATCGTTCGCTGGCGGAATTTGAACGCGGGCATGATGGATCGCAAGCGCTTTACGGCATCGTGCAGGGCGGGGTCTATGAAGACCTCCGCGCGACCAGCTGCGCCTACACCAAGGAACGTCCGTTCTTTGGTACGGCCATTGGTGGGTGCCTTGGTGGCAGTGAAGAGGAAATGGATGAAGTTGTTTCCTGGTGCGCACCGCAAATTCACCCGGACCGCCCGGTGCATTTGCTGGGCATTGGCCGCATCCGCGATGTGTTTACATTCGTACGGCAGGGGATTGATACGTTTGATTGCGTCTCGCCAACCCGCATTGCCCGGCATGGCTGGGCGTTACAAAAGGGTAATGCGGATGAACGCATGAATTTGCGCAACGCCCGTTACAAGGATGATCCGCTACCGCTCGACCCGGAATCGGATATGCCTTATAGCCGCGATTACTCCCGCGCCTATCTTCACCATTTGTTAAAAGTTGGTGAACTTCTGGCGACCCAAATCATTGCCCAACACAACGTGGCCGTGATTAACCGCCTGATGCGCGAAGTTCGCGTGGCGATCCGTGAGGGGACGCTCGATGATCTGGAAAAGGAATGGCTGGGCCGCTAATCCTTTTCGTTAACGAATAAGACAGATTTCCCTTATAATCTTGAATGTGGGGCGGCGTATCGGCCCCAGTCAATGCATGTGCCAATGATGTATCAGGATTATCGATGCCACTGACCTACGACCAAGATTCACGGCTGAAAGCGTTATCTCCGGTGCTGGATGAGCACGCGGAATGGTTTGGCCGTGTCATCCGTCAGGTTTTCTATCCTGATCCAAACGCCAATCAAGATTTGCTGGCCGCACCGGATGGTTTTGAACATTGGGCGCGGGAAGCGGAGAGTGAAGACGCGGTTGAGGCTCCGGCCTTGCTGCGGATGCGCCGTTTGTATAACGACATGCGTTCTTCCGCCAGCGATCTGGTGAAACACTCGATGATAAGCCCGGAAAAACCGGTCAAGAAACAATTCGATAGTTTCGTCATCCTGTGTGATGAATTTGTTGCACATATTCGCCGCATGGAACGTGAAATGGCGCTGTCTGACAGCGGTATTGATTTACTGACTGGCCTGCGTACGCGCAAGGTCATGAATAAGGATATTGAGCGTGAACTGGAACGCCGTTCCCGACGGGGACGCCCATTCTGTCTGGCCTTGGCTCGCATCGATCATTATGCCGCAATGAAGGACAGCCTGTCGCAACAAGATCATGATGCTGTGATGATCTCTGCCGCTGAAATCATCAAACAATGTATCCGGTCCTTCGATGATGCTTACCGTTTGAATGACGGTGAATTTTTGATGTGTCTAAAACAGACCGAAATGTCCGGCGGCTCAGCCGGGTTAAACCGTTTGAAAAAGCTGCTGGAAGAACACGCACCGTATTACAGCATGCAAGGGCAGGATGTGCGCCTTAGCATGTCGTCCTGTGTTGCCGAACCACAGCCCGGCGATTTGATCGAAGATTTGATTACAAATATGCGTGCCGATCTGGACCGTTACGGCGGGGATGCGGAAACCGCCCTTGAGTATTTTGAACTGAGCCCATTGCAGCGTTTTGTTAGCGATCAACCGTCCGTTGATGACGGATTGGACAAAAAACCGCATTAAACCGCCATTTTCCCGGTAATCTTGCCGTCATCACTGGGGGGATGATTCTTACCCAAAACCGTATATGATATGCGCCCGGGCGCCCATGATTGGGGGTCCGGTTTTTTGACCAAAAGGTAATGATTACGGTAACTTACGCTTTTGTAAGGATTATACCCCTAGAATGGCAGAGAAGTACTCTGTCAGGTTTTTTTGAATATAGATGACGCAACACACCATTGATCACGCCGCCCTGTTTCAGGCGATGCCAGTGCCGCGCTTCCTTGTAGAGGTCAGCGGTAGCGGTGCTTATGTGTTTTTAGAGGCCAACCGCAAGGCGCTCGAATACCTGACCCAATCAGAAAAAAATGTCATCGGAAAAGATCTGCGCGATATTTTATCCGCCGATGCGTTCCGTCATTTTGAACAATCCTTCGAAGTCGCCATTGAACGCGGCATGCCAGTCACCATTCAAACCGTTCCGGATTTTCCGGGTGGGCTGCGTGTGCATGCATTCTGGATCAACCCCGTGTTGAACGAAGCGGGGAAGGTGACCCTGCTGGATATTATCGCCCAACCCGCCGCCGTTGCACCATCCAGCCTGCAACGCGAACGCGATGATGCGATTACCCTGTTAACATCCGTCTTCGACGTCAGTGAAGTCGGTATCGTTGTCACCGATCAGCACCAGCGTATTGTCCGCGTCAATGACAGCTTTATCCGTATTTATGGGTGGAGCCGCAATGACCTTGTCGGCCATAGTTTTTCTGAACTGGTCGCACAGGATGAACGCGATCTGGTGCAAAAGGCCCATGAAGAATTTATTGAAAGCGGTGCGCGTAATTCCGGTGAAATGAAAATCCTGCGCAAGGATCGTAGCAACGCCAACGTGCTTTATACAACGGCAGCACTGGAACTGAGTAACGGGCGGCGTTTTCAGGTTACCACGGTCATGGATATTTCGCTGCGCAAGCAGATGGAAATTTCCCTGCGCGTCGCCAAGGAACAGGCCGATGCCGCGAACCAGGCAAAATCGACCTTCCTTGCCAATATGAGTCATGAACTGCGCACGCCGCTGAACGCCATTATCGGTTTTTCCGAGATGATGATGAAAAGCACCTTTGGCCCATTGGGGAATGATAAATATGTCGAGTATCTTGGGGATATTCACCTCAGCGCACGCCATCTGCTGGAAATCATCAACGAAGTCTTGGATATGTCCAAGATTGAAGCAGGGCGTCTGGAGCTGGACGAAGATACCTTCGATGTCGCGCAATTGATTCAGGCCGTGGCCCGGATGATGGATTCACGCGCCTTCAGCGGTGGTTTGAAAATCAAACAATTCGTGCCTGCCGATCTGCCACCGCTTTATGCTGACCCACGCCTTGTGCGCCAGATTTTGATTAACCTTGTTGGCAATGCGGTCAAATATTCCAATCCCGGCGGGACCATTGAAATGCGCGCTTTGCTGGCCGCTGATGGATCGATGCAAATGATCGTCACCGATCAGGGTATTGGCATTCCCCATGACCGGATCAAGGATGCGCTTGAACCCTTCGGTCAGGTCAGCCAGCCAGTGGAAACACGCGGTATTCAAGGCACAGGCCTCGGCCTGCCGCTCGCCAAGGCGATGGTGGAGTTGCACGGTGGGTCTCTGGAACTGGAATCAGAAGTTAATTTCGGCACCATGGTCACGGTTGATTTCCCACCGGTGCGTGTCGTGGGCAGTGCTGCCTACACTAAATGGCTCAAGATGAAAGCCGCTATTGAGGCCGGGACGGTTGAATTGGCCGCCGCAAGGGAATAAGATACCCACCAGTTAGAAAGCCTTAATCAAGAATACGGAAGGAAATGGCCCCATGACCAGCCTTACAGAACGCTGCGCCGAAGCCGGCTTGAAAATGACGGGACAGCGCAAAATCATTCTGCGCGTGTTGGATGAAGCCGCTGATCACCCTGCTGTGGAAACGGTTTATGAGCGCGCCCGTGTTATTGATCCATCCATCAGCATGGCCACTGTGTACCGCACCTTAAATTTGCTGGATGAACTTAATCTGGTGGTGCGTCACGAATTCAATGAAAACTTTGCCCGCTATGAAACCAACACCGAACACCATCATCATTTGATCGATGTTGAGTCCGGGGCGGTGATTGAATTCCAAAATGATGAAATCGAAGCGATGAAAATTGAAATCGCCACGAAGCTGGGGTATGAGCTGGTTGAATGCCGCCTCGAACTCTATGGCCGCAAAATCAAAAAAGCGAATTGATATCCATCTATCATGAATGATGATCGTCTTCCCACCGCGCTCTATGTGGATGCACATCTGCGCCGTCTGGCAGCGGAAGGGGTGTATTATTACATCCTGCAAAAGGGCGCGTATGCGTCGGGCAGTATCCTTTTGAAAATCAACGGCATTGAAAATGGCTGCGTCCTGTTGCAACAGCAACGCGATCTGGACGGTAAAATGGGCTGGATGCGGATGTTAAAGGGTGACGTTGCCCCGGAATCCGACGCCGATGCCTATATCAGCCGCGCCCGTGACCGCGACCCCGATTTATGGGTGATTGAGGTCGAGGATCGGGGCCTCCAGAACCCGTTTGAAGGAAAAATCTTTTAAAGCGGGGATTCTTGCTTGCCTTGAGCCTTAGGGGTTTGATATGGTCGGCCATCTTGCACCGCACCATTCAGGAATTGACCTATGTATTTGTCAAAATTGACCCCCGGCACGAACCCACCCGAAGACATCAATGTCGTCATTGAAAACCCAATGGGTGGCACCCCTGTGAAATACGAACTGGATAAGGAAAGCGGCATGATGTTCGTTGACCGCATCCTGCACACCGCCATGTATTACCCCGGCAATTACGGTTTCATTCCGCACACATTGTCCGGTGATGGCGATCCGGTCGATGTTCTGGTTGTTGGCCGCACACCGGTCATGCCCGGTGCGGTGATGCGTTGCCGCCCGGTTGGCGTTTTGATGATGGAAGATAACGCAGGCCAAGACGAAAAAATCATCGCCGTGCCAATGCCGCAACTGCACCCGTATCATGACAATGTTTTGAACTACACCGATCTGCGCCCGATCCTCCGCGATCAGATCGAACATTTCTTCGCGCATTACAAAGATCTGGAGCCCGGTAAATGGGTGAAGACAGATGGCTGGCGCGACGCTGATGAAGCCAAGAAAATGATCCTTGCCGGTGTTGAGCGTGCGAAGGCGGCTAAGGCCGCTTAATCAGGCGACGTTGAAAGCGAATAGAAAAGCCCCAGACCAGACCTGTCTGGGGCTTTATTTTCAATAACGTAATAGAGTGGGTTGAAATACCCCAAAAACCTCAATCTTTCTAACGGCTTCTTGGCTTTTTGGGGTTGCGATGTTATAACGCCGCACCATGAGCATTCTGACCGAAAACATCGAAAAACGCCGCACCTTCGCCATCATCGCCCACCCCGATGCGGGGAAGACGACGCTGACCGAAAAGCTGCTTCTATTCGGGGGTGCTATTCAGCTGGCCGGGATGGTCAAGGCCAAGGGCGATCGCCGTCGCGCACGGTCCGACTGGATGAAGGTTGAGCAGGAGCGGGGGATTTCCGTTGCCTCATCGGTGATGACCTTCGATCATGCCGGCATCACCTATAACCTTGTCGATACACCAGGCCACGAAGATTTCTCGGAAGACACCTATCGCACCCTGACGGCGGTGGACAGCGCCATTATGGTTCTGGACGCCGCAAAGGGGATAGAGCCGCAGACATTGAAGCTGTTTGAGGTCTGCCGTCTGCGTAACATTCCCATCATCACCTTCATCAACAAGATGGACCGTGATGGTCAGGATCCATTCGCCCTGATGGATGAAATTCAAGACAAGCTGGCCTTGGAAGTGACCCCCGCCAGCTGGCCAATCGGCATGGGCCGCGATTTTAAAGGCTGTTATGACTTGCTCGGCGACAAGCTGGTGCTGTTTGGCCGCAGCAAGGGCGCTGAAATGCTGGATACCGTCCAGTGCACAGGTTTGGATGATCAAAACCTCGATGATCTGCTGCCCGCTGAACAGGTTGCGCAACTCCGTGAAGATGTTGAGATGGTGCGCGGTCTATGCGAACCGTTTGACAGTGAAATGTATCTGGCCGGTCACATGACCCCGGTCTTCTTTGGTTCCGCCGTCAACAATTTTGGTATTCGTGAATTGCTGGACGGGATTGGCCGCTTCGCGCCGCAACCGCGCGTGCAAAAAGCGATTGAACGTATTGTGAAACCAGAAGAAGACAAGGTCACCGCATTCGTCTTTAAAATCCAAGCCAACATGGACCCCAAACACCGCGACCGCATCGCTTTTGCGCGTCTGTGTTCAGGGCGGTTCAAAAAAGGCATGAAGCTGACTCATATCCGCAGCAACAAGCAGCTGGTCATTCATAACCCGCTGATGTTCTTTGCGCAGGACCGTGAAACGGTAGAAGATGCCTATCCGGGCGATATTATTGGCCTTCCCAACCACGGAAATCTGCGCATTGGTGATACGCTGACCGAAGGCGAAATGCTGCATTTTACAGGCATTCCGTCCTTCGCACCCGAAGTCATGCAACGCGCCCGCTCTGATGACCCGATGAAGGCCAAGCATTTGAGCAATGCGTTAGAACAACTGGCGGAGGAGGGCGCAGCCCGGATCTTCAAGCCCGTGACGGACTCAAACTGGATTGTTGGTGTTGTTGGCATGTTGCAGTTTGACGTGCTTGCCGACCGCATTCGAACCGAGTACGAGGTGCCGGTTAAGTTCGAGCAAACCGCTCTTCATACAGCGCGGTGGATTTCCGCAGACGACCCAAAGGTGCTGAAGGCCTTTATGGACACGAACCAAAGTGCGATCGCCCATGACCACGACGGTGATCCGGTTTTCTTGGCGCGTAATGCCTGGCATCTCGATGACTCTCAAAGCAAAAATCCTGCGATTGGTTTTAGAAAGACAAAGTAGCGAACGCGTCGCTGCGGTCGAGTTCCTGAGTATCGGCCAGCGTAATGCGTGCCACATCCTCAATCCGGGACAGGGTCGCGTAGGTTGTTTCGGCAATCGTTTGTGGTGTTGTGAACGTAATATCTGTTGCAGTCATAATATTTCCTCCATCTGACATATAATTTCGATGGTGGTAATCTAGGCGGCGATCATGTCGGCCCCATGGTGTAATTGCGGTATTCACGGACAGATTTAAAGGCCGAATTGTGTCGGCCCGGTAGTTCCCCTCGGCTAATTCAGTATCATCAGCGAAGATATAATATTTGCATAATCATCCGTCCAGAGGCGATAGCCCGGCTTTGCTTGCGCGGTTGTCCATTCGCCGTCCTTCATCAGCTCCATAATCGTGTCGGGGTTAGGGGTCATGACGGCATAATATGCGCTCGCGTATTTGATTTTTGAATCCGGGGCGATCATTCCACCTTTTTCCCGTTTCATCAGGGCTGGAACCCCCGTTGCCTTTGACAGGGCCGCAAGCTGGTATTCCAGATTGATGAATCGGTTCGAGATATTGAAGACAATCATCCCGTTGGCCTTCACCTTGCTCATATAGGTTTGGAAGGCTTCCAATGTCAGCAAGTGCATGGGGATGTTGTCTGAACTGAACGCGTCCAGAATAAGGATATCGTAACTGGCGTCTGGAACATCGTTCAATGTCAAACGCCCATCACCGATAATCGTTTTATACGGGCTGCCGCAATCGCTTAAGTATGTGAACAGTTTTTTGTCTTCAGCGATTTTCACAACGGCGGGATCAATCTCATAAAAATCAAAACTGCGCCCCGGATGCGCGTAACAGGCCACGGTCCCCACGCCAAGGCCCAGAACACCCACTTTTTGCTGACCTTTTTGCGTGTCCAGAATGCGGAAGACATCGCCAATCGGTCCTTGTGGGCTATAATAGGTGATCTGGGTCAGGCGGTGTTTGGGTGATTTTGGTTGTGCGCCGTGCAACGTGGTGCCATGGAAGAAGGAACGAACACCGATATTATTATCGGCGACGCGCATAACACCAAAAAAATTACGCTCAATATGCAGTGTACTGCCCCGTGACGCCGCGAGCATCGGGGAAAACAGCAATAACATCACCGCGCCAAACGCCATAAATCCCAACGGGCGATGGCGCAGGAAAAATAACACGACCGCCGTCAGTGCCGCAAACGCGACCCATAGCGTATTGGCATTCTGCTGGGCAACAAAAGGAATGATGCTGAGGGTCAGCATTCCCAACCATAAACCCGGCGATTTCACAAAATGCATGATATGGGGCATTTGAAAGACGCGGGCCGGGGATTCCAGAGCCAGGGCCCGAACAAGCAGCGCCGCACACAGCACAAAGGTATATTCCAGCGGCACCGTGAACAAAACAGGGGCCAGCAGGGCATTAAACATCCCACCCAGCACACCACCCAACGACATATACATATAAAACGCGGTCAGCTCACTGGCGTCCGGGCGTAAATCAGCCAGTTTTTTGTGGCACAGCAGGCTGGCAAAGAAAAATGTCGCCAGATGCGCAGCAAATAACCCGACGGTTTTTTCAAAAATTGTCGCGCTGTTTATGAGTACCAAGACAATCATCGCCACTGTAAATAACGTCACGCACATTTTTGTGGTGACCAAGGGCCGACGCGCAAAAACGATAATGAACGTCGCCAGATACAATGCCAACGGCACAACCCACAGCAATGGAACAGAGGCAATATCGGTTGTAATCAATGTGGTTACGCCGAGCATCAAGCTGGACGGAATAAAGGCCAACACCATCCAGATGATCTTTTTTGACCACGGTGAATACTGTGCCAATTGCACTGTCGGGCGGGCAGTGCTTGCTTGGCTGCGCCAGATGGTGCAGGCACAAAGCAGCGTCATAACAATCAACCCGCCATATCCCCACGCCCATGAATAGGATTGCTGATGCAACGTCATCATCGGTTCAACGATCAGCGGGTAGGAGAGCAGCGCTCCCATGCTGCCAATATTGCTGGCGGCATAAAGGAAGTAGGGGTTGGCCGCATCCTTATGATCGCTGGCCGAAAACCAGCGTTGAAACATCGGGGCCGATGCCGCGACAATGAAGAACGGACCACCAACAATCACTGCCATCACACCCAATTGCCACAAGGCCGGGTTACTGCTGGCGGGCGGGTGTAACCCGGCGGGCAGCAGAATGGGCAGGAACAGGGCAAAAGCACAGAGCAGCACCAGATGCAGCCCCGCTTGCTTCCGAATGCTCAAAAAACGGCTGGTTCCGTGGGCATAGGCATATCCGGCCAGCAAAGCCGCCTGAAAGAACACCATCGCCGTATTCCACACCGCCGGGGCCCCGCCAAGCAGGGGGAGGATCATCCGCGCAAATAATGGCTGCACTGAAAACAGCAAAAATGCGCTTAAAATCAATGTGATAGCGTATAGGGCAGCGTTTGGCTTCACGGTCATGGCTCGGTCCTTGTTCAGAATCATGTATTTGATGCTAACCGTTCTGAAGATAAAGGCAAAAGCTGCTAAAATAGGACTATATAAATCCTGTATAATTTACTTGATAAGGGACCGGGTTAGTTCTATTTAAAAGACCGGAAATAAAGGCTTTCAATGATCAAACTGTCACGTTTTGCCGATTATGCAGTTGTTGTCCTGGCGGAGTTGTCGCGGGGGGATGATTTGCGCCTGTCTGCCTCCGATCTGTCGCTGCGCTGCAAATTGCCGGAACCGACCGTCGCCAAGATTTTAAAATCACTGACCCGCGCCGGGGTGTTGTCCTCTACGCGGGGAGTGAATGGTGGTTATGGTCTAACCCGTCGCCCCGAAAAAATTACCGTGGCCGATATCATCACCGCGATGGATGGCCCCATCTCCCTGACTGATTGCGCGGATAGCCGCAGCAATTGTGTTCTGGAAGGGCAATGCGCCATGCATGGCCGGTGGAGCAAGGTCAACCTTGCCATTCGCACCGCGCTTGAATCGGTAACACTGATTGATTTGATGCAAACTGCACCACGCGCCGCAATGCAGCCCAAGGTGACCGCCGAAGAAAAGAGTAAAACGATATGAGCAGCATCACCCAAGACACCATCGACACTGTAAAATCCCTTGGCAAATATGATGCCGGGTTTGTCACCGATATCGAATCCGACATGGCCCCGATTGGCCTGTCCGAAGACACCATCCGTTTTATCAGCGCCAAGAAGAACGAGCCAAAATGGCTGCTGGATTGGCGTTTAAAGGCGTTTAATCACTGGAAAGCCATGCCCGAACCCACATGGGGCAAGCTGAAAATCCACGATATTGATTATCAGGGCACCTATTACTACGCCGCCCCAAAACAAAAACTGGGGTCACTGGATGAAGCTGATCCGAAGCTTCTCGAAACCTTTGAAAAACTCGGCGTACCGATGGCGGAACGCGCGCGTCTGGCCGGGGTGGCTGTGGATGTTGTCTTTGACTCTGTGTCCGTTGCCACCAGTTTCAAAAAACAACTGGCGGATGTTGGTATTATTTTTTGCTCGATCTCCGAAGCCGTTCAAAATCACCCGGAACTGGTCAAAAAATATATGGGCAGCGTCGTGCCATATCACGACAACAAACATGCGTGTTTGAACAGTGCCGTTTTCACCGATGGATCATTCGTTTACATCCCGCCGGGCGTGAAATGCCCGATGGAGCTGTCCACTTACTTCCGCATCAACGAAATGAACACGGGCCAATTTGAACGCACCCTGATTATTGCCGATAAGGGCTCTTATGTTTCATACCTTGAGGGTTGCACCGCGCCGATGCGCGATGAAAACCAGCTTCATGCGGCTGTTGTTGAACTCATCACCCATGATGATGCCGAAATCAAATACTCCACGGTACAAAACTGGTATCCGGGCGATGAAGAAGGCAAGGGCGGAATTTACAATTTCGTGACCAAGCGCGGCCTGTGTGAAGGGCGCAATTCCAAAATCTCATGGACCCAAGTGGAAACGGGTTCCGCCATCACCTGGAAATATCCATCCTGCGTTTTAAAGGGTGATAACTCCCAAGG
Organism: Micavibrio sp. UBA6139; assembly: GCA_002423285.1. GTDB lineage: Bacteria > Pseudomonadota > Alphaproteobacteria > Micavibrionales > Micavibrionaceae > Micavibrio. The sequence continues at coordinate 5,270 of DIVF01000023.1, read as the reverse complement.
TGAATTTTATTCCGTGGCGATCACCAATAATTACCAGCAAGCCGACACCGGCACCAAAATGATTCATATCGGCAAAAATACAAAAAGCCGCATCATCGCCAAAACCATCAGCGCCGGAAAATCAGATTCCACCTATCGCGGCATGGTCAAAATCATGCCAAACGCCGTTGGCGCGCGAAACTTCACCCAATGCGACTCTTTGCTGATCGGCGACCAATGCGGCGCGCACACCGTACCCTACATCGAAAGCCGCAACCCGCAAGCCGCGTTAGAACACGAGGCCACCACCAGCAAAATCGGTGATGACCAATTATTCTACTGCCAACAACGCGGCCTGAACACCGAAGAGGCCGTCGCCCTCATCGTCAACGGCTTCTGCCGCGAGGTTTTACAAAACCTGCCAATGGAATTTGCGGTTGAAGCGCAGAAATTGGTGGGGATTTCGTTAGAAGGGAGTGTTGGGTAAAATGTATAAATGTCTTCTGCTAAAGCATATTTGGAAAGATCAAGATAAGAAGCAAGAAGGTGTAGTTTTGTTGAAATCTATTATAGCGCCTTGGTGGAGTGAGTTATATGGAAGGCAATTATCATATGAGGATTTAGTAAAGATATATAAAGAAGATGGCTGGAAGGAATATGAGGAAATGTTTTCTTCGCAAAAGGAAAGAAATTATGCTGCAAATTAAAAACCTCCACGCCGCTATCGATGGCAAAGAAATTCTCAAAGGAATCAATCTGAGTATTCCAACGGGTGAGGTGCATGCCATTATGGGGCCGAACGGATCAGGAAAATCGACCTTGTCTTATGTGCTGGCTGGCCGGGACGGGTATGAGATTACGCAAGGTGAAATCCTGCTGAACGGCGAAAACATTATGGAGATGGCCCCGGAAGAGCGTGCCGCCGCTGGTGTTTTCCTGGCGTTCCAGTATCCGGTTGAAATTCCGGGCGTACAAATGACCACGTTCCTGAAAACAGCGCTGAACGCTGTTCGTAAACAGCGCGGCCAGAAGGAACTGGATGCGCTTGATTTCCTGAAGCTGATGAAAAAGAAGCAAAAAGAACTGAGCATTTCCGATGAGATGTTGAAACGCGCCGTCAATGTCGGTTTTTCCGGTGGTGAGAAGAAACGCAATGAAGTGTTGCAGATGGCGATGCTGGAACCAACACTGGCTGTGCTGGATGAAACAGATTCCGGCCTTGATATTGATGCGCTGAAAATCGTTGCAGACGGCGTAAACGCCCTGCGCGATCCAAAACGCAGCTTCCTTGTCATCACGCACTATCAACGCCTGCTGGATTACATCGTGCCTGATAAGGTGCACGTTCTGGCCAATGGCAAAATCATTAAAACAGGTGACGCCGAACTGGCCAAGGAACTGGAAAAAACCGGCTATGCCGGATTAACCGGAGAAGCCGCATAATTTTTTAAGAACCCTCTCCCACAAGGAGAGGGCAGGGTGAGGGGATACAATGTCGCTTATTTTGACACCACTGGCCCAAAACTTACGAACGAACCAAACTGAAGCAGAGAAAATAGTTTGGTCACGTTTAAGAAACCGCCAATTTATGAATCTGAAATTCAAACGTCAGGTTCCAATTGAAGGTTATGTTGTTGATTTTCTCTGCCAAGAGCGCGGCATTATTGTCGAACTGGATGGCGGGCAACACGAAGGAAGTGAAGCTGACCAAATGAGGACAGAAATTCTGGAATCAAGTGGCTTTCTGGTAAAGCGTTATTGGAATAATGACGTGATGAAAAATATAGATGGGGTGCTGGTGGATTTGCAGTGCGCATTGAACACCCTCACCCCGACCCTCTCCCAAGGGGAGAGGGGGTATAAGGATGAAGAAGATGAGTGCTGAGCATAAAATTATGCAGTTTCCTGTAAAATCTCCATATCATCCGGAAACGGCGGAAAATGTCCTGCGCGGTTTTGCGGCGTTTCAGGCGGAGCAGGCGGATTCTGCTGAACTGACGGATCTTCGTATTGAAGGTTTGAATTACGTCACCCAACACGGCTTGCCAACGCCAAAGTTGGAAGGGTGGAAATACACCAATATCATTCCGGCGGTGCGCGGGTTTGACCGTTTGGGAACTGTGCGCGTTTCATCGAATACTGTTCCGGGCGTTATCGCTCAACCTTTGGTGAAATCGATTGTTGAGCAGGACTGGGTCAAAAAATTGATCTGTGATTCCCAAACCAGCACCGATCTCAACATCAACCCGATCCTGTGGCATCTGGCCAATATGTATTTCCGCGATGGTGTGTCGATTGATGTGCCTGCGAATACAGAAGTGAAAGAGCCGCTCGAAATTGTCATGGAATGTGATGACGGCGCGTTTTATGTCGTTCACACCGCCATTCGCGTGGGCGCGAATGCCAGCCTGACCATTATCGAAGATCACCGTGGCAAGGGTAAATTCTGGAAGAACCGTTTGAGCCATATCACGGTTGCGCCGGGTGGCCACTTAACCCATATCCGCATTCAAGACGATTCCAAGGATGCCGTTTATACGCAAAACACCAAGGTCACCGTGGCCAAGGATGGGCATTATAATGCCGTGGCCCTTTATACGGGCGCAGCGATCAGCCGCAACCAGATCCACGTATTGCTGACCGAACCCGGCGCGTTGTGCCATTTGAATGGTGCCAGCCTGATGCGCGGGAAACAGCATAGCGATACAACCATTTTGGTCGAGCATCTGGCCCCGCATTGCGAAAGCAATCAAAACATGCGAACCATTCTGGATGATCAATCCCATGGCGTGTTCCAAGGCAAAGTTCATGTCCACCAGATTGCCCAAAAAACAGACGGGTATCAGTTATCAAAGGCGATCCTGCTGTCCGAAGGGGCGGAGATGGATACGAAACCTGAACTGGAAATCTATGCGGATGATGTGAAATGCTCCCACGGGGCAACAACGGGTCGTCTGGAAGATGAACCAATGTTCTATATGCGTTCGCGCGGGATTCCAGAAGCAGAGGCTCGCGCCTTGCTGATCGAATCCTTTGTCGCTGAAATATTTGACGAGGTTAAGGGTGAAGAGATACGCGAACAATTGCTTGAACGCGTGCGGGGGTGGTTGGAAAAATGAACCTGTTGGCACCGCAATTTGATATCACACGCTACCGCGCCGATTTCCCCGTCCTTCGCAAGAAGATGAACGGCAAGCCGGTCGCATTTTTAGATAGCGGCGCCAGTGCACAAAAACCGCAAGTGGTGATTGATGCCATGCGCGCGGTGATGGATACCGATTACGCCAATATCCACCGTGGCCTGTACCAGTTTTCCCAAGTGACCACGGCGCGGTTCGAAGCCGTACGTCAAAAAGTTGCCGATTTTATCGGCGCGGGGTCTGAACGCGAAATTATCTTCACCCGCAATGCGACGGAGGGCGTAAACCTCGTCGCGCAAAGTTGGGGCCGAACGCATCTGGTGCCGGGGGATGAGATTATTATTTCCGGCATGGAACACCACGCCAATATCGTGCCGTGGCAATTGCTGCGTGATCAGATTGGCATCGTTATTAAAGTTATTCCGGTTTTGGATGACGGCACGCTCGATTTTGAAGCGTTTGGAAAATTACTGAACAATAAAACCCGCCTTGTATCGCTGGTGCAGGTGTCAAATGCGCTGGGGACGATTAACCCGGTGGCCGATATCATCGCCGCGACGCGCAGCTTTAACCCCGATATCAAAACTCTGATCGACGGATCACAGGCTGTTGTTCACGGCGCGGTGAATGTTACGGCATTGGGCTGTGATTTTTATGTTTTCACCGGGCATAAACTCTATGGCCCGACAGGTGTGGGCGTTTTATACGGGCGTTATGATGTTTTGCAATCCATGCCGCCGTATCAGGGCGGTGGGGATATGATTGAACAGGTCACATTCGATAAAACCACCTATAAAGACGCCCCCGGACGGTTCGAGGCTGGAACACCGGCGATTGTTGAAGTGATTGGTCTGGGTGCGGCGATTGATTATGTTTGCGCCATCGGCATGCCTATAATCGCGGCGTATGAAAAGAAATTGCTGACCTATAGTCTGGCGCGTCTGGATGAGGTTCCGGGTTTGACTCTGTATGGTCCCAAACACGACCGGGCAGGGATCATGAGTTTCACAGCCGATTGGGGCCATGCCAGCGATATTGCGATGGTGTTGGATCAATGCGGTGTTGCGGTGCGCTCTGGCCATCATTGCTGCCAACCGTTGATGGCACGATTTGGTGTTGATGCCACGGTGCGTGCGTCACTTGGCTTGTATTCCAATGAAACGGATATAGATAGTTTGATAGACGGCTTATTAAAGGCGAAAGAGTTACTGTTATGAGCATGCAGCCCATTGCTAATGAAGAGATGGTCCGGAACGCGTTCGGCGATGATTATGATGAGCTGGCGGAGCCGCCATGTGCGGTTGTCACCCGCGATCATCCATTATGGCCCGCAATTTTAAAAGGGTTACGCGCGGTCTATGACCCGGAAATTCCGGTTAATGTCTACGAACTGGGCCTGATTTATACAATCGATATTCGTGATGCGGTCGATGGCAAGGCCGATGTGTTTGTTGAGATGACGCTGACATCCCCCGCATGCCCCGTGGCACAGGAAATGCCCGGCATGGTGCAATCGGCAATCTTCCCGGTTGATGGGGTGGGGAATGTCGATGTTGAAATTATCTGGGAACCACCATGGGACCCATCGAAAATGGCGGAGACGGCAAAGTTGCAGTTGAATATGTTTACCTAAACTCCCTCTCCCATCGGGAGAGGGGCGGGGTGAGGGGGATGGATGTTGGATCGCTCTGACATTGTAAACCCTCCCCCAGCCCCTCCCTCAGGGAGGGGAGATAAGAAGAAAGAAAAAGGAATACGAAGATGATTACGATCACACAAAGCGGCGCAAACGCTATTCGTAAAAAAATGTCCCTGAAAGATGGGGCGGTGGGCTTGCGCCTGAACATCAAATCAACCGGGTGTTCCGGCAACAGTTATAAAATGGAACACGTCATGGCCGAAGATTTAAAGGTCGATGACAAGTTTGAACAAGACGGTGCCGTTTTGTACGTGCCAAAAATGCATTCATGGATGCTGGCCGGAATGGTCGTTGATTTCGCAGAAGATAAAATGCAAAGCGGCTTTACCTTCAATAACCCAAATGAAGCTGGCCGTTGCGGGTGCGGGGAGTCGTTTACCGTGGACCCGGCCTTGAAGCACCAGTAAGGGTTTTACACTTTTTTAAACAATAGACCTGTTGCAAAAGTCCGG
>DIVF01000048.1 GCA_002423285.1 Micavibrio sp. UBA6139 | reverse complement strand
GCTACTTTTGCAACAGGTCTAATGGAAAATGACAACATCCCAACTCTATCGCCCGTATAAAGACCTTGATTACAATCAATACACTTATTGGGATCAGGATAAGGATGGCCGCTTGGACAACAACGAAGTTAAAACACTGGTTGAAAAAACCGGCTTGTATGAAAAATGGGATACGAATCAGGACAAGAGAGTTGATACCGAAGAATTCGCACGCGGCACTTTCATGGCCTATGACGATAACAATGACGGCGCATTAAGCCTGGAAGAATGGAAAAATGTTTTAAGGTAAGATTATTGTATATCATTCATGAGAGAGCCCCTGAAAAGGGGCTCTTTTTTCATGGGTTTGTTTAAACCACATACATTCTTTATCCCCCGCCCTGCGTTGCACATCGCTTCCTTAGCTGGATATTCCTACTTAATCTAAGAGCCCGTATAACGCGGACCGTTCAGAAGCAAAAGATCAAGGAGATCAACATGACCAACACAAACCCAAATCCAAATATGAATAAGCCTGCATCCGTCGATACGGATAAAAAACTCAGTGCAAAAATCAAAGAAACATGGGGCAAGCTGGGTGATGAAGACATCAAACTGTACAGCGGAAACCGTGAGCAGTTCTTTGCAAAACTGCAAGAAAAGCAAGGCGTGTCGAAAGAAGACGCCGAAAAGAAAATTCAAGAAATTGAAAAATCAGTCGGCCATAGAGCCGCATAAGAATCTGACAACCCCATAAGGTTGACAGAGAATCGTCCGGCATTGCCCCCGAGCTTGCCGGACGATTTTTATCCATAAAAAACCATATAAACTGCGTACTTATCAAAAAATTATACTGTCGAACACAGCCCACATCGATTCATGATGCAGTGATGCATAAGATTTATACATACCCGCAGACAATGAAAATACGGAGGCTAGTATGTTTGTTAAAACCGCACTCATTGCAGAAACCGGAAAGCTACAGAAGTTTGCATTCCGGCTAACACGAAACAAGGACGATGCCGATGATTTGGTTCAATCAACCTGTCTGCGCGCGTTAGAAAAATCCAGCCATTTCGAACCTGGAACAAATTTGTTCAGCTGGACATCAAAAATTATGTTTAACCTATTCGTGTCTGGCTATCGCCGGCGCGTGAAATACGAGTCATCTTCTGATCCGCAACCTTATCTCGATATGGCCTCAACCGCCCCGGAACAAGAAGGCGTAACAGAGTTGAGCCAAGTTAAGCTGGCCATGGCAGGCCTAAGCCCTGATCACCGCGAAATCATTATATTGATTTGCGTAAAAGGAATGCGTTACAGCGAAGTATCTGAGGTTTTGAACATTCCGATTGGTACCGTTCGTTCCCGTCTGGCCCGCGCCCGCGAGCATTTACAGACCATTATGAGCCCACCGCCGAATAACAATAAATTACAGCGATTACAGGCCGCACATCCTGCCAATACAAACATGCCGGTTATCCCAGCCTATATCGCGTCACGCGCCCTGCAGAGCCGTTAGCAAGCCCGCCCAAGTTCAATTTAAAACCCCAGCTCTCCCTGACGTTTCTCCAGGGGGAGCTGAAGTACTTCCATCCGATAGCCAATGCCAGGTGCCGTTGTAATAATGTGCGGATGAGCCGGATCGGGTTCGATTTTTTCACGAATTTGTCCAACGAAGACGCGCAAATATTGTGTGTCTTCGCAATGCGCTGGCCCCCAAACCTCGCGCAATAACTGACGGCGACCCAACATCTTGCCTTTATGGATGATAAAATATCGCAGCAAATTATATTCCTTGGGTGTCAGGCATACCTTCCGATCGCCCACAAATACTTCGTGCCGGACAAGATTAATTCGCAAAGGACCATTGATAAGCTCGGTCTCGCCATTCTCTTGAATCACGGATTTCCGCAAGGAAGCATTGATTCGGGCACGCAAGACATCCGCATTAAAGGGCTTTACGACATAATCATCCGCCCCCATATCTAACCCCCGAACGATATCATCATTGGAATGCTTTTCTGACAAGATGATGACTGGCATTTTTGACCATTCGCGCATGGCCTTAATGATCTCTGCGCTTTCCAAGCCCGGTAGATCATATTCAAGGAGGGCAATATCGGGCTTTAAAGAAACACACGTGCTGATCGCTTGGCGGCCAGAAGTGCATTCCACAACCTCATAATCGCTATGGTCCAGGACCAGGTTCAAAATTTTGTAGGTTTGTGAATCATTGTCCACAACCAATATGACGCTCTTTTTCTTGTGCATTGTGTCTATCTCTAGCGCAGCTTAAATCCGCGCATTTTCTCATGACAATGGGCATAAACGCAGCATTACACGAAATCAGGAAAACTCAATTTAAAGACGCATTAAAGAAATCATATGCTCCATATAGGGCAATTTTGTCTTGAGGAAAGACGAAATTATGAATCGTATCATTACAAAAATTTTGTTGTACTGAACACTGTATTCTTAATGAAGGTTACGGTGGTATCCGCAATTTAAAAAGAAAATATAAGACCTGCAATCAGCGCATAAGAGCGATTTAACGCAATAAATACGCCTACTAATCATAATCAGATTTATCGCTATGGTCTAATTTAGAAAATCGAAAATTTAAACACGCTATCGTATCACAATAACAATTTAAATCTTCAGCTCGCCCTGCCTGTTCGCCGGAGAGGGCTGAAGCACTTCCATCCGGTAACCAATTCCAAGTTCTGTGGTGATAATTCGTGGGTTCGTTGGATCGATTTCAATTTTCTCGCGGATTTGACCAACAAAAACACGTAAGTATTGCGTATCATCACTGTGCGCTGCGCCCCAAACCTCACGCAGGATTTGACGGTGGCCCAGCATCTTTCCGCTATGAATGATGAAGTAGCGCAGTAAATTATATTCCTTGGGTGTCAGGGAAATCAGTTTTTCACCCATAAAGACTTCATGCCGGACCAGATTGATGCGTAATGGGCCATTGGCAATTTCAGATTCACCGTTTTCCTGAATAGCCGATTTCCGCAGCGACGCGTTAATTCTGGCGCGCAGAACATCGACATTAAAAGGCTTGATGACATAGTCATCCGCCCCCATTTCCAAACCCCGCACGACATCCTCGTTTGCTTTTTGGGCAGACAGAATAATGACGGGAATTTGCGACCATTCACGCATGGCCTTGATGATTTCTGAACTCTCCATATCCGGCATGCTTAGCTCAAGCAGAACAATATCAGGCTTAATTGATACACACAGGCCGATTGCTTGACGGCCAGACGCACATTCAACAACTTCATAGTCATTACTATCCAGAACAATGTTCAAGATTTTGAAAGTCTGTGAATCACTGTCCACAACCAGAATCGTATTCTTTTTTTTGTGCATTTTGCCTGTTGTTAGCACGGATTAAAAACCGCGCATTTATCTATGATAATCAGCATCAAGGCAGCGCTGCGAATAGCCAGGAGAAATCAATTTAAAGAAGCAGAATACAAATGAATTGCTCTATATAGGGCTATTAAGTCTTCAGACGAGTGGTAGGCGCATTATTACAGGGATTAAGACCTGCTGAACATCTAATTATATATGAAAGGTACGCCTGTAAGCGATAAATGGTCCGAAACACTTAAATTCGGAGCAATATCAGCTTTGTCATATAAAATGTCAGAGATACCCCTATTTGCACAGAGGCATATTCTGCGATATTTTGGCCTCACACGCTGAAATGCCGTTGAAAATGAGACCACCCCCTCCGCCTTTGAACTGATAGCAACCCATGAACATAGCCCTGATTACAACAGATCGAAAACGTGGCGGCATTGCGGTTGCATTTATCAATTATCTCGACAGTATTCGTTCCATGGCGGATGGCGTTGTTACGTATGCTCCGGCGAAAAGCCATTTACTTAGCATCTTAAAAGATCGCGCTTTTCCCGATGTTCAAATTATTGAATTATCGCCTGTTCAAATCAAAATGCTGAAATGGGGGTTTTTACCCGGTGCATTGAGAAAATCGCTCCAGACTTGCAGCGTCATTATCAGCCATAATAATTTCCTCTGCCACCCGCTTTCAAAATCGAACATTCCGGTCATTGGGATTTGCCATTCTGATAAGCCAACGGGCCTTGAATATGCGGACCGCATTATTGCCCTCAGCACCAGCGGCGCAAAATCATTGGTTGACGCAGGATTGAAGGCCGAGAAGATACAATGCCTGCCCCATTACTATGTGCCCATCGCACAAGAAAACCGTTATCAGCCCTGCCCGACAGGACCGCTGATCGTTGTTGCGGCGGGTCGCCTTGTGAAGAAAAAGGGTTTTGAGGATTTCATTGATGCAGCGGCATTATTGGGCCCACGCTATGGTGATAAGGTAGAATTCTGGCTAGCCGGCGAAGGTGAGCTTATGGATCCGCTCCACCAGCACGCCACCGCAACATCATCCCCTGTAAAATTTAAGGGCTGGGTGGATATTAAGGCACTGATTGCGCAGACCAGCATCTTTTGCTTGCCATCACATGCAGAGCCCTTCGGCTATGTTTTGTCTGAATTTATGGATTTTGGCGTGCCGTGCGTTTCAACAGACACCAATGGACCACTTGATATTTTGAATAGTGATCAAGCCGGGGTCATTTACCCCAAAGGGGATGCAAATCAATTGGCCGAGAAGCTGGCAGCCCTCATTGAATTTGAAAATGATCGCCGCGATCTATCATCCCGCGCTTTCGCGCGTATCAGAGAGCCCGATTTTTCAAAAGAAAAATTTGAAGAACGCCTGAAAAACATCATTACATCAACATTATTGTTTTGCCCGTAATATTTCCCCCATCGCTTAAAAATTACGTTAAATATAGGGGCATAGCAGTGTGGATTATCAGCGCAATTCCCTGTAATACAATGCTTATGGCCATTTGCGGCCCGCGCGAACAAGGTTTGAATACGCATGATTACGATCGGAAACTCAGCAACGCTTCAGGTTATCAAGAAGGTCGATTTCGGCCTTTATCTTGATGGCGGTGAATTCGGCGAAATTCTTCTCCCTGCCCGCTATGTCCCGCATGACTGGGAAATTGGCGGCTGGCTGGATGTGTTCATCTATCTGGATTCCGAAGACATTATTATTGCGACAACCGAACGCCCCTTTGTTGAAGTGGGCCAGTGCGCGTATTTGCAATGCATTGACCAAAACTCCTATGGCGCATTTTTGAACTGGGGCCTGTCCAAGGATTTATTTGCGCCGTTTAAGGAGCAGCGCGTCCCCATGGAAAAAGGGAAATCTTATACGGTGTGCGTATTCCAGGATAACTCAGGCCGCATCTGCGCCAGCAACAAACTGGACCATTTCCTGTATGAGGAAGCCGAAGGTAAATTTGAAATCAACCAGGCCGTTGATCTGTTGATCGCCAGCCGCAGTGATCTGGGGTATAAGGCCATTATCAATGGTACCCATCTGGGCTTGATTCATAACAACGATATTCTGGTTCCCATCCGTGTTGGCGAACGCATGACCGGGTACATTAAACATATCCGCGAAGACGACGCGATTGACCTGTCCTTGCAGCAACAGGGCGAAGAAATGCGCGATCTCCTCCTTCAGCAAATTCTTGATGATTTGAAGATGAGCGGCGGGACATCGAATTTGACCGATAAAAGCGCTGCGGACGCCATCTTTCAACGCTATCAGGTCAGCAAAAGCAATTATAAGCGTGCCATCGGCCAGCTTTATAAGGAAAAGAAGATCTTGCTGGGCAAGGACCGCATTACCCTCGTGAAATAAAAAAACCGGTGCCCCGCAAAAGGCACCGGTTTTATTCACACTAAAAACAACTTACGCTGCGATGTTATAGGCTTCGGTATTTTCGAGAATTTCACGAAGAACCTTTGCCTGTGCAGCGTCACGCGCCTCAACCGCCAGAAGGATATGGCCGGATTTCAGCTGCCCTTCATAAAGTTTTGCTTCATGTTCGGGCACGCCGAGACCAATCAGGCCACCGACAATCCCGCCTGTTGCCGCGCCAACCGCCGCCCCAGCCAGACCGGCAACGACCGATCCAACAACGATCAAATTCAGACCCGGAATGGCCAGCGTACCAGCGCCCATAATGGCCGCCATCACACCGCCAACAATACCACCGAATGTGGCCCCAGCAGCAACGCCCTCATCAGCCTTGTTATGCGTTTCGAGTTTAAAGAATTTATTCCGTGTCTCGTCACTCATAATCACGTTGATTTGTTCGTCGGTGACATTCACTGCTTCGAATCTGCGCAGTGCCTCTTCCATGGCGCGGCGCGTGTCAAAAATGGCTGTGATTGTTTTTGTCATTTTATTCTCCTTAAAATTTATGAATGGTCTGAAAAGTCTTTAGAGTGCATGGTTATTACGCCCTAGCCTTTCATAGACTTTTCCCATTCCTTGACTTGGTTTTCAGCGTCTTCACGGACAATGCCGTAGTTTTTCTGAATCAAACCAGCAAGGCTTTTGCGATTGCCGTTTACAGCAGCCAGCTGGTCATTCGTGAGTTTACCCCATTGCTTTTGGGCTTCGCCTGCAAGCTGTTTCCAGCTGCCTTCAATAATATCGGTATTCATCGCAATCTCCTTTTAAAATGCATTACACAGCGTCCAACGCACAGGTGATGGTTTAGTTCCTCAGGACGTCGCATAAATATTTTTATGCCCTGTGCATCAGTGATATGGACCAAAAATGAATATTGACAACCGATGTTGTAAAATCAGAGATCAATCTGTGCATAGAAACAAAGCCTCAATAAATTAAGGCAGTTTTTAGACATTAAGATAATTTTGAGACAGCAGATAAAATGCAAATATTAGAGTAAGATGCGACGAACATTTTAACGCGGAAAGAGTTTCATTAAAAAATGAAATTGTTTTATGTCAGATAAAAAATTCTCAATCACGCATCACACGAATTGTTTTATCACGTCCCGTTACACCATGCGTTATGACCATGGATGTGGGTGCAATTCCTAAATGCTTTGATAATAATTTTAAAACCGCCTTGTTGGCCTTTCCATCTTCTGGAACGGTCGTGACATAGATGCGGATGATCGGCTCACCATCCTCGCCAGCCTCAATTTTGATACGATTTGCTGCAGCTTTCGGCGTGACACGCACATGAAGCGTATCTCCGGTCATGCCCAAATTGATTTTATCGTCCTGTTTCTTGCCCATTGCCTTGATATTCCATGATTCCCAAGCCTTGCGCGGGTTATCGGCCTTCTGCTATATCAAAGTCTGCATTTTTGAAAAGGACAAGACAATGACAAATCTGAGCGTTGATCAGGCATTGGAAAATATCTACACCTCTCTACAGAACGAGAACGAAGATATCGACACCCATATCGCCGCCCTGAAGGCCGCCCTTGGCCCGGATAATAAGACTGTTCAGGTTGATACCACGCGTCTGGTTCAAAGCAACCGCCAGGGCCGCAAGATGATGGAATCCTATTTTAAAAAACGTGGCGTTATCGTCACCTTCGCGTCTTAAAGTTATTTTTAGCCATGGGGCGTCCTGAAGGCTTTTCAATTGGACCGGTCAAAATTGATGACCCCGTGTTTCTGGCCCCCATGTCCGGGGTGACAGACCTGCCCTTTCGCCGTCTGGTAAAATCCTATGGCGCGGGGCTGGTCTTCTCAGAAATGATCGCCAGCAGACCCATGCTGGAAGAAGCCCGCCAATCCACCATCCCGCCCACCAATTACGCCGAAGAATTTCCCATGGCGGTGCAACTGGCCGGATGCGAACCATCCATCATCGCCGAAGCCGCAAAGATCAATGTTGATCGCGGTGCAACCATCATCGACATCAATTTTGGCTGTCCCGTGAAAAAGGTCGTCAATAACTTCTCTGGCTCAGCCCTGATGAAGGATGAAGCGCTAGCCACACGCATCATGGAAGAAACGGTCAAAGCCGTCAGCGTCCCTGTCAGCGTCAAGATGCGCCTCGGCTGGGACGAAAACAGCTTAAATGCCGCCACCCTTGCCAAACGTGCTGAAGATGTCGGCATTAAGATGATTACCGTCCACGGGCGCACACGCAATCAACTCTATAATGGCAATGCCGATTGGAATGCTGTGCGTGCGGTCAAGGACTGTGTCTCCATTCCCGTTGTCGTCAACGGCGACATCCTCACCCCGCAAGATGCTGAAAACGCGCTGCGCCTGTCCGGGGCCGATGGCGTGATGGTCGGTCGCGGGGCCTATGGCAAGCCATGGATTATCCGCACCATCATTGAATATTTCAAAAGCGGTGTGATCAGTGCCGACCCCACCCCATCTGAAATCTGGCCCGTCATACGCACGCATTACGATGCGATGCTCGATCATTACGGAACCCATAACGGGGTCAGCATCGCGCGCAAACATATCGGGTGGTATTGCAAGACAATGCCGGACTCGGAATCCTTACGCGGCGACATCAACGCCATGAATGACCCGCAGGATGTGAAAGATCGTCTGGAACGGTATTTTGAGGCTCTGGCGGTTCAAAATTAAGGATTTTGTCCGCAAATTTCGATTCCGCAACGCATCATGGAAAAGATAACATTATCTTTATTATTCAGATAGTTAATGGTTTTGATCCCCACCCCCATGTGACATAACCAACTGATTTTTATTTGCATAGTACGGGCGCTAGCATATAGTCCGGCGGATAAGCCCAAAATCAGGGTAACGGGAGACTGCCGGGAGCAGACATAAAATCATGACTTCAGATAACGGTATTTCTGAGACGAACGAACTACAACCAAAAAAGAAGCGTAACATCTTGCTATCACGGACAGCGTTATGGATTTACCCAATTGCGGTAGCATCCGGCCTCGGCGCAGCGGCAGCGGTATATGAAGCGCACACATCACACTTCCAAGCACAGATTTTTAACAGCGCGGCCACGGGCGAAAAATATACCCGGACCGTGACCAATGCCCTGCCCCCTGCGACAGGCCCGTATGATGAGCGCCTGGGTTACACCCTGGCCGCAGATTTCCGCCAACGCCTTCTTGATCGCGGCTATACACTGGCGCATCAGGCAACATGGCAGGACCGTGAAATTGCCGGGATCAAACTCTTCCCGATCTATAATGAAAAACAACAAGCCGGCCTGCAGATTACCGATGACAACAACGACGTCATTTATCAGGCCCGCTATCCAAACCAAACCTTCCCTGATTACAAATCCATTCCGGAAGTTCTGGTCAAAAGCCTGTTATACGTTGAAAACCGCGAACTGGACGATGAACACCCAGATACATGGAACCCGGTCATTGATTGGGGCCGTTTGTTCAATGCGTCCTTAGGTCATGGCATGCGTAAACTTGGCCTGCCCGGTGATCGTTCGGGTGCGTCAACATTGGCAACCCAGATTGAAAAATTCCGTCACTCCCCCGATGGCCGCACGACTACAGGCAGTGAAAAGATTCAACAGATGTTCACTGCCTCTGTCCGCGCCTATGGCAAGGGTCAGAACACCGTTGAGGCGCGCCATGATATTGTCCTGCAATATTTGAACTCCATGCCGCTGGCTGCCTATCCTAAATTTGGTGAAGTAAACGGTTATGGCGATGCCATGGCCGTATGGTTCGGCGTTGATATGAAAGAAGCCAGCGAATTTCTGAGCCGCCCTGAATCAGAACTCAGCGATGCAGAAATGCAAAAAAAGGCACAAATCTATCGCCAGTCGCTCAGCTTGATTATGGCCGTAAAAAAACCATCTGCATTCCTGCGCAATGACCGCGCGGGTCTGGAAATGCGGGTCAACAACTTCCTGCGCCCATTGGCCGCTGACGGTGTTATTTCCGAACGTCTGCGCGATATGGCGTTGGCGGAAAAAACGTTCTTCCCTGATCCATCCCACCTGACCACAACACTGGAAGCCCATAAACGAGAGAAATCCGTTGATTCCTTGCGCGTGGAGCTGATGCAAACGATGAAGGTTCCGGGTGGTCTTTACCATCTGGATCGCATGGATGTTTCAGCGAACGCAACCGTTGACGGTAAAGTCAGTGCAGAGGTCACAAAAATCCTGAAATCCCTAAACGATCCAGAAACCGCCAAGGCTGCTGGCCTGACCGGGTTCCAACTGCTGCGTCCGGATGCTGTAGGAAACATTGTTTACAGCTTCGTCCTGTATGAAAAGACAGCCGAAGGTAACGTCCTGCGCGTGGAAACAGATAACTTTGATGGCCCGCTGAACCTAAACGAAGGCTCAAAACTGGAGCTTGGTTCTACGGCAAAAGTCCGCACACTTGTTTCCTATCTGGAAGCGATTGCTGACCTGCATGGCCGCTATTCCGGCAAGGATGCTATGGAACTGCAATCCATGATCATCCGCAAGGAAGATAATTTGTCCCGCTGGGCCGCTGATTACCTCAGCAATCCAGAGACAGACAAATCATTGAACGCAATGCTGGAAGCATCACTGGATCGTACCTATTCTGCGAATCCGGGCGAACGTTTCTTCACAGGCGGTGGCGTTCATACCTTCAACAACTTTGATCGCAAGGATAATGGCGGGACCTTCACCGTGAAGAAATCCCTTCACAATTCCTTGAACCTGCCATTCGTTCGCATTATGCGCGATGTTGTGAACTACACGATGTCCCATAAAATGAACATTGATCCAGAATTATTTGAAAACCCAAACAGCGCACAACGCTTGGATTACTTGCAAAAATTTGCAGATTCCGAAGGCACAGGTTTCATGTGGAAATTCTGGAATCGCCAGCAGGACAAGAATCCGCAGCAAGTTCTGGATATGCTGACCGAAAAAGTACGCAAGGCACCAACACCTTTGGCTGTCCTCTACCGCACGATTTATCCAGATGCACCGGTTGAGGAGATGGAGAAATACATCACCGCAAACTGCACATCCTGCGGTCCAAAAACAAACTATCAAAAGCTGTATGATCAACACGCACCGGGCAAGTTCAACTTGAACGACCGTGGTTACTTGACACGTGTTCACCCACTCCACTTGTGGATGGCTGAATATAAAATCAAAAATTCGGACGCAACATGGTCACAAACCGTGGAAGCCTCCAAAGACGTTCGTCAGGAAACCTATAAATGGTTGTTCCAGCCAGGAAAATTCGGTGGTCAAAACACCCGCATTCGCACAATGGTCGAACGTGAAGCCTTTACCCATATTCAAAAGACATGGGCTGAACTGGGCTTCCCGTTTGAGAACATGGTTCCATCCTACGCCTCCGCACTGGGCGCGTCGGGGGATACACCATCGGCACTGGCGAAACTGGTTGGTATTTTGCAAAACGATGGTATCCGCAAAGAATCGCACCGCTTCCGCGAAATCCAATTTGGTAAAGACACACCTTACGCCATGGAATTCAACGCCAAGAGCGATGAAGGCCGCCGCGTTTTGCCTGTAGAAATCACCAATCTGGTTCGCCGCGAAATGCAAAACGTAGTTGAACTGGGTACAGGCCGCCGCGTTAAGAACGCCATTAAACTGGCCGATGGCACCGTTTTACAAGTTGGTGCCAAAACCGGCACAGGCGATAACCGTCAGCAGACCTTCTCTGCCGGTGGTGGCGTGACCTCCAGCAACGCGAAAAGCCGTACCGCGACATTCGTCTTTATGATTGATGACCGTTTCTATGGCTGCGTGACGTCCTATATCGAAGGGCCAGAGGCGAACAAGCACAAATTCACCAGTGCGCTGTCGTCCCAGCTGTTTAAGACAGTCATTCCTGCGATTATGCCGATTATTGAGCGGTCTTATGAAGCCACACCAAAGGCCGTGCCGGAACAAAACAACGAAGAAATCGTTACGGCTGAAAACAAAACGCAAAAGAAACCAACCGCACCGGTCGTTGCACCGCGCTAAGGATTTCTTTTCAACGCATTCAAAAAAAACCGGCCCTGTCATGGAGCCGGTTTTTTTAATATTCGATGTCCAAGACACCCTCATCAATAAACACTTCATCACAGTTTTGACCCTCCGCCCCGCGGTCAATCACCAGAAAGGGTGAAACCGCGTTCAGCGATAAACTGTAATGATGCCATGTGCCTTTGCGGTAATTAACCCCCTGCCCCGGCGCAGCCAGAAAGGCCCGGACATTTTCAACACTGAATTCACCGGGCGCGGCGACCACAACCAGATAAGGGTGATCGCCCAGCGGATAAAAGGCTTGCGATGATAATGGATGGCGCTCCATCACGCGGATCGATATAGGGCGCGGCAATGGTTCGGTCCGAAACAGGCTGACAACCGGTTTTCCACCCTCGGCCAGAACATCAAGATCTGCCAGATTGGCAAATTTTTGAGTGTGGCCATAATTGATGATGCGTGGATCAACATTACCTGAAAATTCAATCACATCGCCGTAAGGGGCAAAGGCGGCTTTGGTCAGGGGCTGCGGCTTTATCTTCATAAAATAACCTCCCCATAGAGTTTCAGCCCATGAATGCCGCCATTCGGATAGTGCATATATAAAATATGCGTGAACGGGCCGCCATCGATGATATCGCGGAAACGGTGGAAGGTATCCGCCGCCAAGGGCGCGAATGGTAAAACGGCACGCCATAATTCCGGGTCTGGTTGATGGAGTTCAATCGCGAATTTCCGGCAATCGCGAATGCCCTTTTCTCTCAAATATTCCTGTCCCAGCATATAAGACTGAAAATTTTCCGGGATGACTTCAAAATCACCATCAAAGACCAGCTTCCATCGCGGAGCCTTCTTCATGGCCTGATCGAGGGTTGTTCCCGGTTGCAAATCCAATCCAAAAACATGGCTGCTAAGCGGCGGGTTCAGACGGTGCATATAGGTATCAACGACAATTTCTTCAACCCGCACCGGTTCCGCCAGATGAAAAACAGCCTGCTCCCCAAACCCGGTACGCGCCGATTCCCAACCCACCATGTGGGTTTCCTTGCGCTGACCATTCACAGCCATGGCAGGGCTACCATAATGACTGTTGGAGATGTTGGAGATGGCGGCATTTACCAGCATATTCTGGTGTTCCGGCATTTGTTCTTCCGTGGCCATGCCAAAGAAATTGATGCGTGAAATTCCACCCTCGTAATAGCAATGGATCAGGGCTTCGCTGGCCATGATTCCGGACACATCAAAGACATGTTCTGAATCCGGATTCAACGGCTGGCGTGTTAAAACTTCAATCTCATTGCCATTCAATTCATCAATCAGGGTCACAGAAACTTCACGTACCTGATTTCCCGTGAACCATTTTGTGCTGATGCTGATCTGGTTGACCACGGCGCGTTCCTGAAACCCGATATGTATCCAGTGATGGGCATCATGATCGAATAAAAAACGCCTTTGCGTCGCATCTGTTGTGGTGCTGCGGTGGCGATCGGTTTCAAATCCCCAATATTTGACCCCCATATGGGTAAACATGCCCCGGCAATCGGCGGGCTCATCAGGCAGAACCGTTTCGTGCGGGTTGGTAAAGGATGAATCCGAATAGCCAATCAAAAACGCGGGGATATAGCTGTTCATGCCCTATTCCCCAGCCAATGCCATCAGGCGGAAATGGGCGATTTTATGGATTTGTTCCAAAGCCATATCAAATTCATCATCCCGGTCATTGCCGATACGCTCGCGGAACAGCTTTAAAATATCACTCCGGTTTAAACCCTTGACCGCGATGATAAAGGGAAAGCCGAATTTCTTCTTATAATCAGCATTCAGGGTTTGGAATTCAGTAAATTCTTCGGCGCTGCATTCTTTTAAACCCGCCCCTGCCTGTTCGGCACTGGATTCTTGCGTCAAATCTGCCTTCGCCACGGCTAAATCAGGGTGGGCGCGGATAAGATCAAGCCGTGCATCATCTTCGGCATTGACCACGGCCAATTTCATCTGTTCATGCAACGCCTCAACCGTATCAATATTACAAACGGGCTGCGAATGATACGCCGCCGCCGCGATCCACGGGGAATGTTCGTAAACAGGCCCATAAATCTTGACGAATTCATTTAAGGTCAGCGTGCTTGGCTTGCGGATCAGATTGGTCATCATTATTTACTCCCTGAATGGTGTTCGTGCCAGTGTTTTGCAATATCAATGCGGCGGCATAGCCAGACATCATCATGTTCGCGGACATAGCACAGGAATTTTTCCAATCCCGCAATTCGCCCCGGACGCCCGGCAATGCGGCAATGAAGACCAACCGACATCATCTTTGGCGCGGTGGCCCCTTCCGCATACAACGTATCAAACGTATCTTTTAAATACTGGAAAAAATGATCCGCCGTATTAAACCCTTGCGCCGTGGCAAAGCGCATATCGTTTGCATCAAGCGTGTAGGGAACAATCAATTGCCGATGCCCGTTCACATCCACCCAGAACGGCAGATCATCGCTGTAATCGTCGGCATCATATAAAAATCCGCCCTCTTCCGCGACCAGGCGGCGCGTATTGGGGCTGGTCCGACCCGTGTACCAACCGAGTGGACGTTCCCCTGTAATTTCCTTGATAACGGCAATCGCGCGTTGCATGTGTTCACGCTCGGTTTTTTCATCAACGTCTTGGTAATTGATCCAACGATAGCTATGCGAACAAATCTCATGGCCATCTCGCATGAACACCTTGGCAATATCAGGATATTTCTCTAACGCCATTGCCACTGCAAAAATGGTCACCGGAACATCGTATTTTTTAAACAGGCGCAACAAACGCCACACCCCAGCGCGGCTGCCATATTCATAAATTGATTCCATGCTGATATGACGCGCCCCATCAATACGCGCAGCACCGATGATTTCGGACAAGAACACTTCTGAACCGCCATCGCCGTTCAGAACGCAGTTCTCACCGCCCTCCTCATAATTCAAAACAATCTGTACAGCCAGTTTTGCGCCACCCGGCCATTTCGGATCAGGCGGGGTTTCGCCATAACCAATATAATCACGCGGGTCGTTCTGGGTCTTGTTTGTCATGAAGGGTCACCGGAGAGGGTCAGGCGTGTGCTTGTAATCGCTGGCATTCATAGTATTATTCAGAACATGAAAAAGCGAGCGGAAAGACAAAAACCATGAGCAAACTAACCACGCATGTCCTCGATACCGCAAAGGGCTGCCCGGCCGCCAATATTGCGTTGCGCCTTTATCACGGTGATATTTTGCTGTGCAGTGCCATAACCAACGCCGATGGCCGCTGTGATGCTCCACTTTTATCAGGTGATACCATGGAGGCCGGAATCTACCGCCTTGAGTTTGATGTGGCCGATTATTTCCGCGCCACGGGAGCCACACTCCCCGACCCAGCCTTCCTTGACACCATCATCATCAATTTCGGGATCGCGGACGCGACCAGCCATTACCACGTCCCACTACTTGTATCGCCCTACGGCTACAGCACATACAGGGGAAGTTAAAAGTTATAGGGTCCAAGGGGGCAATGCCCCCTTGAAAACCCCCTACTCTTTTGCCTTTAAAGTCTTAATCCAAATCCCGAGTTTCTCGCGCTGTTCCGCGGTCATGCCGGTTTCGTTACCGATCGGCATAGCTTCAGTGGCGACGGCTTGTTGATGGATTTTATCGGCGTATTTTTTGATTTCATCCATCTTGTCGAACATCACACCGTTTGGAGCCACATCAAGGCTGGCATGGGTGGGCGTATCGCTGTGACACATGACGCAGTTTTCGGTGATCATCTGGCGGATTTCAACATCGCTGGCCTGAATTTCACCTTTTCCAGCCTTTGGCCCGGTCTGGTGATAGGCGGATAAGAACATAATCACCAGAAACAGGGCCACGCCTGCCCCCGGGTAGATATAGTTCACAATGCCCTTATGCTTCAGGTTAAAGAAATGCCGGATCAGGAAAGCAACCGCCCCCATCCCCGCCAGAATAAGCCAGTTATATTCATGCCCGAACATCATCGGATAATGATTGCCGATCATGATGAGCAGAACAGGCAGGGTCATATAGTTATTATGTAGTGAGCGTTGCTTCGCCTTGAGCCCCAAACGTGGATCCGGGCTCTCCCCCGCCAACAATGACGCAACCACCTTCTTCTGGTTCGGAATAATAATTATAAAGACGTTGGCCGCCATAACGGTGCCGATAATAGCCCCCACATGAATGAAAGCCCCACGGTCGGTAAAAACCTGATTGAGAAAATACGCCGCCGCAACAAGAAGCAAATACCAGACAATGCCAAATTTAACATTGTCGCGCCCCAGTTCCGATTGGCACAGAAAATCATAAGCCAACCAACCACCGGCAATCGCCGTCAGGCCCAGCAAGGTTGCCTCCGCCGGGTCTAGATCCATCTTTGATGTATCGACTAACATCTGGCTGGCACCGAAATAATAGATCAGCGCCAAAAGTAAGAAACCGCTGACCCAGGTGAAATACGCTTCCCATTTAAACCAGTGCAAATCTTCCGGCATATGGGCTGGGGCAACCTGATATTTCTTCTTATGATAGAAACCGCCACCGTGAACAGCCCATAATTCACCCTTCACGCCATCCTTCACATCCTTTTCATCATTGGGGGATTTCAAACTGTTATCCAGCCAGATGAAATAAAATGATGAACCGATCCAGCATATCCCGGTGATGACATGCAACAACCGCAACGCCATACCCAGCCAGCTTGTGAAATCAATATCCATTGCTATTCCTTCTCATAAGCCAGAACCAAGTCATACGCCTTGGTCGTCAGGAACTCATCGAGTACATCATCCATAACCATGCCATTGAACAGGGTAATTGCATCCCGTAAATAGCGGTCATCACCCTCAGCAATCAGGTTTTTGGCTTCCTGTTCTAAAAATTCAGCCATCAAAGCATCATCAATCACCCGGCCATCTTGTAATTTGGCACCGTGGCGACGCCATTGCCACAATTGGGTCCGGGAAATTTCTGCTGTTGCTGCATCCTCCATCAAATTATAGATAGGAACACAGCCATTACCGCTGAGCCATGACTTTAAATACAACAAACCCACATTGATATTTTTCCGCAAACCTTCTTCCGTAATATTCCCGGATGGGATGGTCAAAAGATCCTCTGCGGTGACATTGATATCCGGCGGAGTCTTATCAATCTGGTTGGTGTTTGGCATGGCTGCGTCAAAAATCTCCTTGGCCTTGGCAACAAGGGCTGGATGCGCCACCCATGTGCCGTCATGCCCGTCACGCGATTCACGCTCCTTATCCGCAATAAATCGTTCCATGGCACGGTTGTTGGCGTCTTCATCATTCTTGATCGGAATTTGCGCCGCCATCCCGCCCATGGCGTGCGCACCGCGACGATGGCAGGTTTTAATCAGATTCAAGCTGTAAGAGCGCAGGAAATGACTGGTCATGCCAACCTCGCTGCGGTCCGGCAAGATAAAATCAGCATGCTTGGCGAAGCGTTTAATGAAATTAAAGATGTAATCCCAGCGCCCGCAATTCAACGCAACAATATGATCTTTCAGTGCATGAAGGATTTCATCCATCTGGAAACTCGCCGGGATGGTTTCAATCAGGATGGTCACGCGAATGGTCGCGCGCGGCAGATTCAGCGCATCTTCTGCATGGCAAAGAACATCATTCCACCATTTTGCCTCATGATGACTTTCCAGTTTCGGCAGATATAAATACGGGCCCGTCCCCTTCGCCAATAACACGGATGCATTGTGGAACAGGTACAGACCAAAATCAAAAAGCGATGCAGAAACATATGCACCGTTCAGGACCAGATGCTTTTCTTCCATATGAAGTCCGCGTGGACGAACCAGTAAAACGGAATGGGCCTTATTCAGGCGGTATTCTTTCCCTGATTTTGCATCGGTAAATTCGATCGTGCCACGGTTGGCATCCAGCAAATTGATCTGGCCATTGATCTGGTTTGACCATGTGGGGGTATTGGAATCTTCAAAATCCGCCATAAAGGCACTGGCCCCCGCGTTCAGGGCATTGATGACCATCTTCCGGTCTACGGGCCCGGTGATTTCAACGCGACGATCTTGTAAATCAGCTGGTGCTGGACGAACCTTCCAGTCGGAGGCACGGATAATGGCCGTTTCAGGCAAGAAATCGAGTGCTCCACCCGCATCCAGCTTCTGTTGCAGGATTTTACGGTCTGCCATCAAAGCACGGCGACGCGCCCCAAAGGCAGATTCCAAGGATTCCAAAAACGCCAAGGCCTCCCCCGTCAGGATCGTATCCTGATTGGTGATTTTGGGTGCGTTGATGATAATGCCTGACATTGGATGGGTCCTCCTTAGGAATACGGCGTGCGCCGTTATGATAACGCTGATTTTTTAGAAAGACTATGCTGCTTGGTCATTTGCAGATAGGCCGTGGTGATTTTGTCTGCTGCGTAAATAATTTCATCGCGGGTGGTATTGCGGCCAATTGATATCCGAATGCTGGAATTGATAGAAATATCGTCCAGACCGATAGCGCGCAGCACAGTTGATGGCTTCCCCGTCCCAGATGCACACGCCGCGCCCGTGGACAGGCTGAGATCATGGCTCAGTTCCAGCAATAAATCCTCAGCATTTACGTTCGGCAGGACGAGATTGAGCAATCCGGGCAGATGACCGCTGTTTACTTGACATTCCGGAAGATATTGCAATAAAAGGGCCGTCAATTCTTGCATCCGCGAAGAATTCGCCGCCATACGCTGCTTTGCCAATTCGCATGCGGCACCGAACCCAACAGCCAAGGCCAAGGGCGTGGTTCCACCACGCTTAATAGGCTTGGTTGTATAAAGCGCGCCAATCCCCTGTGGCCCATAGATTTTATGGGCTGAAAAACTGATGCTATCCGCGCCCAGAGCCAAAACATCCACTGGAATTTTCCCAACAGCTTGCGTCGCATCGCAATGCAACTGCGCACCGTGCTGATGGGCCAATTGAGCAATATCGCGCATGGGTTGGATTGTACCGATTTCATGATTGGCCAGCATGACGCAAACCATAACCGTTTTATTGTTTATCAGGGTTGCAACGGCATCCGGGGTAATAATGCCGCCCTTTGTGCTTAGAATAATATGAACAATGAAACCCCGCGCACGAAGGGATGGGATTTGATCCAAAATGCTAGCGTGTTCCAATGCGCTGATGAGGATTTCATTGCGACCCTCCTTCGGGGAGATCTCCTGAAACGCCAGCATGTTGGCTTCACTGGCGCCGCTGGTCAGAACGATGTGATCAGGATTGCCATTGATCAATGATGCAATCTGCGCTTTGGCTGCTTTTACGGCCTGCGCCGCCACACGGCCATGGTGATTATTCCGGGCATTGGCATTGCCAAACTGTGCCACACCAAAATAGGGAGCCATCATGTCAATTACACCTTGATCACAAGGTGTTGTTGCATGATGATCGAGGTAAATCGGCAATTTCATTGCGTCAGCCCCAAACTTAATAGCTCCGCCGCCAGCGCAATGGCAATTTCACGCGGATGTTTTCCTGTCACACCGCCAATGCCAATCGGGCAGGTCAGGCGGGCAAGGGAATCCTCCCCAACTCCTGAAACCTTCAGGCGTTTTTCAAAACGAACACGTTTTGTATCGGACCCGATCAAACCCAGATAAGAGAAATGGCCCTTGGTAAAGCACCCCTCCACCAACTCATAATCCAGATCATGGTTATGGGTCATGATGACGATGAAGGCGTTGTCAGCAAGCGTCGATAATACGCTTTGAGGTGTTGCGGTGACAATTTTTTCACAATTTCCGGGAATTGCCGCAGGAAATTCATGCTCGCGTGAATCAATCCATTTGATAGTAACGGGTAACCCGTCAAGAACCTGCACCACTTCGCGCCCAACATGCCCCGCGCCAAACAGATAGAGGGTATGTTTATGCGGGAAAATGGGTTCCAGAAAAACAGATACCGCCCCGCCGCAACATTGTGCAAGGGATGGACCCAAGGGATAGTCTTTTACCTGTGGCTCAGCAGTCGCTTGTGTGAGCAAGACCCTTGCCGCCGCAATCGCTTCAAATTCAAGGTTACCGCCGCCAATCGTGCCGAAAGATTCATCTGTCGTTACAATCATCTTGGTTCCCGCATCACGCGGGGTTGCCCCTTTGGCTTCCATCACGGTAACAAGAACACAAGGAACCGACCGTTCGGCCAGATCGGCCAGCGTCGAAAGCCATTCATGGTGCGTATAACTCATGATGATCTGGCCCGGACATCATTGATTGATTTCAAAACAGATTCCGGAGTCGCAGGAGCATTCAAATGCGGGACAACGCCATTCCCCACGGCGGAAATTGCATCGCGTATGGCCAGAAAGACAGAAATTGCCAGCATCAAGGGCGGCTCCCCCACGGCCTTGGACCGGTAAATCGTGTCTTCGCGGTTTTCACCGTTATGCAGGCGCACGCGGAAATCAGCCGGGGCATCACGGGCCGTTGGGATTTTATAGGTACTGGGGGAATGAGTCCGAAGGACACCCTTTTCGTTCC
The DNA here is from genome assembly GCA_002423285.1 of Micavibrio sp. UBA6139. GTDB lineage: Bacteria > Pseudomonadota > Alphaproteobacteria > Micavibrionales > Micavibrionaceae > Micavibrio. The sequence goes on along the minus strand of DIVF01000048.1, from coordinate 34,617 downwards.
AGAAAAGCTCTTCTGAGGTCAGCCACCCGGTCCCTTGCACAAATCCACCTTCAATCTGGCCAATATCAATGGCCGGATTTAAAGAACGCCCGACATCGTGCAAAATATCAGCACGCAAAATTCTATATTCCCCCGTCAGTGTATCAACAACCACTTCGCTGACCGCTGTACCGTAGGAGAAATAGTAAAATGGACGCCCGCTTGCCGTTGCGCGGTCCCAATGAATATCGGGTGTTTTATAAAAACCGTTCGATGACAGCGAAATGCGGTTCACATAGGCCAGATGAACAAAATCAACGAAAGGCATTTTCTGCGTGCCGATATGAACATGATTATCAGCAAAGCGAATGGATGTTCTTTTCACACCAAATTCGGTGATTGCAAAGTCAACCAGACGTTCACGGATAATCCGCACCGCATCCTGCGCTGCCTTGCCGTTAATATCGGCCCCCGTGGAGGCCGCCGTGGCAGAAGTGTTGGGAACCTTCCCCGTGCTCGTCGCGGTGATTTTCACGCTGGTATGGTCAATGCCAAATTCGGTGGCGACCACTTGAATAATTTTGGTATGCAACCCCTGCCCCATTTCGGTGCCACCATGATTGACCTGAACGCTGCCATCCTTATAGATATGGACCAAAGCACCGCCTTGATTCAGCATGGTCAGGGTAAAGCTGATCCCGAATTTCACCGGGGTCAGGGCAATGCCACGCTTTAAAATCTTGTTCTTCGCGTTAAATCTGGCAATTTCAGCCACGCGCTTTTTATAAGACGATGATTTTTGTAAATCGGGGATCATGTCACCCAGAATATTATCTTCAACCTTCATCCCGTAATGAGTGATGCAGCGCTTTTCTGTCCTACCCATCGGGTCATAAAGATTGGCCAAACGCACATCGACGGGATCATGGCCCAAAACGCGCGCGACTTCATCCATAATATATTCAATCACCAACATGCCCTGCGGCCCACCAAACCCCCGGAAGGCCGTGTTGGAAACCTTATGCGTCAGGCAGCGATAACTGGTAATCGTGGCATCGGATAAATAATACCCGTTATCCGAATGGAACATGGCCCGGTCAGCAATGGCGTTGGATAAATCCGCCGACATCCCGCAATTCACTGCATGGGTAATATCCAAAGACCGAATCATCCCGTCATCATCAAACCCAACCGTATAAGCCGCATGAAAATCATGACGCTTGCCTGTTAAGATCATATCATCGTCACGATCAAGGCGCAGTTTCACAGGGCGATTTGTTTTTCGCGCCAACAGCGCCGCAACGCAGGCAATCAACGATGCCTGACTTTCCTTACCCCCGAACGCACCGCCCATACGGCGGACCTCAACCGTGACGGCGTGTTCGGGAATATCCAGAACCTTGCCGATCAGATGCTGAACTTCCGATGGGTGCTGGGTTGAGGACCAGCAATGAATTTCATTATTTTCAAGCGGTGTGACGAGGGCCACCTGCCCTTCCAGATAAAAATGGTCCTGCCCGCCGATATCCAATGTTCCGCTAAGAGAACGTGGCGATTTTTTAAGGGCTGCCTTACTATCGCCCGTCCTCATGACGTAAGTGTCACCGACGAATGATTTTTTCTGAATGGCGGTGTGCACATCTAAAATGGCCGGCAATTCTTCATAGTGAATCACGGCACGCTGCGCGGCTTGATATGCAATTTCAATGCTTTCCGCAGCAACCGCCAGAACAGATTGCCCCGCATATAAAACTTCACGTTCTGCAAAAACCGGGTCACCATCAAAGACAGGGGCCACGTCATTCGCACCCGGCACATCACGCCATGTCATGACCGCATGAACGCCGGGAATATAACAGGCCGACACATCCATACCCTTGATACGCGCATGCGCGTGAGGGCTTTTCAGGATGTATGCGTGCAAGCACCCTGCCGGTTCTAAAATATCATCCGTGTAGGTTGCCCGTCCCGTCACATGCAGGATGGCACTATCATGGGGAATAGCTTGCCCGGCGGCCCCTGTGGCCGGATGATGCAGCGTTTTACGCGCCATAGCTGTAAACCCTTTGCTGCTGTTCCGTATCTGTTGTTTCAATGAAGAAACGATAGAGCAAGTTTTGCGCAACCTGTGTGCGGTATTCCGCACTGGCGCGCATATCGCTCATGGGAGCGAAGTCTTGCGTCAAGATCGCCATGGCCCCCTGCACTGTGCTTTCCGTCCACGTCTTGCCGTTCAAATAGGATTCCATATGAACAGCGCGCATCGGTGTTCCAGCCATGCCACCATAAACGATCCGTGCCCCTTCAATCTTCCCGTTCCTCATCGTGATGGCAAAGGCACCACAGACAGCGGAGATATCCTGATCAAACCGTTTGGAGATTTTATAGGTTTTAAACAGGGTTGATTTTGGCAAAGTTGGTACGATGATTTTTTCAACAAACTCACCCGCTTTGCGGTTCTGCTTTTTATAGGCGATAAAGTAATCTTCCAGATTGATCTGGCGCGTTCCCGTCTTTGAGCGCAGAACAATTTTTGCACCCAGCGCAATCAAGGGCGGCATGCCATCCCCAATCGGCGAACCATTGGCAATATTTCCACCCAAGGTTCCAGAACTGCGGATCTGGTTTGAACCCAAACGGCGCAGCAATTCATGCAAGCTTTCATCATAGGCCGCCAGATGATCGAACGCGGCGGCGTAGGTCACTGCTGCGCCAATTTCCAAGGCGGCATTCGTCTTTTTAATTTTTTGCAGTTCACGCACATTAGCGGTGTAAATAATGACAGGAAGCGGCATATGCATCTTCGTTACCCACAGCCCGATATCGGTCCCGCCGGCCAGCAAAGTGGCCTTTGGGTATTTCGCCAGAATATCGGCCAGCTCCGTGATATTAACCGGCGCAAAGAATTTTCCACCCTGCCCTTCATACGAAAACATGGCCTTGCGTTTCAAGGCCGCAAGTTTCTTCACATCACCCGATACAGCAGGTTTTTTGGTGCGAAGCGCTTTATCCGCTGCCTCTAAAATCGGGCGATACCCGGTACAGCGGCACAAATTTCCGGCAATAGCATCTTGGACCGCTTCACGGTCGGCCTTTGGGTTATTTTGTCGCAGGGTTGCCAGCGACATCACAAAACCCGGCGTACAAAAACCGCATTGCGACCCATTGCAATCCACCATGGCCTGTTGCACGGGATGTAATTTTCCGCTCGCAGATTCCAGATGCTCCACAGTCACCACTTGACGACCATCGAGCGTTGGTAAAAACACGATACAGGCATTGATGGCCCGATACGACATAACGCCGTCCACAACATCGCCCACCATAACGGTACACGCACCGCAATCACCCTCAGCACACCCCTCCTTGGTTCCGGTCAGGTTTTCGTGCATACGAAGATATTGTAGAACCGTCATCACTGGAGACAGGCCTGAAACCTCGCGTAATTCATCGTTAAGCATAAATTTGATTGTATCTGACATGATAAAAACATATCGTTTTTATCCGGGACTGTCACCACAAAGCACAGAAATCCACAGCTTTATCGCAAACAAAAACAGAGGCCAGCATGACCGCATCAAAAGCATTTATCGAAGGACTCCCCAAGGTTGAATTGCACCTGCATATTGAAGGCAGCCTGGAGCCGGAATTGATGTTTGCACTGGCGCAACGCAACAAAATTTCCATCCCGTTCAAATCGGTTGAAGAAGTGCGCGAAGCCTATAACTTCACCAACCTGCAAGATTTTCTGGATATCTATTATCAGGGCATGAACGTCCTGCAGACAGAGGAAGATTTTTATGATCTGACCACCGCGTACCTAAAACGCATCGCCGCGCAAAACGTCATGCACACGGAAATTTTCTTTGACCCGCAAGGACACACATCACGCGGTGTTGCCTTTGAAACCGCGTTGAACGGAATCACTCGCGCCCTTGACGATGGCCAGAAAAATCTGGGCGTCAGTTCAAAATTGATCATGTGTTTCCTGCGCCATTTGAGTGAAGAAGACGCGTTTAAAACACTGGAACAGGCTATTCCCTACAAAAATCGCATTCTCGGCGTGGGCCTTGATAGCTCGGAAAAAGGCCACCCACCGTCAAAATTTGAACGTGTCTTTGCCAAGGCCCGCGCAGAAGGATTCCTGATTGTCGCCCATGCGGGTGAAGAAGGCCCACCGGAATATGTCTGGGAAGCCGTTGATGTTTTGAAAATCGACCGCATCGATCACGGCAACAGATCATTGGAAGATAATGAATTGGTGGCGCGTCTGGTAAAGGACGAAACCGCCCTCACCGTCTGCCCGCTCAGCAATTTAAAACTGTGCGTGGTGCAGGACATGAAAGATCACCCGCTGAAGAAAATGATCACGCTGGGGTTAAAGGCAACAATCAATTCTGATGACCCGGCCTATTTCGGCGGGTATATGAATGAAAATTACCAGTCGGTGAGCGATGCGCTGGGGCTGGACCAGAATGATTTATTAACCCTGACCCGGAACAGCATTGAAGCCAGCTTCCTTGATGCATCTGGTAAACAGGCCCTGCATGACCGGCTGGATCAATACGCCGCAAAAGCTTAACACCCTAACCCATTGATATTCATAAAACACCCGGAATTTGGCGGATTTACCCCCGCCAAACCTGGGTGTTTTGGCACTTAATATTTGCACTTTTTCCGTCTTTTATGTTAAGTAGAACCTCTTGAAAAAATTAGAAAAAACGACGACAGGGCATCATGAACAGACGTACTTTTTTAAGGGCTGCCTTGGGCAGCGTCGGCGGCTTGCTGGTCGCCCAATATGGTCTCGCCTCACCACGGGATTATATGGCTCAGGCCTCTAACCCGATTCCGACAACATTCGTTCACCCGAAACTAGCATCGAACCGCACCGCGCCCGTTGGCGCGCGCATTGTCTGCCTGTATGACATCAGCGCTTCAATTGATGAGGTCGAACATGACATTCAATTAGAAGTCATGGCAGAAACCATCGCATCAGAAGATTTCAAAAACGCCATCTTCTATCCGGGTGGACCACAATCCATCGCCATCTGCGTTGCTGATTTCGGTGATACCGGTGAGGTCCGTGTTCCATGGATTGATATCGGCCTTGGCGATGAAGATAAATTGAAATTACTGGCCCATGAAATTCGCGGCCTTAAACGCCGTCAATTTGGTTCAACCAACCATATTTCCGGCCTGCGTATTGCCAATGACTGCATGGCACATTGCCCATGGCCCGCCAAACGCAGCATTGTTGATGTTTTGACCGATGGTGAACATAACTCAGGCGGCAGTGTGACAGAACTCGTCGTGCTGCGCGATCAACTGGCAACACAGCACGAAGCCACGATTAACGCCCTGATCACTTTGGATAGAAACACGTTCGAATTGGAAAAATGGGCCAAGGATTATCTGATTACCCCGGCACGCTTCCTGAAACGCAATGGTGCATTGTTGGACCCTGGATTTGTGAAAATCGTTGCGACCCAGCAAACAGATGCTGGTGCGTTGGTGAAATACAATGACGCAATGAAAATTGCCTTCCGCCGCAAACTTATTCTGGAAGTCGCCGGCATTGAGCTGGACGAATTGCATAAAATTACCAAGACAGGCATTTCGGCACAGATCAATAATACATTCCTGCCACGTCCAAACATTTTTTAAAAATTGAGAACAGGCTGAATCCAAATGTTGCCAGAGAACAACAACAGTAACGAAACCGCAGCACCGGACACCGAAACCCTGTCCGCAAAGTTCAACCGCATTGTCCGCAAAGCACAAACAGCCATTTTTATTGAACGTGTTGTTCCCAAAATGATGCCGCCTCTTTATGTCACAGGCATGTTTCTGGCCGTATCATGGGCGGGTGTTTGGGGTCATTTACCTCCGGCAGCGCGCATTGCAGGTTTATTGACCCTTTCTGCACTGGCGCTGGCATCACCTCGCTTTGTTAAAAGCGGTAGCCTGCGGGTCAGCAAAGACGATGCCTATAAGCGCATCGACACTATCAATGGCGATCCGGCTCGTCCTGCAGAGACATTGGGCGACAAACCTGCCAGCAATGACAACCCCCAGGCGGCCAAGGATTGGGACCTGCATTTGGCCCGCACCTGGGAAAAGCATGGCGACACACTGGAATCTGGCCGCTCCCGCCCCAGCATCAAGGCACATGATCCATATAAACTGCGCTTCGCCGTTGCCGCCGCCGTTATTTTGACCGCCGCCATGGCCGGAGATCAGCATGTGGCGCGTATTGCCGCTGCCTTTGACTGGAAAACACCAACAGAGCCTGCAGCCCCCGCGACACCAGCGGCGCAACTGCAACTGCGTGGATGGATTGTTCCGCCGGATGGCATTACAACACCGCCGCTATATTTGCCTGAACTGGGTGGAACAAAAACAGCCGATGGGAACCCCATCACGGCGCACAAAAACAGCACCCTAACCATTGCGACTTATGACCGCGAAGCCAAAATTACCGTGAACGGGACAGTCTTGCCGTTGAAACGCACCCTTGCGGCGCGCGCAACATCCCAATCACGCCAGACATTTGAATACACGGCTATATTGAATGAAGGCGAAACAGTCATTCAAGTCGACGGCGGCCCGTCATGGTCCCTGACCACAACGCCCGATAATGCGCCAACGGCAAAAATTAATTCCGTGGAGCCGGGTAAGAATGAAGATGATAAAAATATGCTGCAACTGGGGTGTACAGCCACAGATGATTTTGGCGTGATTGAGGGTGAGGTTGTCATCACCCTGCCAAATGCAGACCCACAGGCCACGCCATTGGAATCCAGTCGTATTCCACCCGTAGCCCTGCCTGCACCGTCACCCTGCGGCCCTTAGCAGGATACAATGCCCCCAAAAGACCTGATCTTTTAAGGACGCGGGCCCTGCTGGCCGTCGCCGTTGAGTAGACGCTCCAGATATTGACGATCACGCGGCGCCAAAGCCGGGTCGTTCAGTTTTCCACGGATCTGATCACGGATAACACGGGTATGGTTTGTGCCCCCGACAGGATCAACCCCCATATCCTGCCCAGGATTGGAACGGCCCAGTGGATCAGGCTTATCCTTCAGATCATCACCCTTAAATCCAGCTTCTGGTGCGCCTGAACCTTGCCCCTGTTGCATTTGCATTTGCTGCTGCATTTGCTGCATAGCCTGTTGCATCGACTCTAACGCGCCATTTTGATCAGGAACAGACTGCCCAGCCTCGCCTTGACCAAGCTTCTTTGAAGAATCCCCCATTTGCTGGCTGGCTTCTTTCAATTTTCCGGGGTCTTTGCCTTTTTTCATCATGTCTTTCATCATCTGATCAATCTGCTGTTGCAGTTCATCCTGACGATGTTCTAAATCCTGCATTTTTTTCTGATCGCCGGATTTGTTAACTTCCTTTTGCGACTCATCCAAGGTCTTATCTTCTTTCTGTTGCGGATTGCGCTTTTGCAGCTCCTCTTGGATTTCCCGCATTGTATCGATCATCTTTTGCGCCTCTGCTTCGGTCAGCAGATCACCATCATCGCGGATATTCTTCAGATCGCGCAAAATAGCGTTCAAATCATAATTAAACCCATTTAACGGAGCCTTCGCGTTGTTATCGGTTTCTTTTTCAATTTGCTTGTTAACGTCACTTTTCTGTTTGCGGGCCAGCTTTTCCAGCTTGTCCTGAACGACTTTCATGTCAGCGACATCCCCGTCCTGACGTTCCTTATCAAGCTCTTTGGATTCTTCAATCAGCTTTTTCTGCTCGTCGATGAGTTTTTGAAGGGCGTCCATGCGCTCTTTCATTTCCTTCATCTCCTGCATTTCCTGCTTCATCTGCTCCATCATCTCTTGCATGTTTTTTTGCATTTGACCTTTGGATGGAGCACCTTTTTGCTGCATTTGCTTCATCTGTTCCAGCATTTTTTGTGCGTCGGCGGGATTATTCTTTTCCATCTCCTCGCGCAGCTTTTGCATCTCTTCCATCATTTTTTGCATTTCTTCGAGGGCTTTTTTGTCCTCTTCGCTCAATGATTTATCCTGAAGCTGTTCCTTCATGCGCTCTTCCATAGCGCGCTGGGCTTCCTCCATGCGTTTTTTCAGCTCTTCGGGGGACACATTTTCCTTCAAGGCCTCTTCCAATGCCTTTTCGGCATCACGCAGTTTTTTCTCGGCATCGGTCATGCTGTCTTCTTCGATCATCATCATGACGCGCCACAAATCGGTGACAACCTGATCCAACTCCGCTGGTGCCTTGGCAGCAGACAGGTAGCCGGATACAGTTTTTAAGCTTGTCAGCGTTGCCGGGTTTTTGAATTTATTGGCATTGGCATCAATAAAAGCATTCAATTTTCCCGCTACCGCCTTTGCATTCCGGCTATCGATGGCCAGATCGCGCCGAAAAGCGGCAATTTCCAAATTCATCGCATTCCGGAACGTCATTTGCGGCAATTTAACGCGCACTATCTGGCTGCGTCCCGATTGCAGCGCATCTTTAACCACCAGCTGCATTTCAACTTCGCTGCCTGCTAAAGGGTGCGCCGTCAAATCAGGCAGGTTGATCAGGTTTTGATTTTTAGGACTGGCGGGCTGTTCGTTGACAGGTGCAACCTCACGCGGCTCAGCAACCCCGGCAGCCATAAAGAAAGCTGCCCCGAGGAGAACACTGCGTGCTGCAATTTTTTTAAGCGCGTTAGCCATTTTTATCTCACCTATTTCCCTGGAACCGGCGCATAAGCGGGCGCATTCGGAGTCAAACCATAAATTGCCAGCAATGCGTTATGAAGCGGCTGATCGGTGCGCTGCATAATAAATCTAAACCCTTTGGTCCGGCAAATTGCTTCAATGCCATCAATATGCGCGCGCATTTTTTCCTGATATGCCACACGCATGGACTCTGCCTTCTTGAATGCCTTGGTCCCTTCGCCTTCCATACCTTTAAATTCAGCATGCCCTTTGAATTTAAAATCAATTTCCTGCGGGTCCAAAACCATGACCATGAAACCGTTGAGGCCCAACCCATTTAACTGGCTTAAGTTTTTAACCAACGCATCCTTTTCAACCAAAAAGTCGCTGAACAAAACGGCGGTACTGTTTTCAGGAAGTCTTCTGCCTATGATGGGCATATCCCCGGCCATGACGCTGACACCCAAAAGCTGGTTTGCCAAAGATTGCGTCACCCGCGCACCGCGATAGACACCTTGCGCGTCAATAATGCCAATCTGCTCTTCATTACGGGCCAAATGCTTGGCAAAGGCCAGCAGCATGACTTCGGATGCCTGCTTTTTGGTATAAGCTTCCGCGTTAGATGTATAATCCATAGATGGTGTTGCATCACGCCACATGTAGAAATTATGCGGCACTTCAGCCTCTTTCTCGACAACGATCAACCGTCCGGCACGGCCAGACAAACGTGCATTAATCTTGCGGATTTCATCAACACCGGGACGGTAATCTCGCGATTCAAAGAATTCTGATCCTAACCCGGCACGGCGCATACGGCGTGGACCAAATTCAGTCAGGCTGCGGCTGATCCGTTCAATATCCATCTTCATCCGCAAGGGCAGATTGCTATAGGTCTTATCCGCCCCGTGCAGGATGTTTAAAAACGTGTCGAGATTATTCTCAGACTTCTTTCCCATTACAACATTCCCTATGGTTTTGGTGATGGCGGTTGCGGCGTTCTGCGCACGCGCGGCAATATTCCGCGCTGGCCCATCAAAATAAGAAGATCAATCAGTAATAACGACATCGCCCCGGCCAAAATCGGACCAGACAGATCATTATTCCCACGATCTGTTGAATAAACCGCAGATGACGCACCTTGTGGCAGGGCCGGGAAAGATTTCATTTCCGGCACAGCGCTGGCCATGTTCAAGGCGTGACGTACGCTTTCATTGCCGTATAAACCCGGTGGGTTTTGTGGGCCAATGCGGCCCCCTGCAATAATTTCACGCGTTAAGGGTTGAACGACAGAGGACGGGGAAACCAACGCCCCTTTGCCATCCAATGTCTGAATGGCAGGCATAGCGATATCCGGTCCCTTGGAATCACTTGAAACGCCACGGCTATGCGCGACAACGGCACGCATCATATCGCTGAACATTGTCGATAACTGTAAATTCGTCCATTCCGGGCCAGCGGATGTGTGCACCAGAACAATCCAGCCATCCCCCTCCCGTTTAGCCGTTACCAATGGCATGCCATCATCAAAGCGAGCCCATACGCGCTCTTCCAATTCAGAACTTGGCTTGGCCAGCACGCGATTATTGACGATAACATCAGATGCCACAGGCACATCGCGGAGCGGGGATTTCACATCAAATGGCGCAGGATGAACAGGCTTTTCACGACGCTGACCACCCACTGCGGCATGAATTTCCACCGGTAGTAAACCGTCATTGCCCTGCGCATTGTTCATCTCCATGTTGGGACCAGCGAAACGCAATAATGTTCCACCCTTTTGCACCCACCCCAGCAATTGATCGGTCATGCCGGAAACGCCCATGACAGAATCCGTCATAATAATAACGGCCAAATCACTGGACAATAATTCATCCACCGTGCCCTGACGTAGATCAACATGCGGTTTCAAGGCCATATCAACATAGGTAATATCATTCATTAAGAACATACCGATATTGTAGCGTTCATTCTTAATCACCCCGACCGGGCGACGACGCCAGCGTTCATCCATCAAAACAACGGCACCTGCACTGTTATCGCCATCAATGGAAACGCGCAGCAATTGGGCGCGTTGTTCCGGGGTCAGATTAAATTCAGCCCGTGTTTCCGTTTCGCCGGCCTTTAATGTCACCTGCACTTGTTGCATGGCGTTACCGCTATCGTCACTGGCGGTCAGTGTTGCAATGTCATCTTTCTGCCCATCAGCACGACGAATGATGACAGCCACAGGCTCATCTGGTGATGGCGTTGCAGGAACCAACAATCTGGCCCCGGCCCCGGAATCCTGTACAACGATCAGCTTGCCAAATCCTTGAAGCTTTTGCGCCAAGGTCACAGCCCCATCATCATTCAAACCATTGCTGAGCCAGAAGACAGATGTATCACCCGGCAGTTCCAAACCATCCAAGGCCCGTGCCGCCGCTTCGCGGTCAGCTGGCCAAGGCTGAGGTTTTGATTCCAGCAATAAACGACGTGCCTCCGCGCCGCTCAGCGGTGCAGATACGGTAACAGTACCCTTTTCCTGTGACGGTGCCGTTTGCACAACAATAATTTGGCGATCAGCGCTTTCCGCGCGCTCAATCACGATTTTCATCTGATCAATGCGGGCCGACCAGTTCCGTGCGGCGGACCAGTCATTATCATCAACAAGGACAACTGGACCTTTCCCCTCTAGCGGGGCTTCGGTGTTCCATTGAGGTTGGGCCAGACCGGTAATAATCAAACCTGCCGCCGTCAGGCGCAGAATACGTTGCCACAGCGGCATGCGGGCCGGTTCCTGATCTTCAGATGTCAGGTCGAATAAAATACGCATCGCCGGAAAATCAAATAATTGCGGCTTTGGCGGGACGCTGCGCATCAACCACCACAAGGCAGGCAACGTCGTCAACCCAGCCAGAACCCACGGCGCAGAAAAGCTGAGTGCCCCAACGCTAAGCGCGGCAGACCCAGTTGCAGCCAAAGCCACAGCAGGTGTTAATATGCCAGCACCTGCGGCCAGACGAAATATGTTCTTTAACGGTTGAATCGTCTTTCTCCCAAAACCCTTAAATTATATTTGCGGGCCATCATTATTTTTTGGTGTACGGCGCCATGTTTCTTTTTTAAACAGCGAACGGTCGCCTTCTCTCGCATAGGCCTGCGCGATGGCTCCGATAATTAAAATCAAACTAAGCCATGGCGGCAGCAATGACTCCCCGGTTACGCCTTTTAATACGCTTTGACCGTTCATTTTCACGCCGATCCAACCATCGCCAGTCACACCTTGTGAAGCGTTCTCTGCCGTTACAGGGCGGATATTTGGCATCGCCAAATTGTCCTTTGCATCCAGCATCCGTATAACCGCACCACCGGTTGGCGTTATGACGGGTTCCATGATGGACGGCGTTGAAATTACATTTTTATATTCAAACTCGTTACCATGACGCACACCTTCATATTCTGTTGCCGGATATGGGCCTTTTTGTTCGACACGGTATATACCGATTTCCTCAGCCGGAAGTGTTGAACGCCATATGCCAGGACCATAAGGTTCCGGTTTCAAGGACACAGCCTTTCCAGATGGCGTGTACAGCGTTATTGGCTGGTGGCTGTCCGACATTGTTTGCTGATCAACAACAATTTGACCACGAATTTCGGTAATTGAAACCGATTCTTCTTCAAATTTTTTGTATTTCATCAACCATTGAGAAACATTGGACAGCATTTCATAGGACGGCCCACCGCCTTGATAACTTTTAGCCCATAACCATGATTGATCAGACAGCAACATACCCACGCGGCCTTCATTCTCACGATTTAAAATCAGCAGTGGGCGGCCATCAGCACCGTCCAGAAGCGTATGACCCTTTGCCCCGTTAATGCCAACCATGCGCAGCCACGGACCCCATGGAACATCTTTGCTATCGGGTGGCATCATACGTACCACAGGATGACGGCTGCCGATTGTATTGGCCTTGGGCACAAATGATTTTTCAATGGATTGACCATTGGGTTGTGCAGGTAAAACAGGACCAAGCGGTGTTTGGGCAAGGCTTCGCGATGTTGAAAATTCTGGCCCTGCCACCACAAGCAAAGAGCCACCCTCGCGTACATATTTTGCGATCTTGTCCAGATACGGTGCGGCAATCAAACCGTCATAGGCATAATGATCAAAAATAATCAGATCAAATTCATTCAATTTATCTGCAAAAATTTCATTGGTCGGCAATGTAATCATCGAAAGCTCTTTAAGCGGGGTATTATCCTGCTTTTCTGGCGGACGAAGAATACTGAGATGAACAAGGTTATTGCTGGAATTTGTCTTTATAACATCGCGGAACATACGCATGCTGCCATCGGGTGCACCAGAGATCAGCAGGACGTTTTTATTGCCTTCCCAGCCATGCGAAACATCAATCCCCTGATTATTCAGTGTTGTAACTTCGCCCTCCAGAGGCTCGACTTCCAACTGAATTATATTTCGGCCCAAATGACGAGACGATACAGTGATATGATTGACCTCACCCGGTGTCACCATCAAAGTCTCAGGATCTTTACCTTCATTGGTTATGGTGACACGAACGGGTTTCGCTGTACTCGACAAGGCTACACCATCATCAAAGACAGTGAAGGATATGGTGTGCCCTTCATCAATCTCTTTAAAGTTTGATCCTGGCGCAATGACAATACGGCGATCAACTTCGCCCGCCCGCCCCGACAGCAGAACATGCATTGGAACACTGCCATCAACGTTATTTGTATTGGGTGGCGCATCGTGGACAACGCCGTCGGTCAGCACAATCACCGCCCCCAAACGATCCCGTGGCACATCGGCAAGGCCTTCGTCTATGGTTCTGAACAGCCCCGTACCCTGATATTGACCGGGGCGCGCGGCAGAGCTGGCGCTAAAGCCCGCTGCATTCATATCCGCATCTTCATTCAGCTCAATGGTCCGAACATTTGTACCGGGAATCCGCGCCAGTTGGCGAATGACATCGTCATAAGCGCCCTGTGTGGTGACATCGCGCCCATCCAGTTTCTGGCTGCCGCTTTTATCAACGACAACGACAACTTCGGTTGGAATAACCTCGCGTTCTTCGGTCAGAATTTCAGGATTGACAAGAGTTACAACCATCACGCCGCCTGCGGCAGCACGCAACCATGCGCCCTTTGTCTTCCCACGCGCCGCAATCAGGCAACCCGCGCCGTACAGCAAACCCAAACCCGCAATCAACCCAATCGGGATCATCGGATCAGCACTGATGGTCCAACTGCTGACAAGCTGCCCCTTGGCTGCTTGCGTGGTTGTTGCATTTGCAGAAGGTTCAACGGGTTGTGGCGCAGTGTTATCTTGCGCCCATGCCACGGCACCCTGCGCAAGGCCAAAGGCCAATGCCGCAGCAGCCACTTTTGAAACAAGCGCATTGCGTGGTTTCATTTCTTAACCCTGTTCTTTTTGTTCTTAATTATTAACATTATGGCTAACAATCGCACGGCACTCTGTCAATCACTTTCCTACAAAATTAACCATTCAGCAGTGCAGAAAAATCCTTGTAAATCAGCCATTTTCTTTGGCAATGCCGCAATCCAGTCAGTATTTGCATCACCTCGTTGTGCATGTTATGCAATATTGTCCAAAAAACATAAAAATGACCGGGCACAGGGAAATTGGGAATGAAACGCACCACAGCAGGATTATTACTGGCGCTGAGCGCCGCCTTCACCGCGCAAGCACAAAGCGCACCATTAGACCTTGTGCAAGAAGTCGCAACAATTGCTAAGACAGAAACAGAAGCCACAACCAGCACCCAAGAGCGATCAAAGGACATCGCCTACGCCAGCGGCCTGCATCTGGCCTATATCATTACATCCTCTGCTGCCAATAATGATGTGGCGAAGCGCGGATTGGAATCTTTAAGCATTGCCTTACTGGAACGCACAGCCGTCGAGCCGAAGGGTGTTGTCGGACTGAACATTGAAAAGGACGATTTGTCGCTTTTCCCCATTATCTATTGGCAAATCACCAATACCACACCCGCCCTGTCCGCCGACGCCAAAAAGCGTGTACAAGGATATCTGGACAATAGCGGTGTGATTATTTTTGATTCACGCGACGATGCGGCCTTAAAAAATATTTTGGATGATCTCAGCGTTGCACCTCTGCAAGAAGTCAGGGCCGACCATTCCCTGACCCGATCATTCTATTTGATCTCCTCCCTGCCCGGCAGCAGCAACGCAGGAAAAGTTCTGGTTGAATCAGATTCTAAAATCCATGGTGATTCTTCCCGCATTATTATCGGCCAGCGCAACTGGGCCGGCGCATGGTCCGGCACAACATTGGGGCCGATGTCACGCGAACGCGAAATGGCCCTGCGCACAGGCATCAACATGGTGATGTT
This sequence comes from Micavibrio sp. UBA6139, assembly GCA_002423285.1. Classification (GTDB taxonomy): domain Bacteria; phylum Pseudomonadota; class Alphaproteobacteria; order Micavibrionales; family Micavibrionaceae; genus Micavibrio. The sequence goes on along the minus strand of DIVF01000048.1, from coordinate 19,583 downwards.
TGCCCTGACTGGGACGTATAAACAGGATCAGATCCACATGAAATCCATTCTCGAAAAACTGGGGAAATCAGCCCCAAAATAGAAAAACAAAAAAGGCAGCCACACAGGCTGCCTTTTTTAATATTCATGAAATGATGCCGCCTTACAGGCCGCGTGTCAGTTCTTTTTTAATGTCCTGGAATGTTACTTTTTCCATCTTGGCAGTGAATTTCAATGCCATACGGTGTTCCAAAATTGGATCGATCAAGTCGATAATATCCGCAACATTCGGTGCCAGACGATTGTCCATCAGGGCCTTTGCCTTGGCGGCCATCGCGAAGGCCTGTACCGCACGTGGACCCGGCCCCCAGGACACATGTTCTTGAACCAGTTTCGATGCATCCTGGTTGGATGGACGGGCATTACGTACAATCTGCATCACCGCATCAACAACGTTTTGAGAAAGCGGCAAACGCTTCGCTGTTTTTTGCATCAGGATCAAATCGTTCAGACCCAAAATGGATTTCAGCGTGATTTCTTCGTCTTTATCTGCGGCTTGAGTCAAATCAACGCCGCTTGCGCTCTTTTCAAACAAAGCACGCAGATCGGTAGATGTACCGGTGGTAAGAATCATCACCTTCTTTTCGGCTTCCAGATCCGGATAATCAACATCCAGGCGCATCAAGAAACGGTCCAGCTGCGCCTCTGGCAGTGGGTTGGTCCCTTCCTGCTCGATCGGGTTTTGCGTTGCCATCACGGTGAAAGGTTGTTGCAAGATGTAACGTTGACCGGCAATGGTCACCCGGCGCTCTTGCATCGCTTCCAGCAGCGCAGATTGTGTCCGCGCACCGGCACGGTTGATCTCATCGGCCATCAGGAACTGTGTAAAGATCGGCCCCTTGTTGAAACGGTATTCTTGCTTGCCGCTTTCGCCGACTTCCAAAATTTCTGAACCCAGAATATCGGATGGCATCAAATCGGATGTGAACTGAACGCGTTTCCAGTCCAGCCCCATCACAGTTGCAACACGCGATACAGTCCGGGTCTTTGCCGTACCAGGCGCGCCAACGGACAACAAATGCCCGGCTGCAACCAGCGTATTCAAAATCCGCTCAATAACTTTATCCTGACCCCATACATCTTTTGCGATTTCCTTATGCGCCAAAATAAGCTGCGAAGAAAAATCTTGCACTTTTTCAGCAAGGAAAGCGGATTCATCGTTGCTCAGTGGCTGGCCGATCAATTGATCTTTGGATGGGTCTTGGGTCACGCATAGTCTCCCTGTAAATTTTTTTTATGTTTATTGATGGGAGTGACACTAGCGTAAAGACAAAGTTGAGATCAAGGGATGTTATGCGAAACATTTTCGTATTATGGTAATAATGTGGATAAACTAAACCCGCCAATCGGGCCGCACCCAGTGACAAGTATAACCACCCGGATTTTTCTGAAGATAGTCTTGGTGATATCCCTCTGCCAGATAAAACGGCCCTGCCGCCTTCACTTCTGTCACCAGCGGTCCCGGCCAGCGGCCTGATGCATCAATCGTACGGATCATCGCCAATGCGGCATCACGCTGCGCCTCACTGGTGTAAAAAATCGCAGAGCGATACTGACTGCCGCGGTCATTGCCCTGACGGTCGATGGTTGTCGGGTCATGCATTTGAAAGAAGAACGCTAAAATCGCATCAAATGACGACTGCTGCGGGTCAAATTCAACCTCAATCGCTTCAGCGTGTCCGGTTTTACCTGTGCCCAGATCCTTATAAGTCGGGTCCACCAGATGTCCGCCCGCATACCCCACCCGTGTGCCCAAAACACCCGGTTGCTGGCGGAAGAGCTCCTCCATCCCCCAAAAACACCCGCCTGCCAGAATAGTTTTTTCCGTTGCCATGGTTTTCTTTCCTTTTCCCATGATTTTTGTTTGACGCAGCCTTTAAATTTGTATTAACGTGCTAATACAATAATACTGGGTGTAGTGACAAAATGACAACCGCAATTCGCCAAAACATCACGAAAACCGTGGCACAAACGGGCGCGCAAAACAATCTGACCATCGACTGGGTGTCCGATACACGAAGTATGGAACGTGCCGCGGGGGATGGTTTACTGACCCTGTACCGCGATGTCTTCGCCGAAGCCCCTTATTTCGAAACATTCACCGATGACGAAGTCTTTGGCTTCTTCATGACCGCAGTGGATCAAGGCGGTTTGGTATTAACAGCCCGCGATCCAAATAATGAGGGCCGCATCGGAGCCTTCGTTTCCTCCATCCCCCTCGCCGCGAAAGAATCCGTCGCCAGCCACGTTTCTGACCTTTTGGACACAACACGCTGTGCCTATTTCGCAGAAGACGGCGTTGCCGCCAATCTACGCCGCCGTGGCATTTCCGGGACGATGAAGAAGATCCTGATTGAATGTAATGCGCTGGCCGGGTTTGACAATGTCCTGCTACGCACCAGTATCAACAGCTATCCGCAAATCTCCGCCGTGACCAAGGCAGGTGGACGCGTGATTTCAGGACTTTTTCAGGATGTGGCCAGCCCCAAACAAAGTGGCGAAACCGCTATGGACCGCCGCGTGTTCTTTTTGTTCAATAGACAGGCCGCCCAACAACAAACTGCCATCATTAACCGCGTGACAATCGCCGAAATTGAGGGGCGTAACACCGCCATTATCCAAGACCCGGTACAGGCAACAGACCGCCCATCCCTCGCCTTTCGCCTGCGCGACACCTATGCGGCGATTGACCGTGTGGTCTTTAATGAAACGCAAGGCATGAAGGCAAACCCGAGCCGGGTTGCCTTTGATGCGAAGATGTATGTTCCTGCTTAAATTTTACGCTTCGGATTTACGAAGGCGCGTGCTTTCAGATTTCAACTGACCGCATGCCGCCAGAATATCCGCACCGCGTGTCTTGCGGATTGGCGCATCATACCCATCATCTTCCAAAATTTTGGCGAAGGCACGAATGCGCTCCATCGGGGAGCATTCATAACCACTGCCTTCCCAGTCATTGAACGGGATCAGGTTCACCTTGCAAGGAATTTCACGCAACATCATCATCAAACGGCGGGCATCGGCATCGGTATCATTCACATCCTTTAACATCACATATTCAAACGTGATGCGGCGAATGGTGCTGACGCCTGGATAGGTACGGCAAGCCTCCAGCAATTCAGCCAGCGGATATTTATTATTGATCGGCATAATGGCCGAACGCTGCTCATCATTTGTCGCATGCAGGGAAATGGCCAGATTAACGCCCAACTCCTCACCGCATTGCGTGATTTGCGGGACAACGCCGGATGTGGACAGCGTAATGCGGCGTTTTGAAATCCCCAGGCCATCATCGTCCATACAGATTTTCAGGGCTTTCGCGACGTTCTGGTAGTTATAAAGCGGCTCGCCCATTCCCATCATAACAATGTTGGTCAGGTCGCGGCCCAGATTATCACCCTTTTCCGAGGTCGGCCATTCGCCGAGAATATCGCGCGCATGCATCACCTGTTGCAGGATTTCATGTGGACCAAGGTTCCGCACCAAGGGCTGCGTGCCCGTGTGGCAGAATTTACAGGTCAGCGTACAACCGACTTGCGATGATACGCACAGCGTGCCGCGCTCGGCCTCTGGAATAAAGACTGTTTCAATGCGCTGACCATCGGACATTGCCAGCAACCATTTGATGGTTCCATCGCTGGAGCGTTGTTCGGTAATAACTTCGGGGCGGTCAATTGAATATTTTTCGGTCAGCAAGGCCCGCATCTCTTTGGGCAGGTTCCCCATGATTTCGAAATCACGCACACCGCGACGATAGACCCAGTGCCAGACCTGCTTGCTGCGAAACTTGGGCAGGCCATGCGTGGCCATGATGTCCTGCATCTCTGCCAGACTCATCCCGATAAGTTGAATGCGCCCTTGGGCGTCGGTGCGCGGGGCCGCAAAACTGGTGGCGTGGGAAGAAACACTCATTTGCTTTAAATCCTTGATTGGGTGCGCGAAACTAACTGAATTATGCTGAAAAAGCAAAAGGTTACGCTAAACACATGACATTACACCGTTTTTCATATAATGATTTTCCGCAGAATAATCAAAAAATGACAGGGACATTCAAAATGACACCATCCACCCCCCAATCAAAGGGGCTGCGCAATGCTATGGGCGCGCTCTCACTCAGCTTTATGATGGCTTCTGGCTGCGCCACCACCAGCGCGCCAACAACAATCTATGCAACACCGACACCCCAGCAGCAACCGCAACGCCTGCTGTCTAACACAACAACGGCATCGGCCATGATTGCGGATATCGAGCGTCAGGCGAATGACTATCTGAGAACAACCAAGAACCCCGCCCTGCGCGTTGCCATTCTTGATATTGATCAGGTCAACACCACCACCGGACCAAACGCGGATTCAACCAGACAGAAACTCTATCTCCATTTACAAGAACGCGACCTTAACCTGTCGTCCAAGGATTATTCCGGCATATTCTGGTCGATGGGCGGTCCTTATGGCACAAACAGCAACAACCCGCAGGCCCTGCACCTGAACACAACCAATAGCAACGCCAATACCCCCGATATATGCGTGATCATACCGGAAACACCGGATCGTTCATCACGAACTGTTCTCGAAGGGTGGATTGGTGAAGCCGGGCCCAGACATTTACGAGCGGTAGTTGATCCCGGCCCCTATCAAATGGCAAAACGCGTGGCATGGCACGAAACATGGCATTGCATGGACCGGGAATTTGTTCAGGCCCGCGAAAGCATTCACAAGGATTTAGGCTTTGAATACGCGCATGGCATTCACCGTTCCGAAATGTTTGCCGATGTCGCCGCCACATTAACAATGGCATCACAGGGCGATCTCGACATCCTGAATCACACCGCCGATGCCCGTGCTGTTCATTCACGCTGGAATGGCCCCAAAATGATGGAGGCTTATTCCCCAAAGACCGATGCGCAATATTATTCAGGCATTTCCTATTACACCACCCCGGCCCACGATGCCGCATTGGCCCATATTAACAGCGTTGGTTTGGATAAGGTAAAAACCTACAGCCTAGCCGACATTCAACGTATCGCCACTGATCTGACCCATAAACATGCCCTGACAAAGGAAGAATTCCGTACGGCGACCACATATTTAGAAAAAGGTGATTCATATGTTCAGGCCCTGACACAGAAGGCGTCATCGGGTGATGCAAACGCCACACGCAATGTTGCGTTCCTGAATGCATATCTGACCCGTACCGTGGCCGCCAAGGTGCGCTTGCTTACAAAAACAGCAACACCTGTCCTTAAAAAGGAAGACGTTGTTCCACCAACCAGTGAAGACTTGGCCGTGGCCATCCCCAGCACCATGAAGCTTGATATTTATACAACCATGGAATCCGCCATACGCCTTGCACAGGGCAATGGACAGACAGCACGCCAAGGCGTGTTTAACCAACTTGAATCATGGCGCAAAGAACTTCATAACGCGCCAAACCGCCGCGCTGATCTGGAAGAAAAACTTTTTCTCACAGGATTACTGCTATCGAACGGGTATCTGAATGATCTGCTGGTGCCGAGTACGAAAAACGCTGCCCCTAAACCATCGCTTTGAACGGTGACCCGGCAACAGCTGCCCATTAATATCACCCATTAAAAAACCCGCCCCCTTTGCAAGGGACGGGTTTTTTTATTCATTGCCTCGTTGGGGGCAAGAAATTATTTGCCGACTGCTTCTTTCAGTTCTTTAGCAGCGCGGAAAGCGATTTTCTTTTTCGCTGGAATTTTAATCGCTTCGCCTGTTGCAGGGTTGCGGCCCATACGAGCAGCGCGCTTGCGAACTTGCAGAATGCCCAGGCCAGCCATACGGATACGGTTGCCTTTTTTCAGGTTTTTCACCAGGTGAGCAATCAGATCATCCATGATCAGATTGGTTTGTTTTTTGGTCAGCTCGTGCTTTTCAGCCAGTTCTGCCGCGATTTGTTTCAGTGTTACTGTTGGTGCTGTAACAGCCTTTGTTGTGGAGGTTGTTGCTGCTTTAGGAGCTGCTGTTTTAGCGGCTGCTTTCGGTGCTGCTGCTTTTGCTGCGGCTTTAGGAGCTGCTTTCGCTGCTGCTTTAGGGGCTGCTTTTGCGGCTTTCGGTGCTGCTTTGGTTGCTGTTTTAGTAGCCATGTTTTCAAACTCTCATATGGTTTGGTTGTGGAATTTCTGCTGCTTTAATCACAAACGCAGTGGTGAACACCACGTTTTTGAGAATCACATCAGCTTGTTCATAATCCATTCATGATGCAGGAAACGCCGCAGGTCGATAGTTTTTTTCATTTAACCCTACAGTTATAGGCATTTTTTTGCATTTTTTTGCTTTTTACCCCATTTTCAGGGGGTTTTTGGCCATTTTATTGCCGACCCTATCCCTGCCTATGCAGGTTTTCTGCATATAATTTGCCACACAGCACACCGTGAATCTGCCACTGCCGCAGCCAGATTCGCGACTCGGGTGGCAAAATCACCGCCACGAATGCGTGGCCCCGGCCCGGTTGAACCCTCTGCCAGCCCCCTTTGCAACGCAGCCAACGCGAATTGTTTTCGGTTCTCACGCAGGGTGATTTCAAACCCGGCCATCTCGAGCAGCATCGCCATGTCAGCCACCGTTACAAGAAAACTTGTCTGCGGAACAGCAGACCACGGTAACGGATATTCAGGATCGCGCGGATCATCCCCGCATGTAATGTCGTAGATGCCAAACTGCGCCCCCGGCTTTAAAACGCGAAAGGCTTCCTTATATAATGTCGCCTTGTCTTCGATATTCATCGCCGTGTGAATGGTATAGGCCGCATCAAAAGATTGATCGGCAAAGGGCATTGCCAGCGCCGTCCCCGCATGGAAAGACACGCGGTCTTGCATATCAACCGCCACAGTAAAGCGCGTGGCAATCTCACAAAAATCAGGAGTTAAATCGATTCCGGTGATATTCGCACCTGTATGATATGCGATGTGGCGTGCCGGCCCACCCAGACCCGATCCAATATCCAAGACCGCCATCCCGTCCGTCAGAGTCATATTTTCCATCAGGTAGCGTGTCGCCGCCCGGCCACCGACATGAAGATTATCGACCACTGCCAAACCATCCAAGGTCACTGGCCCTGGCCCCATCACCTCAATCATCCGGTCGTATAACCCGGCAGAGGTATAATTTTCGATGATCGCGTTATCAACACTCATGACATTCTCCATGAAATGATACTATTATGTTTCGTCATCAACGCAAATTCGGAAAATGCGAGCGGCCATCATGATCTGGTTCAAAAAATACACACCCGACGAAATAAAATTTTTCGTCACGCACGATTCCATCGTCGATCATGTTGGCATTGAATTCACCGAAATCGGTGATGACTACGTGAAGGCCCGCATGCCGGTTGATCGCCGCACACATCAAATCCATGGCATCTTGCATGGCGGCGCAACATGCGTGCTGGCCGAAACCATCGGCAGCTTCGCATCCCTGATGTGCGTGGACCCGGCGCAATATTATGCGGTGGGTTCGGTCATCACTTGCAACCACCTGCGCCCGGCCATGGATGGGCATATCACCGCCACCTGCCGCCCTGTGCACCTCGGTAAATCCAAGCATGTCTGGGATATCCTCATCCATGCCGATAACGGCAAATTGGTCGCCAAAAGCGAATTAACCTGTGCCGTGACGCCAAAGGCGAAATAATCTTTCACACAGCGTTTGCATGAATTTTTATAATTTCTTTGACAAACCGCATGGCGGTTGCTTTGTTATGGTCATAACAGGGATAAGAAATTATGAAAAATATTAAAGAGCGGCTCGCCAAGGTCTTTGGCCGGGCTTCCGCGCCAGTATATAAAGACGATCTGATCGAACCATCGACCGCGCCCATTCGCCCAGAATTGCTTGGCAGCACCAGCCTTAGCACGGCGAACAACACGCTGCGCTCGACGTTCAAACTCATCACCCCCTATTGGACACAATCCAGCAACCGCGAAAAGATGATCGCGTGGCCGATGTTGATCGGCGCAATTGGTGCGACCATCTGGCAAGTGGATATTCTGGTTCAATTCTCGGAATGGCAGGGTAATTTCTTTGACCTGTTCCAGACAGCAATCACCGCTGCCGCCAAGAATAAAGATATGGCCCTCAGTGATCCTGCTCAATTCGCCGACATCATGAAGGAACAATTTAAAACCCTACCCTCCGTGGTCGGTGATTTTGGCCTGGTGGTTGGCAAATTCATGGCTTCCGTCGCGATGAGCTTCTCCCTCGCCCAGTTCACAGCACTCCGCTGGAGAACATGGATGACTGAGAAGTATAATAATGAATGGCTCAGCAATAACGCCTTCTACCGCCTGCCAACCCTTTACGGTAATGCAGAAAACCCTGACCAGCGTATTCAAGAAGACATCAATAAATTCACCGGCGGCGTTATGTCGTTGGCCACCGATGCGGTTGGTTCGGTGTTGAGCCTAGCCACCTTCTCTACTTTGCTGTGGAAGATGTCTGGCGATTTCAACCTTGCCACCATTGGTGGGCCAGAATTTGTAATTCCCGGCGTTATGTTCTGGATAGCGGCTGGTTATGCGGGTCTTTGGACGGGTGTCACCCATGCCATTGGTCGTCCGCTGGTTAACCTCGACCGCCAGCAACAAATGCGTGAAGCCTTCTTCCGTTCTGACCTGAAGCGTATTTCAGAAAACGCGGAATCCATCGCCCTGAACGGCGGCGCGGAGGAGGAAAAGAAAATCCTGAAAAATTCTTTCAACACCGTGATGCAAAACGCGCAAAGCATCATTATGAAACGGAAACAACTGGTCCTGTCCCGTGCACTCTACGGTAACATGTCCATTGTTGTGCCCTACACTGCGGCATCGCCGATGATTATTGCGGGAAAAGTTGCAACCTTTGGTGCCTTACAAAAAACCGCCTATTATTTTGGACAGGTTCAAAGCTCCTTCAGCTGGTTTATTGATAACTACCAAAGTCTGGCCGATCTCAGCGCGACATCCATTCGTCTGGCCAGCCTGACGGACGGTATTCAACAATCAAATAAAGACATTACCGAAAAACAAAAATTGCTGGCACAAGACCAGCCACCATCCGGTGAAAACACAGCACCGAAGGGACCATCGCTATGACCGATGCAAACAAACCAAAACATATTCATGTAACCCAGCGTAAAGACGGCTCCGCCGCGCTCAGCGTTTCCGACCTGAACCTCAACCGTCCTGATGATGGTACACCTCTGGTTAAGGGGTTGAACCTGAGCCTGAAACCGGGCGACCGTTTAATTATCAGCGGCGCATCGGGCAGCGGTAAATCAACCCTGATCCGTGCCATTCGCCAATTGTGGGAATCTGGCGATGGCCAGATCGACCTGCCTGCCAATGCCCGCATTATCACCGCATCCCAGCGTGCCTATATGCCGACATTGTCGCTGAAGGGCGTTTTGTCCTACCCGCGCCCGGAAAGCGAATTTTACGATATCCAGATTGAAAAAGCCCTGCGCGCCGTTGGTCATGACCGTCTGGTTCAATTCCTGCCGGAACGCCAGACACATCATGTGATCGACAAAGTTCTGGAACAAATCCCAAGCTGCCTGAACGGGATTGCGAATGACGTAACACAAGAAGAACAGATGGATCTTCTGGCCCAATCCCTGTGTATGACCATTCCACGTATTGTGAAGGAAAATATCGACACTGCACAATCGCTTAGCTTCCAAAATGAACGTCACCTGCGCCAGAGTTTGATCGCAGCGCTCGACTCTCATGTCGGGCACAGCGTCCCGCGCAGCCAGATCGAACCCATGGCCGCCAAGATCAGCAATGAACTGAACCGTGCACTGGTTCAAAAACTGGCTGATCATCTGGTGAAGGATGTTCCAGCCCTGATTGAAAAAAATATCGGCAAAGTTGAACATATCAACATGAGCCGCCTGAACTATTTTGCGGATCACATTACAGATTCGCTGCAAAATAAGCTGCAAAAGGCCCTGATTAAGGCTCATGTAAACCCACTGTGCGAATTCCAATGCGCCGAAATTGCCCGCCAGGTTAAGACCGCAATTTTAAAACAACTGGAACCGCAACTGACCTGGAACTTTGCCTTTAACAAAGCCGGAAAATGGATCGGTAAACTGTTCAATGGTGCCGCCGAGCCGCTGCGCAACCGCGATTGGTACGGGCTTGATAAAACAAGCACCGCCGGGGGCCTCACCAGCCTGTTCGTCAACACCGTTTCAGCCGATCTGGATCAAGGCATTGATCTGGTCCGTCACCCGCTTTTGAAACGCAGCGCCAAAAAAGTTGCAACCTTCTTAGAAGGCAGCGCAGCCTTCTATCTGGCCCGCGAAGTTGTCAACGGCGACGTTCTGTCCAAACGCCTGTCCGGCGGTGAACAGCAACGTCTGGTCTTTGCCCGCGCCCTGCTGCACCACCCCGATATCTTGATTTTGGATGAGGTCACAGCCGCTCTGGATAAAGACGCAGGTATCGCGCTTTATGATTCCATCGTTGAAAAATTGCCAAACACCATCATCATCAGCGTGGCGCATAATATGCACATCGTGCAGCACCACACGCTGCATGGTCACCTTGAAAACAAGGCGATCAATGTGACGCAAGTACAGCCAAAACAGCCGTAAAATAAGGGATTTTAAGGGGTAGTTTGAAGGGGGCGTGCCCCCTTCGACCCTATTCTATTTAAGCGGCCTGTTGTGTGACAGGCTTCGCATTCATTTTTTCCAGCAAGCGGCGTTGCGTTTGGCGAGCTTTGCCGATATTGCCAGCCTTGACCGGGCCATAGCCACGGATCATGTCCGGCAGGTTCAAGAGCTCAGCACAGATCGGATGGTTATCCGCCGTGATGCTGGTCAAGACGATCTGCATCAGGGTTTCGTATTCTTCGATCAGTGCACGTTCATCACGGCGATCCTTCAAATGACCGAACGGATCAAACACGGTCCCGCGCAAGCCTTTCATCCGAGCCAGAATCTTAAATCCTGTCATCATCCACGGACCAAAGACGCGTTTTTTCGGACGGCCTGTGGCGGGATCTTCCTGCTCCATAATCGGCGGGGCGAGGTTGAATTTCAGGGTGTAGTTTCCGGTAAATTGCGCCCGAACCGATTTCAGAAAATCGCCATTGGTGTAAAGCCGGGCAACTTCATACTCGTCCTTATATGCCAGCAATTTGTGGTAATTCCGCGCAACCAGCTCTTGCAAGTCAGGATAAGCCACAAAACGGTCAACAGCCGCCTTGTAACGATCGGCATAGGCACGGTTTTGGTAATCGGTCAGATATTTCATCCGCTTTGCCACGATGTCACTGAGTGTGACCGCAATCGGTGCAACCTCTTCCAGACCCGAAGCCGCCTTGATCTCATATTCCAGCAGAACAGGATCATGCGCAGCCAGACGGCCATAGGCAAAGGCGCGTTTATTGTCCTCAACGGATACGCCGTTCAGATCAATTGCCTTATCGATGGCTTCGAAGCTCAATGGGATCATCCCCTTTTGCCATGCATAACCCATCATAAAGACGTTGGTGCCCATTTCATCGCCCAGTAGAGTGCCAGTGGCCGATGTCGCATCAACAAAGAACTGATCCTTGGTCGATGCAATCAAAGCGGCTCTGATCTCATCATTTTTGAAATCAATCTGGTTATTGAGAACGAAGGCCGCAACAGGGGTGTTATCAATGTTCACAACAGCGCGTGTGCGTTCCGGGTTCAGTGTTTCATGCGCCGCGCGTCCCACCGCCGAAACGATGTCACAGGCCAGCAGCAAATCTGTACCACCGGCAATAATGTGCCCGTTATGCAGATCATCAAGGTTTGGTGACAGGCGAACATGGCTCAACACCTCGCCCCCCTTTTGCGCCAGGCCGGTTGAATCGAGGATGGCGCTGTGTTTACCTTCCAAATGCGCGGCCATACCCAGCAGCGCCCCAATGGTCAGAACACCCGTTCCACCAACACCCGGAACCAGTACGTTATAAGGGCCCGTCATGGCCGGGACGTTTGGTTGCGGGATGCCTGCAAAAACATCATCGCCCTTGGCGGCGGAGGTTTTGCGAAGCTCGCCCCCTTCAACAGTCACGAAGGATGGGCAGAAACCCTTCAGGCAAGAAAAATCCTTGTTGCAGGATGATTGGTTAATCGTGCGCTTGCGCCCATATTCCGTTTCAACCGGTTGCACAGAAACGCAGTTCGATTGCACGGAACAATCACCGCAGCCCTCACACACAGACTGGTTGATGACCACGCGCTTTGCCGGGTCAGGGAACTGGCCACGTTTGCGGCGGCGGCGTTTTTCGGCGGCGCAGGTCTGGTCATAGATAATGACGGTCGTGCCCGGTGTTTCGCGGCATTCCTGCATAATCTTCGCCAGCCAGTCACGGTGCAAAATCTGAACCGAAGCCGGGATGTTGGAACGATCTTTATACGCATCCAGATTTTCGGTCAAAATCCACGCCTTATTAACGCCCTCTGCCATCACCTGTTGCGCAACACGCCAGACAGGAAGTTCGCCGTCCACCTGCTGGCCACCCGTCATGGCGACCGCATCGTTATAAAGAATTTTATAAGTGATATTCACCTTGGCCGCGACGGAGGCGCGAATGGCCAGCGTACCGGAATGGAAATAGGTTCCATCGCCGAGGTTCGAAAAAATATGTTTCGTTTCGCTGAACGGTGAAGCGCCAATCCACGGAACCCCTTCCCCGCCCATCTGGGTGCAGAGCGCGGAGTTACGGTCCATCCATTGCACCATGTAATGACACCCGATACCAACCATCGCAAAACTGCCGTCTGGCACTTTCGTCGATGTGTTATGCGGACAGCCGGAGCAGTAATAAGGACGGCGCAAGGATGGCGGGACATAACCCTTTTCCTGATCTTCATACTGGGCGAAGAATTTCAGGGCAGCATTGACCTTATCCGAATTATAGAACCGTGCGATACGTTGCGCGATGATGCGGGCCACTTGACCAACGGTCTGGTCGTTATGCAGCGGCAACAAATGGTTGGCGTTTTCATCGTATTTACCAACGACAACAGGTCTGCGCTTCGCATCCCAGTTGAAAATCTGTTGTTTCAATTGGTATTCGATAAATTCGCGTTTTTCTTCAACCACCAGAATTTCTTCCAGACCCGACACGAACTCCTGAACCCCTTGCGGTTCCAACGGCCATGTCATGCCGACCTTATACAGGCGCAGGCCAATATCGCGGGCAACCTGTTCGGTGATCCCTAAATCCTGCAAGGCCTGACGCACATCGGCATAGGATTTCCCGGATGTGATTATGCCAAAGCGCGGCTTTGGTGAATCCCAGATTACCTGATCGATCTTGTTCTTACGGGCGAAGGCATAGCAGGCAAAAAGTTTATAATTCTGCAAACGGAAATCAACATCGCGTGGAATATCGTTCAGACGAATATGCAACCCGCCCGGCGGCATGGTGAATTCATCATCCCCCGGCATGACAATCGAACGGCTTTCATGAACCAGATCAACGGTCCCTGAAGTTTCAACCGTTTCCGATGTCACCTTCATCGCACTCCAGCAACCGGAATAACGCGACATAGCGATACCCAGCAAACCATATTCAACAAATTCCTGAATGCTGGCCGGGTAAAGCTGCGGGATCTGCATCGCATACAGCGCATGGTCAGATTGGCAGGACAGTGTTGATGATTTGCATCCGTGGTCATCACCGAAAATTGCCAAGACCCCGCCCTTTGGCGATGTTCCGGTGGCGTTAGCGTGGCGCATCACATCGCCGCTGCGGTCAACACCTGGGGCCTTGCCGTACCAGATACCAAAAACACCATCGACCTTCGCGCCCGGCAACAAACCAACTTGCTGCGTGCCCCATACGGCCGTCGCGGCCAAATCTTCGTTCACGCCCGGAACAAACTTGACGTTTACTTTGTCCATATATTTTTGAATGCGGATCAATTCACGGTCATACCCACCCAGTGGCGATCCACGGTAACCAGAAATAAACCCGGCTGTATTCAATCCGGCGGCGATATCACGGTGACGCTGCACAAGCGGAATGCGCGTCAGGGCCTGTAACCCGGACATGTACGCAACGCCCTCTGTCGCCTCATATTTGTCCTTCAGTGATACCTTACGCAGCGCCTGTGTCATTATGAATAACCTTAAGAGAATCCCCGTGAATGCGAGCCATTAACCTACTGCATCAATATGCGGATTTCCAGCACCGCACCCTTGAATTGGTGCGGCGCAGAACATTCTGTGGTTAAAGGATAATTCGCGACTTTTTAGATCGTTTTTTGAACCAGCGCCGCTAGCTTCCTAGCCCCCAACGCTTCACATAACTGGACCACTTCCGGGTTCTTCGCGTCCTGTGGCATGGAACGCAACAACGCGGCCTCGCCAAAGGTACGAACCAGCGCTGGCAATGCTGATTCGCAATAATACGCCAGTTTCTGCCCCCGCGTTTTCAAATCCGCGTTACGGGAAAACTCATAGGATAATTTCGCCGCCCCAATTTTCAGCTTTTCTGTAAAGCTCAAATTGCGCATAAACCGCTCCTGCGCATCCGGCATCGCTTTCAACATTGCAGCTTGAAACGCCGCCATAACAGAATCAACGCGGCCAAAATCATCTTCTGTAAGATTACGCATTCATATCCCCTGTTCTTATATTTTTTGATTTTTATTCCCCATCAGGGTTATGCGAGTTTGAATGCACACGCAAGATGAATGCCTGTAAACATTGAAGAATTGACGCATTGCACAGCGATTCGCGCCGTGCCACATTGATGCCACAAGTTTAAATGCAGGCCGCCTTGCATGCCATTGAAATACAGGCAATTTTTGCCGATTGACTCATCCACGCCGCAGGCCTATGAATCGCGTCATCGAGCACACGCTTGGTACATAACGACAACAAATGATGGATAGCATTATGGACTTGAAAGCAATCTTCGGACAATACGCCGGTAAGGCACTATTGGACCCGATGCGCTAACTTGCGATATCGATCCCGTTTTAGAGGATATGAGAATGGCCGCATCTCACGTTGGCTTGTCAGTGACCGTTCGCTGGCCCAATGCCAAATCTGATGGCCGCTCCAACATGCACCGCTTGAACGTGCCAGTTGAAAAGCGCGATGACGGCAGATACTACATCGTCCCTAACTTCACACGCGGTTAATATCACCGCCGGAATATAAAAAACGCCCGCTGGTTTAGCGGGCGTTTTTGTTTTCCCGAACACCGGGCTTATTTCGTTTCTTCAAACAATTCGCGGCCAATCAGCATCCGGCGAATTTCCGATGTCCCCGCGCCGATTTCATACAGCTTCGCATCGCGCAGCAACCGCCCGGTTGGGAATTCATTGATATACCCATTCCCGCCCAGACATTGAATGGCGTGCAGGGCCATTTGCGTCGCGGCCTCCGCCGACATCAAAATACAACCTGCAGCGTCTTTACGGGTGGTTTCACCGCGATCACATGCAGCCGCCACGGCATAGACATAAGCGCGCTGGGACGACAACGCCGTGTACATATCGGCCAGTTTGCCCTGCATCAACTGGAACATGCCAATCGGCTGATCAAACTGCTTGCGGTCATGGACGTATGGAAGAACAACATCCATACAGGCCTGCATAATCCCGATCGGACCACCGGAGAGAACAACACGTTCGTAATCCAACCCGCTCATCAGCACCTTGGCCCCACGGTTCAAATCACCGAGAATATTTTCTTCCGGCACTTCGCAATCCTGAAACACCAATTCGCAGGTGTTGGACCCGCGCATGCCGAGCTTATCCAGCTTCTGCGCGGTCGAAAAACCCTTCATGCCCTTTTCAACGATAAAGGCGGTCACACCCTTTGACCCGGCATTCAGATCGGTTTTGGCATAAACGACCAGCGTATCGGCATCCGGCCCATTGGTGATCCACATTTTGTTGCCGTTCAAGACGTAATGATCGCCCTTTTTATCGGCACGCAGTTTCATGCTGATGACATCACTGCCTGCACCCGGCTCGCTCATCGCCAAGGCCCCGACATGATCGCCGGAGATCAATTTCGGCAGATATTTTTCCTTCTGCGCCTTGGTCCCGTTGCGATTGATCTGGTTCACGCACAAATTCGAATGTGCGCCGTAGCTGAGCGCGACAGAGGCCGACGCGCGGGAGATTTCTTCCATCACGATCACATGCGCCAGATAGCCCATGCCCGCCCCGCCGAATTCTTCTGGAACGGTAATGCCCAGCAGGCCCATATCGCCGAATTTTTTCCACATATCCATGGGGAATTCATTGTCATGGTCGATTTTTTCAGCGCGTGGTGCCAGTTCAGCCGCCGAAAACTTCTGCACCATATCGCGCAGCATATCGATTTCTTCAGCGTGGCCGAATTTCAAGGTTGGGTATGTCATGATTTAAACACTCACTTTCATTGTATTTTCTAATTTCGCCTTCAAGGCGTTTGCAACATTGGAAACTGGTTTCCGGCCCAGATGGTCAGAAATAAACCACGCCACATCAACCACGCGGTCCAGATCAACCCCCGTTTCGATATTCAGGCCGTTCAGCATATAAAGAACATCTTCGGTTGCGACATTTCCAGTCGCTCCCTTCGCATACGGGCATCCGCCCAGACCCGCCACCGATGAATCAAACACCGCGACACCCATTTGCAAACCCGCATAGATATTGGCCAAGGCCTGACCGTATGTATCATGGCAATGAAGCGCCAAGGCCGTTACCGGAACATGCTCAACCGTTTCATACAACATGGCCTGAATAATATTCGGTGTACCCACGCCAATGGTGTCGCCCAGTGAAATTTCATAGCAGCCCATTTCGTACAGACGGGCGGAAACTTCAGCAACTTTTTCTGCCCGCACAGCCCCTTGATACGGGCAACCCGCCACACAAGACACATAGCCGCGCACGCGAATGCCGTGTTCCTTGGCCATGGCGATCACAGGCACAAAACGCTCAAGGCTTTCGGCAATCGTGCAATTGATGTTTTTCTGGCTGAAGGGTTCGGATGCTGATGCGAAAACAGCAATCTCCTCCACCCCGGATGCAATCGCCCCTTCCATCCCCCGGTCATTGGGAACCAATGCAGGGTAAACAACGCCGCTTTTGCGTTTAATCCCGGCATAAATCTCCGGCGTATCCGCCATTTGTGGAACCCATTTGGGCGATACAAAGGCCCCGGACTCAATATAGGTCAAACCCGTTTCCGACAGACGGTTGATCAGGTCGATCTTAATCGCCGTTGGAACAATTTCTTTTTCATTCTGTAACCCGTCACGCGGGCCGACCTCAACAAGGCGGACTTTTCCGGGAATGGTCATGCGGCGTCTTTCTGTTCAATGGAGATCAAGAGCGCACCATCTTGCACCTGTTGCCCGGCGGATACAGGCAGTTCATCAATAATGCCCGCGCAGCCAGCCTTGATGGTCATTTCCATTTTCATAGCTTCCATGATCAGCAAAGGTTGATCCTTGGTGACATTCGCGCCCATTTTAACCAGCACAGAAATAATCTTGCCCGGCATTGGCGCAACGATGCGGCCCTCACCGGCCCCCTCATCCCCATCGGAACCGGGAACATAAAGGTGCAGCGGAATAACGCGGCCCGCACGGAACAGGGTCAAATGATTCCCCGACCGCGCAAACAGCGTATTATTCAGCGTATCGCGGGTAATAGTAATAACCTTGCCATCCACCAAAACATCAAACGCATCGCCGCGACACGTCACCGGCACCGATAAATGATCGCCACGGCTGGTGAACAAGACGCTGCGCGTCAAAACCCCGTTCATGCGCCAGTTATCCGCACTGCCCCAGATATCATCGCGATTGGGCAACTCAGGTGCCATGATTTTTGCCGCTGCCAAGGCCAGATCATAAGACTCAGGACGACCGTAATGCGCGGGGATCAGGGCCGCTTCGTGCCGCCCGATAAAGCCGGTATCAACATCACCGCTGATGAAATCGGCATGGCGGAACACGTTGCTCAAAAATTCCTGATTGGTGTTCAAACCGGCGACGATTGTTTCATCCAAGGCCCGTGCCATCATCTGCACCGCTTCTTCGCGGGTTTCCGCGTGAACGATCAATTTGGCGATCATCGGGTCATAATGGATGGAAACGGAATCCCCTTCCTCAACTCCTGTATCAACACGGGCGTAATCTGATGGTTCAAACGCGGTTAATTTCCCAATCTGCGGCAAGAAATTATTGGCCGGGTCTTCGGCGTAAAGGCGAACCTCAAACGCGTGCCCCTCAATGGTCAACTCTTCCTGTGATAAGGGCAGCGTTTCATTATTCGCCACGCGCAATTGCCATTCAACCAGATCCTGCCCCGTAATCATTTCCGTGACCGGGTGTTCGACCTGTAACCGTGTGTTCATTTCCATGAAATAGAATTGATCGGCCTTCAAACCATTCGACACATCAACAATAAACTCAATCGTGCCTGCGCCGCTATAATGAATGGCTTTGGCGGCCTTCACGGCGGCATCGCCCATGGCTTTGCGCATCGCTTCCGGCATGCCGGGGGCTGGCGCTTCCTCAACCACTTTTTGGTGGCGGCGTTGAAGCGAGCAATCGCGCTCAAACAGATAGACCGCATTGCCGTGGTTATCCCCAAACACCTGCACCTCGATATGGCGCGGCTTGGCGATGTATTTTTCAATCAAGACATGATCATTGCCAAAGGATGATTTCGCTTCACGCTGGCAAGATTGCAACGCATCGGCAAAATCCTTCGCATTATCAACCCGGCGCATCCCCTTGCCCCCACCCCCGGCCACGGCCTTAATCAAGACAGGATAGCCAATCGTATCGGCTTGTTTTTGCAAGAAGTCTGGTTTTTGATTTTCACCCATATAACCGGGCACAATCGGCACGCCAGCAGCCTGCATGATTTCCTTGGCCTTATCCTTTAACCCCATCGCATTGATGGAATTTTCAGACGGGCCGATAAAAACAACGCCAGCCTTCTTACACGCCGATGCAAATTCTGCATTTTCCGACAAAAATCCATAACCGGGGTGAATAGCCTCCGCCCCCGTTTGCTTGGCAACATCCAGAATGACATCCCCGCGCAGGTAAGATTCCCGCGACGCCGCCGGACCAATCCGCACCGCCTGATCGGCCATACGCACATGACGCGCATGACGGTCGGCATCGGAATAGACAGCCACCGTTTCAATACCCATCCCCCGCGCCGTTTCAATTACCCGGCAAGCAATTTCGCCACGGTTCGCAATCAGGATTTTCTTAAACATTCTCAAAACCTTGTACTCTTAAAAGACGTGCCACCTTAGCAAATTAAAAATCCCCGCAAAAGCGAGGATTTGAGAGGAAATGGTGCGGCGCAAAAGCTGATAAATGCTATTCAAGGCCATATGCCTTCTGCTCATAGATATGACCGAATAGTAAATGCGTCTCCCATCCAGAAGAAATATTTTTTAATAATTCATATTTGTTAATATAATGCACTAGCCCTTCATTTTTAGAACCTGCCCCATAATAAAACAAACCATACGTTTCATATTCAGATAATAGACCTGTTGCAAAAGTAGC
>DIVF01000057.1:793-2865 GCA_002423285.1 Micavibrio sp. UBA6139 | reverse complement strand
TATCCTGATGATGGGATTGATCCGGATCAGGTGTTGAAAAATGCCGATATCGCCTTGAACCGCGCCAAGGAAGAAGGCCGCGATCTGATCAAGGAATATTCCGAAGATTTCGACCGCGCGGTTCAGCAACGCTTCCAGATGCTGCGTGATCTGCGTGAAGCCATGGAACGCGGCCAATTGGACCTCTATTACCAGCCACAACTGGATCTGAACACCGGCAAGGTCATTGGGGCCGAAGCCCTGCTGCGCTGGTTTAAACCCGATAACAGCAAGGAAGGCGGAACCTTTATTTCCCCAGCGGATTTTGTGCCTGTTGCTGAGCAATCCGGCCTGATCGTGCCCATCGGTGAATGGGTCATTCAAACCGCCTGTACCAATGCTGCACGTTGGGCGCGGGAGGGGCATAATTTCCGCATCGCGGTCAACGTCTCCGGCGCGCAGTTCTATCAAAGCGATATTGTTGCCTATGTTTCAAAAATTCTCGATGAAACAAAGCTGCCACCGCATTTGCTGGAACTGGAGGTCACTGAAAGCGTTTTCATGGAAGACATCCAGCATACCATCACCATTTTGCAAAACCTGCATGCCTTGGGTGTTGAACTGGCGATTGATGATTTCGGTACGGGCTATTCGTCCCTGTCTTACTTGCGTCAATTCCCGATTGACCGCCTGAAGATTGACCAGTCCTTTATCCGTAATGCCTTGAACAACGCCGATGACGCGGCCATCGCCCGCACCATTGTTGCCCTTGGTCATTCATTAAACCTGAAAGTGATCGCCGAAGGTGTTGAAACCAAGGAACACGAACAATTCCTGATGGATCAGGGCTGTGACGAGGTGCAAGGCTTCCGCTATTCCCGTCCCGTCCCAACCGAAAAATTCGAAGCCTTCGTCAATTCCTACAACGGCGACATCGCCACCTTCAGTAAGGCATAAAAGTAATAGAATAGGGTGAAGGGGGGATTCCCCCTTCAAAACCCCTTAAAACCGCTTACATTACTTCCTGCACTTCACCCCTTTTTCATCTGTGATCTTATGACCCATTTTGCACCCAAGCCGGCAACGGCACATCGTTCTCAAAACCTGTCCGGCACGGTTCGTGTTCCGGGGGATAAATCCATTTCGCACCGCGCCTTGATGTTTGGCGCGATGGCGCAGGGGGAGACGATTATTTCCGGCCTGCTGGAAGCGGGTGATGTCTTTTCAACCGCCGAAGCCTTGCGGTCGATGGGCGCAAAACTTGCCCTTGGTGATGATGGGTTATGGCGTGTACAGGGCAATGGCACCTTGCATGAGCCGTCCAATGTCATTGATATGGGCAATAGCGGAACATCCACACGCCTGTTAACAGGCATGATTGCGGGCTATCCGATCACCGTCACGATGACGGGGGATGGTTCGTTGGTAAAACGTCCGATGGCGCGTGTGGTCACACCACTGGAACAAATGGGCGCGAAATTTATGACCCGTGCCGGACATCGTTTGCCGATGTGTGTACAGGGGTCTGATTCATTAAAGGCCATTGAATACAAACTGCCCGTGGCATCCGCACAGGTAAAATCAGCCATTTTGCTAGCCGGGCTGCACGCGCAAGGAACAACGACCGTTATTGAAGAAATCCCCACACGCGATCACACAGAAACAATGCTGCGCCATTTCGGTGTTGAGATAAAGACGCAGATTTTAGAAAGCGGTGCCCACGCCATTTCCATTCAGGGCGGCCAAACCATGACGGGTTGCGCCATTGATGTGCCGTGCGATCCATCAACAGCCGCCTTTCCGGCGATTGCCGCGCTGATTGTTGCGGGGTCGGATGTTCGTCTGCCGCGCATCAATATGAACCCGCGCCGCAATGGCCTGTATCTGACCTTAAAGGAAATGGGCGCGGATATTGCATTTGAACATGAACGCATGGAGGGCGGCGAGCCCGTGGCCGATTTGCGCCTGCGTCATAACGGCGCACTCAAAGGTATTGTTGTTCCGCCAGAACGCGTCCCCAATATGATTGATGAAATCCCGGCATTGGCCATGGTGGCCGCCTGCGCCGAAGGGACAACACATCTGACCAATCT
>DIVF01000057.1:0-722 GCA_002423285.1 Micavibrio sp. UBA6139 | reverse complement strand
GATGATATCTCCCCCGTCACCACCAGCTTCCCCGGTTTCATGGATGTAATGAGCGGTCTGGGCGCAGAACTGGAACAAAGTGACCATCCGATTTTGGATACGGACGGATTATTCCTGCGCACCAAAAAAACATCGATGGATATTGAATAATCCTCTTTTGTTACCGCCCTTAAGCGAGAATCCAAAACCAGCCCCTTTTGTAGGAAAGCACGATGATTAAAACAGGAAAGGTTTTAGCTGTTATCGCTTTATTGCTCGCAATCGCCGCAGCTTTTTATATAGCCCCGCCCGCAATGAAGAATACAATTGGACCTGACCATCATCACGCTGATCAAGCAAACATCGAGTAATATTGAATAACCCCACCTGTCATCCCCGCCTTGTGCGGGGATCCGGGGCCGCGATTCTCATAGTGAAGGCCAGACCCCCGCACAAGACGGGGGTGACAAATGATTTGATCTTTACGGCTTCGGCAAATTGCGCCAATAGGCTGGATCAGCATCGGGGCGTTTTTGCACCAGCACGATTTCTTTCAACATAAACGATGCGGGCAAGGCCCCGCCATGGCGGCTGCCAAGAACCAAGGGCGTCGCCGTTTCTTCCGCCGCACGCACGCGGTCAAAGGCATCGCGGAAAGACAGGCCCCGCGCCAGCACGCTTGTGGTCACTTCCGCGCCCGCATCAATAACCACGGCAGCCCCGCGCCCACCACCAAACAGACC
>DIVF01000025.1 GCA_002423285.1 Micavibrio sp. UBA6139 | reverse complement strand
CGCTACTTTTGCAACAGGTCTATTCTACTGCTAACTATTCAGGTCGGCCGCGACCTGTTTGTGAAAACAGACATCCCATCCACCCCACAAGATGGCATCACGGCAAATTTCACAAATAATGGCTTCATTGCACTTCAGGGCTTAAATGCTCCGTCCGACATCAACGACTCATACACTTGGGCACGCGATAAATATTACGCGAGCTTTCTTGCTTTGCATGAACTCAAAAGACAAGGCAAGTTTCTGGCCGCGCTACCGCCTGCAGATATTAAACTCAACATTCACCCCGATTTTGAAGAAGCAAAAAAATCTCCATTTAGTTTTTCAGATTTCAACAGTGACGATATCGCTTTTGCTTGCGGATCATTGCAAGAAAAAAACAAAATCGGTAGCACACCTTGCCTAACACGGGAAAAGATAGACGAACTTAAAAAAACCTACGCCACTGAGTGGAAAAGATTCGAACAATTACCAAGCTATAACACCTGCACTTACATTCCAAAGGCGCACATGAGCAGCCTCATGAACCCGCAAACTTTTATAGACCTGACACGCCTAAAATCAACAGATTTATTCTATAAAGCATTAGACGGAAAAACAGATGCCGCCATAAATGAATGGGCTGGCTATATGAATTTTTTTCGAAAATGCCTCAGTGGCAATCAAGACGACATCGTACTTTCTGCGCTATATGCCATAAACTTCAATATTATATTATATTCATTGAATGATATCCTGCTGGAAAAACCCAAATCCGTCACAGCACACCAACATTTAATAAATATGGCACTGCAGCCGCTTGATGAAACAATTCTAGTCACGCCATATCTTGTGACGAATGATTATTTATCGATGGCATCCGCAATAATGGCTGCGCAGAGTTCAATAGAAAAAAGTGAACATAACATCTACGAATCTCTGCCAAAACTATTTGGGCTGGCATACCCCTCGAATGGATTTTTGAAAGATCTGCAAAATTGTGCAAATAAACAAAAGGCTTTTTTACAACAGCCAATATCGCAATATGTGGACAGACAGTATTTGATCTACTGCAACAAAGAGTTTCCTAAAGATATATCTTCATCTGATTTTTGGACTAAAGTTGCAACAACCTCAGGAAATCCAATTTCCAACCTTATCAATTACTTTTTGGTCTCTGGGGTGCTAAGGAGCGATGATCTCGCAAAAAATATGAGGCATACACAAGGCCTCATGATTATGTCGAGACTTGGAATTGATTTAGCGCAACGAGAAATTCCAACAGAACAGCTTCAATCAGAAATTAATCTTGCGCCACCATCCCTATACGATCCGTTTACAAATAAGCCCTTCAGGTACGACAATGATCAACACGCCCTGTACATGAACGCACCCGGCGGCGAAGGCGGAAAAGATAGAGAGACTTATTTTTACCTGCCAAAGCCTTGAAGTAGCGCCTTGGTCATAGAAACCTAACCCTGCCCGACCGCATATTCCCGGCAAACGGTCCGGTAGGTTTCTGTCATGGCGGCCATGGCGAGTGGTTTTGCAATCACAGGTTCGATCTCCGGGCGTTCGCCGCCCGATGCCATGGCCAGCATACGACCAGATGCCTTGGCGCAGGCGACGGATTGGTCAACAAGACTATGTAAACCAACAGCGCGGAACAAATCGAGACAGACAGGCTCCAACGCGGCGATCAGCTCATAGGGGGCATTGCTGGGCTGGTCATTGGCGGCGAGGCCAAAACGCCAATCGCTGCCCGCCGGGATGCCCAAACGGATGGCTTCTTGGGTCATGACCCAGGCCACGCGGTCCAGATGTTCTGGCAGGTCGTTGCCACGGAAGGCCGCGAATTGCGCCCCGCTGAAGGACAAGGCCAGTGAGCGCCCGGCAACGGCGGACAGGCCGGAGATGCTTTCAGAAAGACTCCACCCTTCCAGACCGATTTTTTGTTCAATGACGATTTCGCACAATTCCTGTGCGGCCAGTTCATAGGCCATGCAGCGATTGGCGCATTCGATTAACAGGCGGAATGTGTCCTGACGCGGCTGGCCATCTTGCTCCATGGCCATAAACATCTGTTGGGCCGCGAACAGGGTCAGATCGAGGAATTCCTGCGGGCAATGCAGCCATTCTTCAAACAAGGCGCGCGCCACGCGGCGGCCCGCTTCCGTATCACGGTCGATAATATAGGACGGTGGCAAGGCCAGCTCGCCCAGCGGGCCCGCCATCGGTTCACAGGCCAGATCGCTGGCCAGACGGTCGTAAATCGCCTCTAACCCCTTATCGGAATCATCAAAAAGCAACGCCGTTTCCACGAAGGTTCCCGCAAGAAGTTGAATGAGCATCATCCCGTCCAATTCGGACCGGGATGCCTGGCAACGCTCAACAAAATTGCGGACCATATGGCCGGTGAAATCGGCCTTATCAGACAGAATCGTCATGGGTTTACTCAAGCGGAAAATTGAGGAATGAAGGCAGGATGGAGATATGGTTTTAGAAGCGAAGACTGTGCACAGATTTGTGTATAAACCTGTGGAAGACTCAGGTTAGTTTATTTCTTCGCGGGCGTAAATGCCCCATAGAAACTTTCTTTCGACCCAGCCATTAAAGCCGCCGGATGATACAGAACACCAGCGTTCATCGCATTTGCTTAAGGATGCAATGACCCCCGGTTCCAGCTGCGCCGTAACGCGGGCCTCTTCGGCAGCGCGTTCGCGCATATCAACAGCCTCATCGGCCTTTACGATGATATAGCGGCGATCAGACAGGAGCGCACGGTTGATCCAACCCTCGTCACCGTTGATGTCTTTGATCTTGCGCCAAACATCAAATTCTTGTGTAATTTCAACTGGAAGGCCGCTTTTCTTATAAACCCACTTTACCGGATAGCGCGGTGCAGGGCCGCTTCTGACATAGGCCTTATCGCTGTTGATTGAGACAAAGCGTGGCAAGGGCAACCCGGTACCCTTCAGCTCGGATGGCCGACCTTCCGCCCTCACATCTTGCATGAAGAACAAGACGCAAACCACAGAAGCAAAAAATAAAATCGTTTTTAATACTGATTTACTGGACATTCTGGGTGTGTTTGATTCACTATGCACGCGTTTGAAGTCAGACGCTTTTGGATAAGCGAAAGCATAACACGGATCAAGCCTTAATTATGGTGAACTTAAAAAACCCAGATATTTCTGTGGCCCCGATGATGGATTGGACAGACCGGCATTGCCGGTATTTCCTGCGCCTGATCAGCCCGCAGATCCGCCTGTACACCGAAATGGTGACCACGGGCGCGATGATCCATGGGGATTTGGACCGTCATTTAAGCTATCACCCGGCAGAGCATCCCTTGGCGCTGCAACTGGGCGGCAGCGACCCATCCGCCCTCGCCCAATGCGCTAAGATTGGCGAAGATTACGGGTATAATGAGATCAACCTGAATTGCGGTTGCCCCAGTGACCGGGTGCAAAACGGGTCATTCGGGGCCTGCCTGATGAAGTCCCCGTCCACGGTGGCCGAATGCGTGTCCGCAATGAGCAATGCGGTGAATATCCCCGTGACCGTCAAATGCCGCATCGGAGTTGATGATTGCGAAGAAATCCCCTTCCTGATGAACTTCATTCAAGAAGTAAGATCAGCAGGTTGTAAGACTTTCATCATCCATGCTCGCAAGGCATGGCTCAAGGGATTAAGCCCCAAGGAAAACCGTGAAATTCCACCACTGCGCTATGACATCGCCGCCCTTGTTAAGAAGGAACATCCAGACCTGACAATCATCGTCAATGGCGGCATTACCACAGGTGATCAGGTTGCCCTGATGCTGAACGATTTTGACGGGGTTATGATCGGGCGCGAAGCCTATCACAACCCCTATTCTCTGGCTGAGCTTGGCACCCGTTTTTATGACCACTCCGCCCCGTCGCGTGAGGACATTGCCCGCGCCATGATCGGGTATATGGAACAACAGGGCCGCGACCACGGCACCCCGGTTAAATCGATCACACGGCACATTCTGGGCCTGTATCAGGGCCAGCGCGGTGGCCGGGCGTGGCGGCGGGTTTTATCAACGGAATCCTTCAAACCGGGGGTTGAGGCCGCTCCCCTGATCGCCGCCGCACTGGATGCAGTGGCACGCAGCCATAATATGGACGCAAAAACACCTGAGAACAGCCAAGACGCGGCGTGATTTTACGCTCGCCATCCTGACGATTACCGCTATATTGGATAATGCAATTCTAAGAGATTCGTAATTCGCATGTTGATGCAAGCCCAATGGCACAAACTGGACCGCGACAGAACAGTCGCCATGATCGACAACGTTAAATCGTCTGGCGACCATATCCTGTTCTCTTTAGCGACCAGCGAAGCAAAATGCGCGAAGCTGTCTTTCTACCGCAGCCTCCTTCTCTACCGCCTGACCAATTATTCATCCCTGCCATCTTTTTCCTTCGATTATCTGGGCGACGGGAAAACCTATGTGCATCTCGATGGTTCACCGACCGCGATTTATGCGGCCAATGATTCAGGCAATCTGGCACTCAGCGCCGAAACCGTCCTCGATTACATCGTGTTCTTTTTCAGCCATGTTTCCGGGCCTGATGGCGATGTTTACGTCATTGAAGACCCGTCAAACCACCCTGTTTTAGGTGCGCTGAATTATATGCAGATGGATGACATCGTCGCCCGTCACGAAGCACCGGAAATCACCCCCGATCATGCGGGTGGGTTTACGGTGAAAACATCTTTGTACTATCTCGGCTCTCTCGTTCGCGCGACCATTACGGTTGATGCCGCCGGGCGCGTTGATGTCACAGATTCACAAATGCTGCTGTCCATTGGTGTTGACCTGGCAGAACACGGAGTAAGCGCATGACCACACAAAACCAGCCCCAGAATCAACCCTTGTCCAAATTACAGGGTTTCTTCAGCAAGCCTGATTCCGCGCTGCCCGCGCCGGGTGCGATGAATGTTGAGAAATACCGCCAATTGCTGGAACGCGCTTTGAGCTCCGTTCCAACCGGTCAAAGGCTGCTTCGCTTTGCAGCGCAACAAAGAATCACGACCCATGTTATTCCGGGAAAAGGCACGTCTGGCTATTTACCAGAAAACCGGGCGGTCTATGTGGTCCTCCCCGCCGGGTTATCCACAGTTCTTCCGATGGATATTCTGGAGCTTGGCGCCTATTTAAGACAGGCCGAATTACAAATTTTAGGGGCAAAAAACCCTGATGAATCAATGACATCAGAGCAGTTCACGGTAGCCTTCGATGCGAAAATTATTGACTCTATTGCCGTAATGTGTAAAATGGCTACAGAGTTTGATGAAAAGGGGCAATCAGAATTTATTGACGCCCTCATAACATCAGGACATAGTGAACTATACGAAGCATATAGGAATTACGGACAGGGCGAAGAGCTCGTAGATGTTTACTATAGGCTTATAGAAAAAACGGCTTAATTATAAAAAATGAGAGGGACTAAATCATGATCAATAAAGCAAGAGAAGCTCGTGAAGCCCATGCTGAAGCAGGTCGCGCCGCTCGTATGAGTGCAGGTCTGGCACCAGCCGTTAAGAACGCCGTTATTGGCTTTGCCTCCGTGCACAGCGCAATTACATCCGCTGCTCCGGCACCAGCACACAACAAGATCTAATACGATCTTCGTTGATTTCAGAAATTCAAAAAGGCCTCCCGCTTGTGGAGGCCTTTTGCTTATAGAGCGCATTAGACCTGTTGCAAAAGTAGCG
>DIVF01000056.1 GCA_002423285.1 Micavibrio sp. UBA6139 | reverse complement strand
CCGGACTTTTGCAACAGGTCTAATGCATTGGTGGTTGTCGTTGATGGAGGCATCCTGCGCCCCGATCACCGAGGCACAGTCCTCAAAAGACTTTTCCAAAATATCGGCAAGCCCGCCAAGCTCCAGCCGCAGGGATTCGCTGTATAACAGCTTCAAGCAGTTCAGGAATTCAGAGCCATAGGAAAGATTTTCTTCCCTTTTGGCACTGGAACCAAGAGAGGTCATGCCGCAAGCCTTTTTGCGCGATCATTTTGTTCGTTGGAGAGAGTCGCCACGCCGGGGTTATAGGCATCGCCGTTCTCACCAAGATTGACGATATTATCGTATATCCCTGTTGTTTCACGGACCTTCGTATTCATTTCTTCGGTCACAAACATCAGCCCCGCGCGCACCATTTCGCCGGTCTGTGGCAAGGGCCGTTCAGGCCCCACCCATGTGACATCCCACCCGGACCGCAAGAAAGTCGATTCCCAGATTTTAGGCAGCATAAAGCCGACATAGGCATGAATGCCGCGCTGTAATCCACGTTCCATATAGGCAACCATCAACTGGTCAATCACGGGTTTGCGTTGTTCCTTGCTCAACAGACTGCGGTCAAGCACCAGACGGCTGGCTTCCAGAATCAGCGGGCTGGAAGGGAGGTCCTTGTTGGAGAGGTAGGTAAAGGCCTCTGAAATCATATAGGGGAGCGTTGTTGGATAGGTGCGCGTTACACCGACAACATTGCCCAGATCATCTCTGGCGATCAGATATTCGGTGGCCAGATTATCATAACGATCAAATTCCATATCATCGAGCACATAGACATTGTCCCAGCGCTCTTTCTGGATGACTTCCTTGAACCGCAATTTATGCTGTTCAACAACGAGGTTTTTATCAAAACAACTGGAATTACTAATACTGACGCAATCAATCACCTGCGGCCTCCTCTAAGGATCACACAGGTGCAATTGAATGTGAGGCACTAGATTACAACAACTACCACTTTTAGTGGGGGGGTGTTGCGATGTAGCCGGGTGTCACCAATCCCATCATGATGGCTTTTGTGATGCAGTAGAGACGACCATTGGCGCTGAGCTTCACAAAAAGCTTCTTCCAATGCGACCGCACAGTGTTCACGGACATGCTGAGAATAAGGGCGATTTCCTCATCCGTCTTGCCTTCAGCAGCCCAAGACAAAACATCTTTTTCTTTCACAGTGATTTTAGCAGCCACCGGATTATCAATCAGGCTGCGATATTTTTCGTGGAAGAAGGTTGAGAGCAAAAAGGCGTTGGCGAGAAACTGATAGTCTCGTCCCTTCTCACCGTCCTTCCGCGCCAACCCCAAACCAACGATTTCACCGGGATTTCCAAAAAGGGGGATTCCAATGCCATCCTTCACGCCAGACTCATAACCTTGATCCAGAATCTGAAATGATGATTCAGGAATATCCTTATCCTTCTTCAAATCTTCCCAAAAAAATGGGGCCCGCGATTTGATAACGCCAAGAACAACCGGATCATCTTTTAAATATTGTTTTTCCTGATAATACGCCATCCAGTGCGATGGATAACTTGTTACCAAACCGTGCTGTCTTGATAACAGCAACGACGGATGGTCTGTGATAAGGCTGTAAGCCACACGCTCATAACCATAGCCAGACATAATGGAAGAAAAATAACCAAACGCTTCTTCCCCCGTTTGCGCTGAATTGATCAGCGCAATGCAGTCTCCCAAATCCTTCATGACCTTCCCCTCAAGGCACTTAATATTAGCCCCATAGAAGCAAGTATTGTTTCTTTATTCTACTGCAAAAGCGCAGCCATCATTACTTTAGGTTGGCCTAATATGGGGGGACACTAATACGCGCGACAAAATCATCACGGCGTGGGTGAAAAACGCAGCAAGGACGCGGCATTATGACCAGAACACATTCGCGCATGCGCATAAAAAAACAGGCCAGCGATAACGCCAGCCTGTCTTTTTATTTATGGCATTTCAAAGCTTATGAAGGCTGATACCCGCCGCGTTTTTTGCCCTGTTGCCGCACGCCATCAAGGTCGGCACTGTTATTATTGGCTGGGTACAAAACCAAGGACCCCTTCAGGCCATCGGCCGATGCGATACGCACATCCATTTTTGCACCGGCACGATAGACATGATTTTGGCCAACGATGGATCTTGTGACCTCATCCAAACGATAATTGTCGCGTGGCAATGATTTCCACGGCAACAAACCAACCGCACCCAGCCCGTCGAATTTTACGAACAAGCCAGCCATTGTTGCGCTTTGAATAACGCCGCTGAATTCCTGCCCCACGGCGGGTGCCAGATATGTTGCGGCAAAGCGATCATTCGCGGTGCGCTCCGCACCCGTTGAGGCAATTTCCGTTTCAGAAATATGCTTGGCCATCTTGTCGAGATTGCGGGATTGTTCAGTGTCCAATCCACCAGCCCCCATATTGAACGCATCAACCAGGCTGCGATGGACCAGCAAATCGGCATAACGGCGGATCGGCGATGTAAAATGCGCGTATTTATCGAGCGCCAAACCGAAATGCCCGACATTCATCGTTTGATATGCCGCCTTTGCCTGAATGCGCAAAATGGCATCTTGCACAACGCTTCCACAATTGCGCTTTTTTGCCGACACCATAATCTCGTTATAGCAGGCCTGTTGATCTGGCGTTGATTTAGGCTGCGGAATACCGATGGCGCTTAAATACTCGCCCAGTTCTTGAACGCGGTCCGCTGAGATCGGGCGGTCATGGGTACGGTAGACACAGGCCGCACCTTTAGATTCCAGCGCAGAGGCTGCGGCAACATTCGCTAAAATCATAAATTCTTCGATCAGCTTGTTACTCTCATGCGATTGATAAGGCGCAATACCCTTGATAACACCGGTCTTGCGGTCGATATCAGCCTTGTGCTCTTGCCCATCCAGCGTCAACGCATTGCGGGCAATACGCGCCTTGTTCAAAACATCATAGGCCTCATAAAGCGGCGAAATAACATCCTTCATCAACGGCGCGGTCAGCGCATCAGGCCGCCCGTCTTTTGCCGCCTGAACCTGCGGATAGGTCAGCCGCGCATGGGAATTCATCAAAGCGCGTTCAAATTTATATTTTTGCAATTGACCGGCATCATCAATCCACAAATGCGCGGCGATGCAGGCGCGGTCTTCTTTTGGCTTTAAGGAACAAAGACCATTCGATAAGGCCTCTGGCAGCATCGGCAATACGCGGTCCGCGAAATAGGTTGAATTGCCGCGTTGCAGGGCTTCCTTATCCAATTCGCTGCCCGGGCGCACATACCACGACACATCGGCAATCGCGACAATCAAATGGTAACCATCCTGGGTACGTTCCGCAAAAACGGCATCATCAAAATCGCGCGCATCGGCGCCATCAATTGTCACCAGTGGAATTTGCCGCAGATCAGCGCGGCCATTTAAGGATGGCACATCCATACCCTGCGTTTGATCAAGCGTGGCCTGATTAAATTCAATCCGCAAACCCTTCTCATAGGCGCTGATAAGGCTCAAAATTCCCGGGTCGCTGGCCGTACCCAGATTTTTTTCAATGCGGGCAATCGGTGTACCAGTGGCGGTTGCGCCATCCTGTTTCGCCAGAATGATATCGCCGACCTTCGCGCCATTCAGCGTTTGCGGATCCAGTGCAAAAACGCGCCTGTCCTTCTTCGCGCAAGGGACCATTTCAAGCACACCCTGATTATCCTGAATCACACCCACCAAAGCATCCGGAACAGCAGGACGCCCCGGCGCAGCCCCACGGCCCTGACCGCGTTTTGGTTGATTGTTTTGATGGCCGCCCTTGTGCTTTTTTGAACCCATTTTGAACCTATCCTATTGATATGATTATTATTTTTAAGCCGCCGTCCGAATATCATCGATATTACGTAAAAGGCACGCAAGACATTTACCAGAATGCCGCCGTCACGACAAGAATATTCAATGGCGCAACGCCACGATAAAGCTTTGGGGTATTGGGGGTCAGCTCCCTAAAACGGCGCGTCGGCGGTAAAGGTACAGAGTTCACCCGTTTTCGGGTGGCGGAAACTGAGGCTGGCGGCGTGAAGCTGTAACCGGGGCGACGCGGCAAGAGCCTGCCCTTCGGCATAAAGAGGATCCCCCAAAATCGGATGCCCCAATGACACCATATGAACACGCAGTTGATGGGTGCGTCCCGTGAGCGGTGATAGATGCAAGCGCGTGGCATGGCCTTCGCGTGCAATCACACGCCATTTTGTCTGGGCGGGACGGCCATTGATATGATCGACGCGGTGGCGGGGTTTGCGGTCTGGGTCGATGGCCAAGGGCAAATCGATAAAACCCTCATCCCCGATCACATCGCCATAGACACGGGCGATGTATGATTTTTCGGTGGTGCGGTTTTCAAATTGAATGGCAATCGCGGCATGGGCAATTTTATTCAAACCCATCACAACGACACCGGATGTATCGCGGTCAAGGCGGTGGATGACGGATGCCGTCGGATAAATCAGGCGCATCCGGGAATCAAGACAATCGGATAAACGTGGATCACGCCCCGGCACATGCAACAAGCCGCTAGGTTTATTCAAGACCATAAAATCATCATCCCGGTACAAAACCGGGATCGCCTCATTGGGCGGGTCATAGGCCAGAATTTCCTGCGTCAGATCATCCATGGCCCGCACCCTAAAGCATTTCATTGCATCAAGGCAATAAGAGGTTACCATGGAAGAAGCAGGTATGAAGCCATGACACAAACCACCCCAATTTTTCACATTGCCGCCAATGAAGCGGCCTTTGCCGCCAATGCCGCCGATTTATTCGTCGCGGCGTTTGAAGCGTGTTTGAGCGAACATCAAGGTGGCCGTGGGCCGCTGGTGGTGCTGCCCACGGGCAATACACCGCTGGGCATGTACCGCGAATTGATTGCGCGTCACGGGCATCGGCAGGATTTGTGGCAGAACCTGCGCTTTTTGGCACTGGATGAATATGCCGGACTTGATCCGGATGATGAGCGTTTATTTTACGGCTGGGTCAGCCGCACGTTTTTAGACCCCGCTGGCGTTCCGCAAAATAACCGGATGCGGTTTAACAGCAATGCCAGAAATCCGCAGGATGAAATCGCCCGCATCGATCAATGGCTGCAAGAAAACGGGCCGATTGATCTGGCGGTTTTAGGACTTGGGACCAATGGTCACATTGCCTTCAATGAGCCGGGGTCTGATTTCACGCAAGCAACACATCATGTCACATTGACCAAAGATACATTGGACGCAAACGCAAAATATTGGGGCGGTGTGGACCGTGTGCCAAAGACCGCCTATACATTGGGGCTTGGACAATTGAGCGCAGCGCGCCGCACGATATTACTGGTGAACGGCGCCCATAAAGCATCCATTCTCAATCGCGTTCTGCACGGTGAAATCAGTCAGGATATTCCAGCCACCTATCTGCGCCAGCAACACGGCGTTACGATTCTGGCAGATAAAGCAGCTTGCCCGGCTTAATCATTAAGATCTTTAAAAAGACCGCTTGCGAATCCCCCTTACCCTTTTGGAGGAACGGCATATCTGTTTAGTGAGCCAAAAGATAAACAGGAGGACTTTATGAAAAAATATATCAATACCTTTGCATTCATGATCGTGCTGGGTGCGTTATCCGCCTGTGGGAGTTCGACGTCTGACCGTGCCTTGAGTGGCGCGGGGATCGGTGCAGCGACAGGGGCCGCGGCAGGGGCCATTACCGGCGGCAGCGTTGGTGGCGGGGCATTGCTCGGTGGTGCCGTGGGTGCCGCAGCCGGTGGCCTGACCAAAGAAGAAGACGTTAATCTCGGCAAACCCGTCTGGCGTTAACTGTTGCGGCGCAACAGAAAAAATCAAGGGCGCAGTGTGACTTCATGCTACCCTTAAAGAACAGAACAACAACATCGCGATAAAGGAATAATCATGATTCGCACTGCGCTTCTTTCTCTTTTTTCTGCCCTGGTGCTGGTAGCCGGAATCGGTACCGCAAATGCGCAACCGAAGGATGTTTCTCCGCTGGGCCTGTGGCTAACGGAAAATGGTCGCTCGGTTGTCAACGTCACGCCCTGTCTCTCTAATACATCGAAAGTCTGTGGTCGCATTCACTGGATCATTGATGGCGGTATGCAGTATGACACTGCAAACCCAGATGAAGGACAAAGAACACGTCCGATGTGCGGTTTGGAAATCATGGCTGGGTTTCACCAGAATGACGCCATGAACTGGATCGATGGTTCAATCTATAAGGCGGACGAAGGCGATACCTACAGCGCGACATTGCAGATGCTGCCAAGTGGCAAGATGCTGGTCCGTGGTTATGTTGGAATGCCCTTGTTTGGCAAAAGCCAGACATGGACCCGCGTAACAGGTGTTGAACACCCGAGATGCCATCCAGCTAAATAATATTTAGCTTAAAACTTCGTGCAGGAAATCTGCGCAAAACTGGCGGGATTTGGCATTGGTATAATGCCCGAGTCCCGCCACAGTTTTTTCAACGGCCCGCCCGCCCGTGTAATTTTGAATCCACGTAAAAGTATCGTGAAAACGCTGCTGCGGGAATTCTGGATCATCTTCCCCATAAATATATAAAACCCGCGGGCGGCTGACCAGCTTTGGGTCTTCTTCTTCAGGGTTTTGAATCATGATGCTGCTGTGGCAGATCATCGCGCCCAATTCCTGCTGACGCGTGAAGGCTGTATAAAGCGCCAGACCCGCCCCTTGCGAAAACCCCATCAGAACCACATCGCTATCGTGAAGCCCCAACGCATCACGTTGCGCATCAATAAATTCGTTCATGCGGATAGACACACGCTCAATGCGTGGCAACAAGGCCGCCGCGCGGCCATCAATCGCAAACCATTGACGGCGAATATGGGTGCGCAATGTCGGGTCGGTATCAATTTCGGCCTGCAACATCTCTGCTTGCATCTCTTTCGGCATATGCAGGTCATGATCAGCCCCTTCCCCGGCAATTTCTTTGCCGGTCATCGGTTCTTGACCATGAACAGATAAAATACGGGCATTTGGCACTGCTTTACGCGCGGATTCGGCCATTTTTTCCATGTAATGGGCGTTTCGGCCATAGCCATGCAGCAGGATAATCAGCTTATCGGGGCGCGCGCCATCTTCCGCCGCAGGCGGATCAAAGGCCAGATATTCAAAGCCTGAATCATGGAGAGCGGACAAAGAGTGATCTTTCTATTGAAACTTAACCCGCCAAGGTTTACCACAAAATGCGATGAAAATGAAAACCTTCACACGCTGCGCCGATATTCCGCCCCAAGCCAAGGGAGCGGTGATTGCCATTGGCAATTTCGATGGCGTCCATAAGGGGCATCAAGCCTTGCTGGCGCAGGCCCGTGATATTGCGAAGGCAGCAGGCAAACCATTTGGTGTGTTGACGTTTGAACCGCACCCGCGTCATTTATTCCGCCCCGATGATCCATCCTTCCGCTTGACCACGCCGGATTTAAAGGCAGAGCGTTTGGAGCTGTGCGATGTGGATTTTCTCTATGCCCTGCCCTTTGACTGGGATTTTGCATCGCTGACGGCAGAACAATTTATCAGCAAGATTTTGAAAGAAGCCCTTGGCGCAGCGCATGTCGTCATTGGTTATGATTTCTGTTTCGGGCAGTTGCGCAAAGGCACACCGGAAACCATTCAAGCCTCTGGCCTGCCGCTCACCATCGTTGAAAAAATCAGCGATGCCGGAACCGAAGCCTTTTCATCGAGCGCCATTCGTAAAGCCTTGCGCCTTGGTGATCTGGACCGCGCCAATGAACTTCTTGGCTGGCCGTGGGAAATGCGCGGTGTTGTTCAGGTTGGCGATCGCCGTGGCCGTGAACTGGGTTTTCCAACCGCCAATATGCGCCTTGGGTCGCTGCTGCACCCGGCCTATGGTATTTACGCCACATGGTTGAAAGTGGTGGAGGATGACGGGTCGGAATCAGAATGGCTGCCCAGTGCCACCAATATCGGCATCAGACCCATGTTTGCCCTGCAAGAAGGTCAAGTTGAAGCCTATATTTTCGACTTCGCCCGCGATATTTACGGCAAAACCATCCGGGTGCGCCCGGTAAAACGTCTGCGCGGCGAGGCTAAATTTGACAGCCTTGACGCCCTGATCGCCCAGATGAACAAGGATTGCGCCGAAGCCCGCGCCATTCTGGCCCAAAACCCGGCCTAAACAACCCTTCCTCGCCCCCTCAAACCTTGATTTTCCAAGGATTTTTGGCGATAGTGCCTGTCTCAATTACGCCCCATAGATGCGATAGACAGGCCTGACCATGACCGACAGCAAAACCAACGCCGCAGATTTCTATAAAGAAACCGTTTTCTTGCCGAAAACGGATTTTCCGATGCGCGGCGAATTGCCAAAGCGTGAGCCGGAGATTCTGAAATCCTGGCTGGATATGGATCTTTACGCGCGCCTGCGCGAAACATCCGCCGCCCGCCCGAAATGGATTTTGCATGATGGCCCTCCATACGCGAATGGCGACATTCACATGGGCCATGCGCTGAACAAAACATTGAAAGACGTCATTAACCGTTCATGGCAAATGATGGGCTATAACGCCCCGTATGTTCCGGGGTGGGATTGCCACGGTTTGCCGATTGAATGGAAGATCGAAGAAAAATACCGCGCCGAAGGAAAAAACAAAGATGACGTTGACGCCATCACCTTCCGCAATGAATGCCGCGCCTTTGCCCAGAAATGGGTCGATATCCAAAGCGAACAATTCCAGCGTTTGGGTGTGACAGGTGATTGGAAGACACCTTATTTGACCATGACAAAACCCGCCGAAGCACAAATCGTGCGCGAAATTCACAAATTCCTGCTGAACGGCAAATTATATAAGGGCGTGAAGCCCGTCATGTGGTCGGTTGTTGAAAAGACCGCACTGGCCGAAGCTGAAGTCGAATATAAAGAACACAAATCCATCACCGTCTGGGTGAAGTTCCCGGTGAAATCGACGACAATCGAAACCCTGAAAGATGCATCGATTGTTATATGGACCACGACACCTTGGACATTACCAAGCAACCGTGCAATCGCCTTCGGCAAAGAAATTGCATATAACGTAATTAAGGTTACAGGCGTTGATGAGGGGTCCAAGTCTAAAGTAGGCGAAAAGCTTGTTATTGCTGAACAGCTTTTAAAATCAGTGGTTGAGCAAGCAAAAATTACCGCCTATGAAACAATTGATCTATTTTTAGGCGGCAATAGTTTTGGCACTACCGTCTGTAATCACCCGCTGCACGCGCAAGGGTATAATTATGATATCCCGATGCTGGAAGGTGATTTCGTCACCGAAGATACCGGGACCGGTTTCGTTCACATCGCACCAAGCCATGGTGAGGATGATTACTGGCTGTATATGAAACATTTCGGCGCCAAAGACATTCCAGACAATGTCGATGATTCCGGGGTGTACCGCGACCATGTGCCCTTGTTTGCCGGGATGGAAGTCCTGACGCAGAAGGGTGAAATGGGCAATGGTAACTTCGCCGTGCTGAAGGCACTGGATGAGGCAGGGGGATTACTGTCCAAAGGGTCCGTCAAGCACGAATACCCACATAGCTGGCGCTCCAAAGCGCCACTGATTTTCCGCACCACCCCGCAATGGTTTATTGCGATGGATAACCGCGAAGATAACCAAAGCAATCCAGCCGATACCAATTCACGCCCATCCTTACGCGATGTTGCGCTGGGGGCCATTAAGGACACGCAATGGGTTCCGGCCAAGGGCGAAGCCCGCATCACCGCCATGATCGAAAACCGCCCCGATTGGTGTATTTCACGCCAGCGTTCCTGGGGCGTGCCGATTGCCTTGTTTTTGGATAAGGAAACAGGCGAACCGATCAAGGACCAAGATGTTCTGACCCGCATTGGCGATACGTTTGAAGCCGAAGGCTCTGACGCATGGTGGTCACGCGATGCACAGTTCTTCCTTGGTGATAAGTACAAGGCCGATGACTACCATCAAGTCTTCGACATTGTTGATGTCTGGTTTGAATCCGGCGCGACCCATGCCTTCGTTCTGGGCGATACCAAAACATGGCCCGATTTTGCGGGTGTAGAAAAGGCTGATCTCTATCTGGAAGGGTCTGACCAGCATCGCGGCTGGTTCCATTCATCCCTTTTAGAATCCTGCGGTACCAACAGCCATGCACCGTTTAAAACTGTCCTCACCCACGGCTTCGTGCTGGATGAGAAGGGTTACAAGATGTCGAAATCCGTTGGCAACGTCGTTGACCCTCTAGAAATAATTGCCACACATGGTGCGGATATTCTGCGCCTGTGGACGATGACATCGGATTACAGCGAAGATTTGCGTCTGGGTAAGGACACAATGAAGCTGACGGCGGATTTATACCGCCGCCTGCGCAATACTTTCCGGTATTTGCTGGGCGCGTTGGACGGGTTCAGCGCAGCGGAGCGTATCCCTGAATCCGAATACAAAAACATGCCGGAACTGGAACAGCTGGTCCTGCATTGGCTGGCGCAGCTGGATGAACAAATTCGTGGCCATATTGAAAACTATGAATTCGGGAAGCTAACCCATCTGCTGCATAATTTCTGCACCAATGAACTCTCCGCCTTCTATTTTGATATCCGCAAGGATCGCCTCTACTGCGACCGCGCAGATTTGTTTGAACGCCGCGCCACACGCACGGTGATGGCACATCTTTATGAATGCCTGACCATCTGGCTGGCGCCATATCTGTGCTTCACATCCGAAGAAGCATGGTCGCACCGTCCAAAGGGTGTTTTTGAAGAGGCAGAGAGTGTCCATTTGCGGACCTTCCCGGCCCTGCCTGCATCATGGAAAAACGATTCGCTGGCCACAAAATGGAAGAGTGTCGCCGATGTGCGCCGTGTTGTTCTGGGCTCACTGGAACCAAAACGCGCCGATAAGACGATTGGTTCATCCCTTGAAGCGCACCCGCATATCTATTTGACCGATAATACGTTGGCGCAACTCGACTGGGCAGAGATCTGCATTACATCACAAGCCACACTGCATCATGGTGCAGCCCCAGCGGATGCGTTCACATTGAGCGACGTTGAGGGTGTTGGGGTTATCTTCACACCGGCTGAGGGTGGCAAATGCCAACGCAGCTGGAAAATATCCCCCGATGTTGGCAGTGACCCTGAATATCCTGACCTGTCCCCACGCGACGCCGATGCGGTGCGTTGGTTCACCAAAAACCGTAAGGCGGCCTAAACAATGAAACTGACCCGTTCGATGTTGATTGTTCTTCTCATCTTTGTGGCCGATCAGGTCAGCAAATGGTGGATCGTTGAACGGATCATCAAACCCGCTGCCCTGCCAAAAACCGTCGATGCCAGTGCCATGCCGTTTTTACAATGGCTGACCACGGCGCAAGACCAGATGGTCTTTGTGAAGCTGCATGTTTTGCCCTTTTTCAACATCGTCATGGTGTGGAACAAGGGGGTGAGTTTTGGCCTGTTTAATCACGACAGCGAAATGGGTCCGATGATCCTGACCGTTCTATCACTGGCGATTTCCATCGGATTTGGGTTCTGGCTGGCGCGGGCAAAAAGCCCCACGCTGTGTCTGGCCTTGGCACTGATTATCGGCGGGGCGTTGGGTAATGTCATTGACCGCATTCGCTTTGGGGCTGTTGCGGATTTTCTCGATTTCCACATCCTTGGCTATCACTGGCCAGCATTTAACCTTGCGGATTCAGCAATTTGCATCGGGATTGCCATTTTGCTGATCCATAGTCTATTCTTCGACAAGAAACCCAAAGAGGCATCGCCCACATGAAGACTTATTCGCGTATTATTTTCACCGCCATGCTTGCCGCCACAATGTTGTCTGGCTGCCAAGGCGCAAAAGATCAGCTGGGCCTGACACGCTCCGCACCCGATGAATTCGCCGTTGTGAAACGCGCCCCGCTGGAAATGCCGCCGGAATATTCCCTGCGTCCACCAGAGCCAGGTGCACCACGCCCGCAAGAACAAGCAATGGCTGAACTGGCACGCACGGCCGTTCTGGGTGCAGATACAAATGCTGGCCGTGCGCAAGGCAAGGGTGAGGCTGCATTGCTGATCAATGCCGATGCCCGTTACAACCCGGACATTCGCCAGATCGTGAATTATGAAGCCACACAATCGGTCCGTAAAAACGAACCTGTCGTGAAAAAAATCCTGAATATTGGCAAGGATGGCCCGCCCGCCGCGACCGTGGTTGACCCCACAGCGGAAGCACAGCGTTTAAAATCAAACGCCGAACAAGGAAAGCCCGTGACTGAGGGCAAAACGCCAACAATCGAAGACTAAAAAAACATTGTTATTCAGATGATCTTACGGCGCCCGGCAAGAAAAAATCGGGCGCTGTATGTCTTTTGAGAGTTGGGATGAATTGCGGAAATCTGCAGCTTCTTCCAGCGTATAGGATGCATTCACAACCAGATCATGCGCCACGCGGGTCAACGATTCCATACGCCCACGCAGCGGCTCACTATATTGCGCCGGCAAAATGGCCATGGTCGTGGCCAGACGCAAACATTCATCGATCAAATTCGTCTGTACGCGGGCATGTGACAATGTCACCTCCGCAACACTTGCTTGCTGATGGGCTAGCGTCAACGCCCGCATGCGCGGAAATTGATCCGTGTACATATTCACAGGACGGGCCAGAAGATCGACATGCTGCATGATGGATATATCCACCGCATCCAACGCTGTCTGCCATAAATGATTATCTTGATAGATGCCCCCGTCATCCCCATAGATCGGGGCAATAATATGCAAGGCACGTTTCATTTCCATCAGTTGATCGCCGCGCATTTTAATCTCACGCTGCGCCTGAGCAGACCAGCGTTCTTCGGGGAAAAGCTGCGCAAGTTCTGTCATATAATGAACAAGGGTATTAGCACGAGACGCGGACAGTTCCGCATGGGCATTGGCGTGCTGCACAACACGCTGCAAGGATTTTGTAATGAAGGGATAAAACTGACCGGGATGAACACCGCCCATGGCACGGGCGGCCACGCTGAATTCCTGGGTCAGATGATTTTGAATAGCCCCCTTTGCCATCGGGCGAGAGCGGGTCAGTTGCAGACTGTAAATATCCAGATCGCGCAATTGCTCGAAAACACGAAAATGCTCATCCCAGTCGTAATCATGGCTTGCTGCATTATCTGTCATAACTCTGGCTGTTCCCTGAAAATCTTATACTTTGTTGATTAAGGGGCAGAATAGCGGCCCCAAGTCGTTTATGTCAAATAATATCCGCCAAAAATATCTGGCACAGGGGATTGAAGCGCAGAGCAAAGCGGTTCATCCTAAGGCATGAAAATCATTCAGCTTTTTGCCATTTCTCTGCTGTCCCTGTCCCCCCTGATGGCCCCGATTGCGGCCCAGCCAAGCTATGCTGCGGCAGCAAAGAAGGAGACGGTCAAGGAAGCGCCCCGTCAAAAGATGCTGGGCGCTGAAACCTTCACCCTGTCCAACGGCATGCAGGTCGTTCTGGTCCGCAACACCCGCGCCCCCGTTATCACCCAGATGGTCTGGTACAAGGTTGGTGCCGCGGATGAACAATCGGGTAAAACCGGTCTGGCGCATTTCCTCGAACATTTGATGTTTAAGGGATCAGACAATGTTCCCCCGGGCGAATTGTCAAAACGTGTCCGCGCACTCGGCGGCAATGACAACGCCTTCACGTCGCAGGACTACACCGCCTATTTCCAATCAATCGCGGTTCAACATCTGGAAACCGTGATGCAGATGGAATCAGACCGCATGAAATCATTGCTGATCCCGGCGGAAGAATTTGAAGCCGAACGTCAGGTCGTTTTAGAAGAACGCCGCCAGCGGACAGAGAATGATCCACGCTCGCACCTGTATGAACAGATGCGCTATGCCCTGTTCCCCGGCCACCCTTATGCAACGCCCGTCATTGGCTGGGAACAGGATATTAAATCCTTAACCCGCCAGGATGCGCTTGATTGGCACAAGAAATGGTACAATCCTGCCAATGCCATTCTGGTGGTATCGGGCGATGTGACCGCAGAAGCATTAAAGACTGTAGCCGAAAAAACTTACGGCACGATTCCAGCGCAAAAGGTTGAAAAAACAACCTTCCCCCCCATCAATAATTTTCCGGCCCAAACAACGATGACACTGCGTGATCCACGCATTCATCAACCGCAATGGGTGCGCATCTACCGCGTCCCGGGCATGATTGAAAATAAAGCCGACAGCCTTGCCATGGATGTTGCGCAGGAAATTTTGAGCGGAAACCCATCCACGCGTCTTTATAAATCACTGGTTGTCGAACAAAAACTAGCAACCGGGGCCAGCCTTGGTTATACCGGGTCGGTCCGTGATGTCGGAAGTTTAAGCGTTGGCATTTCCCCGGCAGACACCGCCACGCTGAAACAAGTCGAAGATGCCTATCTGGCAGAGATTAAAAAAATCACCGAAACCGGTGTGACAGAAACCGAATTGGCCGAAGCCAAAAAACGCCTGCAAGACAGCGCCGCCTTTGCACGGGACAGCCTGTCTGGCCCGGCCCGCATTCTGGGTGAAGCCCTCTCCATCGGCGCGACACTGGATGATGTTGAATACTGGGCTTATGACATTCAATCTGTCACCGCCGCGCAAGTGAAGGACGTTATTCAAAAATACATCGCCGATAACAGGGCCTTTGTTACCGGTTACATCGAAGTGATCCCCCCGGAAGCACCAAAACCAGCAACACCCAAGACGGAGAAAAAATAATGATGCGCCGTTTTATTCTGATTGCTGCTGTGGTTCTCTCCATTGCCACCCCTGCATGGGCGGCGGATAAACGCTTCCTCGAGATCAAGGAAATCACCAGCCCCGGCGGGATCAAAGCCTGGCTGGTCGAAGATCATTCCGTTCCTGTTATCGCCTTTAACTTCGCCTTTGCCGGGGCTGGCACCGCCAGCGAACCCGCCGCCATTCAGGGCACCACGCAACTGGCCTCCAACACCATGGATGAAGGGGCCGGGGATATTGACAGCCAAGCCTTCCAAAAGGAACTGGCCGATCATTCAATCTCCTTAGGCTATTCCGCAGGCCGCGATGATTATTACGGGTCTGTCAAAACACTGAGTCGGGAGAAAGACCGCGCCTTTAACCTGCTGCGCCTGTCCCTGACCGCGCCGCGTTTTGATGCAGAGCCCGTCCAGCGCATGAAGGATGCCAATATCGCCCGCATCCGTTCCTCCCTGTCCGATCCAGACTGGATGGCGGCCCGCATTATGAATGACCGCCTTTATGCCGGACACCCATACGCCCGCAACAGCGGTGGGACGATCAGCAGCATTCAGGCTATCAAACAAGAAGACCTGCATCATTTCGTGAAAACCCGTCTGGGCCGCGATAATCTGCGCGTCGCCGTTGCCGGGGATATTACAGAAGCTGAACTGGTAAAGGCCTTGGATAATATTTTCGGGGCATTGCCAAAGACATCAACCCCGGCCATGTTGGCTGATTTAGAACCGCAAAATACCGGTACACTCGCCCTTTATAAAAAGGACATGCCGCAAACCATCATTCAAATCGCCGGAACGGGTATCCAGCGCAACGATCCAGACTGGCATGCAGCGCAGGTGATGAATTTCATTCTGGGCAGTTCCGGTTTTGGGTCACGCCTGATGGAAGAAATTCGTGAAAAACGCGGCCTGACCTATGGCGTCTATACCAGCTTTAACAGTTTGGACCATGTGGCGACGCTGAACCTTGGCACTTCCACCCGCAACGACAAGGTAGAAGAGGTTTTAGGACTTATCCGCGCCGAATGGACAAAGATGCGTGATGAACCCATCAGTGATAAGGAACTGAATGATGCCAAGGCTTATCTGACAGGTTCCATGCCGCTTTCTCTCTCCTCCACCGATAACATTGCCGGAATGATGCTGGGGATGCA
Source organism: Micavibrio sp. UBA6139 (assembly GCA_002423285.1). GTDB lineage: Bacteria > Pseudomonadota > Alphaproteobacteria > Micavibrionales > Micavibrionaceae > Micavibrio. Next base: position 32,297 of record DIVF01000056.1, on the reverse strand, counting down.
GATGGATGATCTGCCCTCCACCTACCTCGATAGCGTGCAAGATAAGATCAATGCCGTGGGCATTGCCGATATTACCCGCGTATCCAAACGCCTGTTAAACCCGGATTCATTGGTCACGGTTCTGGTCGGGCAACCGGTCGGCATTACACCATCCGCAACGATTGAAAGTCTGCCCAATGTTAAATAACGCGCATCCTGAATGGAAACATCTGGAAGAACACGCGCTGGCCGAAGCGCCGGTGCATATTCGCGATCTCTTTGCGTTGGACCCGGATCGTTACAGAAATTGTCACCTGAGCCTGCCGGGCTTGCACCTTGATTATTCCCGCCACCGCATCACCCGCGAAACATTGGACCGCCTGTTTGCGCTGGCCCGCGCCTGCCGCGTTGAACACTGGCGCGAGGAAATGTTTAAAGGGGCCCCCATCAACGTCACCGAAAACCGCCCCGTCCTGCACACCGCACAACGTCGCCCGATCAGTGATGATGTCGAAGTCGGTGGGCACAACATCATGCCGGGCATTCACGATACTTTTAACCGCATGCGCGATTTTACCCATGCGGTTCATGCCGGGACGTGGACCGGGCATAGCGGTAAACGCATCGACACCATCATCAATATCGGTATTGGCGGGTCCGATCTGGGGCCACGCATGGTGGTTGAGGCCTTGCGCCCCTATCATATCAAGGGCCAGACAATACATTTTGTGGCCAATGTCGATGGGTCTGACCTTTATCACGCGTTGCAATCATCTGACCCGGAAACGACATTGTTTCTGGTGGCTTCTAAAACCTTCACCACCCAAGAAACCATGGCCAATGCGCATACTGCGCGCAAATGGTTGATCAATCATTTCGGCAGTGATGCATGCGTACATCGCCATTTTGTCGCCATGTCTACCAATGCAACGGCGGTGCATGAATTTGGCATCAACACAGATGTTATGTTCCCGTTTGGTGAATGGGTGGGTGGTCGTTACAGCCTGTGGTCCTCCATTGGCCTTTCTATCTCACTGGCTGTCGGGTTTGAACATTTCCATGCGCTGCTGGACGGGGGCCGCTCCATGGACCAGCATTTCAGAACCGCGCCGATGGAACAAAACGCGCCTATCCTGATGGCATTATTGGGTGTGTGGTATCGCAATTTTTGCGGCTATGGCTGCCATGCCATTTTACCCTATGACCAAAACCTGTCGCGCTTCCCGGCATACTTACAACAAACCGATATGGAATCAAACGGCAAGCGCGTGACACGTGATGGTGTTGATGTTCCCTACCCCACCGGGCCTGTTGTCTTTGGTGAGCCGGGCACGAATGGCCAGCATGCGTTTTTCCAGCTGCTTCATCAGGGCACAGATATTATCCCGTGTGATTTTATCGGGACATTAGAACCGCACCATCCGTACCGCGATCATCACCGCTTGCTTCTGGCCAATATGGTGGCGCAGGCCGATGCGATGATGCGCGGGCGTGAATTGGCCGAATCGGGCAATGACCCGGCCCGAACCTTCCCGGGGAATCGTCCATCAACGGTTCTGCTCTTTGATAAAATGACCCCCCATGCGCTCGGCCAATTGATCGCCCTCTATGAGCACAAGATCTTTGTTCAGGGTGTTTTGTGGGGAATCAACAGTTTTGACCAGTTCGGGGTCGAATTGGGTAAGATTCTGGCAAATGAAATCCTGAAAACCCTTGATAACCAAGCGGGAAGCGGGCCTGATGGCCTGCTTGCGGTCATCAAAAACCATCTAACGCCTTAAAGATTCATCATTTTTTAGATTCATTTGAGATAAACTCAAACCATGTGTGAGCGGGGAGAACCCTTATGAGTGCTGGTCTGCAAAAGCTGACCCAGTCCGAACTGGATGAGATCATCCAGAAACATCTGAAATTCATCTCCGGCATTCGTGGCGGGGCGCGCGCCGTCATCAAATTCAAAGACATCTCGGGTCTGGATTTCCGCAAGGGGGATTTGTCTCAGGCGGATTTCACCGGCTCCATCATGTTAAACGCCAATATGTCCTATGGTAATTTTAAAGGCGTATCTTTTTTTGCCTGTGATCTGCGCGGGGCCAATCTAGAACATGCCTGTTTTGCACGCGCCGATTTGCGCGGTGCGACCGTTATGGGCGCAAACCTGACGGGTGCTGATTTCCAAAAAGCCGATCTGCGAGAAGGAATCATTCTGGAACGCAACGGCACTGATAATGCTGGGCTTGCCGACAGCTATTACGGGGAAAGCAAAAAGGCGAAAACGATTTTCGCTGGCGCACGTTTGGCCGAAACAAACCTGTCCGGCGCACGCGCCAAGGATGCCGATTTCTCCGATGCTGATTTAACAGGCGTTATTATCAAGGATGCCGATTTCAGCAACGCCAATTTTGAAGGTGCCAACCTGTCTGGCGCTGATTTTTCAGGCTCATCCTTGCGGAACGCCAAAATGAAATCATCAATCATTTCCGGCACGGTTCTGGTTGAAACCGAAACCGGGGGCGCGAACATGAAAGAAGCCCTTGATGAAGATCATATGGGGGAGCGTCTGGAAGATACGGGGCGCAATCTGCCAACCCTTCTCGAAGAGCACACCGCATGGATTGCCACAGCAGGGCGCAAGGGCAGCCGCCTTGACCTGTCCGGGTTTGATTTGCGCACCGTTTTGGATTTGAAAAAATATCCACTGACCGCGATCAAGGCGATTGGAGCCAATCTTTTAAATCAAAATCTCGACGGCGCAGAAATGCAAAGCTGCACACTCGACCGCAGCGATTTCCGCGACTGTTCACTGCGCAATATTGATTTCCGTGGATCGTCTTTAAAACACGCGATGATGACCCGCGCCAATCTATCGGGCGCAAAGTTTTCACCCCTGCATTTTGCAAACCCCGATGGCAGCAAGCGCCTGCAACGGGTCAATCTGGCTGGCGCGAATCTGCGCTATGCCATTTTGACGGGGGCTGATTTATCCGACGCGATTTTGACCGGAATTGACCTGTCTTACGCGGTTTTGCATGATTGTGATCTGCGCCGGGCCGATTTGAGCGGCGCGATTCTGAATAATACCGATTTCCACGGCGCGCTGTTGAACGACGTCATTTCTGACAAGAAAATTGGCTGACAGCCTCACTTTCCCGCGCTAGGGTATAGTCATGCGCATTCGTCATTTACCAGAAACACTGGTCAACCAGATTGCCGCCGGGGAAGTCATTGAACGCCCCGCTGCGGCAGTGAAGGAATTGGTTGAAAACGCCATCGACGCCGGGTCCACCCGGGTCGAGATTGAAATTCGTGACGGCGGCAAAAGCCTGATCCGCGTCAGCGATAACGGCATCGGCATGACCCGCGAAGAAATACGCGCCTGTCTGGACCGCCACGCGACATCGAAACTACCCGATAATGATCTGGAACACATTTCCACCCTTGGTTTTCGCGGTGAAGCGCTTCCCTCCATCGGTGCGGTCAGCCGCCTGAGCATCGCCAGCCGTGCCCAGGAAACCCCCAATGAAGCGTGGGAGATTACCGTAGAGGGCGGCAAGCACACCGCCCCCGTCCCATCCGCTCATCCGGAAGGCACACGGGTTGAGGTCCGCGATCTCTTCTACGCCACACCCGCCCGCCTGAAGTTTTTAAAGGGCGATAAGGCCGAATACACCGCCGTGAAGGATGTCATTATCCGTCTGGCCATGGCCTTCCCCGAAGTTGAATTCCGCCTTGTTCATAACGGCATTCAATCATTGAATGTGCCTGCCGTGCGTCAGGGTGACCTGCTTGATCGCCGTCAATCACGGCTCAGTGCCATTCTTGGTGATGATTTCGGGGCCAATAGCCTTGTGGTCAGTGCGGAGCGTGAAGGCGTGCGCCTGACCGGCTATACGGGTCTGCCGACCTATAACCGTGGCACCAGCCAGTTTCAGTATCTTTTCGTCAATGGCCGCCCGGTGCGTGATAAATTGATGACTGCTGCGGTGCGCGTGGCCTATATGGATGTGCTATCGCGTGACCGCCATGCGGTGACCGCATTGTTTCTGGATCTATCCGCTGAAGAAGTTGATATCAACGTCCACCCGGCCAAGGCGGAAGTGCGCTTTCGTGACGCAGCCTTTATTCGCGGCATGATGATTGGCGCGTTACAGCACACGCTGCATGCCGGTGGGCGTCAAACATCTTCAACACTGGGGGCGGCGACGCTATCCTCCATCCAGACGGGTGGGCACTCCGCACCGAGCTATAATCCCGGCCTGTCTGAAAACACTTATAACCCCTACCGACCGATGGGTCTGCCGATGACAGGCAGCAACATGGCGGGCCAACAACTCCGTGCCGACCTTTCTATGGCACCTGCAGCGCGCATGGACGCCATCCCAGAACAAGATGCAGGTTTTATCGAACACCCGCTCGGCGCGGCACGGGCGCAGATTCATGAAAACTATATCGTGGCACAAACTAAGGACGGCTTTGTTCTGGTCGATCAGCATGCGGCCCATGAACGCTTGGTCTATGAACGCCTGAAGCAACAGCGTGATTCCGGGGCGATTTTGAAACAAGGTTTGTTGGTGCCAGAAATCGTCAATCTTGAAGACACCCAAGCCGCCGCCATTTTGGAACAAGCCGAAAACCTCGCCCGTTTGGGGCTAGAGGTTGAGGAATTTGGTCATGAGGCGGTTATTATCCGCACCATCCCCGCCCTGTTATCATCCCGCGCCAATGTGCAGACATTGATCCGCAATATCGCCGATGAATTAACCGAACAGGGCACCGCGATGGGATTGGAAGAAAAGATCAACGCGCTGTTATCATCCATGGCCTGCCATGGATCGGTCCGTTCTGGTCGCCGCCTGAATGTTGATGAAATGAACGCGCTGCTGCGCCAGATGGAAGCCACCCCCAATTCCGGGCAATGCAACCATGGCCGCCCGACATCGATAAAGCTGACCTTAAAAGATATTGAACGCCTGTTTGGGAGAACATCATGACCGAACCGATGACACCAGAGAAGCGCGACCCCGAACAAACAAAAACACTGGCTCTTTACGGCGTCTTTATTGTCGCGTTGATTTTACAAGTGATGCCATCCCTGACATTGCAGGTTTTATCCCTGTTACTGCTGTTTTTTGCCATCGTGATTATCACAGTTTTTAAAAATAGCGCGGTTCAGGATGGCTTGCTGCATAACCACGCAACCTATCTGGCGCGAAGCTTCTGGATCTGGTCCTTCCTGATGACGATCGGAGCGATGATCGCCAGTTTTTTGATTTACAAACAACACACCCCGCAAGAATGGATGGGGATTGCCCAGGACCTGCTGGAAAATGAAACGGACAGCGTCTATTACAAATCCATGGCGATTTATTTTATCGCTTCTCTCGCACCCGGCCTTTTGTATCTGGCATACCGCTTGGCCAAGGGCCTGCACCGCGCCTTGCACGGTTACCGCCTCGCCAAACCAAAAAGCTGGTTTTAATAATTCAAAGAATCGAGGAATAAGCGCAACGCCTGCAAATCCTGCAGGAAGGCGCGTTGTGTCTTTTCCTGATGCGGGTCGCGGCCATGCAGCTCTTCATTATAAAGCCCGGCGCGATAGAGTTCATCAACATAGGACGCTGCAAAAATATCTTCCGGTGTGGCATCCCCCGCCGCAAAGGCCAGCGCCAGAACCACAGAGCCGCTGAGGGCAGTGACCATTTGAATGGCTGTAAAATCCCACCGCGCCGCCTTATCAATCACACCGCGCGCATAATCATGCGCGGCAGCAGGCTGCGTCAAGGCAACAAGTTTAAAGGTCGTTTCCAGCTGCGCACCTGAGCGGTCAGCAAACCATTTCAACCACGGGTCCCATGTGGCGGCCTGACGGGCACTTAACACCTCCGGCATATCGGTGCGGTAGCATAAAAGATCGGTGTTCAGATATTCCAAAACTTGATCACGAATGGCATCACGGTCCTGCTCACCGCGCTCCAACGCCGTGATCAGAATTTGCGTGAGCGGCATAGTTTGCGGATCAATCACATCCTTTTGCGCCGCCCATTCCAATACCACATGCCCGGCCAATGCCTCACTGGGCACAACAATCTCTTGTCCCGACGGGGTTTTGACAGGCTTTCCATCCAGATGGATCAAATGACCCTTCGGCCCCGGAAAGGACGTCACCAGTTTATAAAAACGCTTCATTATTTTATATATGCCTTACACGGATGTTGTTCAGCGCCACCGAAATCGGTCAGGTTGATGACGAGCAATGCCGGATTAATCGTCCCCAACAGCAACCCACCGAGTTTTTTACCAAGAGAAAACGCATCGGGACGAATGGTCGGTCTTTCCAGTGGCCCTGTAATATTCACCGCCGTTGCAGCTGAAATCAATGCCGTCCCCTTTGATTTTGGTTCCAGTTTCATATCGATGCGCATATTGGATAAGTTGATCGTACCATCACCAACCACGGTCACATCGCTGGTATCTAAAAAGACTACGCTGCTTCTGGCAACGCCGTCCTTCACCTTGAAATTCCCAATACCGCAATGAAGACGCAAAGATTCCCCGTTATCAAGGGTAGGGAGCATCGCATTGGCCAACCCACCACCCCACAGACTGATAAGGGAATTGGACAATTCCCCCTCCCCCGCGACAATCGCAATCGCACCGTCCAAACCATCAATCAGCTCGCTCGTATTGTTGCCCGTGGACGTCAGCTTCACCTTCATATCGGCGCGGCCCTGATCTTTTGATCCTTGCTTGGTCACCGGGGTGAGGGTTGCATAATCCAGCTTTTGAATATCCAGTGTCATGGCCAAGGTCGCCGGGGCCTTGGTTGCGTCCAGCATAATATCGCCGGTCAGATCACCGCCCAGAATGCTGCCTGATAACGGCTCAAATTTCATGATGCCATCCGCAACACTCAACGGCGCAGACACGGGACCCCATAACAGGTCACCATTATAAAGGGCATCAATCTTCACCTGAATCTTTGCGTTGATCCCGGTGAAATCAAATGGTTCGCGGGCACGCGATGCAGCTTGCCCGGCTTCATAAAAGGCCCGCGCGGCGCGGTAATGACTAACGAAACTGCCTCTGTCCTTACGGGGCAGTACATCACGCAGGTTCAATTTTTCAGATTTAATGATGCCGCTGATGCTATAGACTCCGTCATGCCCCGTGCGACCAATTCTGTAATCAAGGCGGCTATCGCCCTGTACCATAAATCCACCAACATCAAACCCGCCAATGCCGCGGAAAAATTCGACCTGACCACTCAAGGCGTGATCCTTGCGGCCCGTTGACAGGGATTTGATCTCAATAACTCTTTGCCCAGAACGCCCATTGCCAACCACACCGTTCAAAACGATTGGCCCCGCATTAAAAATAAAATCGGACCCCTCACGCAGATCAAAGGACGATGCGCCAAAGATATTGATCTTGCGCATCAATCCCACGGCGACATCAACGGGTTTTGAATCATAACGGCCCTGTAACACCAGATTGGGACCCGTTTTATCCTGTATATCGATCCCGAGACGATCAATCTCAACAGTGCCGGGCATCAGCACCCCCGCAGAAAAGCGGCCATTTTTTATAGCGACACTGCGCAGGGATGATTTACCGATCATCGCCGCCCAAAAACCCGTTGAGAAATTGAAAAGTTCAAAACTGGCAACCGGTGAGCCCGTGGAATCATGCAAGGTTAAGTTCCCAAGATCCATCCCGATCACAGGAAAAAGCGTGGCCGCGTTGAGCGTTTCAATACGCGCCGTTAAACCGGTTGAATCACCAATGAATTTTTCTATGGAGCTTTTCATTGAATCGCCGGTACCGCCCAGCATCATCAAAACCGTGATGGTCAGGCCCCAGACAAGGACAAGGCCAAAGAATATGCGGTACGCCCAGCGCCAGCGTGAAGGGGGCTTTGGCGGTAAAGCCGGTTCTGGCAGACCGTAAAGCCCCTCACGCACGCTCACTGTGCAGTCTCCGTCTTGGCGGCCCGTAGCTTACCCTTATTCAAGGTCAACAGGCCGCGCGAAACAGCCAGCGCACAGGCCGGAATGTAATCGCATTGCAATGAATCAAGATTGTCTTTTTCCGCGAATGCCCAGAAGGTTTTGCTGATCTTGGCATTCTCGCCCGTCATGGCTTCGGGTGAGGCCGGATCAATATTGGTTGGCAACATCGGCACCGATGCGCATTCCTCCGTTTTCAGACATGCTTGATACGCGTTGGATGTCAACGTCCCGGCGGCAATCTTATGCGCGGTGTCGCGTGTTTTCACATGCACGGCTTCGATTTCAGAAATCAGCTTGATAGCAAATTTTGCCTCAACCCCATCCAGCGTGTTGCAAGATTCCGGGCGATGCTTATTGCTGCCGCAATCATGGACGAAAGCGGCCAGTCCTGTTTTGGGTTGATCGCGTTGAATCGTGCTATAGGCCGAAGCCACACCAAGTGCCGCCACAACAAGGACGGAGCCTAAAACGATCCAGTTTTTTTGATTTGTTTTCATCTGTGTCATGGGCGGGATTATACCAGCACGCCGCCAATTTTCAGCATGATTTTCATTGCGAAAATTACAGTGTTTTTTAAAGTTTCACGTCCTGAAACGGGTCACCGTCAAAGCGCGGGTCAAATCCCATCTTGGCCCAGCTTTTACAGAGTTCGTCCGGCAAGGGGGCAGTGATGTCCAAAACACCCTTGCCCGATGGATGCGGCATAATAATGCGCGATGCATGCAAATGCAGGCGCGGGGCCAGCCCCAAGGCTTCAATGGCATCATGGGACGCTTCAATATCGCCGTATTTCTCATCGCCGATAATCGGGAAACCGGCCGCCTGCGCATGGACGCGCAATTGGTGCGTGCGCCCGGTACGCGGCCAGAACATAACAAAGGCCGCTTTTTTCCCGGCGCGTTCAATGACGCGGTATTCAGAGCGGGAGAATTTCCCGTTTTCCTCATCAACAATCATCATATCTTTATAGGGACCATCGCCCTTGATCAGCGGCGCGGTAATCATGCCGTTATTAATTTCCGGGGCGGGCATGACCATCGACCAGTAATATTTGCGGATATTACGGCCTTCAAAGGCCTTGCCCATGCGCATCGCCATATCGCGCGTGCGGGCGATCAGCAACAGGCCCGATGTATCACGGTCCAGACGGTGGCACAGCTTCGGGCGCTTATCCGGGTGATCACCCAGATGTTGCAACAACCCATCAACATGCTTGCCAATGCGCAAGCCGCCTTGCGATGCCAGACCATGCGGTTTGTTGATGGCAATAATGTCGCCATCATCGTAAATCACCAATGATTTGATGTATTCGGCATCTTCCTGGCTTGGCTTATAATGATCATCGATCATTTTTCCGGCATCGGCAGAGGGCGGAATGCGAACCTCTTGCCCGGCGGCAAGGCGTGTATCGGTTTGTACACGGCCGCCATCAACACGGACCTGACCTTTACGGATCAGTTTTTGTAAAAGCGCATAAGGTAAATTCGGCGCGTGTTTTTTCAGCCAGCGATCAAGGCGCTGCCCATCATCATCTTCTGAAACTGTTACAACGCGTACGCCACTCATGAACTCAAAACCCTGACAAGCCACAGGCCCAGAACAAGGGCCCCAATTGAAAATACAACGGTACTAAGCACATAAAGCAGGGAAAGCGCAAACTCTCCGCGCTGCCACAACATGACGCTATCAAGGGAAAAAGCCGAAAACGTCGTAAAACCGCCCAAAACCCCTACAATCAGGAAGACTTTCATCGTTTGGGATGGATCATTGCCCAGCGCAAAGACACCCGTTAACACCCCCATCAGAAACGACCCCACTATGTTGATCGCCACGATACCAAACGGAAAAGACAGCGGCAGGATGGCCATAACCGCCCCGTTCATGAAATGACGCAGCAAAGCCCCAATCGCCCCACCCCCTGCAACTGCCAATGCCGTCATCATGATTCTTGATCCTTTCGCTTTTGGCGCAGTCCGGCCCAGTAATCGAGGCGCTTCTTAATTTCACGCTCAAACCCGCGCTCCACGGGGGTATAAAACTGCTCCCGCGCCATGGTTTCGGGGAAATAATCCTGCCCCGAAAATCCTTCCGGCGTATCGTGATCATAGGCATAGCCCTTACCATAGCCAAGATTCTTCATCATGGTGGTTGGCGCATTCAGGATATGCGCCGGTGGCATCAAGGAACCGGTTTGCTTGGCAACGACTTTAGCCGTGTTATAGGCCGCATAAACCCCGTTTGATTTTGGGGCAGTCGCCAGATAGACAAGCGCCTCCGCCAGAGCCAATTCCCCTTCAGGACTTCCCAAGCGTTCATACATATCCCAAGCCGATAAAGTGATGGTCATCGCCTGCGGGTCGGCCAGCCCGATATCCTCAACCGCCATCCGCGCCATGCGACGTGCTATAAAACGTGGGTCTTCTCCACCATCCAGCATCCGGCAAAACCAATACAGCGCCGCATCCGCATCGGACCCGCGCACCGATTTATGCAGGGCAGAGATTAAATTATAATGCCCATCATCGCCCTTATCGTATAAAGGTGCGCGGCGGTTGACGAGCGTGCTGAGCTCATTCGTATCCAGCACATGATCTTGCGTTAAAACCTGTTCCGCCATGGTCAGGGCGTAACGGCCATCCCCATCAGCCATCGCCTTTAATGCTGACCGCGCATCGGCATCCAGCGGCAAGGCATGACCGGCATCGTCCTCGGCGCGTGTTAAAATGACATCAATTGCCGCATCATCCAGACGCTTTAAAACCATCACCTGACAGCGCGATAACAACGCCGCATTCAGTTCAAAAGACGGGTTTTCGGTGGTGGCACCGATGAGGGTCACCGTGCCATCCTCCACCACTGGCAAGAATGCGTCTTGCTGTGCCTTATTGAATCTGTGGATTTCATCGACGAACAGCAAAGTCCCCCGCCCCTGCTGGCGGCGCAAGCGCGCGGAATCGAACACTTTACGCAAATCCCCCACGCCAGAGAAAATCGCCGAAAGCGGTTCAAAATGCAGCTCCGTATGATCCGCCAGAATGCGCGCCAGTGTGGTTTTGCCGCAGCCCGGCGGCCCCCATAAAATCATCGATGACAAATGACCCGATTCCACCATCCGACGCAGCGTGCCCGATGAGCCGACCAAATGATCCTGCCCCACGATATCATCAATGCGCCGTGGCCGCAGGCGATCCGCCAGCGGCCTTGGGGCGTCATCTTCATGACTGGTGGTTTGGAACAAATCGACCATCAACGCACCACAAATTGCTGAACCTTACCATCGCGGGCGATGGATAGATCAAGCGTGGTTGCGGGGCGGTTCGAAGCCTTCTTCAAGTCGCCGACCTTCTGAATATCCTCACCGTTCATGCGCAAAACAACATCACCGGGTTTCAAGAACCGCGCGGCAATGCCGTTGCGGCTATCAATTTTCATGACAACAACACCATTATCATCCTGTGATGTGTTGCCGATTTCGGCTGCCACCGCCGGATTGAGATTGGCCACTGTGACACCGCTGAAAATACCAGTGGTCAGCGTTGTTTGATTGCGGGCCGGAATATCAGGCGGGGCAATTGCTTCTAACTTGGCTTCAAATGTTTTGCCGTTCCGGAACACGCCAATGGTCGCGGTGCTGCCCAGGGGCACGGTTGCCATGCGGTATTTCATTTCAGCACCGTCTTTGATGGGTTTGCCGTTCATGGAGACAATCACATCGCCAACTTTCACACCTGATTTGTTCAAGGGGCTGGCACGGTGCAGGCCGGAAATCATTGTGCCCGATGCCTTGGGCAAACCAAGGCTCTCGGCTATTTCACGGGTGACCGCCTGTGATGTCACACCCAGCCATGGGCGTAGAACTCCGCGCTCGCCACCCTGCCCATTGGCCTCAGCTGCGACCACGGTTTGCACCATTTCCGATGGGATGGCAAAACCAATCCCCAAACTGCCGCCGCTTTGCGAATAAATCGCCGTATTGATACCAACAACACCGCCATCCATCGCCACCAAAGGACCGCCCGAATTGCCGGGATTTACAGCAGCATCCGTTTGAATGAAAAAGTTATAATCGCTGATGTTCAAAGATGACCGCGACAGCGCCGATACAATCCCCGATGTCACGGTCTGGCCCACGCCAAAGGGGTTTCCTACAGCCAGAACCAGATCACCCACCTCCATATCCTCACTGGACCGTAAACGCGCAGCGGGCAGTTTTTCACCGTCCGTATCAACACGCAGGATCGCCAGATCGGAATGATCATCCTTCAACGATAATGTTGCCGGGAATTCACGCCCATCGCTTAATACAATGCTGATTTCATCAGCCCCGCGAATAACGTGGGCATTGGTGACCACAATTCCGTCTGCATCAATGATAACACCAGACCCCAAGGCCCCTTCGACCTGCTTGCGCGTCAGACCACCACCCAGATCCGGGGCCAGATTGCCGCCAAAAAACTGCTGAAAGAATGGATCATTGATAAAGGGATGGGCGCTGCGCGTCACGGTGCGCTTGGTATAAATATTCACCACCGCAGGTGCCACCTGCTTCACCAGCGGCGCAAAGGACAAATTCACCTGATTGCGCCCGGCAGGTACGATTTTAGGGTTTTCCGCCAAGGCGGGGCCAGACAGAACCAAACATCCAATTAAAACGAAAAGATAGTCACGCTTTTTCATTTTTCACTCTCTGCTTTTGTGCTGTGTGTTTCCTGGAATTCGTAAGGCTTTCGCCAGGTGGAAAACCATTGCTTGTCTTCCAGCTTCTTAAAATCAAAACCAAAATATTTATTCATCATGACGCGCATGACATTCACCGGGCTGATATCGCGGGTCAGCGCATCATATTTTCCATCGGAAAAATAAACGGCGTTCATGATGCCAAAGATTTCGCTTTCATTGCTGTTTTCAAGGCTGGAAAAATCCTCTTCCATTCGCGACCCATGATCGCCCTGAATCATGATAATTTTAGGGCGATCGCCCTTCTGTGCAAGGATGCCATCAACATATTCTGTCATTTGCCGGTTGGCGTATTTTAACTGCTCAACATACGCATGGCGGTAATGGGTATTCCAACTGCCGCCATCATATAATTCCGTAAACTGGTTATGCTTGCCGTCCGTATAGGAAAACGGCATCAGATAAGAATAATCGGCGAAGGTCCCATCCGCATTAAAAACAAAGGGTGGATGGGGCAACAAAAAGTGAACAAAGAAAAAACGCGGCCTATTCGATTTTTCTGCAATTTCTGCCAGAAAGTCATCTTCCTGTTCCACAATCAAATCGTAATGATCCCGGTACGGGTTCAGGAAATGGCGATCCCCGCCAAAAATCATCGTCAGCACCGGATAAAGCGGCGACCGGTTGATTAAGGTTGGCCCGACACGCACCTGAAATTCCTTACCCCGAATATCCAGATCATCGGCATTAAAGCTAAAATCGAGATCATAACCGGAACTAATGACTTCCAGTTGATACCCTTCCTGCTTTAAAAACCGCGTCAAACGTGGGCGCAGAAAATAATCAACCGCCGGGCCACGATCGGCAAATTCAGTGTGGGGCAGTTTAATATCATCCTGAAAATAATTCAGATTCAGGGTCGATGAAATCGATAGCATCGTCTGGGAATAATAAGATTTACTTTGGTCCGCAACATAAAAACCGCGCTGGCGCAGGTAATCAATAATCCCGCCATTGTCATGACCAAAAAGGTCTTGAAGCGTATCAGGCCCGGCATAGGCATCATGCACAATGAAATAAATATCGGGCTTTTGGGCATCATTGATTTTTGATGGCCGATCCAGCAATGCCTGTTTTGCAGGCAACCCCGCCAGATCATAGGTTTGGATATAGCGCCCGCCGATACTTAAAGAATATAGAAACGTGACCGGCAACATTATAAAAACAGCAACCAGAAATAAAATGGTCGCGTATTTTAAATCGCGCAGGACCAACCACCCTACAGCGCCGCAGCTGCCCATGATGACCACCAACGGCCAATATGCCCCCAGATCAATGACCAACCCCTGATACTGAAACAGCATAAAGGCGGTAAATAGCGTCACAACCGTTGCCTGCCGCGCGGATACGCCCAGACGGGTCAATACCCACATCACCCCGGTCAGAATCCCGCCCAAAACCAAAAAGGGAATGATGGCATCTGTCATCCCCCAATAAGTTCCCAAACGTTCCAACGACACCTGCAATATCAGCAGGGTGCTCATCAACCACAGGGCACCAATATTAGCGATCATGGCGCGGGCCATCTATGCCTCCTTGCGCGTCAACGCGTACAAAGTGCGCCCGGTATTTGAAACCGTGGCGGTATCTTGCACTGTAAAGAACGCGGAGAAGGCTTTTTCAAAATGTTCTTGCGTATAAAGATCATAGATATCTTTTTTACTGCGAAGCAGGCGTTGTGATTGCGGATCTGTCTTTGGTACGAACTCAACAATCACGTTTTTGGCAAAACCGGCGAGATATGCAAAAAACTGTTCAAAACTGATATTGCCAGCCAGGCAGATGTGATGGATCAGCGCCAGTGCCAGCACCAGATCCGCTGGGCCGCGATTTTGCAGACTAGCCCATTCCGTCCCACCCCACCCGGCGCCCGCCGATGGGTTCAACAAATCCATCCAGATATGCAGCGGTTGATTATGCAGAACAGCAGCACTCTTTCGCGTTCCAGCTTCCACAGTCATAAAATCATATTCCAGTGCCGTGACCGCCACATCATTTTTCGTACTCGCCGCCACCAACCGGCTGAAATGACCGGCATTAGCCCCCAGATCCCAGACATGGCGCGGTTTTAACACGCCCGCACTTTTCAGGATAAAATCTTCCTTATCCTGAAATTCTTGCTGGTTATAGGTGTGCGTTTCTTCATACGCGGTCCAAACCGTTTCACGGCGATCAATCCGCAGCGAAAAGATCAACGATTGCAACTGGTCCAGCAAACCATAGGCCGCCGCCGGTGAAACATCCTGCGCGGTCTGCTTTGTATCCTTGGAAAAATCACGCACCGCATATTTACTGTGCATGACGATGTGCAAGAACACCGACAGGCGGCATTTCGCACGCAGCGGCAATAACGCATTGGCCAGATCCAGTGGAATGCCATCGAGATATTTGGCAAAAAGCGATACCAGCCGCCCATCGCGGTACGCCATCAATAATAACGGGGCCAGAAAATGCTGGCAAAACTGGCGATAGGCCCCCCAAGGCTGACTGCCCTCGCGAATTTGGAAGGACCCAGTATCAATGAAAACCCAATGCCCGTTCAGGAACTGCACATTGAAGGCTGATGCATCCTGCAATGTCATGCCGTGATCGAGACAAAGTTTTTGAATTTTGAGCGTCGCCAGCGCCGCCTGTTTAAGGGCAGAGAAACTCCATTCAAAAGGGTGCGAGATAAAGGGGATCATTACGGGCTCGATGACAACCTCGCCCTCCACGGCCCCCAATGGCCCGGCAAAGCGGCTCGTAACGTCGTCGTGAGGAACCAGAAGGTTTTCTTTCACCAGGCGGTCATAAAGACCGCTTTTCATCAGGGCATCGTAATGCGGCATGGCGGCGCGACGTATATGCCGGTACACCTTACCATCCGCCATGAATACTTGCGTTCCGGGGTCCCGGAACGACGATTTAACCGTTTCGATCCGTGTCATTTGGTGCCGTTCCTGCATCGGGAGAGATTGGCTTGCCTGCCAGGCGAGCGATCAGGTGCCCCACCTTAGCCTTGATTGAAACCCAGTACATTTTAACCGTGAACAAAAACCCAACCAATCCCGCCGCCAGCATTTGAAAGATCATGCTGCCCGTTCCCATATCGATATAGGCGTAGGCTGGAGTCGTAAAAATTAAAAAAACTGCCACCGCAGCCGCAAAAATGGAATATTGAAATCCTGTCATCACAGACCCCTTCATGTTTCCATCAGGGTACTATGACAGCCCCCGCCATACAAGGCAGAGCCGCCACCTTGGCCAGCAAAAGACACACGGCGCCCATTAAAAGCGGGCAATAAAAAAAGGCAGCTCGAAAGCCGCCTTTTTCAAATTCTTTCGCGACGTGATTAAACGCTACGCTGGGTGTTCTTGCGAACGGTTGGTTTGCTGCCGCCGGCGGATTTGCCTTTTGGGCCTGCTTCGGATTTTGGCTTTTTCGGAGCAGACGGCTTTTTGGCTGCTGCTTTTTTCTTTTCTTTCAGTTCGCCGTCTTCGCCAACTTCGTGCTCGCTTGCTACGTCGTTTTCGTATTGTGTCGGGCCGCTGTCTTTACCTTTTGCGGTGACGTCACGGTCAACGAATTCGATCACTGCGATTGGTGCAGCATCGCCATAACGGAAACCAGCGCGCATGATGCGGATGTAACCGCCGTTGCGGCCTTCATAACGCTCAGCAATGGTGTCGAACAGTTTTGCAACTTGTGTTTCGTCACGCATAATCGCGATAGCGCGGCGGCGGTTAGCCAGTGCGGTTTTCGGATCAGCTTTTGCCTTTTTCGCCAGCGTAACCAGCTTTTCTGTGAACGGACGCAGTTCTTTGGCTTTTGCCAAAGTGGTGGTGATCTGTTCATGTTTTACCAGTGCTGCGGACATGTTTGCGAACATGGCTTGCAAATGCTGGGACTTACGGTTCAGGCTCGAATGTTTAATACGGTGTCTCATTACAGATCACTCCTTTTACTGCGGTCTCACAGGGTGAGAACCATTGCGATGACGTCCGGCATGAATAATAAAATGCCATTACCGGACGTTTCGGGCACATGCCCTTAACGACAAGTCCTAGAAGGGCTCGTCAACTTTCTTGGCCAGGTCTTCGATATTCTCTGGCGGCCAACCTTCGATTTGCATACCCAAATGCAGACCCATAATCGTCAGAACTTCTTTAATTTCGTTCAGGGATTTACGGCCAAAGTTCGGTGTACGCAGCATATCTGCTTCGGATTTTTGAACCAGATCACCAATATAAACGATGTTGTCGTTCTTCAGGCAGTTTGCCGAACGAACAGACAGTTCCAGTTCATCAACACGGCGCAGCAAGTTGCGGTTGAATGGCAGTTCATGCGCTTCTTCACCGGAATCTGCATGTTGCGGCTCTTCAAAGTTGATGAAGACTTGCAATTGGTCTTGCAGAATACGCGCAGCGTAAGCAACGGAATCTTCCGGTGTGATCACGCCGTTTGTTTCGATGTTCAGCGTCAATTTATCATAGTCGGTGATCTGGCCAACGCGGGCTGTATCAACATCATAAGAAACTTTGCGCACTGGTGAGAAAACGGAATCGACAGGAATGAAACCAACTGGGGCATCTTCCGGACGGTTCAACGCAGCCGGGCGGTAACCCTTGCCTGTGTTGACGGTCATTTCCATGTTCAGTTTCGCGCCCTTATCCAAGGTGCAGATAACCAGGTCTGGGTTCATGATTTCGATGTCAGCACCAGCTTCGATCATGCCGGCGGTCACTTCACATGGGCCTTCAGCGTGCAGGCGCATTTTCTTCGGGCCTTCAACGTGCATACGCACGGCCAATGCCTTGATGTTCAAGATGATGTCGGTGACATCTTCACGAACGCCTTCGATGGAGGAGAATTCGTGCAGAACGCCCTCGATCTGAACGGCCGTCACAGCAGCACCCTGCAAAGAGGACAGCAGAATACGACGCAAGGAGTTACCCAGCGTCAAACCAAAACCGCGCTCCAGCGGCTCAGCCACGACTTTACCAACGCAACGTACGTCGTTGCCGTGTTCGATTTCGATTTTGGACGGTTTAATCAGTTCTTGCCAGTTTTTCTGTATCAAGGCCATGTCCTCATTGAGTTTATGCGTTTGTCAAAATTCTAAGTAACAACCGCCCCGCAAATGCTCGCGGGGCGATTTGCGCATCGATTAGACGCGGCGGCGTTTCGGCGGACGGCAACCGTTATGCGGGATCGGTGTGATGTCCTTGATCGAACGAATTGTGAAACCGATTGACTGCAAAGCGCGCAGTGCGGATTCACGGCCCGAACCAGGACCTTTTACGTTCACTTCAAGTTCTTTCATGCCGTGTTCCTGTGCCTTGCGGCCAGCATTTTCAGCAGTCATCTGCGCGGCATATGGTGTTGCCTTACGCGAACCTTTGAAACCCAACACACCGGCAGAGCACCAGGAAACAGTGTTCCCTTGAGCATCCGTGATGGTGATGATGGTGTTGTTGAAGGTAGAGTTTACGTGCGCCATACCAGAGATGATATTTTTGCGCTCTTTCTTCCGGCCGCGGGCTGCACCCTTGGCATCTTTCTTTGTTGCTTCTTTAGCCATTTTTCAAATTCCTATCGCGGATTATTTCTTGACGATTTTCTTGCCTGCCACTGGTTTAGCAGGGCCTTTGCGTGTGCGTGCGTTTGTCTTTGTGCGCTGACCGCGAACGGGCAGACCACGACGATGACGCAGGCCGCGATAGCAAGCCATGTCCATCAGACGTTTAATGTTCAAAGAAACTTCACGACGCAGATCACCCTCGATCAGGATGCCACTGTTTTCGATTTCCTTACGGATCGCGTTCAGTTCATCTTCTGTCAGGTCGTTCATGCGACGGGTTACATCGATGCCTGTCGCTGCGCAGATTTTCAGCGCAGTTGTGACACCAATACCGTGAACATAACGAAGTGCGATAGGGACGCGTTTTTTATCTGGTACGTTGACGCCAGCGATACGAGCCAAGTTTTTTCTCCTTAAATTGAGTTCCAGCCGAACCGTAAAATCTTCCCAACCGTTAATTGGGTCAGACGCCGGTTCGTATACCAACCTCGAAATGCGCAGAATTCTGCGGGTTTCGAGCCCTTTCCGCATGGAAAGATGGCCGGATTATAAGGATTTTGTGTATCGCGTCAACACAATAATCTGTGGAAAAGTGCGCTTTTGGAAGGATTTTTGCCCACTTTATGAAAACGAGCAAAAATGGCGGGAAAGCTCCCGGAATGAACCCGATCAGGGCAATCAAGACAAGGCCACCGCTACGCCTTTACGGGCGCAGCTGTTGAGCCTTTCCCATGACGGCGCCACCGTTCAAAACAGCATCAATCTGGGCGGCGACATCGTCGATATCCGCCATGCCGTCGACGCTGCGCAGGGTTTGCTTACGCTCGTAATACGGGATAATCGGGGCTGTCTGGTCACGATAGACTTGCAGACGCTTGCGCAGGGTTTCTGCGTTATCGTCGCTGCGCGGGGTTTCACCGCGGGCCTTCATTTCGGAAATACGGTTGTTCAGGCGGTCAACCAGAACGTCTTCATCCACTTTCAGCTCGATAACGGCTGTTAACGGACGGCCCTTGGCCACCAGCATCTTGTCCAGGGCATCCGCCTGAGCCACCGTGCGTGGGAAGCCATCAAAGATGACCCCATGCTGACAGTCTGGCTGTTCCATACGGGCGGCAATCATCGCGATGATAATGTCATCAGAAACCAGCTGACCGGCATCCATGATTGCCTTGGCCTTTTGGCCCAGCTCAGTACCCGCCGTTACTTCCGCACGCAGCATATCGCCAGTGGAGAGTTGTTTCAGGCCATGGGCTGTCTCCAGACGCTTTGCCTGCGTCCCCTTACCCGCGCCGGGCGGTCCCAGTAGAATCAGATTCATCGACGACGTCCTCCGAGTTTAGCTTTTTTCATCAGGCCTTCATATTGGTGGGCAATCAAGTGGGAATGAATTTGCGATACCGTATCCATCGTCACCGACACAACGATCAGCAAGCTGGTCCCGCCAAGATAGAACGGCAGATTGTAATGCTTGATTAGCAATTCCGGCAGAATACAGATGAACACCAGATACACAGCGCCAACCGATGTAATGCGCGTCAGAACATAATCGAAATATTCTGCCGTGGCCGCACCCGGACGAATCCCCGGAATGAACCCGCCATATTTACGCAGCATGTCGGCGTTCTCATTCGGATTGAAAACAATCGCGGTGTAGAAGAACGCGAAGAACGCGATCAACGCCCCATATAACGCCATGTACACAGGCGTACCATGTTGCAGATATTGTGCCAGCGTCGATGTAAACCCATTGCCCTGCGAACCCGAAAAACCAACGATGGTCATCGGCAACAACAGCAAGGATGAAGCGAAGATCGGCGGGATAACACCGGCCGTGTTCATCTTCAACGGGATGTGGTTTTGATCACCGGCGAATTGTTTATTGCCGACCTGACGTTTTGGGTATTGGACAATGATACGACGCTGCGCGCGTTCCATGAAGACGATAAACGCAATCACAGCACCCACAATCGCAATCACCAGCAACATCACAACCGGGCTGATCGAACCCTGACGGCCCAATTCCAACATCGAAACAATAGCACGTGGCAATTCGGCAACGATACCGGCGAAGATGATCAGGGAAATACCATTCCCAACACCGCGTGCGGTAATTTGCTCACCCAACCACATCAAGAACACAGTGCCACCAACAACGGTGACAACAGTCGAAGCGCGGAAGAAGAAGCCCGGATCAATAACAGCAGACCCAGCGCCGCCCTGCATGCTTTCCAGACCAACCGCCAGACCATAAGCCTGAACCGTGGCCAGCAGCACCGTCAGATAACGCGTGTACTGGTTGATCTTTTGGCGTCCCGACTCACCATCCTTTTTCAGCGCAGCCATTTTCACAGACATCGATGATGCCAGCTGAATAATAATCGACGCAGAAATATAAGGCATGATGTTCAAGGCAAAGATCGTCATACGCTGCAAAGCACCGCCGGAGAACATGTTGAACATGTCCAAAATCCCGCCGCCCTTTTGCGTGAAGATTTCATTCCAGACATGCGGATCAATACCCGGAATTGGAATGTATGTCCCAAGGCGATAGACCAACAAGGCACCGATAACGAATAACAGGCGCTGCTTCAACTCCGTGGCCTTGGCCAGGGCGCCCCAATTGGCATTTTTTGCAAGCTGCTCTACTGCGGAAACCATACTCTTAATGTCCTCTCAGGAAAAAATTCTACTCTGATAGATAGAGAAAACAACTGCCCTCGACAAGCCCTTAAGCCCCGATATTGAAAGATTATTCAGTGATGGAAGGATAAGAATGAAGGGGGCGATGCCCCCTTGCCCCTAAGCTTCCCCAAAAAAGGAAACAATAAGAAAAACGGGGTGATGGATTTAACCAATCACCCCGTTTTTAAATATTCAGGCTGCCCTGAAAGAATTACATTTGGCCGTTTGATTTCGGCTTTTTGCGAACAACTGGTTTCACTTCGCGAACGATCAGGGCAACTTTACCGCCGGCCTTTTCCACGATTGCTTTTGCACCAGCAGAAATGCCCGTTACGTTCAGGTCCAGTTTCGAGGTCACTTCGCCGTTACCAATAACGCGAACGCCTTCCAGCTTACGGCGAACAACGCCTGCGGCTACCAAAGCATCTTCGGTGATTGTTTTCTTCGCATCCAGTTTACCAGCGTTAACGGCTGCCTGGATTTGCTCCAGGGACGCTGCTGCCAGGTCCTTGCGGAAAATGTTGGTGAAGCCGTATTTCGGCAGACGACGGTACAAAGGCATTTGACCGCCTTCAAAACCACCAATCGCAACACCGGTACGGGATTTCTGACCCTTTACACCGGATCCGCAAGTCTTGCCCTTGCCGGAACCCGGACCACGGCCAACGCGCATGCGGTTCTTTACGGAGCCTTCTTGCGGTTTCAATTCATTGAGTTTCATAGCTCTAATTCCTTTAATCTGCTGTCGCCGTTAAATTTAGGCGGCAATCTCTTCAAATTCAACCAAATGGGCAACGGCACGGATCATGCCACGGATTTCTGGGGTATCTTCCAGTTCACTCACGCGGTTGATCTTGTTCAGACCCAGACCAATCAATGTACCGCGCTGATATTCATAGCGGCCAGCAACACTGCGCAATTGTTTAATGCGCAGACGTTTGCCGGATTTTGCGGCTTTCGTTGCAGCTGCTTTTTTAGCCGGGGCTTTTTTCGCTGCTGCTTTTACTTCTTTTTGTTCAGTCATTGCCGTATTCCTTTTAGAAAATCTTATTCTTCTTCGCCAACAACAGCAGCAGCTTCACCTGCTTTTGCGGTTTCGCGGTTCACGATAATGTCACCTACTTTTTTGCCACGACGTGCAGCCACCTGACGGGGGCTTTGAACGTGTTTCAAAGCGTCGAATGTTGCGTTGACCATGCTGTATGGGTTGTTCGACCCTTGCACTTTCGCAACAACGTCTTGAATGCCGAGCGCTTCGAAAATCGCACGCAGCGGACCACCGGCGATGATCCCGGTCCCTGGAACAGCGGAACGCAGGAATACACGGCCAGCACCGTCATGACCATGTACGTCATGGTGCAGAGTGCGTGCTTCACGCAAAGGAACGCGGATCATATGGCGTTTTGCCTGTTCCGTTGCCTTCTTAATCGCATCCGGAACTTCGCGAGCCTTGGAGCTGCCGAAGCCAACGCGGCCACGGCCATCGCCAACAACCACAAGCGCAGCAAAACCAAAGCGACGACCGCCTTTCACAACTTTTGCAACGCGGTTGATACCAACCAGGCGTTCAATCAGTTCTGATTCTTCGCGTTCTTCGCGTTTTTTTTCAGGGGCACGAGCCATATTCTTATCGTCCTTTTAAACTTGTTCGGCTTTTCTTACAAAAATTAGAATTCGAGGCCACCCTCACGAGCGCCATCAGCAATTGCCTTGATACGGCCATGGAACAAGAAGCTGCCACGGTCGAACTGAACTTGCGTAACGCCGGCTTTCTTAGCACGTTCTGCGATCAGTTTACCAACTTTCACAGCCGCTTCTTTGTTGCCGCCATTTTTCAGGCCCAGATCTGTATCCATCCAGGATGCAGATGCAATGGTGACGCCTTGAAGATCATCAATGATCTGAGCGTAAACACCCTTGTTTGTGCGATGAACGGACAAACGTGGGCGAGCCGGCTTCAGGCCTGCCTTCTTGACGTTTACCGCCTTCAGCTTGTTGCGCGTCCGGAAAGTCCGGCGCTGTTTCGAGGTCATATAGTTAGCCATCGTCTTGTTCCTTTAAAACCTTAAGCTCTTACTTATTATTTCTTCTTGCCTTCTTTGCGCAGGATATCTTGGCCTTCGTAACGAATGCCTTTGCCTTTGTAAGGCTCTGGCGGACGGAAGCTGATGATCTCTGCTGCAACCTGGCCGACTTTTTGTTTGTCGATACCGGCTACAGAAATCTTTGTTTGTTTATCAACCGCAATTTTGATCCCTTCAGGAATCGCGTAGCGGATGTCATGGCTGAAACCAAGTTGCAGGACCAGTTCGGACCCTTGCAGGTTTGCACGCAGACCAACACCATGAATTTCAAGGTTCTTGGTATAGCCTTTATCAACGCCGATCACCATGTTTTTCACGTGGTTACGGAATGTCGGCCACAACATACGCTCTTTGCGGTCTTCGCTCAGAGGGGACAAAGCCACTTCTTTCAGGCCGCCTTCAGAATCCTGAAGTTTAACGCCTACCGCTTCGTGTACGACCAACGACAGTTCGCCCAGCTTGCCTTTGACTTTTACAGTCTGGCCGCTGACGTCCACTGTGACATCTTTCGGTACAACAACCGGGTTCTTACCAATCCGTGACATAACAATGCCCTTTCAAATACCTTACGAAACCTAAAACCTTAGAATACCTGGCAGAGAACTTCGCCGCCGACATTCTGCTGACGTGCCTCATGATCGGCCATGACACCTTGCGGGGTCGAAACAACCGTAATCCCAAGACCGTTATAAATCCGCGGCAGAGCCTTGGAGCCGGAATAAACACGGCGACCTGGGCGTGAAACGCGCGAAATAACTTGGATGACTGGCTGGCCAGCATCGTATTTCAATTCGATCTGCAGCTCGTTGATCCCGCGATCGTCTTTGGAGACTGAAAAGCCGCGGATATAACCCTCGCGCTTCAGCACTTCAAGAACGTTGCTCCGCAGTTTGGATGCCGGGCAGGAAATAACTTCTTTCCGTGCCTTTTGTCCGTTGCGGATCCGGGTCAGCATATCGCCAATTGGATCACTGAATGACATGATGTTCTTCCTTCTTCAAAAAACTTAATATTCTTGTTCTTACCAGCTGGACTTCACAACGCCCGGCAATTCGCCACGGGAAGCCAACTCACGAATTACGTTACGGCACAAATCGAACTTGCGGAAATAACCACGAGGACGACCAGTCATTGCACAACGGTTACGAACGCGTGTCTTGGAGCTGTTACGTGGCATGTCAGCCAGCTTCAGAACCGCTTGAAAGCGTTCTTCGCCAGAAACAGCCTGATCCTTGATCGTTGCCTTCAACGCTGCGCGTTTTACCGCATGGCGTTTTGTCAATTTCACGCGTTTATCGTTACGAATAGTTGAGCAAGTTTTTGCCATTGTTGTCTTTCCTTAAGCGTTAAATCTTATTTCTTGAACGGCATCATGAAACCGCGCAGCAACTCGCGTGCTTCATCATCTGTTTTTGCCGTCGTGCAGATGACGATGTCCATGCCGCGAAGCTGGTCAATCTTGTCATACGCAATCTCTGGGAACACGATTTGTTCTTTGATGCCCATGGCGTAGTTGCCACGACCGTCAAAGCTCTTGTCGCTGACGCCACGGAAGTCGCGAACGCGCGGCAGAGTGATCGTGATCAGACGATCCAGGAATTCATACATACGCACACCGCGCAGCGTGACTTTGCAGCCAATTTGCTGTTCTTCGCGGATCTTGAACGAAGCGTTCGCTTTACGCGCACGGGTTACAAATGGTTTCTGACCAGCGATCAGAGCCATTTCGTTCACGGCGTTCTCCATATGAGCGCGGTTGGTGGTAGCTTCACCAACGCCCATGTTGAGGACGATTTTATCGAGCTTAGGAACTTCGTAAGCGTTCTTGTAGCCATACTTTTCTGTCAGTACAGGACGAACGTCTTTTTCGTACAGTTCCTGAAAACGCGGTTTCGTTTTCATGGTTTCAACCTTCTCTTTTGTCATTATTCAATCACTTCGCCGGAACGCCGGGCAATACGTGTCTTTGTGCCATCCTTCGCAACCTTGTAACCAACGCGCGTAGGCTTGTCAGATTTAGGGTCGATCAGGGAAACGTTCGATACATGGATCGGACGTTCAACTGGCGTAATACCGCCTGGTGTGGTCGGGGTAGCCGCTTGGTGTTTTTTCACCAGGTTGATGCCCTGTACCAGAACTTTGCTATCGGCAGGATATACCTTCAGGACTTCGCCCTTGGAGCCTTTATCTTTGCCAGTCAGAACGACAATTTTGTCGCCTTTTTTGATTTTCATTTTTGCGGCAGTCATTACAACACCTCTGCGGCCAGAGAAACAATCTTCATAAAGCTCTTCCGCAATTCGCGGGTCACTGGACCGAAGATACGGGTCCCGATCGGCTCACCTTGTTTGTTGATCAGCACAGCAGCGTTGCTGTCGAAACGGATCTGCTCACCGTAGTTACGGCTCAAACCCTTTTTCGTGCGAACGATCACGGCACGGTGAACATCACCTTTTTTCACTTTGCCGCGCGGGATCGCATCCTGAACGGACACGACGATAATATCGCCGATACCAGCGGTGCGACGGTGTGAACCACCCAGCACCTTGATGCATTTCACGCTCTTTGCGCCGCTGTTGTCAGCGACATCGAGCTTCGATTCCATCTGAATCATGATCGTTCTGCCTTCTTTAAATTCTTAATCAACATTTCAATTCAAAACCAACGGTCCGGTCATCGGACCCGCCAGTCTTATTCCTTGGCTTATTTCTTAGCCGGAGCCTTTTTAGCGGCAGCCTTTTTCGGCGCTGCTGCTTTTTTAGGTTCTGCTGCAACTTTGGCTGTCGCAACGAGAGCACCTTCACCAGGCTTACGCTCCGCAGCTTTACCAACGCCTTCAATAACTTTCCAGCGCTTGTTCTTTGACAGCGGACGGCATTCTTCAATCAGAACGCGGTCGCCCTCTTTATATGTGTTCAGCTCGTCATGCGCAGCATATTTATCCGATTTACGGACATATTTCTTATAAACTGGATGCATGAACCGGCGTTCTACCAGAACGGTGACGGTCTTGTCCATCTTATCGCTAACGATATTGCCTTCCAAAACGCGGCGTGGCATGTCTTTGCTCCTATTTCTCTATAAATATCAGTCGGTTACGCTTTTTTAGCTTTAGCAGGCTTTTTTGCCTTTGCTTCAGCCGGGGCAGCGGCACCGGATTTCTTTTGTTCCATAATGGTCTTAACACGGGCAACCTCACGGCGGGCCGTGCGGATTTCTGCCGTATTGGCCAATTGACCGCCGGATTTCTGGAAGCGCAGGTTAAATTGCGTCTTCTTCAGATCAACCAGTGTCTTTTGCAGCTCGTCTGCGGTTTTAGCGCGCAGATCTTTTGCTGTTGTTTTTGTTTTAGCTTTTGCTTTCGTCGCCATAACAGTCTGTCCTTATTCGCCAACGCGCTTAATAAATTTCGTTTTGATCGGCAGCTTTGCAGCGCCCAGTTCCAAAGCCTGACGAGCGATTGCTTCCGATACACCGTCCAGTTCGAACATGATGCGACCCGGTTTAACGCGTGCAGACCACCATTCCGGGTTCCCTTTACCGGAACCCATCCGGACTTCCAAAGGCTTTTTGGAAATCGGCAGATCCGGGAAAATACGGATCCATACCTTGCCCTGACGCTTCATGTGACGCGTAATGGCACGGCGGGCAGCTTCGATCTGACGCGCAGTGATACGCTCAGGAGCCAAAGCCTTCAGGCCGAATGCACCAAAGCTCAGATCAGTACCGCCCTTGGCGTTGCCATGGATACGGCCCTTATGGGCTTTTCTAAATTTCGTTTTCTTTGGTTGCAGCATCGCTGTTCTCTCTTAAAACCTAAAAATTCTTCTTACTGGTTGCGGGAAACGCCCTGACCGTCTGCCATACGCTTATCGCGTGCCATCGGGTCGTGTTCCAGAACGTCACCTTTGTAGATCCAGACCTTCACACCGATAATGCCGTATGTGGTCAGGGCTTCGGATACACCGTAGTCCAGATCAGCACGCAGTGTGTGCAAAGGCACGCGGCCTTCACGGTACCATTCTGTACGAGCAATATCTGTACCACCGAGGCGGCCTGATACGCTGATACGAATACCTTGTGCGCCCAGACGTTGTGCAGATTGCACAGCGCGTTTCATGGCGCGACGGAACGATACGCGGCGCTCGAGCTGCTGGGCAACGCCTTCAGCAACCAATTGAGCGTCCATTTCCGGCTTGCGGATCTCAACAATGTTCAGAGCCACTTCGGAGCCTGCATGAACCGACAGATCCTTGCGCAGTTTTTCGATATCAGCGCCTTTTTTGCCGATGATCACGCCCGGACGTGCGGTGTAAACCGTTACGCGGGTGTTTTGCGCAGCGCGCTCGATAATCACTTTGCTGATGCCGGCGGCTTTCAGCTTGTCCTTCACGTATTCACGCAGCTTCAGGTCCTTGACCAGACGATCTGCGTAATGACGATCAGAGAACCAGCGGGAATCCCAAGTACGGTTGATTCCGACGCGCATCCCAATTGGATTAACTTTTTGACCCATAGTCTTAGAGCTCCTTAAAAATCTTATGCTTCGCGTTCGCGGACAATAATCGTGATACGGCTGAAGAATTTCTCAACCGGACCAACACGGCCACGTGCACGGGCACGGAAACGACGCATCATGACCGATTTACCAACAACGGCTTCGGCGATGTACAGACGGTCCACATCCAGATTGTGGTTGTTTTCAGCGTTCGCTACAGCGGCCTGAAGTGTCTTTTTCACTTCACGGGCCATGCGGCGTTCACAAAAATCGAGGTCGATCAGCGCCTTGCCTGCGGTCTTGCCCCGGATCATCTGTGCGACCAGGTTCAGTTTGCGCGGGCTGGAGGCGAGATATTTTGTCATCGCCTTGGCTTCATTCGGCGCTTCGCGCCGTTTGTTTGCTGCCTGTCCCATAATTCAGTTCCTCATCTTAAAAAGCGTTATGCTTTAGTTGTCAGTATTATTTCTTAGCTGCTGGCTTTTTCGCTGCTGCTTTATCGCCACCGTGGTTTTTAAACGTACGGGTTGGTGCGAATTCGCCCAGTTTGTGACCAATCATGTTATCTGTGACCAAAACAGGCAGAAACTTCTGACCGTTATGAACACCGAAGGTCAGACCTACCATATGCGGCAGGATCGTGGACCGGCGGGACCATGTTTTAATCACTTCTTTTTTACCGCTTGCACGAGTCGTTTCGACTTTTTTCAAAACGCTGCGGTCAACAAACGGACCTTTCCAGACTGAACGAGCCATAGTCTTATCTTCTCCTAAACCTTATTTCTTCTTACGACGACGAATGATGTATTTGTCGGTCGCCTTGTTTGTGCGTGTCTTCAAGCCTTTGCACTGTTGGCCCCACGGTGTAACTGGATGACGTCCACCGGATGTCCGTCCTTCACCACCACCATGTGGGTGATCAACAGGGTTCATGGATACGCCACGGTTATGTGGACGACGGCCCTTCCAAACGTTACGGCCCGCTTTACCCAGGTTTTCGTTCAAGTGGTCAGGGTTCGAAACCGCGCCCACAGTAGCCATACAGTCGGCTCTTACCACACGAAGCTCACCGGATGCCAACTTAATCTGCGCATAACCCTGATCGCGGCCAACCAGCTGGGCATAGGTGCCAGCGGAACGGGCCATCTGGGCGCCTTTACCAGGCTTCATCTCCACGTTGTGGATGATGGTCCCGACAGGCATGTTACGCAGCTGCATAGCATTACCAGGCTTCACGTCGGTCTTCTCACCGGCAACAACCTTGTCGCCTTCGGACAAACGCTGTGGAGCGATGATATAGGCCAATTCGCCGTCTTCGTATTTGATCAGAGCAATGTGCGCTGTACGGTTTGGATCGTATTCCAGACGCAGAACGGTCGCTTCCATGTCCCACTTACGGCGGGTCCAATCGATGAAGCGGTAACGACGCTTGTGTCCACCACCACGGAAACGCGATGTAATGCGGCCCGTGTTGTTACGACCACCGGTCTTTTTCAAGCCTTCGGTCAGGGACTTTTCAGGGTCGCCTTTCCACAGCTTGGAACGATCAACCATGACGAGCTGACGCTGCGACGGGGTTACCGGGTTAAATTTTTTCAATGCCATTTTTTCTGACCTTCTACTTTAAAACTTTATCTTCTAGTCCTGAATTAAACGCCTGTACCAACATCAATGGTTTGGCCGGCTTCCAGGGTTACGATAGCCTTTTTCGTGTCGCTGCGCAGGGCTTTGATCCCTTTGAAGCGCTTGGTTTTACCCTTGCTGATCAGTGTATTGACAGCCTTAACTTTAACGCTGAACAATGTTTCAACAGCTTGTTTAATGTTCGGCTTTGTCGCGTCCAGTGGAACACGGAACGTCAACTGGCCATGCTGTGAACCCAGCGTGGTTTTTTCAGTGACCAGCGGGAAACGGACGATATCGTACATCCATTCGGTCGCTTCGGTTTTTTTCGCTTTTGTTGCCATGTTCAATAACCTTCTATTTTCTATAATCTTACTTCAGGCGCTCTGTCAGGTCGCTGATCGCTTCTTTTGTCAGCACCAGAACGTCACGGCGGATAATGTCATACACGTTTGCACCTTGGCTCGGCAACACATCAATACGCGGCAGGTTGTTTGTTGCGCGCGCAAAGTTTGCGTCGATTTCTTTGCCACAAACAACCAGAGCTGAATTCAGACCCAGAGATTTGAAGCTTTCAGCCATTGGCTTTGTTTTGTGGTCAGCTGCAACTGCGGCTTCCAGAACAATCAGCTTGCCGCCCTTTGCCTTTGCAGACAAAGCGGATTTCATTGCCAAGGCTTTGATTTTCTTAGGCAAATCAAAAGCGTGGCTACGAACTTGCGGACCAAAAATCACCGCGCCACCGCGCATATGCGGGGAACGCAGGGAACCCTGACGGGCGCCGCCTGTGCCTTTTTGTTTGAATGGCTTTTTACCGGTGCCCGATACTTCGCCGATTTCTTTTACAGCGTGTGTACCAGCGCGGCGCTTTGCCAACTGGAAGTTCACCATGCGGTGGATGATGTCCGCACGGACATCAACACCAAAGACTGAATCATCGAGTTCAATCTGGCCAACTTCTTTGTTTTGCAGGTTTTTAACAGCAACCTTCATGACTTTAATCCTTATGCTTCTGTATCTTGTGCTGGTGTTTCAGCGACAGCTTCTTCTGCTGGTGCTTCAACGGCCGGTGCAGCTTTTGCCGAACCTTTCAGACCCGCCGGGAACGGCACGCCTTCAGGAGCAGCTTTTTTCACGGCGTCTTGAATCATGATCCAGCCGCCATCTGTCCCGGGAACGGAACCTTGAACGAGGATCAAGTTATCTTCCAGATCAACGCCAACAACTTTCAAATTCTGGGTCGTCACGCGTTCAGCACCCAAGTGGCCGGCCATTTTCTTGCCTTTGAACACTTTACCCGGATCTTGACGCTGACCTGTCGAGCCGTGGGAACGGTGAGACACGGAAACACCGTGCGTCGCGCGCAAACCACCGAAGTTCCAACGCTTCATAACACCGGCGAAACCTTTACCTGTGCTGATGCCTGCAACGTCAACGAATTGACCAGGAACGAAATGGCTTGCACAGAACTCAGCGCCGACTTCTACGACGTTTTCCGGCGTAACGCGGAATTCAACGCATTTTTTCTTCGGCTCAACCTTTGCTTTTGCAAAGTGACCGCGCTGTGGCTTGCCAACGTTTTTGGCTTTCGCAACGCCAGCACCGAGTTGCAGAGCGGTATAACCGTCTTTCTCTTGTGTGCGGATTGCAACAACCTGGCAATTATCGACTTTCAGTACTGTCACTGGAATCTGACGGCCATCTTCTGCGAAGATACGCGTCATTCCTTCCTTACGTGCAATCAGACCGGTTCTCATTTTTTTCGTCCTTAAACTAAAGCTATATAATTATGCCGCTTGGCCAATTTTGATTTCGACATCAACACCGGCAGCCAGATCCAGTTTCATCAACGCATCAACCGTTTGTGGGGTTGGATCAACGATGTCGATCAGGCGTTTATGAGTCCGGATTTCGAACTGTTCCTGCGAGCCCTTATCAATGTGCGGGGAACGCAGAATGGTGAATTTTTCAAAGCGTGTTGGCAGTGGAACCGGCCCACGGACACGCGCACCTGTACGCTTGGCGGTGTTGACGATTTCACTCGTCGACACATCCAGTACACGGTGATCAAATGCCTTCAGGCGGATGCGAATTGTTTGCGTATCCATGGATTTCGTTCCTATTCCTTACTTAATAATCTTAGCAACAACACCGGCGCCGACCGTACGGCCACCTTCGCGGATCGCGAAGCGCAGGCCTTCGTTCATAGCAATCGGAGCAATCAGCTTAACGATCAGTTTCACGTTATCGCCTGGCATCACCATCTCTGTACCCGCTGGCAGCTGGCACTCGCCGGTCACGTCCGTTGTACGGAAGTAGAACTGTGGGCGATAGTTGGTGAAGAACGGCGTATGACGGCCACCTTCGTCTTTTGACAAAATATATGCTTCGGCTTCGAATTCTGTGTGCGGGTTGATTGAACCCGGCTTGCACAGAACCTGACCACGCTGAACGTCTTCACGTTTTGTACCGCGCAGCAGAGCGCCAATGTTATCGCCAGCTTGACCTTGGTCCAAAAGCTTACGGAACATTTCAACGCCGGTGCAGATTGTCTTTTGTGTAGGCGAGATACCGACGATTTCAATCTCTTCACCAACTTTAACAATACCTTGCTCAACGCGGCCCGTTACAACTGTACCACGACCAGAGATCGAGAATACGTCTTCAACTGGCATCAAGAATGGCTTGTCCAATGGACGGGCTGGCTGCGGAATGTACGCATCAACAGCTTCCATCAGTTTCAGAACAGCTTGTTCGCCCAGTTCTGGGTTTTTGCCTTCCAGTGCGCACAATGCGGAACCGCGAACGATTGGAATATCATCGCCTGGGAAATCGTATTTCGACAGCAATTCGCGAATTTCCATCTCAACCAGATCCAGCAACTCAGCGTCATCAACCATGTCGCATTTGTTCATGAATACAACGATCGATGGAACGCCAACCTGACGGGCCAGCAAGATGTGCTCACGTGTTTGTGGCATCGGGCCATCAGCTGCAGACACAACCAAAATCGCGCCGTCCAGCTGCGCAGCACCGGTGATCATGTTCTTCACATGGTCAGCGTGGCCAGGGCAGTCAACGTGGGCATAGTGACGGTTGGCTGTTTCGTATTCAACGTGGG
>DIVF01000042.1 GCA_002423285.1 Micavibrio sp. UBA6139 | reverse complement strand
AGCCTGTGCCGTTTGCGCCATATCAGGGGCGCAAATAGCAGGTTTTTCAGCCGCCATGCTGGAAACAGCACCAGCCTTACCGCCGGATTGTACTTGCGCACGCAAACCACGGTTTTCAACTTCCAGCAGACGCAGCTTTTCCGTCAGCTCTGCAGTGGCACTGGTATTTTCGCCCTGTTGCATTTTGTCTTCATAAGTGCGGCGTTCCCGTTCCAGCGCATTCTTCAGACGAATATTTTCTTCCTGCAGCATTTGCAGCGCATCAGAATTTGGAGCCGGTGGCGGTGGCGCGGAAGCAGATACCGCCTGCGTTCCTGTATCCAGCGCGTTTTGTTTCATGGTGTTCTTCGCAGGTTTCGCAGCCGCCTTCACAGGTTCAGCATTGTTGCCCCCGGCCGCTGGTTCCACGGCGGTACCAAGGCAAGCCGCCAGTTCTTGTGTTCCGTCCTTAACATCTGGAATGGCGAAAGCGAATGTTTCAGTCCCAACGCTTACACCCAGCGAACCACTTTGTTCCAGCGCATTATAGAAAGCATCATCGCGGCCCATACGAATTACCACACCGCGTTCAGACACAGGTGTCGTTTGGTAGCTGCGCATTTGTCCCGCGCCAGCATCAAACACAACCGTAATATCCTGCCCGGTTTTAAAGCCACCCTTTGGCACATCAACGGCCACGGATGTTTCATCGAAACCGTTACGTGCGAAAGTCAGGATCGAGCCATTTCCGAAACGACGGGCCAAGGCGCAATATGGTGTTGCGCCCGCTTGTTTCGCGGCAACCTTTGACACCGACCATCCACCTTGCGGACGGAAAGACTCTCCGGCCTGTGCGGCGGCGGATGCAAACATCAACCCACCCACAACCGTTGTTGAAAGAAGAAGAGCCAAAGGAACCAGTTTTGCGCGCATCGCGTACCCCGTTTGGTGGTTTGTTTTTAAATTTTCCCTGAAGGCCAAAAGGCCCCGGACTCAGGACATGCCTAAGCCGCGCAAAGCATAGCGCGGTGGATGCATTCTGAAAAGTGATTTTGATGTGTTATGCGCAGACTTCTTGGGCTTCCCCCGTTTGGGGAAAGCCGGAAAAAGCGTTAACGGGCTGTGCTGTCCTGCTGCACGACCAGAACCATGTCATTGGTCCCCGGCTCGCGGTAGATGCGTCCAATGGGGCGTGTGCCCTGACCATCGAACTGCTCCAGCAAGGATTGAACGGCTGGCTCGAACGGCCCTTCCTGACTTAAGGACCGCTGGACCGCGAAATTATCAACCGGCAACCAGATCAGCCTTACCCCGGCACCATCCGCCCACAAGGTCAGGACGTCTTGCAAGCTGGCCCCCTTCAGGGCACGCCAGCGCATATTGCGGTTCACGCTTTTGGCGATCGGGGCCAGATTATTGGGTGTAACCATAATATCGGACGGGTTCGGGCGGATGACCTTTGGATCGGTCCAGCCGGATGCCATTTGCTGGCCACCCTGACCTGGACGGTTCGGGCTTTTGGCGCTCAAGCGGCGGGCGGCTTCTTCGGCTTCATTTGCCTTGGCAATCAGATGGGCGGCGGAATTACCCGGGGCTGGTGGTTGCTTGGCCGGATCATTCAAGACGGCATCCACGGACAGAACACGGTCCGGGCCCCCCATAGCGGCGGCTGGCGTGGCAACAGGCGGCAAAGGCTCATTCCCATCGATCATCGGTGTCAGGCCAGAATTTTGGGCAATCAGCGGGTTTCCGGTGCTTGATTTTTTAGATGCAGACTTAATCGCAACAGCTTCATTTCCCTTATAATTTTCAAGCTGGTTGCCCGTTGGATTAAAGCAGGATTCCATCCGGCGGAACCCATCTTCCAGACCGGTCATATCCAGCCCCACAGACGCACCCGCCGCCTTAATCACCAGCTGGTCAGCCGTTTTCAGCGCCTTGTAGAAATCAGGGTATTTATACAAACCGAACAGCAAGGTTTGCTGGTCATAGGCCGCCCCGGCAAAAGACTGGAAATAGGCCCCGGGAACAGAGAGTTCAATTTCATATTTACGGTGCGGCGTGAATGCCTTTTGATGGAAATCAATCGCCATCGCCATCAATTGCCCACCACCACCGGACAGGCGTAGCGTAAAGCCATTGCCGAATTTATTGATCGCCACACAGGGCAAATTCGCCGGGGCTTCAGCCCCAACATCACCCAGCCCCGCCGGACCAACCATCCATGCACCAGCGGGCTTATAAACAGCCATCTGGGCGTCCTGCGCCGCAGCCGGAAGCGCCAATGAACCAAGAGCCGCAACCGCCATAAATTTAGTAAAAACAACGTGTTGAAATGTTTTTTTCATGAAATCTCTTAATCCAGCTTTGTGCATTCCCGCTCCAGCCTTATGCCTGAGCTGCGGATGCCCCGTTATGCTCGCCATCCTTATCAGGTCCAAGGCCATGTGCCAAGCAAGCCTCAAGGAATCTATCAATATCACCATCTAACACCTTGAAAGCATCGGTGTTTTCGGCTCCGGTACGCAGATCTTTTACCATCTGATATGGCTGCAAAACATAAGAGCGAATTTGATGCCCCCAGCCAATATCGGATTTCTCGCCATGTGCAGCATTGACCGCATCGGCGCGTTTTTGCATCTCAATTTCATACATCCGCGCGCGCAGCATGCTGTAGGCAGTCGCGCGGTTTTTATGCTGGGACCGTTCAGCCTGACAGGCAACAACAATCCCGGTTGGGATGTGGGTCAGGCGTATGGCGGAATCTGTCGTGTTTACGTGCTGACCACCCGCACCACTGGAGCGGTAGGTATCCATTTTGATGTCTTTTTCATCGATATCAATATCAATAGAATCATCCAAAACAGGCGATACGGAAACAGATGAGAAGCTGGTATGGCGGCGGGCATTTGAGTCATAGGGCGAAATACGAACCAGACGGTGAACGCCGTTTTCACACTTCAACCAGCCATAGGCTTTTTCACCCTGAATTTGGATGGTGGCAGATTTAACCCCGGCCTCTTCCCCGTCGCTGCGGGTCATCAGGCTGACGCGGTAGCCATGTTGTTCCGCCCAGCGCGTATACATACGAAGAAGCATCTGCGCCCAGTCCTGCGCTTCCGTTCCGCCTGACCCGGCGTGAACCTCAAGGAATGCATCGTTATTATCAACTTCGCCTGATAACAGACTGGTAATCTGGAGTTTTTCGGCATCCTTGCGGAGCGTCAGAAGGGATTTTTCAGCCTCAGAAACGATCTCGGCATCGCCCTCTTCCTCACCCATTTCGATGAGGCCGATAGCGTCGGAAAGCTGGTTTTGGAGGGATCGGATCGCCTGAACCTGCTGGTCCAGCAGGTTCCGTTCTTTCATAATACCCTGCGCCTTTTCAGGATTGGACCAAAGATTGGAATCTTCGGTCAGGCTGTTCAACTCGGCCAGACGGCTTAACGCCTGTTCCCAGTCAAAGATGCCTCCTCAGCAAGGTCAGTGACGTATTAACGTCACCTATAATTGCCTCGATCTCTGCGCGCATGGATTTTAACCTTTAGTGATTAAGCCGCTTGGCGTTCCAGTGTGGCATTGGATACAAAAAAGTCCAGCATCCCGGAGATGAATACACCACGTTCTTCTTCATTGGCTACACGGCCTGTATACAGCGCGCCATCAATGGCCGGGCTTTGTTCAGCCCAAACTGCGCCAGCCTCAACCAGGGCAGCCTGCATCTCTTCAGGGGCCGCTACGGTACGGCCAGAGGCCTGTGCCGCGTAAACCAGCAGATCGACAGCATTGTCGAACAGGGCCACAGGCTTGCCTGCGCTCAGGAAGCTGTTCACAAAACGGCGGGTATGTGCGGTTGTTTTCAGTTTATCGAGACTGCGTTGACCGCCCGGAACGACCAGAATATCGAAATCGGCGCCCAAAGAGGTGCTGAGCTGTTGATCCACGGCAAAGTGATGGCCCCAGCCAGCCCCTTCCCAGCCATTCACCAGACCTTGGTCCGGGCTGACGATTTTCAGGGAAACGCCGAGCGAAGTCAGCAGTTTCTGTGTATCTGTCATGTCCTGTTGGTTAAAGCCGTTTGAAACGAGAATAGCGATTTTGGAGCCAGTCAGTGATTTACTCATGGTGGGCACAGTCCTCAAAGATGTAAGACGTTGAATTGTTTTTTATTTTTGCAGGCACTGCTGGCCCGCGTTTTCCAGATTGGGGCACAACATGCTTGATCCAGCCTGTTTTTGTCAAGGAAATTAGACAAACCAGAAGAATAGCTTGTGCAGAGATTAAGATTGGAGCGGGCGACCGGTCTCGAACCGGCGACCTACAGCTTGGGAAGCTGTCGCTCTACCAACTGAGCTACGCCCGCGCCTTGGTAGACTGACAGAGTGATAATCTGAATTTTGCCACTCTGCAAGCCCCAGAGAAAAGTTCCAAA
The DNA here is from genome assembly GCA_002423285.1 of Micavibrio sp. UBA6139. Lineage (GTDB taxonomy): Bacteria > Pseudomonadota > Alphaproteobacteria > Micavibrionales > Micavibrionaceae > Micavibrio. The sequence goes on along the minus strand of DIVF01000042.1, from coordinate 18,862 downwards.
GAATATCATCCCCCAGAGTAAAAAAACCTTGGGGAAAACTTCGCCATACAGGACTTTACTTTCCATTCCAGTCGTTTATAACTCAGGACCGTTCCCCCCATGGGGGGCCGCTCTATATATGTGGCATACGGAACCGAGTTTTTAAACGACCTATCAAACAGACAACAGGTTTTCTTTTTTAAGGAGCATACCAATGACGAAGCTGCGCGGATTTATTCTGACATGCCTGACCTTGACCATCGCGGCATGTTCCGGGATTTCAAGCCACAGCGAGATTGAGGCTTTGAACGAAGTGCAGCCAGTCGGCAGTCCGTTCACACAATCACTCGCCGCTGAGTATCGCGATTACTCTAACCGCGAAAACACCGAAATGTTCGACTACCCGGATGCGATCCACTTCGCACGTAAGGGTTTGGCCGCAGCAGCCGGTGACGTCGTAATGCCAGAACCAATCAGCGATTGGAACTTGCTCCCTGCCCATATCGAAGAACTGGGTTCTGCCCGTGGTCGTTTGGTCAATGCCTTTGACCTTGGCGCACGTGACATTGCTCCACAACTCTCCGCTGTTGCTCAAGCCCGCTTTGATTGCTGGATCGAACAACAAGAAGAAAACTGGCAGGAAAAAGACATCATCGCTTGCAAGAGCCAATTCCTGGAAGCTATGAACCAACTGGAAGGCATGTTGCAAAAACCTGCACCAATGCCAGCAACGGACGACCTGTCCCCTGTATCCGCGATGGATGCCGGTAACGCAGGTCCGATGAGCGCAGAAGATGCCCTGTATCTGGTGTTCTTCGACTTCAACAAATCGGCAATCACCACTGGCGCTGAAAGCGTTCTGGATGCGGTTGCGGCTGAAGTTAAAAAACGCAATGCAAGCTCAATCGAGATCGTTGGTCACACCGACAGCTCCGGTTCCAACAACTACAACGAAAAGCTGGCGATCCGCCGCGCGAACGCAGTACGTGATGCACTGGCCGCCCGTGGCCTGAGCGTTGCAGTGATGAGCGTTGATGGTCGTGGCGAACGTGAACTGCTGGTTAAGACCGCAGACAACGTCCGCGAACCGGCAAACCGCCGCGCACAGATTACCTTCAAGTAATCAACGCGTGACCGTGTAAGAATAAAAAAGCCGGGATGGAAACATCCCGGCTTTTTGTTTGTTTGCAATTCACTCATCTGTCATCCCCGGTCAAGCCGGGGATGACGAAAAACAAAAAAAATAAAGGGGGCGATTGCCCCCTTTTGAACCCCGTTCATTTTTTCCTACACTTAGCGTGCGGGCAGAATGTCCAGTGGGACAGATTCGATGGTGCTGTGCTGTGGGGTGATCTCAACAGGATCAACTGGGTATGGGCCAGGTGATGGTGCTGGTTCCACGGTGGAGAGTTTCAGCGTATCGGTCAGCACCGCCGTCACGGAACGATCAACATCGCTCAGCATTTGCGCCATAAAGCCCTGCAGCAGGCGGTCCCGCTCGTCCAGTGATACATTCGCCTGAATGGTCAGGGTGCGCTCAGCCTTCAACCGTGTGCCTGAGGCGCCGGGTGTGATTGAACCGGTGGAATCACGGTACAAACCGATGCTGAGGATGGCGGTATAACGCTCCTTATTATCGACATTGACCCAACGGGCCATTTCGCTTGGCGATTGCATGGCGTCCTTGAATACGGATGCATCCTCAATTACGAAATGCAATGTGCCCTGCCCGCCAGCCGCCTTCAGACGGGTTTCGGCGTAACGCTTCAACGCCAGATCCGGGGGTGTTGGGAATGTGCTGGAAACATCCTTGGGATTCGCCAGCGGGTCATATTTTGTTTCAATCGAAATATTCGATGTATTGACAAAATAGGCCTGGGAAAAAGGTTCGGTCAGGGATGGCAGCGGTTTAATATCGCTGCTGGTTGTCATGGTACAGGCCGCCAAGGGCGACATACACACAACAAAACCGGCTAACAGGGCAAAACGTACGCTTGGGGTCATTCACATAAACTCCTGATTTTATGACGCCTGTATTCTACCTTCTGTATCCGTTTCATCAAAGATGTATTCGCGACTACAAAATTCACAAGTGACCGTAATCCGGTCATCAACCGTCATGTCGTAACGATCTTCGTCTGACATCGTGGCAATAATACGTTCAGCGCGTTCTTGGGAACAACGGCATCCCTCTTCCACGGGGGTAGGTTCATAGACCCTGACACCTTCTTCGTGGAACAGGCGGAATAACAGGTCATTCTGGGTCAGGTTGGCATCCAGCAATTCTTCGTCCTTGCAGCTTTGCAGCAAGATCATCGTGCGGCGCCAATCGTCTTCTTCGCCTTCGCCCGGATTATTGATACCACCTTCCTCTGGCAGACGTTGCAGCATAATGCCCCCGGCGCGCCATTGCCCATCGGCATCGCGGCCCACGGCAATACGGATGCCTGTGGCGATCTGTTCAGATTGGGTGAAGTAATGTTGAACGCTGTCCTGCAAGGAACCGCCCGTCAGGGACACGATGCCCTGATAACGCTCCATATCTTCGCCCTGATCGACCGTAAAGGCCAGATGACCTGTTCCCATCAGGCTTGTGAGGTCTTGATCCCCATCACGCAGGCGGGTGGGATCATAGGTGGCGCAGGCGCGCACAACACCGCGACGGGTAATGTCCGAGACCAGCATTGAAACCGGGCCATCACCGCTGGTTTGCAGGGTAAAAATGCCGTCATATTTCAGCATCGATGACAGCAACAATGCCAGAACAGCCGCCTGTCCGGTCAGAACCGAAACACCGTCCGGATAACCATGGCGGTCCAGAATGTCGTGAATTGATGTTCCCATGCGCAAAATACGCCCGCGCAGGCTAGACCCTTCTAATTGAAAGGTCTGGAAAAGATTGTCGTCCATTATCGTACCTTATAACCCGTCAGTAACATCGCGAAGGTGAAGATTAAAAACGCGACATTTAATTGTACCAATAACCAAAAGCCCATCCACAAATTACTTTCCGCGTGGCCCGTCAGGCTGTAACGGAACCCGTCAATCATATAAAAGAAAGGGTTTGCATGGGCAACATGCTGCCAGGCTTCCGGCAGGACATGAACACTGTAAAACGTCCCCGACAGAAAAGTCAGCGGCATAATGATGAAATTTGTGACGGCCGATAAATGATCAAATTTCTCAGACCACAGCCCCCCGGCAACCCCCAGCGTTGATAACAACATGCACCCCAGCAATGAATAAGCCAGCAACGCAAAAATAGATTCCAGATGCACATCAACAAAGAAGATCACGACTACCATGCTGGATAAACCAACAACAAGGCCGCGAATAACCCCGGAAATGACATAGGCCATCAGAATTTCAATCGTGGACAGCGGCGGCATCAAAACATCGACGATATTGCCCTGCACCTTTGAAATCATGATCGATGAAGATGTATTGGCGAAGGAATTTTGCACCATCGCCATCATCACCAGACCCGGGGCCAGAAATGTCATATACGGCACATCGCCCACCATCCGGTCCGCCCCGCCAAAGGCCAGCGAAAACACGGTGATGAATAACAGAGTCGTAATCATCGGTGTCAGGATGGTCTGCATATAGACACTCGCGAACCGCCCGATCTCTTTCGAAATCAGGGTCAGGAAGCCGATGCGGTTAAAACGGCCAATATGACGCGGTTTCAACGGCGGGTGAAATGAAGGGTCTTGCTGACCAATTCCGGAGTCTGTCATGATGCATCCTTATGAGCAGGTCCGAAGACCCAGATAACAGCACCAAAACTAGCGGCAGCCCAAAGAATATCAAGGCTGAAACTGCCGATAAATCGCCTCGCGCACAATCCAGGCCGATTAAAATCCCCAAAAAGATTACGGAAACATATCTGCACAACGCCGCCCTCTATTATTTGCAGCGTTTCGCCGCCAGCAGCGCCCAGTTCCGCAAGGTCATGCAGCGTAAAATCGACCTGTCCTGCCGCCACCACACCGACCAGAACCCGGAAGATTGCCAAACCCTTTTGGACAAGCTGGTTGCGCGGTTCCAAGAAAACGGCTTGTTGAACGATGGCACCTATGCACGCGGTATGGTGATTACCTTACGCCGCCGGGGCATATCAGAACGCGCCATTTTTATGAAATTACAAAATAAGGGTCTGTCCGAAGGACAAATCAAGGACGCGCTGGAAGATTTCAACGCCGAAAACGACACCAATACAGCGGAAAGCGAATACAGGGCCGCATTAAAGCTGGCGCGGAAGAAACGCGTTGGCCCCTATGCTGTTGCAGAATTTGAATATGACCGCGCCTTATCCGCCTTTGCCCGTGCGGGGTTTTCATTTGATGTGGCGCGGCGTGTATTGGGGATGAGCGCAGAAGACCTTAATGATGATCCCGATAATGCGGAGCATTCCGGTTAGCGGATTCTTGGGCCTGTGTATCACCAGATTGATCGCGGGCCACACGGCGTGCCGGGAAAACGATGGTGGCGGTTGTCCCGATACCCTTTTGCGAGAATAACTCAAACGACCCGCCATGCAGGTTAATCAGGGAATTGATGAGGGTTAGCCCCAGCCCCGCGCCCGATGTAGAACGATGCAGCGTCGAATCCACCTGACCAAAACGTGACAACGCCTTTTCAATTTCTTCCTCATCCAGACCAACACCGGTATCGCTGACCGACAGGCGTAAACCGCCCTCATCATCCAGCTTATGCGATATGGTGATGCGCCCGCCATCCGGTGTGAATTTAACGGCGTTGGAAAGCAGGTTTGTCAGCATTTGCTTGATGGCAATTTCCTCACCAATCACCAACGGCACATCGCCCGCAACATGGTTGACGATGACCATGCGGCTTGATTCAATTTTTGGCGCCAGCAGCTCAAGGGATGCCCCCAAAACCTTCTCGACATTGACCAAGGCTTCGTTCAAATGACGCTCCCCGGCTTCGATGCGGGCAACATCCAGAATATCATTGATGATTTTCAGCAAATACTTGCCGCTGGAGAAGATATCTTCTGAATATTCCAGATATTGTTTTTGTCCGACCGGGCCAAAGACCTGATTTTTGATGATTTCAGAAAAACCGATAATGGCGTTTAAGGGGGTGCGCAATTCATGGCTCATATTGGCCAGGAATTCGGATTTGGCACGGTTGGCAAGGTCCGACTGGATCTTCGCTTCACGTAGTTGAAGTTCGGCTTCCTTACGCTGGGTTACATCTTCGATACTGCCCTCGTAATACAGAATATTGCCCTCATCATCCTTCACTGAACGGGCGTTTTCGTTGACCCAGATAATTTCGCCGTCGCGGCAACGGGCGCGCATTTCGTAATTTTTGACAATGCCATAGGATTCCAGTTCGCGAATGAAGGCTGAATGTTCGCGGGGGTCGATATACACTTGCTCATGCGCATTGCGAATATCGCTCAGCAATAAATCAACCGATTCAAAGCCCAAAATGCGGGCCATCGCCGGGTTGGCGCTTAAATACTGTCCCTCTGGCGTTAATTGATAAATACCACCGGCGGCGTTTTCAACGATGGTCCGGTATTTTTTCTCTGCCTCGCCCAGCGCCCGTTCAGCGCGGCGGCGTTCTTCCACATCGGTAATCGTGCCAACCACACGCATATTGCGGTTTTCATCCTGACGCAGCATTGAAATGGCCAGCTCCACCGAACGATATGATCCATCGGAAGAGCGCAAACGTGTAAATGCGCGGTAAGCCGGCTTTTGTCCCTTCACCATCAGATTAAACTGATCACGCTGTTCTGTTTGATCTTGTGGATGCAGCAGATCAAACATATTGCGGCTCAAGCTGCGGATGATTTCAAACCCGGTGACTTTTTGCCATGTTTCGTTCAGGAACAGGATTTCACCGTTGGTGGACATTTCAAAAATAATGTCGCTGACCGCGTTGATAATCGCCTTGTTTTCCCGTTCTGATTTCCGCAAGACCTGGTTCAGGCGCTCGCGCTCCGTCACTTCTGAATTCATTTCAAAGTTTTTCTGCGCCAGTGCCTTGTTCATTACAGACAGCTTAAAGGCCTGTTTCTGGTTATTGCGGACATACATTGTTCCGATCAATGTCAGGGCCAGACCAAAGACCAGCATCAAATATGGTGACAACCGCAAAATATTTCCGCTTTTATTATGCCCAGCATCAATTTGAATTTGCAGTTCAGATGGGCCAAATTTTACAGATTTATCGGCACGGAAGGCTTCATTTTCTGCCGAAACATCACGCCCCGGTTTCCAATCAATCAGGAATGTCCGGCGACCCGTCTTTTGATCACGAATAATAATGCGCGATAGGCCGGTCTCCCCCGCAATCCATTCCTTATCAACAAGGCTGGACAAACGGGCCATGCCGATAACGATATCTTCCTGCCCGCTTTCGCGTTTGATGGAGCGGATAAAGGCAAAGGGGCGATCCATGATCAGCGGATCTGCACTTTTTTGAATATATTTCACACCGGGAAGATCCGTAACAATTTGAATTTCGCTACCCTGCACACTATTGGTGCTTGCATAATCCATCAGTGCTTTTTCAAAACTGGCAGTTGATGCGCCATAGGGTTCTTCTGCAATGGCAGCGGCCTGATACAATTTACGATACGCCCAAACCCCGTCCTTTTTTTCCATCCAGACCAGATAGTCAAAATCAGGCAGCTTTGGCGTGGCATAAGTAATGATGTCGTGCAAATTCTGTTCGGAATATTGTTTCCCCAACGTCAGAACGGTGGAGATGGTGCGGATGGATCGTTCCATATCCGCCAGATTGCGGGTAAACATTTGTTCTGCCGTTGTGGTATTGCGCGTACGTTCGGCTTTCACCATGTCGCCGATAAACATCGACAGAATAAAAAACGCTGTGCCCGTCAAGATCAGGCCATTCATAAACACCATCAATTGCGGGAAATTGCCCAGCAAGGGGCGTCCGGCCCCCTCTTTCGCGGGGTCCTTTTTCTTACGCTCGGAATCACCATCAATGATAATCATGACAAACCGTTGAAATACGATCAGAACAGCGCGCGACCAGAATCAACCGATCACACACCATGACTGTGCCTGTATTGGGTTAACCTTTTGCTAATGCAGGGAAAATTCCTCAAAAACCGCAGAAATCCGTGATTTCCCGTATTGCCGCAATGCACAATCCGCTTGACTTAAAGGCCCCTAGCCCCGATTCTAACGCTATTCCAATTTTGGACACGTATAAGCAACAGGAGAATATGATGGCAGATAAAGCATCATCGACTGCACAAGCGTACACCAACCAGTTTTTTAATTCTGATTTCCTGAAAGGTTTTACACCCGTGAACGGCATGTTCCCGTTTGATATGGGCGCATTGATGGAAACACACCGCAAAAACATCGAGGCCTTCACCGAAGCACAACAGATCGCGATGCAAAACATGCAATCGATCGCACAGTTTCAATCTGAAATGATGACCCAAATCGTTACGGACAACACAACACTGGCCCGCCAGATTTTGACCGAAGGCACACCGGAAGAAAAAGTCTCCCGCCAAGCTGACATGGTTAAAAAATCATATGAGCGTTCCGTCACCAACCTGACAGAGCTGTCGGAAATGGTTGCGAAGTCAAACCGCGAAGCCGGTGAAGTCATCACCAAGCGCGTAACATCCAGCCTGACAGAATTCAAAGCCGGTCTGGAAGATGGCGCGAAAAAAGTTAAGGAAAAAGTGAAGACTGCCGCGTAAGCGCGACCTTCCCTTTCTGACACAATGCAAAGGCCATCTTTTTTAAGATGGCCTTTTCGTTTATGATCTTCCCATGACGATTTCATACGAAGACTTTGAAAATGTAGATATTCGCGTTGGCACCATTGTTGACGCGCAACCCTTCCCCGAGGCTCGCCGCCCGGCATTCAAGCTGTTTGTTGATTTTGGGGATGAGATTGGTATCAAAAAGACCTCGGCGCAGGTGACAGTGTATTACACCCCAGAAACCCTGATCGGCAAACAAGTGGCCGCCGTGGTCAATTTCCCTGAAAAACAAATCGGGAAGTTCATGTCGCAAATTCTGGTGTTAGGATTTCCGGATAAGGACGGCAATGTCGTTCTGGTCCACCCCAGCCACACCGTTCCAAACGGCGGCAAGCTGTTTTAATTAAACAGGTAAGGTAATGGTCACGCGCAGGCCGCCATGCGGGCTTTTGGACAAGGTCACTTCGCCGCCATGACCATGAACGATATCTTGCGTAATCGTCAGGCCCAACCCAACCCCGCCCGTGGCGGCATTGCGAGATTTTTCCACGCGAACGAAGGGACGGAAGACATCTTCCAACTGATCTTCTGGAATACCGGGGCCGTTATCATCAACAGTGATAACAATTGTTTCCCCATCGGCACGTTCAGCACGAACCCAGATGGACCGTGCATATTTTCGCGCATTGCCAATGACATTATTCAAACACCGTTCAAACGCCATCGGGCGCAGCATGATGGATAAATCACCTTCGGCCTCAAACTCAATGGTGCTGCCGGAACGGCGGGTCAGTTGAACAATGCGCTCCAGCATATCCTTCAGATCGGTACGGGATGATGCTTCCCCGCCCTCGCCGCGTACAAAATCAAGGTAAGCATTTAACATGCGTTCCATATCATCAATATCATGGCGCATGGCAACGGTATCGGGGGTGCTGCCCATCATCGCGACCTGTAATTTCAGGCGTGTGAGCGGCGTACGCAGATCATGGGACACCCCCGCCAGCATAGCGGTCCGCTGGGCGATCTGGCGTTTGATGCGATCATGCATGTCGATGAAGGCTTGGGAGGCTTGGCGCACTTCCCGTGCCCCTTCGGGTTTAAAGGTCGGCGGTAAATCGCGGCCCTTACCAATGCGTTCTGCTGCAATGGCCAAACGGCGGATCGGTCTGATCTGGTTTCGCATAAACAAAACGGCAATGCCCAGCAAGATGATGGAACTGGCCATCATCCATAACAGGAAAATATAACCCGTCGATGAAAATAAGCGGCGTTGCGGCGGGGAAACATTCAAAATCCCGTCTTTTAATGCAACCCGCACTTCAATCCATTTTTCGCTGGGATCGGTGGAGATTTTATAAGGGCGGCGCACTTGTTCTTCCAAGGCGTATGCCAGTTTGCGCGTGACCAGTGACGGACTGTTATAACCCAGCTCTGCTGCAGATAAGGTCACATCAGGTTCATAGCTGATCAGCAGACTTAAATACTGCGCGCCGTCCTGTGAAATTTTCCTTACCGTATCGGCGCTGGAGTCTTCTTCAATTTTTTCGGCAATGACTGCAATTTCACCGGCCACGGCATAGGCCAGGCGTTCGGTCATCTTGCTCCAGTGGCGATCAAAGAACACATAGGCGGCAATGATCTGGATCAATAATACCGGCGTCACCATAATCAACAGTGAGCGGCCAAACAGCGTGCGCGGCAGGAATGTTTTGACCGATACGCTCATACCATTTCCACCCGCAGCAAATAGCCCTTGCCCCGCACCGTTTGCAAGTAACGCGGCATGCGGCTGTCTTCTTCAATCTTGCGGCGCAGGCGGGTGATCTGCACATCGATGGTGCGTTCACCGGAATCATCCATATCGCACATCCGCGCCAGATCATCGCGGGAGATGACTTGGCCGGATTTTAACACCAAGGCATTCAGCAATGAAATTTCCGTGGTGGTAAGGCGTTGCGTTTCCGCACCATCGGTCAGGGTGTGTCCGGCAGGGTCATAAACCCAGCGGCCAATGCGGACCGGTTTTTTTAAATCCCGTGGTTTCGGGCGGCGGCGCAAAATCGCCTGCAGACGCAAAACCATCTCGCGCGGCTCAAACGGTTTGGGCAGGTAATCATCCGCCCCGCTTTCCAGACCCGCAATGCGGTCATCTGTCTCGCCAAGGGCGGTTAACAGCAAAACGGGTAAATCGCTGCGTGTGCGAAGATCGCGGGTAAAATCCAACCCGGTTTCGCCCGGCATCATCACATCGACCACCAGAACGTCAAAGGTAAACGCCTCAAGGGCCTTACGAGCCTCAGCCGCGCAGCTGGTCGTGGCGACCATAAAGCCATGTTCCGTCAAATACCGGGCCACAAGGTCACGAATCCGGTCATCATCATCGATCACCAGAACATGGGGCCGGGCGGCCAGACTTTGATCCCCGGTTAAGGGGGGCTTTGTATTTTCCACTGCCATCTGGTAATTCATATATGAATTTAAGACTTTTGTAAAAACCCCCTCTAACCCCGCAAGACAGGCATTTAAATGGCGACTGCATCCCTGCTCCCTTATGACGACCGTGATGGCTTTATCTGGATGGACGGCAAAATGCTGCCGTGGCGGGATGCGAAGCTGCATATTATGACCCATGGCCTGCATTACGGCGGCAGCGTATTCGAAGGCGAACGCGCCTATGACGGTGTCATTTTCAAATTAAAGGAACATTCGCAGCGCCTGATTAAATCGGCCGAATATCTGGACATGAAAATCACCTATAGCCTTGATGAAATCATGAAAGCTTCGAATGAGGTTCTGGAAGCGAACGGCATAACCAATGGTTACGTCCGCCCCATCGCGTGGCGCGGCCCGGAACAAATGGGTATCGCCGCACAACAATGCCTGACCCATGTGGCCATTGCCTGTTGGGACTGGCCAAAATATTTCTTCCCTAAAGGTGGTGAGAATGTTGGCCTCGCCCTGAAAACCAGCCAATGGCGCCGCAGCGACCCGCGTTGCATGCCCGTTCAAAGCAAGGCCGCTGGCATTTACATGGTCAGCACCATGGTCAAACATGAAGCCGATAATGCAGGGTTTGATGATGCGCTGCTGCTGGATGTTCATGGCCGCGTGGCTGAATCATCCGGCGCAAATTTGTTCGTTGTTCAAGACGGTAAAATCCGCACACCAATCCCGGAATGCTTCTTAAACGGCATCACCCGCCAGACCGTCATTCAACTGGCCCGTGAACTGGGTTATAGCGTTGAAGAAACCCACATTATGCCGGAAGAATTAAAACACGTTGATGAAATCTTCCTGACCGGAACAGCCGCCGAAATCGCGCCGGTTTCCAAAATCGATGATGTTGTGAACTTGCCAATTGGCCCGGTGACAACAAAGTTGAAGGATGCCTATAGCGCATTGGTGCGCCGGAAGTAAGGATAAAGAAAAAGGGGATCACTGATCCCCTTTGGATCCCCTATTCTTTATAAAAAGACCGGGGGTTTAAGGGGGCAATCGCCCCCTTTATCTTTAATCCCTTTACGGGTGTGGGCCCGCCGCAGGCGCGTGCGGTTTAAAAAAACCTTGCTGCACACTCGCATCGACTTTCTTCAGCAGCGTGGACTTCGTCGGTGTATCAATAAAGGCCTTGGAGATTGCCACCTTCGTTGCTTCGCGCAGCTCATCATCGGTAAAACCGAAATGATCGCGGGCGACTTGATATTCCTGTCCCAATGAATTGCCGAACAATCCCGGATCATCAGAGTTCAGGCATACAAGCACCCCGGCGTCCTTTAATTTACGCAGCGGGTGACTGGCATAGTCAGGGTAAATTTTCGCCAGAATATTGCTGGTTGGGCAAACTTCCAAGACAATGTGATTGTCGATGAGGTCATGAATAACCTCTTTATCCTCAATACTGCGAACGCCATGGCCAATGCGGGTTGGCTGCGGCAGCAGATAGATCGCATCATCAACGTTTTCCGGCCCCTGTGCCTCACCCGCATGAACACGCATGCCGAGCGGACGGCCAAAGTTTTGTTGAATGTAATCAAAGACAGGCTGATATTGCGGCAGATCACCGGAAGATTCACCCCCGGCCACATCAAGGCCAACAATATAAGGGTGATTATAGGCCGCAATGGTTCTGGCTTCTTCCCAGACCACGTCCAATGGCTGGTGACGCACCAATGTTGTATTGATACGGGCAATAATGCCGGTATCTTTTTGCGCGCGGTCAATGCCTGCAGCCATGCCTTCGATCATATCAGGATAGCTGAGCCCCACGGCCTTCCCCGCTGAACACCACGCGATCATTTCCACATACAGCGCATTTTCAGCCGCACAACGTGTCAGGTAATCATACGTGATGTCTTCGTAATCTTCCTTGGTGCGAATGGACTGCGCCATGTTGTCATACACAGATGTCACCAAATGGAAAAAGTCATTATATTGATAGGCACTGCCATCGGGAGTGAACAGATCGGGCGCCAGCGTTACATTATTCTTCGCGGCCAGTTCGCGGCATTTTTCCGGGGTCACTGTCCCCTCAATATGCACATGCAATTCTGCCTTTGGAATGGCGCGGATTGAATCATCAATTTGAATCGTCATGAACCCTAAACTCCTCATTTCAGACGGCCATTATGCCATCGCAAAGATTAAGATTAAGAATATGTAATCTGTAGCCTTCACCGCGAAATAGCACGGATTTTGAGAAAAAAACAAGCATTTCCAGTGTTTAAAAGCTTAAGGGGGCCATTGCCCCCTTAAAAACCCGGCCACCAGGCCTGAATATCATTGAATCAATATGCCTTTACCGGGGACACAAAACCATTCGGTTTCATAGCCAAAAGCGAACAGCGAAGATTCTGCAGGATGTTTTCTGCCGTATTGCCCATTAAAAAACCTTGTATCCCGACCCGGGCCACAGTTCCCATGACTAAAATATCAATACTTTCTTTTTCAACCAAATCAGGAATAACCTTTTCTGGTTTGCCTCGTTCATGGTGAATCTGTATATCGCCACCAATACCAGATTCCTCAATTAATTCCTTCAGGGTTTGATTGTGCTTGTCCTTGCCTTTGGCAATCAGATTGCTCAGCTCCTCTGAAGACATCCGAATCCAGGAATTATTTGTTAAATAATTTTCAAGTTCATAATCCCAGCACGAAAGAACGCTCAGCGTACCATTGCACGTATCGGCCAAAGCCCGCGCCGTTTTCAACAGTTTTAAAGCAAGCTGACGTCCAACAACCTCCTCACCCTCAGGGTCGATGGCGACCGCGACGCGAATTTGATCGTGTGGTTTTTCAATGGGTCGCGATAACCACACCGGACACGGAGATTTACGCAATAACTCCATATCCATCGAGCGGAACCCTTTGCCGCTATCCTGCAATGACGCTTCTTTGATGACCAGATCATGGGCATCTGCGATAACATGGCGCACAACGCGTATGGCGGGGGTACTGCCGCCCTCGACCTCAACAGCAAGCGGCTGTTCATCGGCGGACATTTTCAATTCTTCCCGCGCAATGTTCGCGGCTTTGACGATTTGGCCCTTCAAACCATCGTGATATTTTTCTTTATACTCGTCGAAAAATTTAGGGGCTGATGGACAAGCAACCAGAGCCTTCAACACCGCCTTATTGTTACGAGCAACGCGAAAAGCCTGTTTCAATGCGGCGGTTTCCTCGCCAAGGCCATTGCTGACATAAAGTATCTTGCGGAAATTTTCCATAGCACCACCCTCGTCCGTTAATAATCAATTTGGTCACAGCTAAGATAGTTTGAAAACACCATGAGATCAACGCGCTTGGCGCGCCACAAGGTTTTCCCTATGGCGCGCCTATTAAAAAATCAGCTAATCAGTGGTTTAGACGTTAAACCGGAAGTTGGAATCTAAGCAATTGATATTGAATCAATTATTTTAGGCCCCGCCCCTTTTGTACCCGGTTTTATACACGGTTTTGTATGCGCTGATAGATATTCCCAAGGGTTTCTTCCAAGACACACTCTACAACATTCATAAGGCAAATCGCCTCGTTTTTGAATTTTTCTTCATCACGCGGATGCCATTTTACTTTCTTTCTGTTTGTATGCTGTACCCGTCCGCGCAGCTTGATCCAAAACTCAAGGATTGATTTTGCATCAACCATTTCACTTGGATACTTTTTAAGCAAAGCAGAAAATGCCTTATTCTCAGAATTAATTAAAACCTCATTTACAGAATTTATCAGAGCCGAAGATGCAATAAACTTCTCCAAAAGTCCCGCTTGTCTGGATTGTCCTTCACCAAATTCATACTCTATAACAAAGAAGAGATGCCTTATCGCTTCAATATAGCGGCCATTAACTAGATGCTCCTGACCGATACGGAAATGGCTAAAAGCCAATAGGCTTTCTTCGTCAGCATTGGCCGCGACAATCAACCGGGCTAAATCGGCCTCTGTTATAGGCTCAGAGACAGATTGCAAAGCCGGAGATGAACTCGACCAACTCGACAGCATAGACCTTTTGTTATCTTCGTCGCTTTCAGGAATCCATTCTTCTGCAATTTCCGAAAATTCAAAAGCATATAGGCCATAGAAACCCAAAAGCCCTTCAAGATTTACAAGCTGCGAGCGAATATCCGAAAATTTCACTGATTTGGGATTCCTATCAAAAGGGAACCTTGGAATTTTTGCTTCCGGGTCTTGTTGAACCTCGATTAGAAGTGGCCATTTTTCTTCGGGAATGTCTGACAACTCAATAATCAGGCGATCAACAAACCCCTTATCATTTACATGAAAAGAAAAAGCCCAGAAATCCATGACAACCGGGGCCTCAAAAGCAACCTGGAGAACGCCACGTACCGGGATTGTGTATCGTACTTTCATGCATTTTTTCTTTTAGCATCACTGGATTCATGCGCCTCGCCTTCGGAAGTCACTGGCGGCATAATTGGCCAAGGCTTGCCTGACGCCAGATCAGGGTGGCGCGGTTCGCCTTCTGGCAATCCGTACTCGTCTCGGATTTCATCAATATCATTCATCCATCCTGCCGCAATATCAGTAGCGCCCCCATCCGTCGTCATGGATATAAGCCTACGTCTTAATTCTGTAACCGGGATGGGACTTACGTTATATGCACCTTGATAGCCTTCTACTGGAATATGTTCAGTCACAACTTTTTCAAGAGTGCGCCAGCCACGGAAAGACCGCCCATTTCTTTCACATTGCATCAATACCATTAGCCCTTCTTCATCCGGGATTTCCGCAATTGTTCTCGCAAGCATCCATAAGCCAGGCGTAGAAGCGCCATCTTTTAGCAATTCATAAATGTGCTGTCTCAAATCTGGGTGTTGAGAAACCAACGTTGCAAGCTGTTGTGTAAAATGCCAATCATCTGCTGATGAACGTTTGCTCAAGGAACCATCAGCCACAAGGTTTATTAATCGGCGAGCAGATGAGGCCGTATCGAGTTTAACTACGCTATCACGCCATTCATGCTGATCGTAGAAACGTGCATCAGCTTCTGCGAGGGCAAACAAAAATTCCTCTACTTTATCTGACGGAGCAAAGGCGCAAACTCTGATCATTTCTTGAAAGAAATGCCGCCTGTGCGTTTTCACTAAATTCAGAAGAATAGGAATCGCCTGGATTGGGTCGCTAGAGAACGGAATCAAACGAAGCCAAACCTTCAACTGCCAGCCATCATTTTGATTTAGTATTGACCAATCTGATTTTGCTAGTTCTAAAGTTTGATCAATCCCTGCATTAACATCTGCAATGTCTATTTTGTCTCCTGAAAGGACAAGACTTAAGAGTAAATCATACCCGCTGGACTCATACGCTTTTCGTGGCGCAATAGAAATCAACCTACGAATTACATCATTTCTCTGACCATGCGGTAAACGCAGAGCCACGATAGCAAGGGCGACACCAAGGCGCTGCTGCTCTGGCGCGTCTTCTTCTGTAATAAGACGATCAATTACCTCAAAAATTGCCTCTGCTTCATCGCACGTAAAATTAGGATCAGTAGCGCGTGCTGCACGCTTCACCTTCACATCAGACCAATCAACATCTCCGAAGAAGCGCTTGTCCTTCGGTGGCTCATTATTAGCACGCCAAAAATCTGCTAATACGCGCGCTGCAAGAACCCCAAAATCCTTATGCTCTAAATATGTTCGCATTAATGCGATAGTTTCAGGGGTCTTTATCGCTAAAAACGCTCGAAAATACTCACGTGTATGCGGGTGCCGAGCCTCATCAACGGCATCGCCCCGCTGCCAGCCTGATGCCTCGGCCTGGGCGCGAAATTCACCCAAACGACGCAAATTATCCTCGTGCATGTCCTTTAAGAGCGACAGCAGATCAGTAGAAGGAAAATGGCTTGCAAGAGTCGCTATTTGCGCCTTCTGCCAGCGCCCTGCATCAGGCGAGGCGAGCATACGCCTCCCCCAATCTTGAATAAATCCATGAATAGCCGTCAGAGCCTTATCATCAAATGGAGCATCATAATCGCTATCTCTATCGGGGCAGCGTGACAGAAGATTCGCCAATTGAGCCATCTGTGCATTATTTAAGCCTGGTGATCGTTCAGCGATTGCAGGAATCAAACTATCAGCAGAAATAGAAGTGATGCGTCCTGTTAATACTCTAAATCTTTCACTTGCAGCACTATCCTCACGTATGCGGGGGATCAGTTCAATAAATGCATCTATCATTCTTCCTGCGGACTTAGGGCCAAGCACTGCCGCAGCGGCATTGGCACGGTCATCGCGATCATTAGAGTTGTTCATTGCGATATTAAGTAATTCTTCGTCCTCAAAAGAGAACCTTGCCAGTGCCAAGGCTTTATCAGCTTTATAAAACAATTCCCGACCTGCGCGGACACGTTCCAAAATTCCGTCGGCAACAGCTTGCGGATAGCGGTTTCGCGCCTCATAGATATAATGTGAGCCAGTATCATTTTTTCGATCCAACTCCATAGTGGCTATGATTTTCGTTAATTCAGCACTGTCATCTTGATCATCAGGTGCATACACGATTGCCCGAAGCTGATCCGCAAGTGACGTTCCTTCCTTGGTTCGGCGTTTTCGCGCGGCGGCAATGCGCTTTTGAATATCCTTATCAGGCACCTCATTGACTAATTCCTTACTGGAAACCAAATCAAACGTTTCATCATTGGCTGATTGTAAAATTTCTACTACATGGCGATCAGCACGCCGGAAAGCAAGGGCATCGATGACAGATGCCTTTACCTCCGATTTAGAATCTCCTTTCGCTACTTGGGTTGCAAGATCAAGCCCATCAAACCCGCCATGAGAAGCGATTTCGTGCAACAATACTTTTCGGGATTCGATTGGTAATGCCGCTATATTCTTGGCCGCATCCTTTCCAAGAATGGATGGCCTGAATCTTTTGCAACTTCGTAATGCTTTGAGACTTACCTGGTTATTAGCATCTGTGATAAGAGGCCACACGTAATCTAAAAATTCAGGACGGCCAGACATGAGCATAAAACGGAACGCACGATCAACTTTCCCTGGTTTGTGCCAACGAGCAACAAGCGCCTGAATAGGTTTTGAAACCATAGACCACACCGCATCAGTTGAACGGTAGATCATTTCGGCAGCAAGAATTGGGTCAACTTCAAATGCGGCCATAATTGCCTTAGCACATGCGGACGGAAGATTCTGATTACCTCGCGACATACGTTCCACCGCAAACAAAATGGCCTCCTCCCATACAACCCAGTCAAAAATCTCTCTTTTTATATTCTCGTGGCCTACCGGGTCATCTATATGGGCGACAATAAAATGCTCTACATAATGTGATGCATACCATTCTTGGAATTGATGATGCTGAAAAGAAACGCCGGGTTGATTTCCTGCCCGCATTAAAACGTGATTGCCGACCAAAACATCCAGAACTGCATTGGGATCAGGTTTGATTTCAATTTGCCTATCATCAGCAAGCCGCGTCGCTGTATCGGAAACAGACCGCCGTGCCTCAATATCAGGGAGGCTGTTATGCCCCGTCTGCGTCGCCACAACAGCCAACCCGTTAAGATAAGCCTGCTGAAAATCCTGAACTACCGCATATAGCGCTTCGGCACGGTTTGCTTCATTTTCGTGCGCGGCAACGAAATGCTGCAAAACTTGTTCTTTCGTTTCTGGAAACGGCGCACCCCTGGGTAAAGAAAGTAACGCTGTGAGATAAAGCGGGATAGTTACAAGGTCGCGAACACCCGGCGTCCGCCAAGCCTGATCTACCAATTTAGCGCCTTCATCACTACGCAACGCATTAGCAATTTCCATTTGCTGTTCATCACTAAGTGATAAAATGTCTACGCGTCTGCCACGGAACGGGATATTCAATGCTTCGTTACGTGGCTTGCGTGTTGAGACGACAAGACCAAGTTCCGTTAGTTCGGCTTTTAGTTTGCCAACCTGTATGCGAGCCCGCTTCCGGGACTCATCGTCAAGTTCATTCCAGCCGTCCAATAAGAGCACAATACCTCTTTGGGCAGCAGCTTTACGAAATTCATCTTCGGAAATTCCATGGAAAGCAGGCCGGGAGAGAATAGATGCAAGCATTGATGCATCTTCTATTGCCCATTCGTTTAGCATCACAACAAGCGGTATTCCATTTTGAATTTTCAGTATTTCTTCGGCAATCTGAAACACTGTCGTGGTTTTTCCCATACCAGGGCCTGCCACAAGAATAAGATCATCAACAGCAGTTACAGCCCTTGCAAGCGCATCTGCTGCAACTGGCTCATCTAGAGCATCGGTTGCAAGCCTAAGGGCTACCGATGTAGAGGGCCATTTCGCTGTTCTGCGAAAAACTTCCAAGTCTTGTTCTGCTGCGGTACGCAAGCGCACCGCTATATTGGTATCGGAAACAACAATCGATGAATCTGCTGTTTTTCCTTGTAGCACGCGCCGCCATGATTCTGTTTCTGATTCTTTTTTCCACTGATGAAGAAGAGATACCGTGAAATGTTTTACATCAGAATCAATGACCTTACCGTGATCGCGGCACATCCAGATTCCGTTTTCAGCGGATGAACGATCCGTCTCAGACATATTTTCATCGTATCGAGGCCCGCCAGGCGCTGCGGCACAAATATGTGCAGCAGTTCCAATGTTGATTTCACCCTTCCCATCTTCTGTA
>DIVF01000036.1 GCA_002423285.1 Micavibrio sp. UBA6139 | reverse complement strand
CGGACTTTTGCAACAGGTCTAATGGAAATGCCGGAAGCGTGCGCTTTTTGCAGCCATACGGCCTGTCGCGTCATGCGCCTTGGCCATCATGCCGTGATCTTGTTTGCGCGGAGCTTGCGCCGCATGGGCGTTGTAATCCTGGCGAATTTCACGCAAGGACATGGCCAGCACAGCGGGTGGAATATCTCTGATATGCCGCTCCAGAATCAGCGTGGTTAAATCATCCAACGAGGGCACATCCTGTTCCTCAATCTCACGGCGACCCGCCAGAACAATCATCTGTGTCGCGGCCAGTAGCCTCAATTGACGTGACAAGGATTGCGGCAGGGGTTCATGGCCCGTGATCAGCACGATAACGCGCGGTTTTTCAGGCTCGTCTTCTAACGGAATTTCAATTTGATCGTTCATGGGCGGACCATAACGCACCCCCTTTGAAACAGGCAATAAAAAAAGGGGGGCCACCGCCCCCCTTTAAAAACTTAAGCCTTTTTAGGCCGCATTGGCCTTGTCTTCAGCCAGAATGTCCTTGCGGGACAATTTGCCGATCATGGTTTTGGGCAGCGGTGTGGTGCGAATTTCAATGATGCGCGGAATTTCCATCTTGGACAGCTTGTCCTCCAAGAAGTCCTTCATCTCAGCCTCAGAAATCGTTTTACCTTCACGCGGCTTAATCCATGCCTTCACCATTTCACCGCGCGCTTGATCAGGGACACCTGCCACGATGCATTCTTCCACCGCAGTGTGCAGATAGATCGCTTCTTCGACATTGCGCGGATAGACTTTATAGCCGTTGGTGATGATCATGTCCTTGATCCGGTCCACGATATAGAGGAAACCGTTTTCATCCATAATCGCCACGTCCCCGGTATAAAGACGACCATCGCGCAAGACATCCGCCGTGGCGTCGGGGTTGTTATAGTAACCCTTCATCACTTGCGGGCCGCGTGCGCATAACTCACCGCGCTCACCCAGCGCCATTGGCGTTATTTTATCTTCCGGATTGATGATTTCAATTACCGTACCCGGCACAGGCAGACCGATGGACCCGGATGGCCCCACACCGACAACCGGATTGACGCAGAGAACAGGTGAGGATTCGGTCAGACCGTACCCTTCCACCAGTTTACAACCCGTCAAGCGTTCAAATTCCTTCTTCACCTCAAGCGGCAATGGCGCACCGCCCGATATGCAATAGCGCAGCGACCGCAGATCGAATTTATCGATGGATTTGTAATTATTGATCGCATTGTAAATCGCCGGAACAGCCGGGAAATAATGTGGCTTGTATTTGTTGATCAACGCCAGCGTCTTATCCAACTCAAACCGTGGCAGGGCAATGATTTCCATTGCATTGCGGACGCTCAAATTCATTACTGCCGTCATCGCGAACACATGGAAGAACGGCAGGACACCGACCATCTTTTCTTCGCCCGGCTTCCCGTCGCTCAGCCATAAGGCGGCCTGTTCCGTATTGGCCACCACGTTGGCGTGGGTCAGCATTGCGCCCTTTGGCACACCGGTGGTCCCGCCCGTGTATTGCAAAACAGCGATATCTTCTTGCGGGTCAATGGCAACAAAGGCCGGGGTCGCATCGTTATCGGTCAACTCGTCATAGGAAATGATTTTGTCGGAGACGGGCAATTTCGCCACGTCTTTTGCCTTCACGATGGGATAGAGGATATTTTTCGGGAAGGACAACAGATCTGTGAATTTCCCGACAACAATTTTTTGCAAACGGGAGTCAGGCAAAATTTCCATCAGCTTGTCGCACAGGATAACAATATCCAGCGTGATCATAATATCGGTATGGCTGTCTTCGATCTGGTGTTTCAGCTCCTTGACCGAATAAAGCGGGTTGTAGTTCACAACCGTTCCACCGGCCTTTAACACCGCGTAGTAAGAGATCACAAAGCTGGGTGAGTTCGGCAAAAACAGGCCAACTTTCACACCCTTTTTCACACCCAAGGATTGCAAGCCCCGCGCCAGACGGTTGACCTGTTCGCCAATCTCGCCCCAGGTAAATTTCTTGCCCATGAAGTTAAAACCGGGGCAGTCGCCATAAAGGCGCACAGTGCGGTCCAGCATGTCGAATACGGGGGTCGCAGGAATTTCTGCATCCCAGGCGGTTTGCTTGGGGTAGGATTTCAACCAGATATGTTCGGAATTAGCGGCTTGGCCGTGGTCAGCTGAGGTCATTGCGAATCCTGCCTTTCGTTTTCGTGTGTCTATTAAGGATATAGGGTCTGCGCCTGAAGTGCATCTTGCAACGCACAATGAAGTGAGAAATTTTGGAACTAAAACAATAGTGGTGGCGTTCTTAATTAGAAGTTCTGCATATCAGGATATTCTAAAGTGCTGGTTTGTATAGCTTTTTTGTAGATTTACTCTTTTTTATTCTGCATGATCCGTGCGTATTTAAAAAGTGTTATAATGAAACAATATTGAACCGGTATTTCAGATGAGCGATTTTTACGATCCTGAGTCAAACACCGAAACAACGGAAACAGTCCGCGCCAAATTAAAATGGTTCAACGGGCCAAAAGGTTTCGGCTTCGTCGTCCCTGAAGGGGAAGACATTGATGCCTTCTTGCACGTCACCACATTGCAACGCGCCGGTGTCCACACACTGGGCGAAGGAGCCGATGTGCTCTGCTCAATCAAACGAACGCCAAAAGGTGCGATGGTGATGGAGATCAATGAGGTTTTGAATCTGGGGATCGTTCCCGACCCAACCGCGCCTGCGCAAACCATGGATACCAGCTTCGCCGAAGCATCCAATGCCTGCACCATGACCGGCGTGGTCAAATGGTATAAGGCCGATAAGGGTTTTGGATTTATTGTTCCGGAAGATCAGGGCAAGGATGTGTTTATTCACAAGGCCTGTTTAGATCAATTGGGCATTGCCACACTGGAAACCGGACAAAAGGTCGAAATGCTGGTTAAAACAGTGCAAAAAGGCCGTGAAGCCATTCGCCTTACACTCACCTAAACCTTCTTACATCACTGATGCGGAACCCGGCAGAATCAATTGCAGATCACGCCGCCATGTTTCCAGCGCATTGACCGCCGCACCAAAGCAAAGCCGTGTACAAACATCTGTGTTTTGGGCATCCCCTAAAATTTCATGCATGCTGAATTTACATTCGATGCAGGATAATGTTTCCAGCAACCAGCCAATCGCCAGTGCGTAATCATTGCCATGATAACGGATATAACCGTAATCACCCGCCTGATCAGCATGGACCAAATCTTCGAAGGCAAACATGTTGCGGATATGACGGTGCAAGACAGCGCGGGCATCATGGCCTGCCGCCAGTTTTTGCGCGGTTTCGGCAACCAATGGGCGGAAATCGGCGAAGCGGCCATTGCTGTGATCAACGCCGTGTAAAACATTCCCCAGATCGCTGAAATGTGCCTGCATCAGGCAAACGAGGGACCCCATTTGTTGCTGGAAGATACGCGCATCGATTTCAGGGTGCGCTTGCAGATAGGGTAAGCGGTCAGAAGCAGCAGCAGCACTAACCACGATCAGGTTCAGATATTCAATTTGGGCCAAAGCAGGTTGAAATGCAGTTTGTTCAAACGTGGAATGAGAATTTTGTTCCATGGGACACCTCAACCTTGCCGTTTACAGTTTTTTCATAATTACAAATTCTGTGATGATCCTAACGCCACCCTTGCGAAAAACACAAGAGTTTTTTTACATAATCATAAGTTTGGGGGTTGTAAAAAGGCCGCACCAATCAAAAATGGGCGGCCTTTTTAAATTATATCAATGACTTAGGGCGATTAAGCGGAGGCCGCGACGTCTTTCAACTCATCTTCACTCAGATCATGGGCACTGCTGGCGCGTTCTTTGAGGAAATCATCAGCATTGAGCGTCCGGGCGCGGGTTGAGGTCTGGTACGCCGCCTTGGCATGGTCCTCACAGTAAGGCAGACCAGCAACGCTTTCATCACCACAGAAGTGGAAATCAGCCTCTTTCGGGTCGCCATGCGGCCAGCGGCACATCCGGTCCTTCAAATTCACCATGGCAACGCCACCAGTGGATTTTTTAACAGGAACAGGCGCAGCCTTTTTCAAGACAGGCTTTTTCTCTTCAACGACTTTAGCAACCGGGGCTGGTGCAGGGGACGCTGTACCGGTGACTTTTTTATTGTTTTGTTGGATCGGAGATACACGGTTGGAAAGTTTAAGGCGGTGTGCCTTGCCGATAACGGCGTTGCGGGTTAATCCCCCGCCAAGGGCCTTGGCGATTTCCGCCGCAGATTTACCTTCGCCCCATAGCTTTTTCAGAACAGCAATTCGTTCATCAGTCCAGCTCATTATATCTCCCCGCTTTTTATAAGCACGACATCTGTCAATATTCGAAAACAATAACAATCAAAGCGGATAAGTCCCGGCTTCAATATAAATTCTTTGTGTCGTTGCGATGAATGTGACAGTAGCAGGATGCCGAATCGGCGTATAGCAATGCGGCGAATCGGGTGATTCTTATCCACATAAAATCAAAACTACGGAATTACCAAAATAAAAGCCGGATTATTCGGATGTTGGGAACCTATCCACCGCTCAGGCGTTATGGTCGAGCCCCCAAAGACTGAATCGTTCGGCCTCGTCCAGCCAGTTTTCACGCACCCGCACAATCAGATTCAAATGAACCTTGCGATCAAGAATGCGTTCCAATTCCAAACGAGAGCGTTGACCAATATCCTTGATGCGCGATCCACCCTTGCCCAAAATAATTGGGCGATGCGCTTCACGGGCGATGATAACGATCTGTGTAATCTTCACATCACCGTTATCAAAGTCTTCCCACGATTCCGTTTCGACCGTCAGCGCGTAAGGAATTTCTTCGTGCATCTGATAGAATAATTTTTCGCGGGTGATCTCCGCTGCCAGCAAACGTTCCGGCATATCGGACACCTGATCTTCGGGATACGCATAGATTCCGGGTGGCACTTCTTTTTCCAAATATGCTGCCAGATCATCAACGCCACTGCCGCCAAGGGCTGAAATCATAAAGGTCGCGGCGAATGGATAGACGTCGTTAAAATCCTTTGCCATCGGCAATAAAATGTCGCGGCGGATCTGATCAACCTTGTTCAAAATCAGAATGCATTTCTTTGGTCCACCCTCTGTGCGTTCAGTCAGGCGCGTCAAAATATCATCAACATGCTTACGCACATCCGACCGGCTGGCATCGACGATGAGAGCCGTGATATCCGCATCCTGTTCCCCATCCCACGCGGCAGCAACCATGGCGCGGTCTAAACGGCGGCGTGGTTTGAAAATACCCGGGGTATCGACCAGAATAATTTGTGACGATCCGCGCATCATAATGCCGCGCACACGCATACGGGTGGTTTGTACCTTTGGCGATACGATGCTGACCTTCATTCCCATCAAGGTGTTCAACAAAGTGGATTTACCAGCATTCGGCGCACCGATGATGGTGACAAAGCCGCAGCGTGTTTGTGGTGGTTCGCCTGTTTCTGTTTGGTCCGGTGTATCGCTCATATCAAAACCCCTAATGTTTCCAGCAACAAGGTTGCGGCTGCTTTTTCTGCGACACGGCGTGAGGGTCCATCAGCGCTGACGGCGCCGCACCCCTCAACCTGTACGGTAATTGTGAATACGGGGGCATGGTCTGGCCCTTCACGTCCCGTCACCTCATAGCGCGGCAGCGGCAACCCCCGCCCCTGCGCCCATTCCTGCAGCGTTGTTTTGGGGTCCTGCGGCGGTTTATCCATGACATGCAGGATATCTTTCCAAAGCGCGCCCAGCACCGGCTTACACCCTGCCATGCCAGCATCTAAATATAGTGCCCCGATCAGGGCTTCCATCACGTCTGCTAAAATATTTTCGTTTTTGGCCCCGCCACTGGCGCGTTCCGCATCAGACAGCTTTAGAACGGCACCCAGATCAATGACATGCGCGATGGAGGCCAGACTTGCCCCCGATACCAGCGCCGCATGACGACGGGCCAGATGACCTTCGCTCTCCTGCGGGAAATCTTCATACAGAAGCTCCGCAATGACCAGGCCCAAAACCCGGTCGCCTAAAAACTCCAGTCTTTCGTAATTATGATCCGCACCCGTTGAGGAATGCGTGAGCGCCAGATTTAGCCGTTCGCGGTTTTTAAAAACATGGCCAAAGCGACCTTCGAATGCCCGCAACGCATCACTCATGCGCAGGTTTTCCAGCAGCTTCTGCTTCAGGTGTTGCCGGGCGCACAGGTTCCACCGATTGGAAGATACGGTTATAACGGATACTCCATGGCCATTTCCACACTTCCATCAAATTGGCGTAACCATTGGTCGAGAAGAACAGGAACGATGCGCGACCGACCAGATTTTCATACGGCACGAACCCGACAAGATCCTGCACGCGACTGTCCTGTGAATTATCGCGGTTATCACCCATCATGAAATAATGACCCTGTGGCACGACAAATTCCGGTGTGTTGTCCAGCATCTCTTCATCGGATTCTTCATAGATACGATGAATGACACCGCCCGGTAATGTTTCCAGATATTCCATCATCGTGGTGGTCGAACCGTTTTCTTCGATTTTTTTCAAACCCAAAGGCTCACGGTGGACAAGGCGATGATTGATATAAAGACGGCCATCAATCACCTGAATGGTGTCACCGGGCAGACCGATCAAACGTTTGATGTAATCAATACCGGGATTGGTCGGCAGTTTGAAAACGATAACATCGCCGCGCTGCGGTTCTTTGTGCGGAACACGCTGGCCCTTTTCAATTGGCGCCAAAGCGAAGGGGAAAGAATAACGGCTGAAGCCATAAGCGGGTTTGGAAACAAACAGGTAATCACCAATTTCCAAAGTCGGCTTCATCGACCCGGACGGAATATTGAACGGTTCATATAAAAAGGTCCGCACCAGCAAGGCCAGAATAATGGCGATGACGGCGGTTCTTGCGAATTCAGACCATTCCTCACGCGGGGTGAGCGGCGGATTGGCAGGCTTTGCGGATTTTGCTTTTTTGGTCAGTTTCACGTCGTCTGTCATGCTCTGCACTTAATGTATTGGGGGGTTTTAACCAATGTCTTCCGGCTTTCCAAGCCCTAAACCGCTTCGATGATAACATGAACCGCAGCCATTGGCGGTTCATCGGTCAAGGTCACATGGATATTCGCCTGACGTCCCGGCGGGATCATGGTATTGAGGCGCTCCAGCGCCCCCCCAGTCAAGGCCAGCGTCGGGCGACCCAGCGCATCATTCACCACCCCGATATCGCGCATATAGACCCCGTTTGAAAATCCGGTCCCCAAAGCCTTGGAACAGGCCTCTTTGGCCGCAAAACGCTTGGCATAGGTGGCGATATGGGTTCCAGCGGCGCGGCGGCGTTCCGCCTTGGCAATTTCAGTTTCCGTAAAGCAGCGCTGAATGAACCGTTCCCCGAACCGGGCCAGCGTTCGTTCAATCCGGCGAATATCGATCAGATCACTGCCTGTCCCGATAATCATCTGCGCCCTATCCCCTTGTCGTTATAGATAATAATGCTGCCCTGCCCCCAAAATTAACTTATCTCTGGGGGTGTTGATCTTATAATATTCATGAGAGAATACCACTGCCCTTCATGGGTTTAATCAAGAGCGTACATTAGAGAATAATAATGCCTAACCGCGTATGAGCATTCAGATGATTGGTACCTCCATTTCACCGACGGGGAAACAGGCCATGATGGCGTCCTTAGTTTCGTTCGCTTCGAACACAAAATATATGATCTGTGCTGGCGCGGCCTTTACCGCCCTCTCCCTCTTTTCCTCCCCCGCCCAAGCGGCCTGCGCGACCCCGACAGCAAATGCTGGGGGTCTGGAATGGTTTTCCGCTGATTTGAAATTCAAATATTGCGATGGCGCCACCTGGACCAATCTGGGGACTGGCGGGCTTTGGACATTATCCGGTTCCAACGTCGTTTATACGGCGGGCAATGTCGGCATTGGTTACACCAACCCTGCTGTTGCACTGGATGTGAACGGCAGCATTCGCATGGGAAGTTCCGTTCCCACCTGTAACGCCACCTATGACGGGGCGCTGCGTTATAGCTCGGTCAGCAAGACCATCGATTTTTGTGATGGCACCAGTTGGAAATCAATGGCCGGTACCACCGTTCCAACCTGTACAATGCAGGAATACACCACACCCGGAAATTATAGTTACACAGTGCTGGCTGGTTGCACCGAGCTGGTAATCGAAGCCTATGGTGCGGGCGGCGGCGCAGGCAACCAAGGCCAGGGCGGCGGCGGCGGCGGATCATCGCGCGTGGAAGACGTATCGGCCGTCATTCAAGCTCTGGGTGGTGGTGGTGGTGGTGGTGGCCATGACAACAATGCGATTGGCGGCGGCGGCGGCGGTGGATACGGCAAAAAAACCGCAACCTATGCGGTTGGCCAAATACTGAACATCTTTGTTGGCGGCGGCGGGCAAAGTGCCTGCTCAACGACTGGCGGCGCAGGCGGCATCCCATCGGGCGGTGTGGGCGGCAACGTCGCCAATGGTGGGGACTCAACCTTTGGCGGTGGTGGGGGGGGGATGCTTCGCGGCGGGGTGGTACATCCACACATGGCGGTAGTGGCGGGGGCGGCAATGGCGTCAGTAACGCTGGTGCGACAACAACATATGGCGGACCCGGTGGTGCTGATTTTGACTGGGCCTGCGGCGTTTCAACCTATGGCTCGTCCTGTGGCGGACTTGGTGAAGGCGGCGGCGGTGGTTACGGTATCGGCGATGTCGCTCTGCAAGGACTGGCCGGCGATCGGTATGGCGGTGGCACGGCCGCGAATGGCGGGCCCGGCAATGGGATCAGTAATGGTTCATCGTGCCCAACGACGGGTGCTGCTGGCAAGGTGGTTATACGGCCCCTATGATGATTGATTGGTCCAAACAGAAATATTTATACTTTGCCGCAGCGTCGCTGTGTGCGCTGCTTTATGCGCCGCAACCCGCGCAAGCGGCCTGCACCTCTCCGGCAGGCCCGGCTGGTTCGGTGGAGTGGTTTTCAGCGCTTGAACGCTTTATGTATTGCGACAACACGAACTGGACCGATTTTTCGAACGATCGTTGGGTACTCAACCTCGCAGACCTCAGCGAAATTCATTATACCAGCAGTACAGGAAATATTGGCGTCCGGGCCGCCGTGCCTGTCACCGCACTGGATGTCGGCGGATCCGTACGTGTTGGCTATGATCCGCAAGCCTGCACACCCGCGATTGCCGGGGCACTGCGCTATGATGCCACCATAAAAACCTACACGTTCTGCAATGGCGATAACTGGGTTCCTTTTATCAACGGAAACCTCCCGCCCCCCGTATGTGAACCGGTGACTTTTGATACCATCGGTTTTCACACTTACACAATCCTTCCGGGCTGCGAAAATCTGCTGATTGAAACATGGGGTGCCGGCGGCGGTGCGGCTATCCAGAATCAGGGTGGTGGCGGTGGCGCAGCCAGCGCCGTTCAAGATACGGGCGGTTCCTATTTAGTGTATGCAGGCGGTGGTGGCGGTGGTGGCCACGATGATATAGCAATTGGCGGCGGCGGCGGCGGTGGTTATGCCCGCCTGACCACAACCGAAACAGCCGACGATACCTTAATTATTAGCGTTGGCGAAGGTGGCTCCAGTGCCTGTAGCATATATGGCGGCAGTGGGGGCAGCCCCTCCTCTGGGCGCGGTGGCAATCTCGGGGTGGGCGGCAATGCCGCTTATGGTGGCGCAGGTGGCGGTGATAACGGCTGGGGCGGCGGCAGCGCGACGGCCGGGGGTGGCGGTGGTGGTGGTAATGCCTCGCACAATAATTCTACTACCGTGTATGGCGGCGCGGGCGGCGCCGATGCACACGCGAACTGCGGCACATCAACCTTTGGCGGCGTATGCGGCGGATGGGGCGAAGGCGGCGGCGGCGGCGCAGGCAGCGGCGACATCGTTGTACTGGGCAGGACCGCCAATCGCTACACAGCCGGTGCGGCAGCCAATGGCGGCCCCGGCATCGGGGCAACACCAGGGACATCGTGCCCGACACGGGCCGGCAATGGCCGCGTGCGTATTACTCCGGCCAGTTTTGTAACGCCGCCGGATTGTGACCCTGTGACATTCAGCACGCCGGGCTATTATTTCTATGAGGTCCCAACTGGGTGCAACACATTGGTCATGGATGCCTATGGCGCGGGTGGTGGTGGTGCAATGCAGGCTCAGGGCGGCGGTGGCGGCGGCGCGTCATTGATCACCAATGCCGATGCCTCAACCATCCATGTCATCGGCGGTGGCGGTGGTGGTGGCGGGCACGATTATGCCGCTATTGGCGGCGGCGGCGGCGGCGGCTACGCCCAGAAAACACTCACCCTGACAGCCGGCAGTTATCTTCGCATTGTAGTTGGTGAAGGTGGCATGGGGGCCTGCTCCACCGAAGGTGGCGAAGGCGGCGGGATGGATCAGGGCCGCGGTGGCGTCTTTAACGGTAGTGTTGGCGGCAATGGCGGTGGTGGCGGCTATGGCGGCGGTGGTGGCGGTGATAACGCGCGGCGCGGCGGCAATTCCAATCTGGGCGGTGCTGGCGGTGGCGGTAATGCCTCACACAATCCTACCACCACTGTTTATGGTGGTGCAGGCGGATCCGATAAAGACTGGGACTGCGGCACATCAACCTTTGGCGGTGCCTGCAGCGCCAACAAGGGCGGTGGCGGTGGCGGTGGTGGCCTGGGTGATATTGTCACCATTGGCGGAACAGCAGCCGCAACAGGGAGTGGTGGTGCAGGCGGTGCAGCGGCCAATAGCGGTCCCGGCACGGGCTTGACTGGCAACATTGGTTGCCCATCACGCGGCGGCAATGGCCGGATTGTGATTACACCACAATAACAGGATCGTTGAAATTATGGTTTCTCAGCGCGGCGTTTTAATTGGCGGCGGGCGCGGACGACGCGCAGACGTTGGTAACGATAAGCACGGCGCATGCCCCTGACCGGCCAGTACAGCAGCCCATAACAAATCGGCCAGCTTAAAATGGCGCAGATAACCCCGCCCAGTGTCAGGGGCATCAGTAATTTCAAAGGGTTTTCAAACAGGAATTGCAGCGTCATCGTTTCCGGCATAGCAATTAATTCATCAACGCCGATCGCATTGA
This sequence comes from Micavibrio sp. UBA6139, assembly GCA_002423285.1. Taxonomy (GTDB): domain Bacteria; phylum Pseudomonadota; class Alphaproteobacteria; order Micavibrionales; family Micavibrionaceae; genus Micavibrio. The sequence continues at coordinate 98,297 of DIVF01000036.1, read as the reverse complement.
AAATGGCACTGCCCACGACATAGTCCAACCAGAACATGGCCGGAAATGTCCACCAATTCCCGCCGATTGTACCAATGACCGCCGCCACGACATTCAACCGGAACAGCCACGCGAAAAAAATCGCCTGTAAAATATGTGTCCCTAAAAAAGGCGTGAAGGACACAGCCATACCCATCGATAACCCGCCAGCAATTTTATGCGCGGAATCGGCGTTGCGAAAGACGCGGTGGCGGAAATAATCATAGGCCCGGTCCCACCCCATGCTGGGCCAGACCATTTCCTTTAATTGCTGCAAGGGGTGGAGCGGCAGGCGGCGTTTAAACATAAGCTGTTAACGCCCCTTGGCGCGCTGCACATCGGCGATTTGTGGTGTCGCACGCAGGGCCGCAATAATGTCTTTCAAATGTCCGGTGTCATTCACATAGACATCAATGATCATGTCCCAGAAATCAAGACTGCGATTGGTGACTTTTAAATTGGTGATGTTGCCGCCATTGCGGCCAATGACCGTGGACAATGTCCCCAAGGCACCCGGCACGTTTGCAATGGTGACATCAAGGCGACCGGCATGCGATCCCGCATCCGATTCATCACCCCATGACACGTCCAGCCAGCGCTCCGGTGTATCGGCGAAGTTTTCCAGCGTTTCACAATCAATCGTGTGAATGGTCACACCCTTTCCGGTCGCGACGATTCCGACAATGCGATCACCGGGCAACGGGTGGCAGCAGCGTGCGTAATGAACCGCCATGCCGGGGATAAGCCCCTTGATCGGCATCGGCTTGCCCTTGTTCTCAGGCTTGCGGGTGATGATGCTTTGCTCATCCATATCCGCGTCACTGGGTTTACGGGCCGGTGTCGCCTTATGGCTTGGGAAAATCGCCCGGAACACATCACGGGCTACGATATTGCCCTGACCAATGCCCGCAAAAACATCATCGACGTTTTCAGCGCGGAATTGGTTGAGGACGTTGCCGACACCCTTATCGGTAAATTCATAGCCTTCCATCTGGAAGACTTTTTGCAGCATTGCCTTGCCGAGCATCACATATTCATTGCGCTGTTGCAGGCGGATGTAACGGCGAATATGCGATTTCGCCTTACCTGTGACAACAAAGCGTTCCCAGGTCGGGGACGGATTCTGGTTTTTGGCCGTGATCACATCAACCTGATCGCCGTTTTGCAGCTTGGTATTCAACGGCGCAATGCGGCCATTGATTTTGGCACCAACGCATTTATCACCAAGACCAGAGTGAATGGCATAGGCAAAATCGATGGGCGTGGAACCCGTTGGCAATTCAATCAAGTCACCTTTTGGTGAGAACACATAGACCTGATCCTGAAACAGTTCCAGTTTGGTATTTTCGAGAAACTCTTCCGGCTTTTGTTCGTTTTCGATGAGGTCGAGGAGTTCCCGCATCCAACGATATTTCTTCGCGTCCTGCAGTTCGGCCTTGGCCCTGCCATCCTTATACGACCAGTGTGCCGCGACACCCAGATCTGCTTCCGCGTTCATATCGCGGGTACGGATTTGAATTTCAATGCGCTGGCTTTCCGGGCCCATCACCGTTGTATGGATGGAACGATACCCGTTTGGCTTCGGGGTCGAAATGTAATCCTTGAACCGTCCCGGCACAGTTGGGTACTGGCTGTGGATGATGCCGAGCGCGTGATAGCACTCTTCAATCGAACTGACCACAACGCGGAACGCCATGATGTCGGAGAGCTGTTCAAAGGCCACGTTTTTGCGCTGCATCTTGCGCCAGATCGAATAGCGTGTTTTTTCGCGGCCCGCAATTTCAGAAACAATGCCTGCCTGTTGCAGGTTTTTGGTCAGCGTCACGATGATCGACTTGACCATGTCGCTGCCGCCTTCAGCCCGCAAATAAGCCAGACGGTTGATGATCCCTTCACGGGCTTCGGGGTTGATGACACCGAAGGATAAATCCTCCAGCTCTTCCTTGATTTTGTGGATACCAATGCGCTCAGCCAAAGGCGCATAAATTTCCAGCGTTTCGCGCGCGATGCGGCGGCGTTTTTCCGGTTTTACAATATGATCGATGGTGCGCATATTGTGCAAGCGATCGGCGAGCTTGACCAAAAGCACACGAATATCATCGGACATCGCCAGAACAAGTTTGCGGAAATTCTCCGCCTGTTTGCCCTCAACCGTCTGCCCTTCGATCCGGGATAATTTACTGACCCCATTGACCATGCTGGCGACATCCTCGCCAAACAGCTTTTTCAGCTCGTCCATCGTGGTTGCGGTGTCTTCCAGCGTGTCGTGCAAAATGGCCGTGACAATCGTGGACGGGTCCATTTTCATGTCGGCCAGCAAACCAGCGACTTCGACGGGGTGCGTATAATAAGGCTCGCCCGAGGCCCGCAACTGCCCCTCATGCTTGACCCGTGCGAAATCAACCGCCCGTTCGATCAAAGCGGCATCGATATCGGGGTTATAAGATTGGATCTGGGTGATGAGGTCTTGTGCGGTAATCATTAGCAATAAACTAGCACGAAGGTTGGTATAAAAAAAGGACCGGCGAACCGGTCCTTTTTGAATTTCTGGAAGATCTTATTCTTCGTCCGGGATGCCGCCGGCGACGTCTTCGAGGGATGTTTCGTCCATCTCATCGAAATCTTCGTCGTCTTCTTCATCACGGGCCGGGACGTCCATTGCAGCACTTTGTGCGGCCAAGGCATTCCATTCATCTTCGCCGTCCATCTTGTCGATGACGTCTTCGCCGTCATCCATTTCGATGATGCGTTGGTTGTTACGGATCAGTTCTTCTTTTAAGTCTTCAACCGCCACAGTTTCAGCCGCGATTTCACGCAGGGCGACAACCGGGTTTTTGTCGTTATCGCGGTCAATGGTCAAAGCCCCACCGGAGCTGATTTTGCGGGCGCGCTGCGCGGCCAACATGACCAGCTCGAAACGGCTTGGGATCTTTTCAACGCAATCTTCAACGGTGACGCGAGCCATTTTCTTCCCTTTTTCAATAATATCGGTGGCTTGAGAGTGTAAAACGCCCTGTTTATAGGGTTTTATAACCCCGGACGCAAGGGTTTTCCTCAAATCCTGATAAGCGCATTTTACAATTCAGGGTTTATTGAAAAAGCCTGAGAAAGGCGTATATGAATGCTTACTAATATTGTAACTATCCTCTGGGTTCCCGTTTTAGGGATATTTGCCCGGGGTTTTTCCTCAGCGTTTATGATTGGATCTGTAACTATTATGTCTAAAAAACAACTCCCCCACATCCCCTTCTATCCGGAAGAAAAGCTGGCTCTTTTCATTGATGGATCAAACCTCTACGCAGCTGCCCGCTCCCTTGATTTTGACATCGACTATAAGAAATTACTGCGCTGGGCCTCCGAACAGGGGCGTCTGGTCCGCGCCTTTTACTACACCGCCCTGATTGAAGATCAGGATTATTCGCCCATTCGCCCGCTGGTCGATTGGCTGGACTATAACGGCTATACCATGGTGACCAAGCCCACAAAAGAATTTGTTGATTCCCAAGGCCGCCGCAAGATCAAAGGCAATATGGATATCGAACTGGCCATCGACATGATGGAAATGTCCGACAATCTGGATCACATCATGCTGTTTTCCGGCGATGGTGATTTCCGCCGCCTGATCGAAGCGGTACAGCGCAAGGGCGTTCGCGTCACTGTTGTGTCCACCGTTAAAACCTCCCCGCCAATGGTGGCCGATGAACTGCGCCGTCAGGCCGACCATTTCCTGGATTTGCAGGATTTGGCCCGCATGATTTCCCGCGTTCACGACATCAAGGAACCTGCGAACGCGCAGGGTCCCGCTGATGATGACATCGATGACGAAGAAGACGATTTGCAAATGCCGGAATTCATCCGCTCCTGATGAGGAACCTTCTGCATTTGCCACAAAGAAAAAGGGCGCTGAAAAGCGCCCTTTTTCGCATCCTGGTTTTTAAAACTCTTTATTCTTTATTCCGCATCACGTTCCGCGAGTTTCTTTTCCAGCCAGTGAATGCTGTATTCACCGTTCAAAAATTCCGGTTGATCAAAAATCCAGCGATGCAGCGGCAAAGTGGTTTTAACCCCTTCCACAACCGTTTCGTTTAAGGCACGGCGCATACGGCGAATACATTCGTCGCGGTTGCGGCCATGAACGATCAGCTTGCCAACCATGGAATCGTAATAAGGCGGAATGCGGTAACCGCCATAAATGGCAGAATCAAAACGCACACCCAAACCACCCGGCGCATGAAACTGGGTGATCTCACCGGGAGACGGGATAAACGTATCCGGGTCTTCTGCGTTGATCCGCACCTCAATCGCGTGACCGCGCAGGTGGATTTTTTCTTTATTAACGCTCAAGGGTTCACCAGCGGCAACGCGGATCTGTTCGGCGATCAAATCGATGCCGGTGATCATTTCCGTGACCGGGTGTTCCACCTGAATGCGGGTGTTCATTTCCATGAAGAAGAATTCGCCGTCCTGGAACAGGAATTCAATCGTCCCGGCCCCGATATAACCCATCTTACGGATGGTTTCGGCGGCCAGTGTGCCGATGTAATCGCGCTGCTCATCGGTTAGGACCGGTGATGGGGCTTCTTCGACCAGTTTCTGGTGGCGGCGCTGGGTGGAGCAATCACGCTCGCCCAGGTGAATGGCATTGCCATGGGAATCGCCGAAAATCTGGATTTCGATGTGTTTTGGACGTTCCAGATATTTTTCGAAGTAAACGGTGTCATCACCAAAATTGGCTTTCGCTTCGGAACGTGCATTCATATACGCCTCGGCAAAGTCTTCAGCGGAACGCACAACCTTCATGCCCTTACCACCACCACCCGATGCGGCCTTGATCAGGACAGGGAAGCCTGCCTTTTTGGCAGCAGCCAGACCCGATTCCAGACTTTCAATCGCCCCATCAGATCCCGGCACGACAGGAAGACCTAGGGCCATGACGGTTTTCTTCGCCATGACTTTATCGCCCATCGTGCGGATATGTTCAGGCTTTGGCCCGATAAAGGCAAAGCCGTGATCAATCACCATCTGGGCGAATTGTTCGTTTTCAGACAGGAAACCGTAACCGGGGTGGATAGCCTCCGCCCCCGTCACTGTGGCCGCCGATAAAATCGCCGGAATGTTCAGGTAGCTTTCGCGGGCCGATGGCGGGCCGATACAAACGGACTCATCCGCCAGACGCACCGCCATGGCATTGGCATCAGCCGTTGAGTGAACAACAACCGTTTCAATACCCATTTCACGGCAAGCGCGGATAATGCGCAGCGCAATCTCACCACGGTTGGCAATCAGGACTTTTTTAAACATGGTTTATTCAATCACCATCAGGACATCGCCGTATTCAACTGGCTGGCCGCTTTGCACCAGAACTTGCGTCACTGTGCCGGATTTGCTGGCCTTGATTGGGTTCATAACCTTCATCGCTTCGATGATGACCAGTGTGTCACCGACATTTACCACATCACCCTTTTTCACGAACTGGGGCGCGCCCGGTTCAGGTTGGGTATAGGCGGTCCCAACCATTGGCGACACAACGGCCCCCGGATGATTTGCAGCAACCGTGGACGGTGCATTGGTGTTCGCCTGTTGCGGAATGGTTGGGTCGGACGGCATGGAGAAGCCCATCGGCATCCCACCAGAAGCCATCACCGCACCACCACGGCTGACACGGATGATTTGTTCGCCTTCAGCGACTTCAATCTCGGTCAGTTTTGTTTCGTCGAGCAGTTCCGCAAGTTTCCGGATTGCCTGTTCATCAATTTTCATCGGGCCGATACTCCGCCGGGTTGTTTGTAAGGTCGGTTCTGATTAAAGAAACTACGGGGCAAAGTCAAAGGGAATCAACCCTTTGCCCCGGTGAAAATCGAAGATAATTCTTTTAAAGCAATGACATAGCCCTGAACACCCTGCCCCTTAATGACGCTGTGGGCCAGCGGGGTTACATAAGAATTATGCCGAAAGGCCTCCCGCGTTTCAGGATCAGACAGGTGAACCTCGATAATCGGTACCCCATCCAGCATTTTCAAGGCGTCATGAATGGCGATGGAGGTGTGGGTATAGGCGGCAGCGTTGATAATAACCCCGGAAATGGTCCCGCCCTGTGACGCATGGGCCTTTTGGATCAGGGTGACCAGCTCGCCTTCATGGTTCGACTGGTGGCATTCGACGTTCAGGCCAAGGGCCGCACCCGTTTCATAACAAAGCTGGTTCAAATCAGTAAGTGTCGCAGTGCCGTAAATATGCGGTTCACGCACACCCAGCATATTCAGGTTCGGGCCATTCAGAATTAAAACATCATGCATGGCCCGACCCCTTTAATTTTTAGTGATGATCGTGCGGAACGACTTGAATATCGCCATGCGCATCTTCTTGCAGTTTTACAGCAGGTGCAGCTTGGGTTTCGTCTGCCCCATGATCGGCACTGTGGTCATGACCATCACCTTCATGATGGGCGTGTGGTTTTTCTTCAACGGCAGGGTTATCGCCCGGTGCGCGAACATCAACTTCAACGGCCACGGAACCAGCCTTTTCGAAAATGAGGGTCAGCGGGAAGCTTTCACCAGCCACGAAAGTCTTTTTCAAATCCATCAGCATAATGTGAACACCCTGTGGCTTCAGCGCAAAGCTGCCTGTTGGCGGCAATGGCAGGGAGTCCAGTGGTCGCATCGACATCACATCGTTTTCGATGATGGTGGTGTGCAGCTCAACCTTGCCCGCCACCTTTGATTCCGCGCGCAGCAAACGGTCCGGCGCAATGGCTGTGCCGCCTTGCGGATAGTTCAGAGTCATAAACGCAGCAGCCGTTTTCGCACCCGCCGGAACCGCGAAGGAATACGCATCAGTCACGGCCATTGTCGCGGCGGGCGTTTCCGCCATTGCCACAACAGGTGCCAAAGTTACAGCCGCCGATACACACAAAACACGCATAAAATTCATCATGATGATTTAAGACCTTACCTTTTGGATCAGTTGAGAAACGTGAGAATAGACGGATGGCGCATCCACCGGAACAAAGACCAGCTTGCGGTTGAAAATAACGGTCGGCACGCCGCGCACACCAAGGCGGGGCAGTTTGGCCGATACGCGGTTCAGGCGATCTGTGATGTCCTGATCATTCGCTTCGGCCAGCATCTTGTCGCCGTTCAGCTTGACTTGGGCGGCCAGTTCGCGGACCAGATCATCGGTTAAGGGCCTTTCATTGCGCATCAATAATTCGTTCATGGCAATAAACCCGCCCTGTTTCGCTGCGGCCAGCGCAATGCGGGCCGTACGTTCAGACAGGGCCGTGCCTTGCGGGACCGGATGGATGATCAAGCGTGTATCGGATTTCTCAGACACGGCCTGCATGATGGACGCATTGCTGTCCTTGCACAGGCGGCAGGTATAGTCGGTAAACAGCAACACCGTGACCTTCGCCTTGTCCGGGGATGCGCCGTAAGATTGGGCCAAAGATCCCTTTTCAAGGTAGCTGTAATTATGGTGGGCAGACCACATCTGCACCCCGACCACCACAATTAAAACCGCGACAATCGCGTAAAGGAATTTCAGTGCCATGGCGGTGATTATTCCGTCTTGGCAGCAGCGCGCTTATCGGCAATCACCTTACGCAGCGCATCCAGACCGTAATGACCACGCAGGGCGTCATCACCAATCACGAAGGCCGGCGTCCCGGCAATGCCAACATCACGGCCCAGTGCCAGATTTTTTTCAATCTCGGCGCGAATGGTTGGGGAATTGGCGTCTTCTTTCAGTTTCTTCACATCCAGACCAATATCCTTACCAATCGATTCCATGCGGGCTTCATTCAGCGGACCAGATTGGGTCATCAAAACAGTGTGGTATTCCATGTATTTCCCCTGACGATCCGCCGCCAAGGCATAACGGGCCGCCGTGTGTGAGGATTCGCTCAGAATCGGGAATTCTTTAAAGACAATGCGGAGTTTTTTATCCTCTTCGAGGATTTTTTGAACATCGCGGAAAGCCTGTTTGCAGTAACCGCAATTATAATCGAAGAATTCAACCAGCGTCACATCACCCTTTTTGTTCCCGACAACCGGACTGGCGGCATCGTTATAAATATCATCGTGACGGGCTTTGATTTTCTCAGCAAAACCCTTGGCATCGATAGCCTCTTGGTTTTGGCGGTATTGTTCAACGGACTCCATAATCACTTGTGGGTTCGCCATCAGGTAATCATGAATGGCTGTATCCAGTGCAGCTTTTTGTTCAGCACTGAACGCGGATGCGGCAGCCGGAGCTGCGGCCTCTTCGGCCTTTACCGCAACGGGGGCAAAGGCAAGAATAATTGCGGTCATCGCAATCAGGGGGGCCGCAATAAATGTCGAACGGGTCACAGTTTTTCTCCTTCAGTGGAATAATCTTAAACGCATGGTACACATATTTAACCGGACTGAGTATAGGGTCATTTCAATTTGACCCCTTAAGCCCTAGCCGTCCTTATCCTTATTTTTCTCGACAGTCGATATATAAGATAGAATATCCTGCGCACGAAGCCAGGACCGGGACCCGTGTTTCATAGCCCCTGATGCGGTCTGCGCCAATCTTTTTGCGTCCTTATAGCGGCGTTGAAGCACAGCTTCTTCCGCCAGATGCAATTGTGCCTCTGATTCCTGCCCCAGATAGCCATAAGCGGTTGCCAAAAGACGGTGAATGCGCGGCGAACGTGATTCATCACGCTGGGCGCGGTTCAATTGACTGATCGCTTCGGTAACATCGGCCTTGTTCTGACCGTTGCGGCTGTTTTCAATCAAGGTATGGGCGTAGAGAATGCGGATCAACGGCGCCTTCGGCGCCAGTTCCACCGCCCGGCGCAGCGATGTTTCCGCCGCATCCAGACGGCCATAATCCATTAGCATCTGGCCCTTTAATTCGTGGAAATAAGGGTTATTTGGCTCCTCCGCCAGCAATTGATCCATCATCTTTAATGATTGATCGACGCGGCTTTCGCGGTAGGCAGCAATGGTGCGGGCATAGCGCGCATGCAAGGATTGATCGCGGTCATCATATTCCCACGCAACCTTCCCCGGGGAAATAAACCCAATCAGCTTGGCTAGAAAACGCGCATGTTGTTCATCCCATTCGGCGGGCAGGGGCTTATTCTTATACGGGGATTTGTTCACGCCCGATTCAATCGCAGCAATCCGGTCGCGGGTCATCGGGTGGGACCGCATATAGGCTGATTGCTGGGATGCGGGCAACAGTTCCTGCGATTCCAGCGTTTGCATAAAGCTCATAAACCCTTCCGGGTTCATCTGCGCTTGATTGAATTCATCCAAAGCGGATTGGTCGGCACTTGATTCCTGCGCGCGACTGAAGGACAGAAAACGGCGCATTGCCTGTGCCTGTGCGCCTGTGGACACAGCCGCAGCCGCCCCGCCATCACCCGATAAAATCGCCGCCCCCACGCCCAGAACCATCCCAAGGATCGATTCATAAGATGCGTTTTCCATGGCTTCACGTGTACGGATCAAATGCCCGCCGCGAATATGGCCCAGTTCGTGGGCAATGACGCCGATCAATTCACCGGGATTTTTGGTTTTTTCGATCAGGCCCGTATAGATGAAAATATTGGCACCGCCCGCGACGAAAGCGTTGATGTCAGAATCCTGCACGATGATGAAATTCACTGAACCCGGCTCTAACCCCGCCGCCGCAACGAGGGGAGAGGTCCAATCTTGTAAAATGGCTTCGATTTCGCTGTCGCGGATAACAGTCGGGGCCCCTTGCGCATGGGCGGTGGGCAGCATGAACGGAGCGGCCATGGCCATAATAGCCCCCACGGTCAAAACCGAGCGGGCAACACGACCAGAAAACAAGGATTTTCTTATCATAACAATGGAGACTGCCTGAAAACTGTGGTTGAATGATGGCGACCCGTGAACCCCATTTAACCCGTTTGAACGCCCCATGTTAAGTACCTTCTATCAATGGATTGATCTTTTCTGGATCCCGGTGGGGTTGCTGGTAACGCGGCGCGGTCAATATCTTCTGACAATCGGGTTTATCGTCGCCTGTGTCGTGTGCCTGCGGATGCAACTGGAATTGATGTCCAGCATCCATAAGGGGGGTGGCATTTTGGGCTTTGTCGAGATGGGGCTTTATGAGCGCGGCCTGTTTGTTTATGGGTTTTTCATTGCACTCTTCCTGATTTTGGCGCATTTTTCGCCACGAACCACGGGCGTTATCTTTCTGGCCGCATCCCTGACGATTTTTATCATGGGCTTTTGCGTGTCGATGCTGGCGATGGTTTTATAAAGGAACTGAAGACATGAGCGGAAAAGACGACGGCACAGGCAAAGGCAGCGGACCAGTCAACCCGCGTGGGCGGCAAAAGGCTGTGCGTGTGAAGAAAAAAAGCATCGCCAAGATTTCATCCCGCCGCTGGCTGGAACGCCAGTTGAATGACCCTTATGTGGCCGAAGCCCAGCGTCTTGGTTACCGTTCCCGCGCCGCCTTTAAACTGATTGAAATGGACCAGCAATTTAACCTGCTGCGCTCTGACATGATTGTTGTCGATCTGGGTGCGGCCCCCGGCGGCTGGTCACAGATTGCAGCCATGCGCGGGGCCAAAGTTGTAGCGCTTGATTTGTTGCAAATGGACCCCCTGCCCGGTGTTGCCTTCCTGCAGATGGATTTCATGGATGAAGATGCGCCGGAACAACTGATCAACGCGCTGTCTGGCCCGGTGGATCTGGTCCTGTCCGACATGGCCCCCAACACCATGGGCCACAAGACCACAGACCATTTGCGCATCATGAATTTGGTTGAGCTGGCCTATGACTTCGCCACACAGATTTTGAAACCGGGCGGAACATTCGTTGCCAAGGTGTTTTTAGGCGCGACACAGGGCGATATGCTGCAACAGATGAAACGCGACTTCGCAACGGTGAAACATGTGAAACCGAAAGCCAGCCGTCAGGGGTCATCAGAACAATATGTTATCGCCAAAGGCTATCGCCGCCCGCCAGAGGAATAAAACCACACCACCATACCCAAGGGATTCACTATGTCGAAAAAAGCCATCCGTTCCGCAGCCAGCATTCCAGAAGCCCTAACCTTCGATGATGTTTTGCTGCTGCCCGGGGCGTCTGACATTCACCCCTCCGATGCCGATACACGCACGCGTTTGACCCGCACCATTACCCTGAACATCCCCCTCATTTCCGCCGCGATGGATACGGTGACTGAAACCCGCATGGCCATTGCCATGGCACAGGCCGGGGGGCTTGGTATTCTCCACCGCAATATGACACCGCAAGAACAGGCCGATATGGTCCGGCAGGTAAAGCGTTTTGAATCAGGCATGGTCATCAACCCGATCACAATTCATCCCGATGCACCGCTCTCCGAAGCCTTGGGCCTGATGCGCGATTACCACATTTCCGGCATTCCAGTGACAGAACAAAATGGCCGTCTGGTCGGCATTCTGACCAACCGCGATGTGCGCTTTGCCGAAGACATGCGCCAAAGCGTGCGTGAACTGATGACATCCGAAAACCTTGTCACGGCACAATCCGGGATTGGCAAGGAAGACGCCAAAAAATTACTGCATAAGCACCGCATTGAAAAATTACTGGTCGTGGATGCCAATGGGCATTGCACGGGCTTGATTACAGTCAAGGACATCGAAAAATCACAACTCTTCCCTCAAGCCAGCAAGGACCCATCAGGCCGCCTGTTGGCCGGGGCCGCGATTGGCACCGGGGCCGATGGCATTGAGCGCGCACAAATCATGGCCGATGCCGGTTTGGATGTTCTGGTCATTGATACCGCGCACGGCCATTCAGCCAATGTGTTGGAACAGGTCAAAAAAATTCGCAGCCTGAACTTAGGGTCGATGCAGATTATCGCCGGAAACATCGCAACTGGCGATGCGGCCCGCGCCCTGATCGATGCCGGGGCCGATGCGGTCAAGGTTGGGATTGGTCCGGGTTCCATTTGCACGACACGCGTCGTGGCCGGGGTTGGTGTTCCGCAACTCTCAGCGATTATGAATGTGTCAGAAGCCTGCGCCGAATCCAACACACCCGTTATTGCCGATGGCGGCATTAAATATTCCGGCGATCTGGCCAAAGCTGTCGCTGCCGGGGCTGATTGCGCCATGATGGGCGGCCTGTTTGCAGGCACAGATGAATCACCCGGCGATGTCGTTTTGTATCAGGGCCGTTCTTACAAAACCTATCGCGGTATGGGGTCGGTGGGTGCGATGGTGCGCGGGTCCGCCGATCGTTATTTTCAAGGTGGCGTTACCCAGACGCAAAAACTGGTGCCTGAGGGGATTGAGGGGCGCGTCCCCTATAAAGGACCTGTTGGTGCTGTCCTCCATCAACTCACCGGGGGTCTGCGCGCCGCCATGGGGTATACCGGATCGCATACCGTCACCGATCTGCAACGCGCAGAATTTGTTCGCATGACCGGGGCCGGTTACCGTGAAAGCCACGTGCATGATGTGACGATTACGCAAGAAGCACCGAATTATCGCAGCAGTGATTAACCCCTGTGAAAAAGACAGAATAAAAAAACGCCCGGCATCACACCGGGCGTTTTGATTTTGACCTGCCCAGAAATTATTGAGCTGGTGCAGTGTTTTCTTGAATATCGTCAGCAGCATCCTCAACGGCATCTTGCACGTCCGTTACGGCATCACCGATATCATCGGATGCGGACTCCATAGCGGCTTCAATTTTTTCGCCGGTGGTTTGCGGCTGGTTGGATTGTTGATAAACCAGAACGCCAGCAACAAGAGCCAGCAGAGCGGCGATAACGATCAGAATGGTTTTGGTGTTCATTGTATTTATCCTTATATAGTGAGTTCCGTGACGTGTGGGGGACCATACCCAGCCCTTAACCATAAAACAAATAGGTTTTTTATGATCCTTCGCCAGCCCACCCCAGACGATATTCAGGACTTAGCCAAAATTCATGTGGCCGGGTGGCAGGCGGCCTATGGCGGATTAATCGATCAGTCCTATCTGGACGCCCAAAATACGGATGAATACGCCGAAAACTGGAGCCGCTGGCTGGCCAGCACGGATTTTTTAGCCCTTATCGCCCATGATTCAGATGGGAAAGCCGCAGGATTCGTCAGTTTCGGGCGTCTGCGCACCCCGCCGCCGGGCATGTCGCCCATTCGTCCGCTTTACGCGGCGGAAATCTATGCCCTGTATATTTTGCCAGAATACTGGCGGGCGGGGCTGGGGCGGCAGTTAATTGGCGCGGCGACGGAGAATTTGAAAGAAAGAAAGTTGCGTTCTTTATGCCTGTGGGTTTTAGAAGGGAACAGCCGCGCCGTGGCGTTTTACAAGGCTTTGGGCGGGCAAAAATGCGGAACAAAGCGTATCGAAATTGGCGGGCGAACGGTGTCAGAAGCGGCTTTTGGCTGGCGCGATACAACAATCTTGCAGATGCCACCATCGTGACATGATTCCGCCTAAATCTCCCCATAGAGTGGTTCTATTCACACTTTAAACCGAGGAGCACTAATTTAATGAAAGCTATCATTCCAGCAGTCATCGCCGTTGCCGCCGTTCTGTCTTTCGCCCCAGCACATGCTGAAGTTGCCGTTAAGGCAGACGTTGCGACAGAAACAGCTGTTACAACAACAGAAACAACCACAGAAGTAAAAACCCACGCTGCTCCAGAAAACTACACACTGGAAAACGGCACAGCCGTTGTTGTTGAAGACGGTAAAGTTTTCACCGTTGACGCAGCTGGCGTTCGCACAGCCGCTCCAGATGGCGACCACGCGACAAAAGAAGGCAAAACATTGAAAGTTTTGGCTGGCGCACTGGTTACAACTGACGCTGCTAAAGAAGAACCCAAAGCTGAAGACGCTCCAGCAGTTGCTGAGTAATCTTTAAAGCTTTTACCAGTTCCCAAACCCCGCAAAGTTGGGAATCACCCCTGCCGCTCCCCCAGTGGCGGGGGTTCTTTTTTCCGGGACCCTCCCCTAAAACTTTCTTTTTGTTGCGGATTTTGGCCATTGTCTTTACAACGGGCCGTCCGCCACCCGATACCCGGCGACCAAGACTAAAAATGATATAAAAGGTACACCATGAATCCCGCAGCCCGCTTAAATGCCGTTCTTGAGATTTTCGAGAAACTGGATCAATCCCGCATTCCAATGGATGGGACGGTGGGCGATTACATGCGCTTTCGCCGCTATATCGGCTCTAAAGACCGGGCCGAGATCGCAGAGCGTGCCTATTCCATGACCCGCAGCCGCGCCCGCCTTGGCTGGTGGCTGGAAAAAATGAGTGCACCGGACACACCGCGCAACCGCATGATTGCCCATATGATGTTACAGCATGGCTGTGACCTGCCGAAATTGCACACGCTGTTCGATGGCGGCAAATTCAGCGCCGCACCGCTGACCGAAGAAGAAATTGAACTGGCGAAATCACTGGAGGGAAAACTTCTCGATACCAACGCGATGCCGGATAATATCCGCGTCGAATGCCCACCACAATTTGAAGCATCGTTGCGCACCGTCTATGGCCAAAACTTCATGGAAGAAATGGCCGCGATGTTGAGTGCTGCGCCTTTGGATTTGCGCGTCAACCTTCTGGCACTGGAACGTGAACAGGCAAAGGCATCTTTGGAAAAGGACAACGTCCTGACCGATGAAGCGCCCTTATGCCCATGGACGCTGCGCGCCCGTGACAAGGCGTTTTTATCGAATACAAAAGCCTTCACCAAGGGTCATGTTGAAATTCAAGATGAAGGGTCGCAATTGATTGCGTATCTGTGTGATGCGAAACCCGGCGGGCAGGTTCTTGATTTCTGCGCGGGGGCGGGTGGTAAGACGCTGGCCATCGTCAACGCCATGGCACTAGATAAACGCCCCAAGGGCCGCATTGTCGCGATGGATATTGATGCGGGCCGCCTGGATAAAGCACGCCCGCGGTTCCGCCGCGCCCATGCCCATGACATCATTGAAATTCGCCCGCTCTCTGATGAAAAATCACGCAAATGGTTGAAACGTCAAAAGCAGACCTTTGATGTCGTTCTAACCGATGTGCCGTGCAGTGGCACCGGCACATGGCGCCGTAACCCTGATATGCGCTGGCGCCAATACGGCCCGTCTTTGGAGGAGATGTTAAAAACCCAAGGTGAAATTCTCGACAAAGTTGCCCAAGCCGTGAAACCCGGTGGCCGTTTGGTTTATGCGACCTGTTCCTTGTTGCCCGAAGAAAACGAACACCAGATTGAACGCTTCTTAAAAGATCATCCTGAATTTTCCATCTGGCCAATCGCCGATGCGTGGCCGAAATCCGCCCCGTATCCAGCCCCCGATCTGGGTGATCCGTTCATGCGCCTGTCGCCTTTGCGCCATAATACGGATGGTTTCTTTGCCGCCATTTTGCGCCGCAACGGGGAAGTGCCTGCAGACGATGGCATGGAAGCCTTTGATTCAGAAGAATAAAACTGGTCTTGCTTGACGGTTTTCAGAATCAGGCAGATGATCGACGCATCGTAAATTAAAACATGCGTAGAAAAAGATGCTGCCAGATCTGAAAAGTTTTCAAGGTCACTCTTCGAATCAAATTATCGCCCGGCTTAATGCCGACGGTTATCAGGAAATCGATTCTCAGGTCTATAGAAGCGCCGATGCCAGCCACTTGCTGCATTTATCAAACGCGCCCGATTTAACAGCAGCCTTCTGCCGCGCCTGCCAAGACGGTGCGCCCAATGAATTCCTGCCTGTTGTCTATGATCACGCAACGATCTCTTCCGATCTTCATGTCAGCGTCACCGAAAACATGCGCTGCGTCAGTGAATTTGAAGCCAACATGCACACAACCGTTTTTGGCCATGCCCGCGCTGTATCATCCATGTTTGAAGGTGATGAAATGCACGCGGATGTTCACCGCTTTATGGCGAGTGATGACACGATGCGCGATGCGATGATGCGCGTTGTTGATTGCGCCCTGGACACCAAAAAATCCGTCACCATTGATCCATGTGGGAACAGCATTATGTTCCGCCATAATGAAAACGGTTGCCGCACTGTCTTTGCCCGCCCCTTCGTGGCCCGCGACGATTTATCGCCGAAAGAATGTGAAAAACATCTGAACTGGATTAAGAACCGCCATTCGCAGGCAGAGCGCGATGCCGCCGCATCCCCTTACTGGCACGGATAAAATTACTTCCTAAACCGAACCCGATATCGATAAGCCATTATATTGGCGCGTGGCTTCCGGGTCTTCCGCCCGTTGCCGGGCCCATTCGTGCTGGGCTTTGTTTTCAAACGGGGACAGGCGAATAATCTGCGCTGCCGCGCCGGCACCGTTATAGGGACGTGCCGCGACGATATGAAAGAAATCATCATTGCCGATATCGGCAGCTTCCTGCACCTTGCTTTGCAGGGTCAGCACAATGCGGCTGATATTCGCCCATTGCGCTTCGGCATACATCAACGGTCCAACAGCCTGCGCGGGAGAATAAAGAACCCCCTGCTCCAAATCCCATGGTGTTGAGGAACCAGAGGCCTGCTCCGCACGGCAGGCATTGCGAATGGCGGAAATCTCCGCCGTGGCAATGACATCATCACCCCGCGCATCATGACCAACAAAATGATAGCCGTCATGGCTGGCGATCACAGCATGTCCTTGTTCCAAGGCCACGCGAAAACTTGCCGGGCAATCATTCAAGGCACAATGACCCACAGCAATCAAACGCTCCCCCGGCGCTTTCGTCATATCGGTGTGATAAGGCGCATCGTGAAACCCAGCGACCTCTCGCGTATCATCATAGGTCGCACCATAAAGAACATGGAACCGCCCAGCCCCCAGCAAGCCATCACCAACCAAGGACCGCGCCAGAATTTCCAGCTTCGCGTGGCAGGCTGGGCAGCTTTCGGCGCTTGATACGACATAAACAGATGCCCCCGCCCCGACCCGCGCCAGAACCGCGCGTAATTTTTCAACATTTTCAGGAACCATCACGCGGTCTTCCGCATGGGCGCTGGCAAGGCCCGTGGACAGCACGGCATTGCCGACCGGCCCCGCAACATCGATCAATTCCGACCCATCATAAACATGCAAGGAAGCCCCGAACGGTCCACCCAATCCGGCGCGCACATTTGCGACCGCGCAATCATCACACGCTTGCAGACGGGCATGCAGCATCCCCAGCAAGGGGCCGGTGATGGCGTTGGCCGGAACAAGGGTAATATCGTGATCTGAAATAATACTCATTCCCCCATCTTTAGCAGAAAATGACATTGGTCTGCACCGCTTTTTATTCTATCCTTCCCCCCATGGAAAACAGCCAAGCCGCCGCGCACGCACCCGCACAAAAATCCCGTCATGACCGCATCCTGATTTTGGATTTTGGGTCACAGGTTACGCAACTCATTGCCCGCCGTGTCCGCGAAAGTGGCATCTACTGCGAAATCTGGCCGTTCAATCAGGCCGCCCCGGCGCGCATTCAGGACTTCAATCCAAAAGGCATCATCCTGTCCGGTGGCCCCGCCAGCGTGACCGAAGAAGAATCCCCGCGCGCCCCGCAAATGGTCTTTGAAATGGGCGTTCCCGTGTTTGGCATTTGCTATGGCCAGCAAACCATGGTCACCCAGCTGGGCGGTGTGGTCGAAGGCGGCCATTCCGGTGAATTTGGCCGCGCCTATGTCGATATTCGCGAACACGCCGCAATCACCAAAGACCTATGGGATGCCGGCGCGCACGAACAAGTATGGATGAGCCACGGCGACCGCGTCACACGCCTGCCCGGTGGGTTCCGCGTGATTGGCACATCGGAAGGGGCCCCTTATGCCTTCATCGCCGATGATGAACGCAAATTTTATGGCGTGCAGTTCCACCCGGAAGTGGTGCATACACCGCACGGCGCAGCCCTCCTTAAAAACTTCACCCATAATGTGTGCGGTTGCACAGGCGATTGGACCATGGCCGCGTTCAAGGACGAAGCCATTGCGAAAATACGCAAACAAGTCGGCACATCACGCGTGGTCTGTGGCCTGTCGGGCGGGGTTGATTCATCTGTCACGGCTGTTTTGCTGCATGAAGCGATTGGCGATCAACTGACTTGTATCTATGTCGATACTGGCATGATGCGCACAGGGGAAAGCGACCAAGTCGTCACCTTGTTCCGCGAACACTACAATATCCCCTTGATCCACGAAGATGCGTCCGATAAGTTTTTAGGCGCACTGGCCGGGGTCACCGACCCCGAAATCAAGCGCAAGGCAATTGGTGCCCTTTTCATCGATGTCTTCGAAGATGTCGCCACGCGGGTCGGTAAGGTTGATTTCCTGGCCCAAGGGACCCTCTACCCCGATGTGATTGAATCCGTTTCCTTCACCGGCGGGCCCAGCGTCACCATCAAAAGCCACCATAATGTCGGTGGCCTGCCAGAGCGCATGAATATGCAACTGGTCGAACCTTTACGCGAACTCTTCAAGGACGAGGTGCGAAAGCTCGGCATTGAGCTGGGCCTGCACCCGGACTTCGTAAAACGCCACCCCTTCCCCGGCCCCGGCCTCGCCATCCGCATTCCCGGTGCCGTCACCCGCGAAAAACTGGATATTCTGCGCAAAGCCGATGCGATTTATTTAGAAGAAATCAGAACAGCCGGGCTTTACGATGCCATCTGGCAAGCCTTCGCCGTCCTGCTGCCCGTCCAATCAGTCGGCGTCATGGGCGACGCCCGCTCCTACGATTCCGTCTGTGCGCTGCGCGCCGTCACCTCCACCGATGGCATGACCGCCGAAGCCTACCCCTTCGACCACGAATTCCTGAACCGCGTATCAACGCGCATCATCAATGAGGTGCGTGGTATCGGACGCATTGTTTACGATATTACGAGCAAGCCGCCGGGGACGATTGAGTGGGAGTAACAACGTCGTGGAACAAATGAGAATACCAATTAATGCTAGATTACTTGCATTGATTGGACTGACAATCGGCCTCATCTGCCTATGCGCTGCCAACATCGCACAAGCGCAGGATCGTACGGAAAAAATCCTGTCACCAGAATACAAAGCGGCATTTGAAAAACAAATTTCCAGCCTTATTTGTATGAGCAGTGATGGAAATTTGGTGCTCGATCCATATGGAAAAATTACTGGTACCACGAGTATTGAATCTCGAAGAGACCTCTTTACAGATTCCGGCTGGCTAGAATACAAGGCATTTTCCTTGATGCGCCAAAAATATTTGCAAAGCGGCCAAGAACTGACGCAACACTCAAAGACAGAGTTCGGGCGCTCACGACAAGGAACTCAGAAATACCGCCTTGCACAAAATGGCGAGGTTATTTTTGAAGCAGAGATAGCAACATCTACTCAATCATATGATGTAATAAGCCTAAACATGGGTAAAGCATATAATGTGAGAGTTTCCTTTATTCCCAATAAGGAAAATGACCCATCCAGCGTCCGCATCACAAGTTGGAAAGCAGGGCCTTAAAGGATAGAAAACCTCAGCATTAAGATTCATAAAAAGATCAATTAAGCAGGGCATTAAGGGGGCAATCGTCCCCTTAATCTTTTCTGTCTATCCCCAACAAATCATGTCAAATCCGTGTCGAAACACGCCATTTTTTGCACACAGGTCGTTGCTACGCTTTACCCAACGTCATCCAACAAAGGGTATGAGATATGAGTTTGGGCATTCGTGGTAAAGCGGTTTTGACTTTGGCGATGGTTGCAATGTTTGGGGCCGGGATGGTCCAGACGGCGCAGGCGGAATCGCGGCGCAATGACAATCGACAGGAACATTATCGCGGGGATGATCGGGACCGTGGGCGTGATCGCGACCATGGCCCAAAAATGATCCGCAGCAATGACCGTCAGGTCATCATCAATTATATCAATGTCGATTATAACCCGGATCGTTATGCCAGCCGCTATGAACGCGATGATCGCGGACATGGATGGAACCGGGGTCGCGGGCATGACAAGCACGGCCACAATGACCGCCGTTATCCGTCCTATACGATTGGCAAACGCTTGCCCGATTATGTGCAGTGGCGGCCAATTCCCCGTGATCTTTATGTGCGGTTAAAGCCTGTTCCGGTTGGGTATCGCTATGTGCAGGTGGATTCCGATGTTTTGTTAATGTCCGAAGCCACGCGCATGATTATTGACGCGGTGACCCTGTTATCGGCGGTGAATGGTCGCGGCTAAAAAGTTTGCACCCCTGCAAAAGATGCCCCCGCCTTGCTCCTCGGCGGGGGTATTCTTTTCTTTATCTATTTGGTTTGGCGCGGTAATCTCCCGCCCATGACCCAAGAGAACAATCAAACTGATGAATTTCTGGCCGCCCTTGATCAAAGTTTGGTCGGGGGGAGCTTTGTGAAGTTGACCCTTGGCCAGTACACCGGGCCTGAAGAAGGTTTAAAACAGATCATCATCCGCCATGTCGTTGTGAAGCGTGAAGATAAGCTGAGCTTCACCTATCGCTATAAAACCCGCGACATCGTGAAAAACTATGGCCCCGGCGAGGCGTTTGACCGCATTGCCACGGCGTTGGAGGGGGATTTCAAGGTTGGAACATTGTTCACAACCGAATTCGACCTGTCCACGCAAACCATGAAGCGCACCAAGCCGACCCATAAGGATGCGCCGTCCACCAGCCATGACCGCGACAAGGTCCGCACCATTGAAGCCAAAAAAACATCATGGCTTTATGATTTAAAAATTACCGATGCCAATGGCACCGTGTTTAAGACCGCGCAGGATAAGTTCCGCCAGATCAATAAGTACGTCGAAATTTTAAGCCCGCTGTTGAAAAACACCGACACCGAACGCACGCTGCGCATTGCCGATATGGGTTCGGGCAAGGGTTACCTGACCTTTGCCCTGTATGATTATTTGACCAAGACATTAGGGTTGAAGGCCGAAGTGACGGGCGTTGAATACCGCACTGATATGGTGGCGCTGTGCAATGAAATTGCCATTCATTCTGATTTTGACGGTTTGAAATTCGTGGAAGGTGGCATTGCGGAATATGAGGCAGGTCCGCTTGATATGCTGATCGCCCTGCATGCTTGTGACACCGCCACTGATGACGCGATTGCCAAGGGTATTGCTGCTAATGCCGAATGGATTGTCGTGGCCCCATGCTGTCACAAACAAATCCGCCGTGAGATTGAGGGGCACAAGGCCCAGAACGATTTGGGGTTCTTGTTGAAACACGGCATCTTTGTCGAACGTCAGGCGGAAATGGTCACGGACGGTTTACGGTCCCTGATCCTTGAATATTGCGGTTACAGCACTAAAGTCTTTGAGTTCATCAGCGACGCCCATACACCGAAAAACGTCATGATTACCGCGACCAAAAACCCGAAAGCCAAGCTGCACGACCCGGAGATTTTAGAGAAAATCCACGCTGCCAAGGCCTATTTCGGCATAAAAACCCACCATCTGGAGAAAATGCTGGAGATTCCAGCCTAAGCCAGTGTAGAAAACACCCATATTCAGGAGATAAAGACCATGAGCAAGAAATTCAACTTCATTAAATCGAGCCTGATGGGTTCCAGCACCATTATGGGCGGCATCCTTGGCGGCAATTTAGGTGGTGGTCACGTTCACGGCCCCCATTGCAACCACGGGCATGATCACGCACACGACCATGTTCACGGGCCCGATTGCAACCATGGCCATGTCCATGATGAAAATTGCGGCCATAAGCACGATTAAGAATAAGAATAGGGTAAAGGGGGCATTGCCCCCTTTAAAAACCCCTTCACTGTGCCAATTGCGCAGCGTGTTTGGGTTGATAGCGGAAGGTAATTTTTCCATCTGCGGATTGAATTTTTACAGCCGTCGCTAATTCCGGAACAGCGTAACCAATCGCGGTGAGGCCGTTATAGGCATTACTTTCCGTTTTCGGTTGCACCAGTTCCAGCCATTCCAGACTTAAAATCGGCGCGTTCAGCCGGCACCAGGTAATTTCCTTACCGCCAAATTCCTTATGATTGATAACCCCTAAATGCTGTGCCGATTCAATGGTCGCGCGGTAATCGGCTTCGCTTTTAAATTTGAAGCACAGATGGCTGAGTTGTGGAATGGTTTCCCCGGCGAGGCGATTGGCGGCCCCTTCCGGGACCAGATCGATCATCGCCTTATTGATTTCTTGAAGAAGCACATCAGGGGTCATTATTGCGGGCCATCCTTGGGCGTCAGTTTTTCGGCGATGCTGCGGGCGGCATCGGCATTGGCGTTTAACTGCCCTTGCATTTTATCCAGACCGTTCTGGGTCAGTTTTGCCACATGCTCAACGGCTTCCAAACCCTTTTGCACGCCGGGTAAAATTTCCGCTGATAATTCATTTAAATCACCGGCCAGGGACTCAAATTGTTCGCCCAGACGAATGAGGTTGGCCTGTGTTTCCAGCAAGGCTTTCTGGCTACGCAGAACGCTCATCCGGTTTTCAAGATCCATTTTCACGAATTGGATGATGGGTCTGGCCAGACCGCTGAAGCGGCCCTCTGACCCCTTTGGGTTGGTGCGCAGATCCTTGATCGTGGTCGCCGCAACATCCAGCATGACTTTACGCAGATTATTTGCGCCCGGCGTATCAGCGGCCGTATCAAGATTATAGTGCGTATCCACATCGCCTGCGCTCATCTGGTCGAGGATGACTTCATCACCGTCCCGTGCAAAGCAAAAACCGATCAAATGATACGGGCTGCCGATTTCAAGAACGACATGGCTGTAATCGGGTGATACATAGGCGGACCATTTTAAATGCCGTCCCTGCCCGCGCCCTTCCGGGTCCGATTTTGGTTCGGTGTAAAGATTGGCGGCACCCGGCTTCAGACAGTTTTTCAAATCATCTTCGCCAAGGCCCAGCGCGGCAAAGGCCTGACGGTAATCCGTGAAGCGAAGCGCGGCCCCGGGGTTTTTGATTTGATAAGGGATCAGCGGTTCATGCGTCTTGCCAAACACGCGGGTCAGCACATTGGGGCGGTTTGCCTCTGAAATCGCTTCGGCAGCAATATGGGCATAATAGCGGTCAAGCCGTTGTAACGGGGTTGGCATCATGGCGGTGATCCTGTCCAATTTTATGGTTATAGGGTCTGTTTTACAGAATACGGAAAAATCTGTCAAACACCATTGAAAGTAAAGGGTTTTTAAGGGGGCAGTGCCCCCTTAGACCCTATAACCTTCCTTAGACTTCCTGTCCGCAGCACCAGCCCGAAGACCACGCCCATTGGAAGTTATAGCCGCCGAGCCATCCGGTGACATCGACGACTTCGCCGATGAAATACAGACCCGGTGATTTTTTGGCCTCGAATGTTTTGGAAGAAATTTCGTCTGTATCGACCCCGCCCAGTGCAACCTCCGCCGTGCGGTAGCCTTCACTGCCATTTGGTTTGACGGTCCAGCGGTTGATGCGGTCGGCAACAGCTTGGAGTTTTTTATCGGATAGGTCAGCCATCGGTTGATCGAAACCGGATACTTCGGCGATCCGTTCGGCCAGACGTTGCGGCAGATAATCACTTAGGATGTTATGCAGGATTTTGCGCGGCTGGTTCACCCGTGCATCTTTTAAAATCGCCAACATGTCATGTTGCAGGGCCAGATTGATGATGATGTCATCGCCGCCGCGCCAATAGGATGAAATTTGCAAAATCGCCGGGCCGCTAATGCCCTTATGCGTGAACAGCACCGCTTCATTGAATTTTGTCTTGCCGCATTGAACAATGGCAGGATCAATCCCGATGCCCGATAAATCCTTTGTTTGCGCCAATATATCAACATCGAAGGTTAAGGGGACAAGACCCGCGCGCGGTGGAATGATGTTCAGCCCAAACTGCTTGGCCACTTCATAGCCAAACCCGGTGGCACCCATTTTGGGTATCGATGGCCCGCCCGTGGCAATGACCAAAGATTCACATTCAAACGAACCACGGTTGGTGAGCAAGCGATAACCACCATCAATCTTTTCAACCTGTTCGATTGTCGTGTCGAGTGTAATGGTTGCACCAGCCGCATCACATTCATCGAGCAGCATCTTGATAATCTGTTTCGCAGAATCATCGCAAAATAATTGACCCAATGTTTTTTCGTGCCATTTTATTTTGTGCGCGTTCACAAGGTCGATGAAATCCTGCACGCCGTAACGCTTCAGCGCAGATTTACAAAAATGTGGGTTTTGCGACAGGAAATTCGCAGGTGAACAGCCAATATTGGTAAAATTGCACCGCCCACCGCCAGAAATACGAATTTTTTCAGCCGGGGCAGAGGCATGGTCCAGCACAATTGTGCTGCGCCCGCGCTTCGCGGATTCCACCGCACACATCAACCCGGCGGCACCCGCCCCAATAATAATGACATCACTGCGTTTCATAGCCCCAGTCTATACGCCGATATACCACTGATTTGAAAGAAATTTATTACTTTGACGCTCTCCGCCCCCTTATGGTTTAACAAAGAGAGAATAATAAGAAGATCAACAGGGGAATAAAACCATGAGCCAACCATCATCCTACGACAATTTAAAAGCCACCTTTGCCCGCATGCGGAATTTGTCCTATGCCGCAGAAATTCTGTCGAAGGATATGGAGACCGTGCTGGCCAAGGGCAGTCACCAAGACCGCATCAACCAATTGGTGGCGATTGGTGAAACCACCCACGCCATCATGTGCGATAAGCGCGTCGAAGACTGGCTGGATGATGCTGAGGCCAATCAACAAAACCTGTCCGCCGAAGACCAGCGCAATTTACACCTGATGCGCCGTGAATGGGTGCATGAAGCCAGCCTGCCCGATGATCTGGCCCGCGAAGCATCACGTGTCGCCGCCGAAGGCGAACAAATCCACACACAAAACTATAAATCCGGTGATTGGAGCAAAGTGCGCGATTGGTACACGCACAGCTTCGCGATTGCCCGCCAAGTGGGTCAAGCCAAGCAAGCAAAGATGGGTTTGGCATCAGCCTATGAAGCGCTTCTTGATCAATTCAGCCCAGGCCTGCGCGCCGCGCAAGTAGAACAGGAATTCAGCGCGCTTGATAAAGCCCTGCGCGTTATGATTCCAGAAGCCTTTGCCCGCCAGAAATCAGCCCCCGCTGCCCTGCCGATCACCGGCCCGTTCCCACGCGAAGCGCAGATGGTTTTAAACCATGCACTGGCGAAGCTGGTTGGGTTTGATACCAATCGCGGCATTCTCTATGCGATTGACGGGCACCCGTCTTCCGCTGGCAGCCCCGATGACAGCCGCATCACCACACGCTGTAACGATACTGATTTCTTTGATTCCATTTATTCAACTGTGCATGAAGCCGGCCACGCGATTTATGGCCAGAACCTCCCCGCCGCATGGCGTTACCAGCCAGCGGGGGATCACATGGGCATGGGCGTTCATGAAAGCCAGTCGATGATTATTGAGTATCAGGCCTGCATGAGCGGCCCGTTCCTCGATTACCTGTCCGGCGAATTGCAAAAAACCTTCAACCGCGCGAATGACCCAGCTTTGTCTGCGGAAAACCTGAAACGCACGCTGTGGCATTCACAACCGTCCTTCATCCGCGTACAGGCCGATGAGTTGACCTATCCGCTGCATGTGATTTTGCGCCACGATCTGGAACAACGCATAATCAACGGCACACTGGAAGTCAAAGACCTTCCCGATGCGTGGAATGACGGTATGAAACAACGCCTCGGTGTGGTTCCGCCCGATGCATCAAAGGGCTGCATGCAGGATGTTCACTGGCCATGCGGCATGATTGGATATTTCCCGGCCTATACGCTGGGCGCGATGGGTGCGGCACAATTTTTCGCTGCGGCGAAACGCGCCGACCCAACCGTTCTGCCTGAAATTACAAAAGGGAATTTTAAACCGCTGAATGATTGGCAGCGGGCCAATATTCACAGCAAGGGCTCGCTGTTGAGCAACAACGACCTGTTTACAAAAGCAACAGGCGCGCCGCTGAACGCGCAGGCCTATCTCAATCATTTGAGCGAACGCTATCTTGGTCGCCCCTATACGCCCGGCACCCCATAGAAAAATTTGCGGCAATATTTGAAATAAATTCGCCGCAAATTTTATGTAACGCCCTGATATTATTAAGAAAATATGAAGTCCGGCGGCCGTATAATGAAGTCATGGCCGCAGGGAGCCACCTGTCTGAGCCGGCGATTGGAGATCAAGGAGACTTAAATGTCGACCCAAGAATTTCTCAATGCGTGCCTTGAAAGTATGCATTCAAAATCATTTTATCCTGACTATCATAAGGCCTTCCGCATTTTGCGTGCCGATTCTAACGCATTGAAAGATATTGCCTTCCGACTGCGTTACGAAATTTATTGCGACAATCATAATATTGATACGGCCGGGTCTTCCACCGCTTGTTCATCGATGGAAAAGGATGCCTATGATGACCACGCGCTGCATTATCTGCTGTATCACAAGACCACAGACAAGGCCGTTGGCACGGTGCGGATTGTCTTGCCGCGAAGCGATAAACCGCTGCACAGCTTCCCCATGCAATTTATTTGCGATCATCCACTACTGCATATGGAAGATAAAGTACCGCAATTTTGTGAAATATCGCGATTATGCATGACCCGCGATTTCAGAAAGCGCCCCGGTGATGGTGTCGCCCTGCCGTCTTATTTCGATCAAGATCAGGGCTTACAACTGAATGAAGGGACCAGCGTCCATTTCCGCCGCACGATTCCCTTTGCGCCGCTGGGGCTGCTCCGCGCGGCTTTTGAGGGGGCATTGGAGAATGGGGTGACAGATTGCATCTGCATCTTTGACCCGGAACAGCTTTATGCTTTGCAACGCATTGGTCTGAGCTACCGCGTTTTGGGGCCACGCCTTGATATGAACGGACCGCAACAGCCGATTATTTTTAACATTAAACATGCGCTCGATAACATGATCCTGCAAAACCCGCCCTGCTGGGAAATTGTATCGGATCGCGGTCGCCTGCACTTAAAGGCGAATGAGCTGGGGCAAGATGCATGGCAAGACCAGCTCTTTGACCAGAAATGTATGGATATGCTCTTCCAGAATCTGGAAAGCTGATTTTGGGTTGGGTGGGACGACCGGGCATCTCCTGTGAAAAGGAGATGCCCGGATCTTTTTGACCTTCTTTCTTCATGACAGGCCGCAAGGCGTATGGTGAAATATGCCTATGATTCGTTATATCTCCACACGCGGGCCCGGCGAGGCCAAAACATTCACCGATGTCATGATGGCCGGGCTGGCGCCGGATGGCGGGCTGTATGTGCCCGATTCATGGCCCGAACACGATCATGATTTTATGAGCCATCTGTCTGGCACGCCCTATACGGCGGTGGCATCAGCCATCATGGAACCCTTCATCGGCAAATCCTTAGGCCCCGGCGTTTTACAAAAAGTTCTGGCTCGCGCGTATGAGAGCGGAACATTCAACCATTCCGCCATCGCGCCCCTGACCCAGATCGGCCCCAATGCGTGGATTTTAGAATTATTCCATGGGCCAACATTATCGTTCAAGGATTACGCCCTGCAATTTATGGGGTGCCTGTTCGATCATATCCTGGAAGAAAGCAAACAAAAGCTGACCATCATCGGCGCGACATCCGGCGATACAGGATCAGCCGCGATTGAGGCGCTGCGCCGCAGCCCCAACATTACCACCTTCATCCTGCACCCAAAGGGCCGCACCTCAGAAGTACAGCGCCGCCAGATGACAACCATCGATGCGCCCAATGTTTTCAACATTGCGGTGGACGGCACATTTGATGATTGCCAGGCGCTGGTCAAGGCCATGCTGGCTGATCCAAAATTACAAAAAGACCTGAATTTATCAGCCGTCAATTCCATCAACTGGGCGCGAATCATGGCGCAGACGGTTTATTACGCCTATGCCGCGATTGCATTGGGTGCGCCGGGGCGTGATGTTTCCTTCACTGTGCCAACGGGAAATTTCGGTAATGTCTATGCCGCATGGGCCGCACGCCGTATGGGAGTACCGATTCATAAACTGACCATTGCCAGCAACCGCAATGATATTTTGACGCGGTTTTTTGAATCAGGGCTGATGGATATTGAAAAAGTTATGCCTTCGATCTCTCCCAGCATGGACATTCAAGTTTCCAGCAATTTTGAACGCTATTTGTTTGATCTGCTGCGCCGCGATTCAAATGAGCTCAACAAAATGATGGGCGAACTGAAAACCAAAAAATCATTCCAGGTCTCACCGGATTTATTGCAGCAAACCCGCCGCGAATTTTCCGCCGAGCGCAGCACCGACCCGGAAACATTGCAGATGATGCGCGAATGTTATGAACATACCGGCGTGCTGATCGACCCACACAGCGCCGTTGGCCTGCACGCGACCCTGCAAAGTCAGGAAGACCCAACCATCCCCGTGGTCACCGTGGCAACCGCTCACCCGTCCAAATTCCCCGATGCCGTTGAACAGGCCACCGGCATTCGCCCAGCCCTGCCGCCGCATCTGGCCGATTTGATGGACCGGGCGGAATATTTGATCGGTATGCCCAATGATCTGGCCAAAATCACCGCCTTTATCCGCTCTGAAGCGCCAAAAGCCTAGGCTTTACGCCATTTTTAGTGTTTTCATAAAACTTGCAGTTTGGGGGCGCTTCTCCTATACTCCGGCGCATGAGCTTTGAAAACAAACCCTATCATTTGCTGATGGCAAGCGGCACCGACACGGTTGTGCGCCTGCGCGAAGCGTTCAACGCCGCGCGGTTTGGTCATTATTTCCGCACCCTGACGATGCTGAACACCAATACATTGAATCATGAATGGCTCTATGCGGTGCAAGACCCGCTCTCCCACCGCTGCACGCTGATGAAGGTTCAAGAAAACCCGACATCCAATCAGGAACAGCGCAGCGTCGTTGGCGAAAATATGACCTTCATGGATGCCCTGGAAAGAATGGCACGGTTTGATAGCCTTGCCGCCAATCCGAGTATGGTTATGGTTCCGTCGATTACGAATCAACAGATCACATTAGAACTGACCCATTACCGTATGTTTGCCAATCGCGAAGGTCTGGCGTTCGATAACCACACCCACAGCTTCCATCCGACCATGAACGGCCACATCATTACCGCCGGGCTGTTTGATAAGGATGAACTGGTGCGGATCAATAAATTTGCTGAGACAAAACGCAGAACGACCGACCCCTTCCCGGTTCCGGCCCCGCAGATCATGCGTGAAGGCATCAACGATTCAACCGATCAATTACTGGCACTTTTTAATGATCATGAGCAGCTGAATCACATGCTAACCTTTTATAAAGCCTTGCATAAGATTGAACAATTCTTGGTCGATCGGAATCAGAACACATTCAGCGTTTATTCATTAGATACTGCCTTGATCGATGCAAATTTTATCAACGACACAAAGAATGCTTTTGAAAACCCGTGGCGCATCGATAAGGCGCGCATAAAAATTTCCGGTGATCCGCATGAGGGTCGTCAGTCAGCATTTTTCTACACCGCCATTTTGCAACGCTTGCACGCCATAAAACCAGACCATCCGGAATTGCGGGCGCATCATCAAAAGGCATTAAGGGACCATGAATTCTGCTTTGAATTTGCATTGGCCCGCCGTAACACAATTAAGATCATGCAGTACGACGCCAAGATTTCCGAAAAGAAAGAAGCCGCGGCGTTTTTAAAAAACCGTTTGGCGACACTGGATAAGATGGCAGCCAAACGCGGCATCAGCCCGGAAGGCATTGCGGGCCTGCATGCGGTCGTTTATGGCGGTAAGCTGCCATCCGTCTTTGATGAAACGGCAGCGTTTTTGGAACTACTGAATAAAGCTAAACAAGCCCTGCAAGATGATATCCGGACAAAGCAACGCCGCCTGCAAACATTGATCCCTTAAAAGCCCGCTATTCACACATCACCCGCCTTTGCGCTATGCTGGGGGTTATGAAGAACGCCCTTCCATTTTGGCCCGCCCGTAAGGCATTAAAGGCCCATTTCCCTGCCCTGCGCTTAACAGGGCCGCGCGTTATTCTGCGCCCGCCCTTACCCGGTGATTTTGCCGATTGGGTCGATTTACGCGAACGCAGCCGCGATCACCTGACCCCGTTCGAACCCGCATGGCACCCCAAATCACTCACCGCTGAATATTTTGCGCACCGCATCGGGATACAATCACGCGACTGGGAACGGGGCCTGTCTTGTTCGTTCCTGTTATTTCGCGCGCCCGATAATGCGCTGATTGGCGGGGTGAATTTAAACAATATTTGCCGAGGGTCGGCACAGTTTGCATCGCTGGGTTATTGGCTGGGCGAGGAACATCAGGGCCAAGGTTACATGCATGAAGCCTTGCGTCTCGTCATGACCTACGCCTTTACCGCACAAAAACTCCATCGCCTGAACGCGGCAAGCCTGCCGCATAATGGACGCAGCATTAAATTATTGCGGCACTTAGGGTTTGAAGAAGAGGGCTTCGCCAAAGCCTATCTTGAAATCAACGGCGAATGGCAAGACCACGTTTTATTTGGTTTAAACGAAGAGACCTTCAAACGCCAAGGCCCGATTATCGCCTAAGCGCGGCCCGCTTCACCGGATAACATGGCCAGATCAATGCCGAGGCTGCCGATGGCCTTGTTCCATTTTTCTTCAGGTGCAACGTTGAAGATCAGATCCGGGTCTGCGTCGCAGACCAGCCAGACATTTTTTTGAATTTCATCTTCCAACTGCCCTTCGGTCCACCCAGCATAGCCCAGAATAAAGACCATGTTTTCTGGCCCCTCACCCACCGCAACGCTGCGCAGGGCATCGACGGTTCCCGTCACCGCCAGATGGGGGGAAATCAGGATGGTATCGTCCTGATGGAAATCATGGGTATGCAGAATGAAACCGCGCGCGTTTTCAACCGGACCGCCACTCATCACCGCGACATCGTTCAGCGGCGCGTCCATGGCAATTTCAATGTGTAATTGTTCGAGCAAATGGCGCATATCAACGCCCGGTAAAACGTGATTGATGACCAGCCCCATCGCGCCGTTTTCATCATGCGCGCACAGTAAAATAACCGCGCGGTGAAACCGGGGGTCGCCCATATTGGGCATAGCAGCCAGAACACGGCCGGTCAGGCGTTGCAGATCATCCGGTTTTTTATCAAAATCGCTCATGACCCGCATAACACCAGAATAAGGGGGGTTTTGCAAATACAGCTTTCACATTATGCTGGGCTTGGTTTTAAGCCACAGGGCTTAACCCATTGCAATTCAACATACGGGGATATTTTAGATGACCATCAAAATCGGCGACCGCATTCCAGAAATCACCCTGAAACGCCTCGGCGCCGCCGGGATGGAAGAGGTCAACACAGCGGCCCTGTTCAAAGGACGCAAGATTGTATTGTTCGCGGTGCCGGGTGCTTTTACCCCGTCCTGCGCTCAAAAACATTTACCTGGCTATGTCCGTGACGCCGCCAGCATCAAGGCAAAAGGCGTTGATGAAATCATCTGTCTGGCCGTCAACGACCCCTTCGTCATGAAACATTGGGGCGAAATCGCTGGTGCCGAAGGCAAAGTCACCATGTTGCCGGATGGTAATGGGGAACTGACCCGCGCCTTCGATCTGGGCATGGACGGTTCTGGCGCTGGCCTTGGCTACCGCGCAAAACGTTTTTCCATGATCGTGGAAGACGGCGTTGTCACAGATTTGCAAGTCGAAGAAAAAGCCAGTGACGTCGATTTGAGCAGCGCAGAATCTTGTGCCGTGCGTCTGGGCTAAAATATAAAAGAATAAAAGAGTATAGGGGTTTCAAGGGGGCGCGCCCCCTTGGACCCTTTTCTTTTTTTGGAGCTTTAATACAAGCCGCCAGTGCCTGTCATGACGGGTTGGGAGGGCTGTTGCTGTACGGGTGGCGGGGCGATGGGACCAACCATCGGGGCGGTGCCGGGCATTGCGCCGTCATAGGGTTGGGTGTACGGGGCCAGCACGTCGTGGTCGCTGACCATTTCGGTATCGCCGTCAGGAATTGGAATGTCGCGGCGATAGGACGACATCAGGCTGATGCCGCTGCCATCCAGAATATAAATTTTATCGGTGGGCTCGGTGCCAGCAAGAAACGATTCCCAGATCACTTTTTTATCACCCGGACGAGCGCGGGTTCCGGCTTCGGAATTGATCTGCACCTGACGAACCCCCGGTGGAACGCGGAACGGGATGATGGGCGCATCCTTCAGGGCTTCGGCCATGAAGTCTTTAAAAATTGGCACGGCCACGGAAGCGCCTGTTTCACGGCCGCCCAGCGGTTTTGGTTCATCGTAACCAACATAAACGCCAACAACCAGATCGGGGGAGAAACCCACAAACCATGCGTCTTTTGAATCGTTGGTGGTGCCGGTTTTACCAGCCAGCGGGCGTTTCAAATCTTTCAGTTTCGTGGCTGTGCCGCGCTGAACAACGCCTTCCAGAATGGAAACCATCTGGTAAACGGTGCGCGGATCATTGATCTGTTCGCGGATATCGGGAATATTCGGTGTTTCTTGCGATTGCCATTCCAGCAAGGGACCGCAATTAAAGCAGGTGCGTTTATCATGGGTAAAAATTGTTTTACCGCGACGATCTTGAATCCGGTCGATGAAGGTCGGGGTAATGCGTTTGCCGCCATTGACCAGCATTGCGTAGGCCGAGGTTAATTCCAAAACTTTTGTCTCGCCAGAGCCCAACGAATTCGCCAGATGCAAAGGCATATTTTCCATGATGCCAAATTTCTTGGCATAGGCACCAACCGTATCAATGCCGATATATTGCGCCAAACGCACGGTCATCAGATTTCTGGATTTTTCAACGCCGATGCGGATCGGGGTTGGGCCGTAATATTCATTATTATAGTTCCCCGGACGCCATTTCGGCAAGCCCGGGCCCTGATCAATCACCATCGGCGCGTCAAGAACCAAGGTCGCCGGGGTAAAACCCTTATCCAGCGCCGCCAGATAAATAAACGGTTTGAACGCAGAACCCGGTTGGCGGTTGGCTTGCGTGACGCGGTTGAAGGAACTTTCAGCAAAGCTCCACCCGCCCTGCATCGCCAGAACACGACCTGTGTGCGGGTCCATTGCGACCAAGGCGCCATTGACCTTTGGCACCTGACGCAGCGTAACGACATCGCGATTTTCACCAGACAGCTCGGCCAGAACAACATCACCGGAAACAAGCGGCTTCGATGAAGTCCATTTCACATCATCTTCCGACAATGCCAATTTACGGCCATCGGCAAAACCCAATGTTTTTGTATCCAAGGCCACAGCCATCGACCAGTCAGGCAGGGCAGCGGCGGGTTTTGCAATATCTTTCAGCTTTTGCGCGAAGCCTGTTGTATCAGGCCATTGTGCAATCGGGCCGCGCCAGCCGCGACGGCGATCAAAGGCGATCAAACCATCACGCAGCGCCTTTTGCGCAATCGCCTGCATGCGCGGATCAGCAGAAGTACGCACCGCCAAACCACCCTTATATAAATCCGTCTCGCCGTAATGTGCCTGCAATTCGCGGCGCACTTCCTCGGCGAAATACGGCGCATCAACAATTTCAGATTCCATACGGCGCACGATGGTCAACGGCTTGGCAGTGGCAATCTCTGCCTCTGCCGGTTGAATAAAGCCGTCTTCTTCCATCCGGGCAATCACATAGTTACGGCGAGCGATGGCGGCTTCGTGGTTGCGGACCGGGTGGTAATTATTCGGGGCCTTTGGCAGGGCCGCCAGATAAGCCGCCTCTTCAATGGATAATTCTTCCAGTGATTTATTGAAATATGTCAGGGCCGCTGCGGCAACACCGTAGGAACGCTGACCCAGAAAGATTTCGTTTAAGTACAATTCCAAAAGCTTATCCTTGCCCATCGCCTTTTCCATGCGGTAGGCGAGGATGGCTTCGCGGATTTTGCGTTTGTAGGATACTTCACTGCTCAGCAAAAAGTTTTTGGCAACCTGCTGGGTGATGGTTGATGCGCCTTCGGGGCGGCGACCGGGGTTTTTCAGATTTTTAACCATGGCGCGGCCAATGCCGACATAATCAACGCCTTGGTGCTGATAGAAATTTTTATCTTCGGCAGCGATATAGGCGTTCTTGACCAGATCGGGAATGGAATCGATTGGCACGAAGACACGTTTTTCTTCGGCGTATTCTTCCATCAAGCGTCCATCACCGGCATAAACGCGGGTCAGGACAGGCGGATCATATGATTTCAGCTGGCTGTAATCAGGCAGGTCATGGCCATAATAGCTGATCGCGTAAACAGCAATTCCCACGGCCGCCATCAACCCAAGCATGCCCAGCGAAAATAATGCTAAAAACGTGTAATATAGAAATTTCATATCCCCTTTTTTATGGCACAGGAATCGGGCAGGATAAAGGCTGCATGACACAGGATTTAAAGATAATTTCCCCGGTAGACCTCATCGCAATGGACAGTGTGGTCACGACCACGCCGCTACGCATTGACATTGTCTATGCGCAGCCCCACCACCCGGAAAATATCTTTGGTTTGGGGCTTTATCGTCCCGATGCAAAATTATGGCTGCACCGCGATTTTGCCGAAGTGGTCATTC
The DNA here is from genome assembly GCA_002423285.1 of Micavibrio sp. UBA6139. GTDB lineage: Bacteria > Pseudomonadota > Alphaproteobacteria > Micavibrionales > Micavibrionaceae > Micavibrio. The sequence goes on along the minus strand of DIVF01000036.1, from coordinate 63,754 downwards.
TGGCTGCCAAGACCTGTTATACGCAAACGGGTCTGTATTTCGTTTTAAAAGATGGGCTTAGAACCATCGAAGCGCAGGCGATGATGCAAGAAACCGACATCGTGAAGGCCAACCCGCACTGGACGCAAGAACCAAACCGCCTGCTCTCACCCCCCGGCAAGGGCGGCCACCCGCGCGGCATGGCGGTTGATATTGTGCTGGAAGATGAAAATGGTGCGCTGGTTGATATGGGTACACGCTTTGATCATTTGACCACAGACCCGGCCGTCAACCCGGCACGGCGCGGGTTTCCCGGCCTGTCAATTGAGGTCAATAAAAACCGCCAGATGCTGGAAGATTTTATGGTGGCGGCGGCGGCACAGTTGAATAGGCCCATGTTGCCTTTGCCCGCTGAATGGTGGGATTTCCGCTTCCCCGGCAGCTACTCTGAAACCTATGCCCCGATCTCTGACCATGCACTTCCGCGCCACATGCAGATGACCGCGATTTAAAAGGGTTTTAAGCAGCAGCGCCGAAAGTGATCGGACCGCTGGCGCGGCCATGGATAAATTGATCAACATAAGGATTGCCGCAATGATCGAGATCATCGACCGGGCCGGTCCAGATAATTTTACCTTCATAGATCATCGCGACAAAGTCAGCAATCTTGCGGGCACTGGCCATGTCATGGGTGATGGACAATGTGGTCGCACCGAGTTCTTTTGTACTGTTCACGATCAGATCATTGATGACATCAGCCATGATCGGGTCCAGACCGGTTGTGGGCTCATCAAAGAAAATGATTTCAGGGTTGGTGGCAATCGCACGGGCCAGACCCACGCGTTTTTGCATACCGCCCGAAAGTTCCGCCGGGTACAGTTCAGCCACAGATTCCGCCAAGCCAACAGATTTCAGCTTTTCAAGAACGATGGAATAAGCGTCGCGCTTATCCATACCGCGACCATGAATAAGGCCAAAGGCAACATTTTCCCAGACCTTGAGGGAGTCGAACAAGGCCCCGCCTTGAAACAACATGCCGAATTTTTGCATGACGGCCGTGCGGCCCTTGGAATCAAGGCCCATTGTTTCCTGACCATCCACCATGATCGATCCAGAATCAGCATGTATCAAGCCCAAGGCGCATTTCAGCATCACCGATTTACCGGTCCCCGACCCGCCAATCACCACCAGTGATTTTCCCTTGGGAATCGACAAATCAATACCCTGCAAAACCTTTTTGCTACCAAAGGATTTCACGACGCCGGAGAGTTGCAGCTTGGCTGTTTCACTCATGAAAAGAACACCTGCGTCAGGATATAGTTAAGGATCAAAATCAGAATGGAGGATGATACAACCGCATTGGTTGTCGCCGCACCAACGCCCTGCGCACCGCGCTGGGAATTAAAACCGTGATAGCAACCCATCAGGGCAACAATGAAACCAAAGACAGCTGCCTTGACCAGACCCGATGTAACATCAATTACCTCGAGAATCTCCCAGGTCTGAGACAAATAACGGCCCGGCGAGAAACCAAGATTATAAATGCTGACAACATAGCCGCCAAAAACACCAATAATATCACCAACCAGAACCAGTATCGGCAGCATCAACGTGCCAGCCAGAACGCGTGGTGCAATCAAATATTTAAAGGGATTGACCGATAATGTGCTGAGCGCGTCAATCTGTTCGGTCACGCGCATCGTTGCAATCTCAGCCGCGATGGAGGCCCCAACACGCCCCGCAACCATCAGACCTGCCAGAACCGGTGCCAGTTCGCGGGCCATCGATAACACAACAACACCCGCCACAGCCGATTCCGCATTGAACCTTGAAAACCCGGTATAGCTTTGCAACGCCAGCACCATCCCGGTGAACAACGTCGTCATGCCAACAACCGGCAGGGAATAATAACCAATATCAATCAACTGGCGCAGGACCAACCGCGGAAAAAATGGCGGCAGAAAAATATGCACGACCGATTGGCCCATGAACACAAACAAACGGCCAGCCCCTTGGAACAAGGCCAGCATCGCCGCACCAACGGCCTGTGCGACATATTGCAAATAGGTCAGTGCCGCTTTTCCGGTGGCCTGACCCTTCATTTTGATTGTGTCTTGCGTCTGTTCCATAGGGGTGTTTTTAACCTGAAATGCCCTTGATTTCAAAGGTTTTTAAACCGCATGGCCGTGATAATGCCGCGTGTGCCGCGCCCCCAAAGCCGTCAGGATTTCATAACCAATGGTCCCAGCCACCCCGGCCAGATGATCAACATCCTGCCCTGCGCCAAAAACATCAACAAAGTCCCCGGCCCTTGGGGCCGCCCCGGTCAGATCCGTGACATCAACGGTAATCAAATCCATCGACACCCGGCCAATGATCGGGCAAGGCTGTTGCTGGCCCGGCTCTCCGAAAAAGACAAAACCCCGGCTGCTTAAACTGCGTAAAAACCCATCGGCATAGCCAAGGGCAATGGTCGCAACACGGCGTGGTTTGGTGCATTGATAGGTGGCGCTATACCCGACACTCTCCCCCGCTGCCGCATCACGCAGCTGCAAGATGCGCGCCCGAAGACGCACCACAGGCTTCATCGGATTGGCCAAAGGTGCCACCGGGTTCAAACCGTAAACAGCCATGCCGGGACGCGCCAGATCGCGGTGATAGGCGGGTGATAAGAACAACCCCGATGAATTGCTGAAGGATTGCCGCACGCCGGAAAACTGGGCCGTGAAGCGGTCAAAAAGCTGCAATTGCTGCGCGTTCAGCGGATGGTCCGGTTCATCGGCACAAGCCAGATGGCTGAGGATGGCGGCGAGCTGAATGCCGTCTAACAAGGCCGGATCAGCCAGAACCGCCGCAGCTTCACCCGCGTCCAGCCCCAAACGGCGCATCCCCGTATCGACATGCAGCATCGCAGGCAACCCGCCCAGATCCTTCCGGCATAACGCCACCTGTCCCAGATCATTCAGCACCGGGGTCAAGCGATGGACCAGATACTCCCCCGCCATGCCGGGCAACAGGCCGCATAAAATGGCAATTTCTGTATCTTTAGCCTCGGACTGGTCAAGGATTTGGCGCAGCGCGGTTCCCTCCTCCAGCGTCGCGACAAAAAAGCTGCGTGTTCCGGCATGCAAATGCGTAAGCGCGATCTGTTCCAGACCCAGGCCATAGGCATTGGCCTTTACCACCCCGGCCAGTGCCGTTTTGGCAGAAATTTTGCTTTTCAGAATCTTAATATTGGCGGCCACCGCCCCCAGATCAATATCCAACAGGGTCAAGGATTTCGCGGAAATATTTGACATAAAACAAGAGGTCCCAAAAATAAATTCAGTATTGCGGGGTAATATTCTTCGCTAGAATAAACCTATGGGTACAAAGACAGCAACACGGTCTTATTCATCGTCTTCAGAATCCGGAAACGTTTTGTTTCTGATCTTGATTGCGGTGGTTCTTTTTGCCGCCCTGACCTTCGCCGTGACGATGAGCAGCCGCAGCGGCGATAATGTCAACGACGATAAAGTTAAAATTGCAGCATCGCAGATCACGCAAAGTGGCGTTGACATGGAAGCCGCAATGATGCGCCTGCGCATTTCAAGGAATATTGATCCATCCTTGATGAGCTTTGAAACAGATCGCCTGACCGCCTACGCCAATCCAGGCTGCCCGGTCAGTGAAAACGAATGCAAGGTCTTTAACCCCGTAGGCGGCCAGATTTCCTACAATATTCCAAACCCGGAATGGTTAAACCGCGCCCTTTCCGCACAACCATCCTATGGCGACTGGCTTTATACCGGAACCGCCTGTATTCCGGGCATGGGGATGGGCAATGATTCATCTTGCGCCGGTAATCCTGACCAGTTGGAGCTGATCGCCATGTTACCGTGGCTGACACGCGAGGTCTGTGTTGAGTTGAATAAAAAGCTGGGCATTGCGCAAACAGCTGATACGCCGCCAAAACTGTCCGGATCAGGCTGGGGCGCATCGCCGGAATATATCGGCACCTTTGCCAATGGCGTTGCGTTGATTGATACGGGCAATGTCCTCTTTGCTCAGCCGGAAGGGTGTTTTGAAGGCGCAGGAACACCGCCCACAGGCAGCTATCACTACTACCGCGTCCTCATTCAGCGCTAATTCATCTTTTATTCTGTTGAGCGAACCTGATACGCACGGTCCAGATCACCAAAGCGTGTGAAGTTTGGCTCGAAGTACAGTGGCACTGTCCCGATCGGACCATGACGCTGTTTACCGATGACAACTTCAGCCACGTTGTGGGCGCGCTCCATATCGGCCTGCCATTGCAGGTGTTTATCGGTGCCCGGTGGTGGTTCGGTCCGGCCCAGATAATATTCTTCACGGTACACGAACATAACCACATCCGAATCCTGCTCAATCGAGCCCGATTCACGAAGGTCAGACAATTGCGGGCGTTTATCTTCGCGGTTTTCAACCTGACGCGATAACTGCGACAAGGCGATGACCGGGATTTCAAGCTCCTTAGCAATCGCCTTCAAGCCTCGGGTAATTTCAGAAACTTCCAGAACACGATTTTCTGCGGATTGACGCGAACCCGACCCCTGCAAAAGCTGCAAGTAATCGATGACCAGCAAACCAAGCCCATGCTGGCGTTTCAGGCGGCGGGCGCGGCTGCGCACAGCACCGATGGAAAGCGCCGGCGTGTCATCAATGTAGAGCGGGACTTGCGACAATTTCTGACTCGCTTCAACGAAGCGGCGGAATTCAACTTCCGACACGTTGCCTTTCCGGATCGCATCACCCGATACGCTGGCCTGATCGGCCAGAATACGCGTTGCCAACTGATCGGATGACATCTCCAGTGAGAAGAAGCCGACAATGCCGCCCTCTTTCCCGCCAGTTTCCGCGTAACGCGCGGCGGCCTGATAGGCAATGTTGGTGGCCAAAGCGGTCTTACCCATCGAAGGGCGACCCGCCAGAATGAGAAGATCTGATTTATGCAGACCGCCCAGTTTTTCATCCAGATCACGAAGGCCCGTGGTCACACCCGTGACATGGCCGTCAGTCTTATACGCCTTATCGGCAATATCCAGCGCGACCTTTAAAGAATCACGCAAGGTTACGAAGCCGCTTTTGGTTTCACCGCTTTCTGCCAGCGTGAATAATCTGTTTTCAGCCAATTCGATGGTCGAAAACGCATCGCGGTCCAGCGTTAATTCAAACGCATCATTGACTACATCCTCGCCCAGCGAAACCAGTTCGCGGCGCATATGTAGATCATAAATACTTTTCGCGTAATCGAGCGCGTTGATCACACTGATCACACTGGCCGCCAGATCGGTCAGATACCCGGCCCCGCCAACCTGTTCCAGATCGGAATCGGTTTCAAAATAGCCCTTCAGCGTAATCGGCGATGCCGTTTGACCACGGTCGGTCAGCTTCATGATCGCTTCGAAAATACGTTGATGCGCCGGTACAAAGAAATGCGCCGGCTTCAGGAAATCAATTTTTTCCATCGCCCTGTTATCCACCAAAAGCGCGCCGAGCAAACCCTGCTCTGCCTCAAGGTTATGCGGCAGGGTACGGTAGCTGCGCTCCGTAATGTTTGTGTCGGCGGATTTCAGGGCTGTTTGTGATGTCATGGGCACACCCTATCAAAGGCGTTGCGCCCGCGCCATAGAAGGTTGAAAGGGGGGCTGTGAATCACGGGGATAGCCGGGAAAAGATATTGAGACTCAAGGGGACGAGGGTCCGAGGAATAAAAAAGAAACAAAAAAAGACCCGCCAGATTAGGGGCGGGTCTTTTAAATCTTTATAACAATGCTGAAAAATTATTCGGCGTCGTCGTTTGCAGCTTCAGTTTCGACTTCAGCATCGTCAACCTTTTTGGTTTTCTTTGCTTTTTTCTCTTCTGCAGCTTCTTCGCGTTCGCTTTCAACGGCCAGACCGGCATCTTCCATCAGGGCTGCTTTTTCAGCTTTCGCTGCGGCAGCGGCTTCGGCTTCAGCACGAGCATTGGCTTCTGCTGTGCGATCATCAACGGCAACCAGTGCTTTACCGGTTTTCGCCTGGATTTTCGCTTCTTCTTCAGTACGCGCAATGTTCACGGTGACCATTACTTTTACTTCAGGGTGCAGAGCAACCGGAACTTCGAACAGGCCGATTGTCTTGAAGCCGAGGTTCAGAAGAACCTGAGCGCGATCAACCTTGATTTTCGATTGCGTGGTCAATGCTTCAGCAACGTCGCGTGTTGTAACGGAACCGTACAACGCACCGCCTTCAGCAGCGTTACGAATGATGCTGGCCTTGAAACCTTCCAGTTTCTTGGACAGCGCTTCCGCATCGGAGCGTTTTTCAGCGTTGCGTTTTTCCAGTTCAGCACGTTGTGCATCGTAGAACGCTTTGTTTTCGTTGGTAGCGCGCAGCGCTTTTTTCTGCGGCAGCAGAAAATTGCGGGCATAACCTGGTTTTACACGGACGGTTTCGCCCATGTTGCCGAGGCTATCGACGCGCTCCAGAAGGATAACTTCCATAAGTGCCATGATATTTCTTCCTTATCTCTTATCTGTCGCGAGAGCTGCTGTTGCCGTCTGTGTTTTGTTGCAGGTAAGGCAACAAAGCCATGAAACGAGCGCGTTTGATTGCGATTGCCAGTTCACGTTGTTTCTTTTGGGAAACAGCCGTAATACGGGATGGCATGATCTTGCCGCGTTCGGAAATGAAACGGCCCAGAGTACGGGTGTCTTTCCAATCGATTGGCTGAGCATGCGGACCGCTGAACGGGCAGCTTTTACGGCGGCGGAAGAATGGGCGACGGCCACCTGGACCACCTGCGGAACCTTCGCGTTCACCGGAGGAGTCTCTCCCCGAGGATTCTCTTGAAGAATCTTTTTCTCTTTCAAATGCACACATTATGCAACTTCCTTCTCTTCGGTGGCTGTGACGTTGTCATTGGAACGGTCATGACCGCCCAGAATGACGGACTGGCCTTTTGTTGGCTCGTCCAGACGAATTGTCATGTGACGCAGCAGATCTTCGTTCAGGCGCATGTTACGCTCCATCTCCAGCAACGCGGCAGGCGCGGTGTCGGATTCGATCAGAACATAATGACCTTTGCGGTTTTTCTTGATGCGGTAGGCAAGGGCGCGAAGACCCCAGCTTTCGGTCTTCAAAATTTTGCCGCCGTCTTTTTCGATGATGCCGGTGAAGAGCTTTGTAAGATCTTCAACCTGCGCAGCGTTTAAGTCTTGCCGTGCAATAAACACGGTTTCATAAAATGGCATTGCTTTCTCCTCTTGGGTTCATAGGACCAACAGTAAACCCGGTCCTATAAGCTGACAGCACCATGCCGCCAGCGAGGTCCTTTTATTCAAAGAACGGGCGGACTATACGGCTTTTCCCGCCAGAATCAAGAAGAATCCAGCACTTTATGGAATCAAAAAGCCGCCCCGAACCTTTACAGGCGGGGCGGCTTTTAAAAATCTCGGGAATTATGCGCTCAAACTATGCGCTGAGGCGGTTCGAATTGGCACAATCAGCCATGCGGCGGCCCAGAACCAGGCTCCAGGTCAGGCGGGTCGCATCGGGGGCGCGGCGGCGCGAGCGGCGCAGCAAGGTGGACAGGCGCAAACGGCTCATATCCGGGCGCTGCAGGGCGGAACGCTGCGCAGAAAGGTTGCTGGAAGATGTTACATCTTCGGCGGTCACAGCCAGATCGCGGCTGTTCAGTTGGATACGGATTTGGTCAGAAACGATTAAACAAGACATGTTAAATTTATTCCTCTCGCACAAGCCATGGATGACTCCTCAGACGTCCCTTAACGGGACGCGGGGTCGGTTTTTATTGGTGCCTTTTAATGTGCAAGGACTATACCACAAAAAAGGACCCAATTCAAAGTTTTCAACACCGGGTGTTTTATAACTCAACCCATTGATATAAAAAAGAATGTCAGCTTTATGGCGCGGACGTGCCCATGTCGTGATTCAGGAAATAGGGTTGGTTTTGCCCCAACTCCAGCCCTTTTTCATGAATTTGTCATTCCAATCATGCCGAGGATGACAAATATTGACATCTTTCGCATCGCAGCTATCAATCAGGCAGTTTTTCGAAAAAAGCAGGAGCCACTATGACACGCGCCTTTATTTTCCCCGGTCAGGGGTCGCAATCCCCCGGTATGGGCAAGGACCTTGCCGAGGCCTTCACCGATGCCAAGCATGTCTTTCAAGAAGTCGATGACGCGCTGAGCCAGAATTTGTCAAAAATGATTTTCGAGGGTCCGGACACAGAACTGAATCTGACCGAAAACACCCAACCGGCTTTGATGGCTGTTTCCATGGCCGTGATGCGCGTCCTGACCCTGCAAGGGGGAATGGATTTGAGCAAGGTTGCGTCTTATGTGGCGGGTCACTCCTTGGGTGAATACGCCGCACTGACTGCCGCCGGGTCACTGGAAATTCCAGTCACCGCGAAACTTTTAAAACTGCGTGGCCAGGCGATGCAACGCGCCGTGCCCGTTGGCGTTGGTGCCATGGCCGCCATTTTGGGTTTGGATTTTGATGATGTGAAAGCAATTGCCGCCGAAGCATCCTCAGCTGAAATCTGCGAAGCCGCCAATGATAACTCATCGGGCCAAGTGGTCATTTCAGGGCATAAAGGTGCGGTTGAAGCCGCCATGGCCCTGGCCACCGCACGTGGTGCCAAGCGTGCCTTGCTGCTGCCAGTCTCCGCCCCCTTCCATTGCCGCCTGATGGGTCCCGCCGCTGAAGCCATGGCCGATGCACTGGGTGCGACCAATATCCGCCCACCTGTCATCCCGGTGGTTGCCAACGTCACCGCCCAAGCCGAAACCGACCCGGCCCGCATTCGTGCGCTTCTGGTCGATCAAGTCACCGGCGTTGTCCGCTGGCGCGAATCCGTTCAGTGGATGAAGCAGCAAGGCGTGACCGAAATGGTCGAAATCGGCGCAGGAAAAGTGCTGGCCGGTCTGGTCAAGCGCATCGAGCCTGATGTCACAGCATCTTCCATCAACACCCCGGCCCAGATCGAAGAATTCTTGGCCAAGCTGCAAGGATAGAAAAATTTAAGGGGTCGTTTGAAGGGGGCGATTGCCCCCTTCAAACGACCCCAATACCTTATTCGTTTTGAGATTTTCATGAATAACATTTCAACTGACATGCGCCCGATTGGGGTTTTTGATTCCGGGGTTGGAGGCTTAACTGTTCTTAAATCCCTGATGCGCAGCATGCCGGGGGAAAATTTCCTGTATCTGGGCGATACGGCGCGCGTCCCTTATGGCACGAAAAGCGCTGATACGATCCGCAGCTATTCGGCAGGCTTGGCCAGCGTCTTGCTGCATCATGATGTGAAGATGATTATTATTGCCTGCAACACGGCATCCGCCCATGCGACCGATCTGGTGCGCGATATTGCATCACCCGTTCCAGTGATTGGCATGATTGAACCCGCCGCCGCCGCAGCCATCGCCGCATCCAAACGCCGCAATATTTTAGTCATGGGAACGCAATCAACTATCCGGTCCGCCTGTTATGACCGCGCTATTCATGCCATCAACCCCTCCATCGCCGTGCGCGGTGTCGCGTGTCAGATGTTGGTGGCACTGGCGGAAGAAGGCGCAGACCCGACATGGCTGTCCGGTGATATTGCGAAATCGATCATCACCCGCTATCTGGCCCCCTATTTCACCGACCCCGCCATGGCCCCGGATACGATTATTCTGGGCTGTACCCATTTTCCGTTGCTGCGTGAGGCCATTGCCAGTGTGGTTGGCCCCGATGTGACCCTGATTGAAAATGGCGGAACCATTGCCGCGATTGTAGAACCGATGATGGGTCAGGCCGTAAATGCTGCACCCACCATATCGTTCATGGTCACTGATGCCGCAGAACGCTTTGCCCCACTGGCCCGGACATTTCTGGGGCGCAGCATCCCCTTGGACGCAATTACACATATTGATCTGAACGACTATGCCGCCTATTCTGCGGTCCAGAATAACGAAAAGGAAAAAACATTATGTTCGATTTGACCGGAAAATGCGCCCTTGTCACCGGTGCCACAGGTGGCATTGGCGAGGCGATTGCGAAAACACTGCATGCCAATGGTGCGGTTGTCGGAATTTCAGGCCGTAACGAAGCCAAGCTGAAAGAGCTGGCCGCAACACTGGGCAATAATGTTCATATCCTGCCTGCGGATTTATCCGATGTGGCGCAAGTGGACGCGCTGGTGAAATCAGCCACAGCCGCGATGGGCAAGATTGATATTCTGGTCAATAACGCGGGCCTGACCCGCGATAATTTATCCCTGCGTATGAAGGCCGAAGAATGGGATGAGGTCATCCGCGTCAATTTGACCGCGACCTTCCTGCTGGCGCAAGCCTGCCAGCGCGGCATGATGAAGGCCCGCCATGGCCGTATCATCAATATTTCATCTGTGGTCGGTACAACCGGCAATCCGGGCCAGTGCAACTATGTTGCGTCCAAAGCCGGTCTGGTTGGCTGGACAAAAGCGATGGCGGCAGAAATCGCCAGCCGCAATGTGACGGTCAACTGCATCGCACCGGGTTTCATCGCCACACCGATGACCGACGTTCTGACCGATGATCAGAAAGAAAAAATCAATGCCTCCATCCCGATGGCCCGCATGGGGTCACCGGATGATATTGCCGCCGCAGCCCTGTATCTGGCCAGCGACGAAGCCGCCTACGTCACCGGCCAAACCATTCATGTCAATGGCGGCATGGCGATGATCTAAAATCGATCCTTTCAATAGGATTGGGGTTCAAAAGGGGGCAATCGCCCCCTTTATTCTTCTCAACCACGCCCTATATACTTCCCTTAACCACCCAAAACGAAAGCGTATTTTTAAGTGAAGACCAACTATGATTTGATTATCTTTGACTGCGATGGAACCCTTGTAAACAGCGAAACCCTGAATAACGGTGTGACGGCTGATTTGATCGCCGAAATAGGTTTGCCGCAATATGATCTGCAATATTGCCTTGATCACTTTGCCGGAAGCACCCTGACCCATATTATAGATGTGCTGGAAGCACGCCACGAAGTGACCTTTCCAAAGGACGCCATTGAATTATGCCGTCAAAAGGTAAAGTTGCGGATGCCCACCGAGCTGAAAGCCATTCCCCACGCGGTTGAGGCCGTGGGTGCCTTGGCACAAAATTATAAAATCTGTGTCGCATCGAATGGTGAGCGCGGGACCGTGTTGCAGTCTTTGGATCTTACCAACCTCAAACAATTTTTCCCGGATGAGATTGTCTTTACCGCCAATATGGTTGCCCACCCGAAACCCGCCCCGGACCTTTTCCTGTTCGCGGCAAAAAACATGGGTGTGGCACCGGAACGCTGCCTGGTGATTGAAGACAGTATTTTCGGGGTTCAGGCTGCGCTGGCTGCGGGTATGGATGTTTTGGGCATTACGGGCACGCACCACGCCCCCGAAGATCAGGCCTTGACCTTACGTGAAAACGGGGCCACGGACATTATTATGACCTTGCCGGGGATTTTAGAGTTTTTGGCCCCCCGCGAAAAGGTGGCGTGAAAACAGGGCATCTGCCTGAAACGCTTGGATTGGATAACACATAAAAAAAGCCCCCTGCCGTTATATGGAGGGGGCTTTTTTAAAATTCATCTGACCTCAAATATTAAAGAGGGGTTGGAGCGTCTTTTTTCCGACGACCCACCAATACAAATCCTGCTGTCACACCCAATGCAGCCCCGGTTAAAGGAATGGCTACGATCTTGGCCCCAAGTTCTTTGAGATCGCCCCAGCAAGGTGCGTTCTTGATAGAATCCAAATATGCTCTTTGTTCTTGTTCGGTCCTTGTTGCCAATGCTGGACTTGCTTTGGTCAGTAACTCAATACAGGCCATATCGGAGTTCCTGATTGTACCCTCCAACACGGGAGCCGCAATCAGAACACCTGTCACAAATCCGACAGGTGCAAGAACAGCTGCTGCAAAAGTCTTTTTCAAATATCTATTCATTTGGCAATTCATCCTCTTCTGTAAAACGTGCCGCACCATAACTATCCATAATGAGGGAGTCAAGTTTGCCGCTATACGCTCTGCGTAGAAAAAATGACCGAAGCCGCTTTTTCCAGAATAATGGCGCAGGGTCCCACATCGCTAAAAACCAAGGAAGCCCTTGGAAAACCTTAATTTTTTCAGGGTTTCATACAAATGACTTGCCAAGCCCTATGGCTGTGGCTATGTTCGCCCGGATTGAAAAAACCAACCTAAAAATCAAGAATAGGAATGACCATGAGTGATGTTGCAGAACGCGTAAAGAAAATCGTCGTTGAGCATCTTGGCGTTGATGAAGGCAAAGTAACCGAAGCCGCCAGCTTTATTGATGATCTGGGCGCTGACTCCCTCGATACGGTCGAGCTGGTTATGGCGTTTGAAGAAGAATTCAACGTTGAGATCCCGGACGACGCTGCCGAGAAGATTCAAACTGTCGGCGATGCCGTCAGCTTTATCAAGGCAAACGCCGCCGAGTAAGGCAAAGGGTTTATCGAAGAACGCAGTCCTGATAATATCATGGCTGCGTTTTTCTTTTGCGAAAACTACCAGGGATTAAAAAACTATGAGACGTGTCGTTGTAACAGGTATGGGGATCGTGTCGCCGCTGGGCGTGGGGGTCGATCACAACTGGAATCGGATCACACGGGGCGATAGCGGTATTTCCCGCATCACCCATTGCGATGTTTCTGACATGACGGCGCAAATCGGCGGCGAGGTTCCCTTCACCACCGACGAAAACCCGACCGACGGGAAATTCAATATCGATTTGTTTGTTCCACCAAAGGAACAAAAGAAAATGGACATCTTCATCGCCTATGCGATGGCAGCAACAGATGAAGCGTTGCAGGATGCTGGCTGGAAAGCCGATACAGAAGAACAACAATTCCGCACCGGTGTTATGATCGGTTCAGGCATTGGTGGACTGCAGAGCATTTATGAAAGCTCCGTGACGCTCCATGAAAAAGGCCCACGTCGCCTGTCCCCCTTCACCGTTCCGGCGATGCTGATCAATCTGGCGTCCGGCCATGTCTCGATCAAGCACGGCTTTAAAGGCCCCAACCATTCCGTGGTCACAGCCTGCGCCACGGGCACACATGCCATTGGTGATGCATACCGCATGATTGCCTTGGATGACGCCGATGTCATGGTGGCGGGCGGTGCAGAATCCGCAATCAACCGTCTGGGCATTGCCAGCTTTGCGGCGGCACGCGCCCTGTCCACAGGCTATAATGATACCCCTGAACTGGCGTCACGCCCGTTTGATGAGGGCCGCGACGGCTTCGTCATGGGCGAAGGCGCCGGGATTTTGATTTTGGAAGAATATGAGCACGCGAAAAAGCGCGGCGCAAAAATTTACGGCGAAATCATTGGTTACGGCATGTCCGGTGATGCCTATCACATCACCTCCCCATCCGAAGACGGCAGCGGCGGCGCACGCGCCGTAAAGGCTGCCCTGAAATGGGCCAAGATCAACCCGGAAGATGTTGGGTATATCAATGCGCACGGCACCTCGACACCGCTGGGCGATGGCATTGAATGCGCAGGGATCAAATCTGTATTCGGTCACTGCCTCGATAAAATTTCCATGTCCTCAACCAAATCGGCTGTCGGCCATTTGCTGGGCGCAGCGGGCGCGGTTGAGGCGATTTATTCGCTGAAAGCCATTCAAACCGGCATCCTGCCGCCAACATTGAACCTTGAAAATATTTCCGAAGCCTGCCAAGGAATCGATCTGGTTCCAAAAGTGGCGAAAGAGAAAAAGGTCAAGATTGCCCTTTCCAACTCCTTCGGCTTTGGCGGCACCAATGCGTCGCTGATCATGCGGTCGGTGTAAGGCTTGAAGTTTGTATTAAGCTTCATTGTCTTTTTTAATACCCTACTGGTCGCGCTTCTGGCGATTGGGTTTTTCTATGGCTATGGCGCGTGGACCGGACCCGGCCCACTGCCTGTCGATAAAAACATTGTCATTGCACGGGGCAGCGGTGTTTCCACCATTGCTGAAACCTTGGAAAACGAAGGCATCATCAAATCTGCCCTCGTCTTTAAAGTCGCCGTCAAGATCAGCGGCAAGGAATCGCAATTAAAGGCCGGGGAATACACTTTCCCCGCCGCCATCACCACCCGCGAAACCCTCTCCAAAATCGTTTCTGGCGATATCGTCCAGCGCAAAATTACCCTGCCGGAAGGCTGGACCAGCTGGCAAATCGTGCAAAGCCTGAAGGCCAATGAAAGCCTGACCGGAGATATTGCTGCCGTGCCAGCCGAAGGCTCCCTGCTACCCGAAACATATTTGTATGAAAAGGACGCCCCCCGCGAAAAAATCATCGCAGAGATGAAAGCCGCCATGGATAAAACCATCCAAGAACTATGGCCAACCCGTGAAGCCGGCCTGCCCTTCGATACGATTGAACAAGCCATCACACTCGCCTCCATCGTCGAAAAAGAAACCGGGGTCGCATCAGAACGCGCCACCATCGCCGGTGTCTTCGTCAACCGCCTGCGCGCCGGTATGCCCCTGCAAACAGACCCGACCGTGATCTATGCCATCACCAAGGGCCAGATTCAGGATGAAGGCAAAGGGCCACTGGGCCGCCGCCTGCTAAAGAAAGATCTGGATGAAACAGATTCGCCCTATAACACCTATAAATATCCGGGCCTTCCCCCCGGCCCCATCGCCAATCCGGGCCGCGCCGCCATTCAAGCCGTCCTTCATCCCGAAAAAAATGACTACCTCTATTTCGTAGCCGATGGCACAGGCGGGCATGTGTTTTCAAAAACACTGGGTGAGCATTCATCCAACGCCGCAAAATGGCGGCAGATTCGGAAAGAACAAGGGAATTAAGGGAAAGGGGGTATGGCCCCCTTAAACCCCGATCTCTTTCCTTTGCGCCGCAGGCTATAAGAATCATCAGCGTAAACAGCACTGATTGCTTTTGCCTACGGCGTAGAAAACGGGGTTGTTTGAAGGGGCCAATGGCCCCTTCATGACTTCACACAATCGCCGCCGCCAAAATCCGGTCACGGAAGAGGGTGATGTCTGATTTCAATGTCGCATGGGCCGCTTGTCGCCCAAGCCCGCTATGGGCGATTTGCAGGGCTTCCAAGGACAGGTTCAAGAAGGTTTGGCGTTCCGGTAAAATAGTGCGCATCCCGTGGCGTGGCACGGCCATACGGAGTTCGCGGTGCAATTCAATGGGCCAGTCGCGGATGAGATCCCAGGCTTGGTCCAGCGCATCGGCATCATAGAAAATGCCGGTCCAAAAGGCCGCCATGGCGAAGACCAGTTCGGGTTCGACGCTGTCGGGGCCGCGCAGTTCCAGATAGGATTTCAGGCGCACTTCAGGAAATAAGGTGGTGAGGTGATCGTGCCAATCATCAAGAGTCGGGTATTCTCCCTCATGCCCCGGCAGTTTCCCGGCCATGAAATCGCGGAAGGATTTTCCGGCGACATCGACATGATGGCCGTTGCGCATAATGAAATACATTGGCACATCCAACGCATAATCAACATAACGCGCAAAACCCATGCCCGGTTCAAAGACGAATTCAGGAACACCGCAGCGATCAGGGTCGGTGTCGGTCCACATCAAGGAACGATAGGATTCATAGCCTGTATCAACCCCTTCGGCCATTTTGGAATTGGCCATCAGCGCGGTGATCATCGGTTGCAGGCCCAGTGCGACACGGTATTTTTTGACCATGTCCGCTTCACTGGAAAAATCGAGGTTCACTTGCGTTCCGCAGGTACGCAGCATCATATCGACGCCGTATTTGCCCTTCTTCTCCATATAGGGGCGCATGATGCCATAGCGTTCCTTTGGCATGGCATGAATGTCTTCACGTTTCCATGTCGGGTGGAACCCGGCGCGCAACACACCCAACCCTTTTGATTTTGTAATGTTATCGAGCGCGTCATAGAACGCATTGGCTTCAGCACGAACGCCATGCAACGTGGCCTGAGGGCTGCCCGAGAGCTCAAACTGCCCGCCCGGTTCCAATGTAATGCTGACCCCGCCTTTTTGCAGGGCAATCAGATAACCGTTCACCACAATAGGGTCCCAGCCATAATCATCGCGGAAAGATTCCAGAATTTGTAAAATACCGGGTGCACCGTCATAGGGCAGCGCCCCCCCGTCACTTAAACGGTAAATGAACTGTTCATGTTCAATCCCAATTTTCCAGTCCTCAGGTGGCTTGACGCCCCCGGCCATGTCATTGACAAGATCGTCATATGTCAGCATTCTTTTTTCAGTCAAGATTATCGCACCCACTCAATCAGAGATAAAAGCATCATGCCCACCCGTATCGGTATTGTGATGGACCACGTATCCGGGATCAATCCGGAAAAAGATACTTCACTGGCCCTGATGCTGGCGGCACAGGACGCTGGGGCGACACTCTATCATATGGTGATTGATGATCTGGCTGTCGAGTCCGGCAAAGCGTTTGCCATAGCGCAGGAAATCACCGTTTTCGATACATTGGAAAACTGGTTCACCCTGAAGCCCCCGCAAAAAATCGCACTGGGTGAATTAGACATTATTATTATGCGCAAAGACCCGCCCGTCGATAAGCGCTTCATCCATGCCTGCTACATACTGGAACAGGCCGAAAAAGACGGGGCGTTTGTCACCAATGCGCCTGCGTCATTGGTTTCCTTAAATGAAAAAATCTTCGCGACGCATTTTCCTGATCTGTGCCCGCCGACCCTGATCACCGCAAATAAAAAAATGCTACGTGAATTTTTTGACGCGCATGGCAAGATTATTATCAAGCCATTGGACAGCATGGGCGGCGACGGTGTCTTTATGCTGGATCAAGGTGATGTCAATTTTGATGTTGTGTGGGAAACGCAATCACAGCGCGGAACCTACCCGATGATCGCGCAGGCCTTTCTGCCCTCCATTACGGAGGGCGACCGCCGCGTGGTGATTATCAACGGCAAACCCTTTGATCACGTCATGGTCCGCACCCCAAAACCGGGCAGTATTCGCGGCAATATGGCCGCCGGGGGCGATTACGCCATCCGCCCGATCAATGACATGGAACGCAAGATCGCAGAGCGCGTTGGTCCAACATTGATGGAACGCGGTGTCATTTTTTCCGGCATCGACATCATTGGCGACCGGTTAATCGAAATCAATATCACCAGCCCCACGGGCCTGCGGCAAATTTCAAAGGGCTGTGGCGAAAACGTATCGGCCTTGGTGATGCAAGCAATGTTAGAAGCGAGAGTATAAGTTTATGTGTGGTATCGCCGGAATATATGATCTGGATAAAACAATGTCGCGCGACGCGCTGGGCAATGTTTTAAAAACCATGACCGATGCGATTGCGCATCGCGGCCCCGATGCCGGTGGCTATTGGCAGGATACAGAGGTGCCACTGGCGCTGGGCCATCGTCGCCTATCGATCATTGATCTATCGGCGGATGGCGCACAACCAATGGCGTCACCAAATGGCCGCTATGAAATTGTTTTTAACGGCGAGATTTATAATTTTCAATCCTTGCGTAAAGATTTGGAAGCCGAGGGCTCCACATTCAAAGGGCGTTCTGATACCGAAGTCATGCTGGCCGCGTTTGAGGTCTGGGGTGTCAACCGCGCCTTGCAACGTTTAAACGGCATGTTTGCCTTTGCCCTATGGGACCGTGAAAAACGCCAGCTTCATCTGGTACGCGACCGTTTGGGGAAGAAACCGCTTTATATTGGCTGGGCGGGCAAGAATTTCGTCTTCGCCTCTGAACTGAAAGCCTTCCGCGCCCACCCGGATTTTAAGCCGGTTGTGAACCGCAACACGCTGGCGCTTTATATGCGCTTTGGCTGCGTACCATCACCCAATACGATTTATGAAGGTGTCTGGCAAATGCCACCGGGCACCCGCATTACCTTGGTGTTTGATTTGCTGTCCGCCGGGGATGATCTGGCCAAGGATTGCCAGCCCTATTGGAACCCACCGCGCGTGGTGGAAGAGGCCTGTCACAACCCGCTGCGTGGCAGCGACATTGAACTGACCAATCAATTCGAAGATTTGCTGAAGGGTTGCGTTCAAGACCGTATGGTGTCGGATGTGCCGCTGGGTGCGTTCCTGTCCGGCGGGATTGATTCATCAACCATTGTCGCTTTGATGCAGGCACAATCAAGCCAGCGCATTAAAACCTTCTGCATTGGTTTCAATGAAAAGGGCTATGACGAGGCCGCAGCGGCGCAGGCCGTAGCGCGTCACCTTGGCACGGATCACAACGAAATTATTTTAGGGCCCCAAGCCGCGCAAACGATCATTCCGCAACTGCCCGATATGTACGATGAACCTTTCGCTGATTCATCCCAGATTCCAACCTATCTGGTTTCTAAATTCGCCCGCGAACAGGTGACCGTTGCCCTGTCCGGGGATGGCGGGGATGAAATGCTGGGCGGGTATGTCCGCCATCAGGCTATCCCTAAATTGTGGAACAAGGTTGGGTGGTGGCCGCAACCGGTGCGCCAGTTTATGGCCGACCGCATTCACAGCGTAACGATGGAAAAATGGGACAAGCTGGTCAGCAAACGCCCGCAATTCGGAGAGAAGCTATATAAGGTCGCCGATATCCTGCCGCTGAAAAACATGGAAGATATTTATATCCATGTGATGAGCCGCTGGCACAACCCGACCGAGATTGTAAAAGACAGCCGCGAACCGCTGATCCCCCTGCATGACCCGGCGATGTTGCCGCGTGACCTGACATTCACCGAACGCATGCTTTACGGCGATGCCATCTCATACCTGCCCAATGATGTCTTGGTAAAAGTAGACCGCGCCAGTATGGCGGTGGCCTTGGAAACACGCGCGCCCTTGCTCGATTACCGCGTCTTTGAATTCTGCTGGCGATTGCCGGTCGATGCCCGCATTCGCCATGGTCAGGGCAAATGGTTATTGCGCCAGGTTTTGGCGCGCCATGTGCCCGATCATTTATTTGATCGCTCCAAGCAAGGCTTCGCCGCCCCGATTGGCGACTGGCTGCGCGGTCCCTTACAAGATTGGGCCCATGAACTGCTGCGCCCGGCACGCTTAGAACAAGAAGGCTATTTGAACCCCGCCCCCATCACCGCCGCATGGCACGAACATCTGGACGGCAAGGGCAACCACGCCCACCGTTTATGGACAGTGTTGATGTTCCAAGCCTGGCTTGAGCGATGGATGAAATAAGGTAAAGAGATTGAAGGGGGTATTGCCCCCTTCAATCTACCCCCCCTTATTCCCTTGTCATCCCCGCCTTGTGCGGGGATCCGGGGTTGCCAAAACACAAAATAAAAAAACACCCCCTCTTGCGCCGCAGGTAATAACAAATCATGGGGTTGCAGGGGTCATGGACCCCTGCGGAAAACCTGCCTTTTGTACAGACCGGATCCCCGCACAAGGCGGGGATGACAGGACAATAAGAAAAGGGCCCAGCTTTACAGCCAGGCCCTTTTTCTTTGATCCTGAATTGGAGCGGGCGAAGGGATTCGAACCCTCGACCCTAACCTTGGCAAGGTTATGCTCTACCCCTGAGCTACGCCCGCACTCCGTTCAGTCAGGTGCGGAATATAGCCATCAGAACGGCAATTGCAAGGAAAAATTACGATAAATCTTTAAATCCCGACCTGAACCAGCGGCACGTCATATCCGTACATTTTCCGGTCCGGGGAGTGGTCCACCACCAGCACGCTGGGGCTGGATTCCACGGATTGGGACGCAACATCGGCCAGTTCGTAGTGCATCAAATCCCCTTCATGGGTGGGATTGTTATAGACCAGCATCATGAGGCGTTGGTCGCGGTAATACTCGATCCGGCGGATTTCGTGCGGGAACGGGGAATCACACATAATGACAAGGCCGCCATCGGCCAGTTTTCCAAGCTCTACGTTCATGCTTCAGGCCCTTTCAAAACAGGGTTCCACGAAGCCGACGCGGCCATTTCCGGGGCTGGGGCAGACATTTGCGGGGCCTGAACCCCTAATTCTGCCTGAGTCCGGGCTAAAATCCCGCCATCACGGGCCCCAGACACAGATTGTAAGGTCTGCGCCCCGGCTAGCATGGTCTTTAAATCGCTTGCGCTATAGTGGCTCATTTCAAAAACTACTCCCAATCACACACCCCTATTTATAACCGAAAAGGTTGAAGGCCCGGTTTATTTTCCTTAAAATTGTATCTATCGCCTAACCCGCAGATTTCCTTGATTTTTGAGGGGTTTCATTGGTAAAACCGCATGATGAATAACCCTGAAAACACGATTTTGACCGAAAAAAGTGACGTTAATCCCCCCACCAGCCCCAAGGAACTGCTGGAACAGCTCGATTCCTTGCGAATCGCCTATACGCTGTATGAGCATCCGCCGATTTTCACCGTGGCTGCGGGGTTGGAAATGGAGCGGGACATGCCCGGCATCCATTGCCGCAATTTATTCCTGCGCGATAAAAAGAAGGCCATGTTCCTGATTTCCGCCGCCAATGAAACAGCGATTGATCTGAAGAAACTGGAAACGCTGCTGCCCTGTGACCGCATTTCCTTTGGTTCACCAGAGCGGCTTTGGGACAATCTGGGGGTGCGGCCCGGTTCGGTCTGCCCCTATGCAATGATCAACGACACAGAAAGACTGGTCACACCGGTGCTGGATGCCTATATGATGCAGGGTGAAATTGTGAATTTTCACCCCTTGATTAACACCATGACCATTGGGGTCAGCCCGCAAGGGTTATTAGAATTTTTCCGCAGCCTTGGCCGCGAACCACGCATTGTCGACTTCTCTTAAGACGGATAAGGACCAAAAGCTATGCTGATTGGCGCGAAAAAGAAAGACTCAACATCGGGCACGGGCATTGATAATGGCGAAACCATTTTCGATGTAACAACGGCCAATTTTGAAAACATCGTCTTAAAGGCGTCAATGACAACGCCGATCCTGATTGATTTTTGGGCCCCTTGGTGCGCCCCATGCAAGCAATTGATGCCGATGTTGGAATCAGCCGTTCTGGCCGCTGATGGCAAGGTTCGCTTGGCCAAAGTGAACATCGATGAAAACCCCGATCTGGCGCAGGCGATGCGTGTGCAATCCGTGCCAACCGTTTATGCCTTCTTCCAAGGTCAACCTGTGACCGCGTTCACAGGTGTGCGGTCACAAAGCGAACTGAATATTCTGGTTGATCAATTGCTGAAACTGGCCGAACAGGGCAAACCTGATTCCATCAACATTCCTGAAACACTGGCACTGGCCGCGCAATCCATGGCGCTGGGTGATATTCCAACGGCACAGGGACTTTATGCGCAAGTGCTGGGTCAGGAAGAAAACAACGCCGCCGCCTATGCCGGGCTGGTCCGCAGCTTTATCGCCGTGCCTGATCTGGAACAGGCGCAATTCATGATTGATGATGCACCGGAAGAAATTGCCAAACATGCTGATTTTGCAGCCGTAAAGACCGCATTCGAACTGGCGTTAAATGCACCCAAACCGGGTGTGGTTGATGCGATGGCCGCTAACGTTGCGGCAAACCCCAACAACCACCAGATGCGTTTTGATTACGCGGTGGCCTTATTCGGTGACGGCAAACGCAGCGAAGCCATGGACCAGTTGCTGGACATCATGCGCCGGGACAAGGCCAATGAGAAGAAATGGGAAGATGATAAGGCGCGGACACAGCTGCTGAAATTCTTCGAAGCGATGGGACCGGTTGATCCAGATACCTTGGCGGGTCGCCGTAAATTATCGTCCCTGTTGTTTTCATGATTTTTTGTTTCGCTGCGCACAACAGATGCCCTCTAGCGCGGTGTGGCAAAAATATGGCTTATGTGCCTTTACCCCTGCTATAATTGCACTAACTGATTTGTTATGAACAACGATGTAACTGCCATGACTGAACAGGATCTGCCCGGCACCTTGCCGGTTTTTCCGCTGGGCGGGGTGTTGTTATTGCCACGCGGCCATTTGCCCCTGAATATTTTTGAAAATCGCTACAAGGCGATGGTTGATGATGCGCTGCGCACCGACCGCCTGATTGGTATTATCCAACCGCGCACAAAAAATAGTAACGACGATCACGCAACATTATTTTCCACGGGCTGCGCTGGCCGGATTATTGCGTTTAAAGAAACCGATGATCACCGCTATGAAATTACCCTGCGCGGGGTCAGCCGTTTTAATGTTGCGCGCGAACAACCCATAACCCGTCGCGGATACCGCGTGATTGAGCCGTCATGGTCCGATTTCCAGCTGGACCTTGCCCCTGCTGATTCCCTCAATATCGACCGCAATCGTTTAAAGACGCTGCTGCGCAGCTATTTCGATATGGAAGGCATGGAATGTAGCTGGTCTGCTGTGGACGGGGCCACCGATGATAAACTCATCACCTGCCTGTCGATGGTCTGCCCGCTGGATGCCGGTGAAAAACAGGCGCTGTTAGAAGCCGCCTGCTGCAAAACCCGCGCCGATATGTTCATGACCCTGCTTGAAATGGCCGTGCGCGACGGTGTCCGCCAACGCCCTGACACCAATCAATGCCATTAGGCTTTTAAGGGGGCATTGCCCCCTTAACCCCGGTCTTTTTTGCGCCGCAGGCAATAATCAACCATGCCGTTAACGCAACCCTTTCCTATTGCCTGCGGCGCATGGTCTAAAAACATGGGGTGCAGGGGTCGCATGACCCATGCAAGAAAACCTTCCCTGCGAATCTCTTTTCACCCCCACTATTATCCATTATGATCGCCCCATCATGACACATCAGATCGACCCGAAATTACTGGATATTCTTGTTTGCCCCTTAACCAAGGTGCCGCTGCGCTATGATGCGGCGCGGCAGGAATTGATTTCTGATCAGGCGAAATTAGCCTATCCCATCCGTGACGGCATTCCAGTGATGTTGGTTGAGGAAGCCAGAACAATAAAAGAGTAAAATAGAACTTAGGATCACTTAGGGAGTTTTTATCATGGACCGCGTCATCATATTCGACACCACCTTGCGCGACGGCGAACAATCACCGGGTTGTTCGATGAACCATGAAGAAAAACTGCGCATGGCGGCTGTTCTTGATGAGATGGGCGTCGATGTGATCGAAGCAGGCTTCCCCATCGCCAGCAAGGGCGATTTTGAATCGGTGAAGGCCATTGCCGGAACGGTCAAGAACGCGACCATTGCCGGTCTGTGCCGTGCCAAGAAAGATGATATTCAAGCCGCCGCCGATTCACTGGCTCCAGCGAAAAGCCGCCGCATTCACACCTTCATTTCCACGTCGCCATTGCACATGGAATTTAAATTGAACATGACGCCGGAACAGGTGTTGGAAGCGATTCATGACAGCGTGTCGTTTGCGCGCCAATTCACCGATGATGTCGAATGGTCTGCGGAAGATGGCAGCCGCACCGAAGATGATTTCCTGTGCCGCGCTGTTGAAACGGCAATTAAGGCCGGTGCTACGACCATCAATATTCCAGATACAGTTGGCTATGCCCTGCCCGATGATTACGCGGCAAAATTCCGTATGCTGATTGAGCGCGTGCCAAATATTGATAAGGCAATTTTATCTGTTCACTGCCACAACGATTTAGGGATGGCTGTTGCCAACTCACTGGCCGGAATTCGCGCTGGCGCACGTCAGATTGAATGCACCATCAACGGTATTGGTGAACGCGCCGGTAACGCGGCATTGGAAGAGATTGTCATGGCAATCCGCACACGCAATCATGTGCTGCCTTATACCAACAACATTGATACGACCAAGATTACCAATGCATCGCAAACATTGTCATCCATCACCGGATTTTCAGTGCAGCCGAACAAGGCCATCGTTGGTGCCAATGCCTTCGCCCATGAAAGCGGCATCCATCAGGACGGCATGTTAAAGAACGCCGCGACATACGAAATCATGACGCCGGAATCAGTCGGGCTATCGAAATCGGAATTGGTGATGGGCAAACATTCCGGTCGTCACGCCTTCCGCAAACGTCTGGAAGGTCTGGGGCATAAGCTCGGCGAAAATGAATTACAGGATGCGTTCATCCGTTTCAAGGATCTGGCAGATCATCAGAAACATATCGGTGATGATGATTTGCATGCGCTGGTAGTGCGGAAATGAGCGGATTCTAATTTAGGAGATTCTTATCTGCACTATCCCCCTAAAGAAGACACCGCCCTCGTTGACCTGGGGCGGCGTTCTCCTTGTCCGTGAAGACAACTCCCTTTTGTTCTTCTCGCCGGTTAAGGCAAAATTATGATAGCAACAATCCACAGGGGGGCAAGGCTTTAAGGCGAATCTTATCCACAGGCTGTATTCTGGCCCCGCCCCGTCCACAAGATATTGTATAGGCATGAACACCCCGACCCCGCCCATTTTAACCCCCGATATGGTCCTGAAAGCATATGCGCAAGGGTACTTTCCCATGGCGAGCAATGAAGATCCGGATGAAATCCACTGGTTCAACCCACCCCACCGCGCCGTTTTGCCGATTCAGGCAGTCAAAATCTCCCGCAGCCTGCATCAGCTGCTTAAGAAAAAACCCTTTGAAATCAAGGTCGATACTGCCTTTGACCAAGTGATTGAGGCCTGTGCCACCGCCACACCGGAACGTCCCAGCACCTGGATCAATGATGAGATCACAAATATCTTCAAAACCCTGCACCGCGCCGGATTCGCCCATAGCGTTGAATGCTGGCAGGGCGATTCGCTGGTCGGTGGGCTTTACGGCCTGACGCTGGGGTCGGCATTTTGTGGGGAAAGCATGTTTTCACGGGTCAGCGGGGCCAGTAAAATTGCCCTGATCCACCTGTGCGCGCGGCTGGATTCTGCGGGTTTTACGCTGCTCGACTGCCAGTTGCTGAATGATTACACAGCCCAGTTCGGGGCGTATGAGATTCCCAAGGCCACCTATTTAGAACAGCTCTCAATCGCCATCCAACAGCCTGGAAACTTCCCTTTAAAGGGCCTGAAAGGCGCAGAATCCTCGATAATTGATGATTTTCTTAAGAAAGCCTTGACCATTTCTTAAGCCGCTGTTAATCTTAATCCATCAGCAAACATATCAATTCGGAGCGTCCCATGGGCGGTACTGGACTCGATTCGAACGGCCTACAAAGCCTCTCCAGTGTCTGGAGCAGCGAGAGCCGTGGTCCGCGTTTGCATTCCAATGATTTTGAAACCAAAACCCTGATCCGCGCCGATGGCAACCCGGTTGAGGCGATTTTGGTCCTGCCTGTGGCTGTTCAAACCGGCGTCGCGGCAGAAGGATCCACAATCGCACAATACCCGGTCTATGCCGCCATAGCCGTCGATCAGGCCCGCCTGAGCGTCTTGAGCGATGCGGGCCTTGGCAATGACCGTCACACGACCTTGAGCGAAGCCGCGCACCGCGCGACCGCCTTGAATGCACAATCAGAAACCGCCTATCTGAATGATTATCAATCCGGGGCCCTGTCCCATGTTAGTCATTGGGAAAAGGCCGAACCAAGCACAGATAACACCGCTGCGGCAGGAATCCCTGTCCGTCCGGCGGCCAATCAATCTGGCATTGGTATGAAATCCTAAAAATTATTGGCTTAGTTCTTTTGCCCTTGTCACCCCCGCCTTGTGCGGGGGGCTGGCCTTTTTGTGTGTGGCACTGGATCCCCGGTCAAGCCGGGGATGACAGAAATGTAAGGGTGCGATTATTCCCCCGGCAGGGTCACGGTTGGCATATCAACCACGGGCGGCGCGTCTTTTGGTGGTTCGGCATCTGCGCCGGTTAATTCACCATCACGCACCACGGCGGCTTCTGGTTCGGCAACTTCGACATTGTCCCCGGTCAACTCATCCTCGGCGGCGGCTTTTTCTTCCAGTGCTTTGGCTTCTGGTTTCGGGGTCGCGACCGGAACAGGGTCTGTGGATTTACGCTCCAGACAGTCCAGCACCCACACATCATAAATGGGATGATCCATGGGGGCGAGCGCAGGGGATGATGCAAACATCCAGCCGCTATAAATCCATTTCGATTCGCCCTTTGGCGTCACTTCCCAGATTTGCAGGAAAGATGCCGATTCAGGCTGTTCGGTTGGCGGAGCCTTGCGGCACGCCTGAACGCGGATATAGATGGGGCCGAATTTGACGGTGCTGCCCACACGTGCTTCAAACGTCACTGTGCGCGCCATGATCTTGTCCAGTGATTGTAGCTTTACAACCGGACGTTCGATCATTTTTGCAGGTGCGGCGGAGGTTGGCGCGACCGGAGAGGGTGTCGGGATCGATGCCCCCTCAACTGTTTCAGCAGGAACAACTTCCTGTGCGTGCAGCGGCACGACAAGCGTCAACAGGGCCATCAAAAAAACAGCCGACAAAGAAATAGATTTTTTCGCTTGCGCCTTAAGGAACATCGCTCGAAGCGGTTTTAGACTGGCCGCCTTTTTTATCACCCTGCATGCTGAAGATGAACTGGCCCAGAAGCTGTTCCAAATTCTGCGGTGATTGTGTGTAAGGAACGCGGCTACCGGCCTTCATCATTTCTTCCGATGCGCCCGGCTCCAGCGCCAGATAACGCCCGCCCAGCAGGCTTTCGCTGCTGATCAGGGCCGCGGTGTCGTCCGGCAATTTGACGCTGTTATCAACGGTCATGGTGACGCGCGCCAGAAATGTTTCCGGGTTCAAATTGACGGCCTTTACGGTGCCGATTTTAACACCGCTGATCTGCACATCATCGCCAGCCTTCAAACCGCCAATGCCGGAAAAATCCGCGACCAGATCATAACCTGTGCCGGTCGAAACATTCGCCGTCTTATAGCTGAACACCAGAAAGATCATGGCGACCAGAAGAACGGCTGCACCCAGAAGAGTTTCGATTACACTACGCTTCATTGAAGACCTCTATCCCTTTAACTTAAAAAAACACGGTGGGCATTTCGCCCCTTTATTTATTTCTGCTCAGTGTCACTTGTCGGCGGTGACCATGCTTCATAGTCCCCGGTCGCGCTATCGCGCTTGCCCCCTGACAAAATATGCCCCGGTGGACGATAGGCTGCATCCGTCCCGGTCATGTTTTGCTGGTGTTGTTTTTGCCATGGGCGGCGGAAGGATGCCGTATCATTGCTTGGCACATCATCGGTTTGATAATGCAACCAGCCATGCCATTCCGGCGGAACCTTTGTCGCTTCAGGCGTGCCGTTATACATCACCCAGCGGCGTTCGCGGGTATACCCTTTACGGGCGCGGGCGGCAAAATAGCGGTTCCCGGCCGGATCGGTGCCAATCTTTTTGGCACCGCTGGTCAAGGTAACCCAATTGATATGTGCAGGGGACAAAGTCCCCAGTAAACGCAGCAATCCCATGATTCCGCTCCGCAGAAGGAAGTTTCACCACATGAATGCCGCAGCCCCCCCGAAAAATCAAGGTTTTTCCAGAGTTTTGAAGATGTTAGGGCTAAATTGATAAAATTTTGTTGTTTTGGAAAATAGAACGGTTTATCGTGGGTCCATAATTCCTTAAAAACAAGTAAACAAGTCCTGGGAGGACACTGCAATATGACACATCCATCAGAGCATTTTAACGAAGCTGGTTCCCCGCAAGCCTATGGCATGCCCATGGTTGTTGAACAGACTCCGGGCGGCGAGCGCGGCTACGACCTGATGTCCCGCCTGATGAAGGATAACGCCGTTATGCTACATGGCCCGGTCAATTCTGCCATGGCGGGCATTATTGTTGCCCAGTTGTTGTATCTCGGTGCCCAATCCGCTGGCACACACAAGCCAATCACAATGTATGTCGATTCCCCCGGCGGCAGCGTTAATGCCGGTATGTCCATTTATGACACCATGAACTATGTGCAAGCCGAATACGGTGTGCCAATTCGCACCATCGGTATGGGCATGAATATGTCCATGGGTTCGTTCCTGCTCTGCGCAGGGACACCAGGGTACCGTTCCATGTTGCCAAACGCCGATCACATGGTTCACCAACCATCCGCCGGTTCGGGCGGCAAGGTCAGCGATATGGGCATCACACAGGATTGCGTTGAGGAAGTGAAACAACGTCTGGCGATGCTGTATGTTGCACACTCCAAAATGACCTATGAAGAAGTTCGTCAGCTTTCTGACCGTGACAGCTTCCTGCGCGCTGAAGAATGCGTGAAATTGGGTCTGGTTGATAAAATCATGTATGCCGATGAAATTCTCGCCCGCAAACTGGCGACAGGCAGCGTGACCTACCCAGACGGCATGAAAGAGCATCTGGAGCGCATTTCCAAGATCCAACGTGAAGCAAACCTGATCCATGCCCAGACCCGTCCGGGTGCCGATAAGGATCGCGGGCCTTACAAAGCCCTGATCGCTGGTCTGGACCAAAAACCAGCCTAATCAGGCTGCGTTAAAAAGCTGGCCAGAGGTTTCTGGTCAACATAAAGATCACGGATAATCGCCGGACCGCCTGAACGCGGAACGGCGATTTCCATTTTGAAATCATGACCGCCATCACGCAGCATTTTTTCAAGGCGCAGCGCGTGGTCTTCCGGCACATAATAAATCTGCGGCCCCATCATCGCGTTCATGTTCTTAAGACGGGATGTACATTGACGTGCGATGCTTTCATTGCGGCAATCAACCGCCCGCACCTGTGGATTGGTAAAATCATTCGGCGCGCGTTCGGTCAAGCACAAGCAACACGCCTGTCCGGCGATACAATGTTCCGATGAATCAACATCGACTATGTCCCAGTCATAGCGGAAATTAAGGTAATGCCCGCGCAGTAAATCGCGTGGATCATAGCCAGTCATATCCACCTGCCAGACCAGACCATTGCCGCGATCATGAAGCGCCTTGACCATCAGCAAGGATGGCAGCAACACCATCAGGACAAGGGTTAGAATCGCCAGATTATGCCGCATGATTTAGACCTTTCCCGCATGTTGTGTTCGCGCCGAATTGCCAAGACGGCGATTGAGACGACGTGCGCCATAAATCATCGCCAGCATAAAGACACCGCCAAAAATCAGACCAAACCCGGTCATCGCCAACCCGCCGAAGGCTTCCAGATAAATAATCCAGATGCGAATGGCCAAAACGGTAATCGCCAGTGATAACAGGCGCACCGCTCCCGTTGCATGCGCATACCAGCCAAGGAAACCCCAATAAATTAAGAAGCTGCCCATCGCCAGCATATCACTGCTGCCATTCGGGATCAGCATCGGCAGCCCCAGCATGACAATGCTGGTCAGAACCAGCCCCCATGTGCGGACATAAAATTGCGGATCTACCGCCCGGCTGCGGAAAAACGCCCAATGCCCGAACAAAGCAAACACGGCGATAATCGTTGGGACGGATAAAATCCACATCCCCGATGACACGGCGATGCCGGCACGATCGAAGACCGCGCTGAATTCATCACTGCGATCTTCGTACCACAGCAAGGATGCCAGCGATGCAGAGAGTACCAGAATGACAAAGCCAATCCGCAAGGCCGTATCGCACCACACCGGACGCGTGGCGCGGCAACGTTCCATGGACCCGATGGCCACATAAAGCAGCGGCAGCGCCGTCAGCACGGCAACCCCTGTAAACATTGACCAAAAATCAGGAATCTTATCGGTCCATTCCATCACAATCACCGGCACACAGCCCGTAAATGCCAAAACCCCCGGCACCGCCGTCAGGCGTGTTTGCCCATAGACAAGGAAAGCCGGGATCATCGCCATCTGCCAGACCAGTAACGCCCCGGCATAAGATCCACCCAATTGGAAGACCTGACCAATCAGCGCGATGAAGGTCAAGGTCAAGCCGCCCAGAACCAGCAAGGCCCCTTCGCGTAAATTATCCTGACCACGCATCTGCGCCCGCCAGACGGTTATCGCCAGCGCAATGTTGATGAGCAGATGGACAATGATTTTAAAAGATGCCGGAATGGACACCCAGTTCGCCGCGATCAGCGACAAAACACCAATGATAATGGCAAAGAGCGCCAACCCCGTAATGCCACGGCCAAAACGCCCCTGTTGCCGGGATTTTTCAAATGCGGTGATGGCGGCCTGTTGTTCGGGGCCGATCAGCCCGGCAGCGACCCAGCCGCGCAATTTCTTGTGAATGCCAAACATGGTTCTGCTCTCCCCGTCCCGGTTACAGCCCGAATCATAGCGTTTTTGCACGAGCATGGACACGGGGTTTGGGGGCGCGATAGAATAAAGACTGCAATCTCCGGAGAAGTCATAATGCAAACACCCCCGATCCAGGCCGAAACCCGCAGCAGTGAAAAGGGCAGCGTCCTGATTTACATCTTTATTGCGATTGTCCTCTTCGCGGCGCTCAGCTTTGCCGTGTCGCGTGGCAACCGTGAAGGGGTCGCCACCATTGACCGTGAACGCGCCGATCTGCAGGCGACACAAATTCTGGACTATACCGGCATGATCCGCCGGTCCTTACAAAACATGAAAATCAGCGGCGTCAAAGATTCGGATCTTTGCTTTGACCACACAGGCTGGGGCTTTGCCACCTATAACCACGCAAAATGCAGCGAAGATAAAAACAAGGTCTTCCTGCCCACAGGCGGCGGGTCATCATTCCAGGCACCGGGCGAACAATTGCTGGATGAATCGTTGCGCACCCAGCCGGGCTGGAACCAGTGGCATTTCACCGGGGCCAACCGCGTGATCGGTGTCGGTGAAGATTGCACCACCAACGGCGAATGTAATGAATTGCTGCTGGTTTTACCCTATGTCAAACGTGAAATCTGCGCGGCGCTTAATCGCCGCCTTCAGGTCAATGACGGGCTGAGCATTCCGCTTGATGATGCCGCATTTGATATTACCAAACCCTATGCCGGGGCCTTTGTCGCCGGGGATGCGGTGAATACAGCACTGCTGAACGGCAAGCGGTCCGGATGTTTCCAGACCAACGGCACCCCGTCCGACGGATCATTCTTATTCTACGCAGTACTCTCCGCCCAATAGAAAAACAAAAAAGGCGGACCCATGGCCCGCCTTTTTAAAATCTATATTACACAAACCATTATGACATGATTGGGGCTGGCAAGCGGCGTTGTACGCCTGCATCTGGTTCGGCTGGTTTATTGCCGGACGCTTCATTGAAGCTGAATTTAACCTTCTTGGTGTCTTGGTCAACATCGATCACAACACTGCCGCCTTGTGCCAGTTCCCCGAACAACAGGGATTTGGACAATGGCTTTTTAATCAGCTCCTGAATCGCACGACCCATTGGACGCGCACCCATCGCATGATCGAAACCAACATCAACCAAATGGTCACGCAGCGCCTCTGTACGCTCCATCACTACATTTTTTGCGGCCAGTTTACCTTTCAAGTCGTTCAGGAATTTATCAGCAACCAGACCAATCACATCGCGTGGCAGACGGTCAAAATTGATAACCTCATCCAGACGGTTGATGAATTCCGGGCGGAAATGCTTACGCACTGCTGCGCTGATGCCGCTGCCAACCTCTTGTTTGGCTGGCGAAACATCATCACCAAAGCCGACCTGGCGTTGAACAACCGCGTTCACACTGACGTTGGTGGTCAGGATCACGATGGTGTTGCGGAAATCGACTTTCTTGCCGTGAGAATCGGTCAATGCGCCGTAATCCAAAACCTGCAACAAGATGTTGAAGATATCCGGGTGTGCCTTTTCAACTTCGTCGAACAGCACGATGGAATGCGGGTTT
This sequence comes from Micavibrio sp. UBA6139, assembly GCA_002423285.1. Lineage (GTDB taxonomy): Bacteria > Pseudomonadota > Alphaproteobacteria > Micavibrionales > Micavibrionaceae > Micavibrio. The sequence goes on along the minus strand of DIVF01000036.1, from coordinate 32,117 downwards.
TTCCCAACCGCGTCGGTCAACTGGCCACCTTCATCATGGCCAACATAGCCCGGAGGTGAACCAACCAGACGCGATACAGCGTGTTTTTCCATGTATTCAGACATATCAAAGCGCAGAAGGGGTGCGCCAAGCTCTTCGGATAATTGCTTGGCCAACTCTGTCTTGCCAACACCGGTCGGGCCGTCAAACATGAAGGACCCCAATGGTTTATTGGTATCACCCAGACCTGCACGCGCGATCTGGAAGGCGTTCACCAGTGTTTCCACCGCGTGATCCTGACCAAATACTTTCGCCTTCAAAACAGCTTCCAGATTCTCCATCTTGTCTTTTTCATCGTTGCTGACGCTCTTGCGTGGTGTGTTGGTCAGTTTTGCGATGACATCTTCAACGTGATCGGATGTGAACAAACGCTCGCGCTGATCAACAGGCAACAACACCTGTGAGGCTGCGACCTCGTCCAGCACATCAATGGCTTTATCCGGCAGGCGGCGATCGGTGATGTATTTTGCCGATAATTCAACAGCCGAACGGATGGCTTCGGGTGTGAATTGAACGCCGTGGTGTTTTTCCAGATATTTCGCAACACCGCTCAATGTCAGGATGGCATCTTCGATGGATGGCTCAACCACCTCGACCTTTTGGAAACGACGCGCAATCGCTGCGTCTTTTTCAATATATTTGCGGTATTCCGCGTAAGTGGTCGCACCGATGACACGGATTGAACCATCAGACAAAGCTGGTTTCAGCAGGTTTGCAGCATCCATCGACCCACCGCCTGTGGCGCCCGCACCAACCAGTGTATGGATTTCATCGATCAGCAAAATTGCTTTTGGCATGGCTTGCACTTCGGCAATCACAGCCTTCAGGCGTTTTTCAAATTCACCGCGATACATTGTACCGGCCATCATCGCGCCGAGATCCAGCGAATAGATGGTGTGGTCTTCTAGTTCCGGTGGAACTTCGCCCTTGATGATGCGCTGTGCCAGACCTTCGGCAATCGCGGTTTTCCCTGTGCCTGGATCGCCCAGCAACATCGGGTTGCTTTTCTTACGGCGCGCCATGACCTGAATGATCCGGTCAACCTCGTTTTCACGGCCTACCAGCGGATCAATCTTGCCGTTTGCGGCCTTTTCATTGAGGTTTACAGAGTATTTTGCCAATTCAGATTCTGGGGCTTCACCTTGTGGCGCATTATTATTGGCGGGCGTCTGTGTTGTTTTTGCGGCAGGTTGCGCAGCCGGTGTCGCGGTACCATAGGTGTTGAAGTTAATCAGCTTGTTCAGCGTGATGCCTTGCTGGCGCAGGAAGAATTGCGCGGCGCCGTCTTTTTCATTCACCATTGCGATCAGCATCAGGGCGCTGTTGACAATCGGCTTACCCGCTTCGGTCGCGCCAATCTCTGCGCGTTGAACCATGGTGCGGTAGGCTTGGCTGGTGGTTGGTTCTTTGTCGGACGACAAAACGATGGAGGCAAGTTTCACTTGCACGTAATCATTCAGATCACGGCGCAGGACATCGATATCCGCAGCAACACCTTTCAGCAATTCGCGTGCATCATTATCGTCCAGCAACGCCAGCAACAAATGTTCCGGGGTGACAAATTCATGACGGTTTTGACGGGCAAAGCCTGTCGCACGATTGATGGATTGCGTCAGATTTGGTGTGGTTTGCATACTTACTCTCCCTAATCATTAACCGTCTTTTAATATTCGCGGTGTGTATCTTTATACCTATTTTTCATAGACATTGCCAAGAAGATTCACACCCTCTTGAAAAATAGTCTAAAAAGCGGCTGATTTCTGCGGATTATTTGAGATAATCGCCTGGAAATGCAACGGCAAATCCGGGGCAAAACAGGCCCGAAATAGGGGGGATATTGACCCGCTTAAGGGTCAATATCCGCGTCTGGTTTAGCCTTTGATGTGGCGGCGCCTTTTACCTTTTTCGGGCGGTCTTCGACGAAGCTGAAGGTCAGCTCATCCCCGGAGGCTGATTCTCCGGCATAATCGACCCGAACCAAGCCACCCTTGGACAATTTACCAAAGAGAAGTTCCTCCGCCAGCGGGCGTTTGACTTTCTCTTGAATGACACGACCCAACGGACGCGCCCCCATGGCGGGATCAAAGCCGGTCTTGGCCAACCAGCTGCGGGCCGCCGGGGTCAGTTCGATGGACACATTGCGGTCATCCAGCTGCGCTTCCAATTGCATGATGAATTTATCAACGACGCGCACAACGGTTTCTTGTTTCAAATTCTGGAAGGTGACAATCGCATCCAGACGGTTTCTGAATTCCGGTGTAAAAATCCGTTTGATTTCTTCCTGATCTTCTTCGGTGCGGAATTCGCGGCCAAAGCCCACCGGCGATTTCGCCATCTGCGCGGCACCGGCATTGGTGGTCATGATCAAGATCACGTTTCTGAAATCAACGGTCTTGCCGTTATTATCGGTCAGCTTGCCGTAATCCATGACCTGCAACAAAATATTATACAGATCCGGGTGGGCCTTTTCGATTTCATCGAGCAGCAAAACACAATGGGGATGCTGGTCAATTGCATCGGTTAACAAACCACCCTGTTCAAACCCGACATAACCCGGCGGTGTGCCGATCAAACGTGATACGGAGTGCTTTTCCATGTATTCGGACATATCAAAGCGTTTCAGTTCAATGCCCATGACCCGCGCCAATTGACGGGCCACTTCGGTTTTACCAACACCTGTTGGACCTGTGAACAGATAAGACCCAATCGGCTTATCCATGTCGCGCAACCCCGCACGCGCCATTTTGATGGACGATACTAAAACATCAATTGCCGGGTCCTGATCATAGACCATCGTTTTCAAATCGCGATCGAGGGTGCGAAGCGCTTCACGGTCATCCTTATTTACGGCCTTGGCCGGAATACGTGCAATCGCGGCGACAACGCCCTCAATATCCTTTACCGTGATTGTTTTCTTGCGGCGGTTTTCCGGCACTAACATCTGGGCGGCACCAACCTCGTCAATAATATCAATCGCCTTATCCGGCAGCTTGCGATCACCGATATAACGCGCCGACAGCTCCACAGCCGCCTTAATCGCGTCATTGGTGTATTTAACCTTATGGTGGTCTTCATAATGTGATTTCAGGCCTTGCAGGATTTTGATCGCATCCTCAATGCTTGGTTCTTTCACATCAATTTTCTGGAAGCGGCGGACCAGCGCGCGGTCCTTCTCAAAATAATTGCGGTATTCTTTGTAGGTGGTCGAACCGATGCAGCGCAATGTGCCGCCCGACAAGGCTGGCTTCAGCAAATTCGATGCATCCATCGCCCCGCCCGATGTCGCGCCCGCCCCAATAATCGTGTGGATTTCATCGATGAACAAAACGGCGTGTTCAATCTTTTCAATTTCGTTCAAAACCGCCTTCACGCGTTCTTCAAAATCACCGCGATAGCGTGTCCCGGCGAGCAAGGCGCCCATATCCAGCGAGTAAATAACCGCATTCAACAGAACATCCGGCACATCACCATCAACGATACGTTTGGCCAAACCTTCGGCAATCGCCGTCTTACCAACGCCCGGATCACCCACATAAAGCGGGTTGTTCTTGGAACGGCGGCAAAGGATTTGAACGGTGCGGTCAATTTCTTCGGCGCGACCAATCAGCGGATCAATCTTACCCTTCTTCGCTTTCACATTCAGGTTGTGGCAATAGGCATCCAGCGCGTCACGGCCTGTCTTAGCGGCCGTCTTCTCTTCTGCTGGGCCACCCTCTTCGGTGCCTGTTGGCGGACGCTGCGTTTCTGTTTGACCCGGCACCTTGGCAATACCGTGGGAAATATAATTGACCGCATCAAAGCGAGTCATGTCCTGTTCCTGCAGGAAATAAACGGCATGTGATTCACGTTCCGAGAACAGCGCCACCAGAACATTGGCCCCTGTAACTTCCTCACGCCCCGATGATTGCACATGAATGGCAGCACGCTGCAAAACACGCTGGAACGCTGTGGTTGGTTTGGATTCTTCAGCATTGCGGTTGACCAGATACGCCAATTCGCTTTCAAGATAATGAATCAATTGATCACGCAGATCCGGCAGGCCAATCCCGCAGGACCGCAACACCGCCATCGCATCCTGATCATCCGTCAGCGCCAGCAATAAATGCTCCAGCGTTGCATATTCGTGATGACGTTCACTGGCCAAGGCCAAAGCGCGGTGGAGGGTTTTTTCAAGATTGCGTGAGAGCATGAGGAGACATCCAGCGATTTAAGTAATCTGATTGAAAATAATAGCATCCTTTCGCGAAAGGACACGCATGATCTGATTGTGCGCGGAAGGGCTTAAAGCTTTGTTAAACCAATACCACCGCATAAATGACATAAGACCAAGGAAGTCAGTGTGAAGCCCCGCCCTTTGTCATCCCCGCCTTGAGCGGGGATCCAGGGCGGTAAGTCCAGAACCAGAGTCTCAGCACAAAAAATAAGAGTGAACTTTGAATAGGGTCCAAGGGGGCAATCGCCCCCTTGAAAACCCCTGTACTTATTTCCTTTGCAAGGAAATTGAACACTTATATCTGCAGCGCTGGATCCCCGCTCAAGGCGGGGATGACAAAAAACAGGAGGCCTATTCTTTTTCCATCGTGCATTGCAGGGGTTGTTCGTTGGCGCGGGCGAAGTCCATGACTTGGGCCATTTTGGTTTCGGCGATTTCATAGGTGAAGATGCCGCAAATTCCCACACCGCGGCGATGGACATGCAGCATGATATCGGTGGCTTCCTGACGGTTTTTATTGAAGAAGCGTTCCAGAATATGGACGACGAATTCCATCGGCGTGTAATCATCGTTCAGCAGCAAAACCTTGTACATATTCGGTTTGCGCGTCTTTGGCCGTGGTTTAAGCAGTAACCCGGTCTGGCGGCGTTCTTCGCCGCTGCCATCCCGGTCAGGATCGCCGCCATCATGCTGGTCATCAGACATTTTGGGTCCGTTCAAAATCATCATGCAAAGTAACCTATTCCGGGAGCCCCGGCAAATCAAGGAAACCGCCCCCTTAAAAAAGACCACCCGGCTCCTTTCGCAAGGGTCCGGGTGGCGGTTTTTCCTGTTTGGGAAGGAAAACTGAATTTATGCGGCGGAAGCGCGCTTTACTGTTTTTGTCACTTGCGCGTTGATTGGCTCAAAGCTTTCTTTCGCGACTTTTAAGGACAGTTCAGACAGTTTTGTCGCTTGGGCAATGAAGCCTTCGAACGAGTCCTTCGCCAGTTTGTTCTGGGTTTCGGTCAGTTCGTTCAGGGTTTTACAACCCATCAGCGTTTGAACAGCTTCGGCGTTTTTCTGCGCCGCTTCCTGTGCCAAAGCGGTATAGGTTTTCATGATCTCTTCAGCACCTTTGAAGAACAATGTGCTGGATTGGACAATCGCTTCGGCCTGTTCCTGGCCCATCGATGTGGCGTCAGAGGTCAGTTTTTCAAATTTCTGTTTTGTGTCTGTCATGGTCGTCTCCTTTTGTGGCTGTGATACTGGTTTCTCAGTTTTTACGCTTTTTTCTTTTGTTTTCAGTGTGGTAACGGCTGGCTTAGAGGCCGCCTTGGCGGCACTGCGCGCGGCCTTCAGGCCAACAGCCGGAATTTCGACTTTAACGGCGGGCTTCAGAGCCTTTGTTTTACGGGATGCTGTTTTTTTCTTTGCCATGTCGTTTTCCTCCTTAAATGCTAAGGCGTCCGGATAGGACTGCTGCATTGCACAATACCAATCTAGCACGGGGGTGGGGGTGGGTCAAGGAGAAAATATTGCGCTGCACAAAAAGCGCCCCTCTTCCAGCGTATCAACGTATTGACAGGGCGGGCCATTTTATGGCTTTTTCAATAACACAAAAATAAGACTGAAAAAAAACAGGGACAGGGATCAACACCATGGCGCAATCCGCTTTTACAGGCGCGACTTCATCACGTTTGAAACATATCGGGGCCTTGTGCCTGAGCTTCTCTTTGGCGGCGTGCGCATCCGCGCCAAGCCCATCAGACGCCAAGATACCGGCAACAACGCCCGATGCGGTCACAACCCCGGTTCCAGACCAGAATGTCGGCAGCATTTCCCGCGAAGCGATCACCCTGCCCGCCCTGAGCCTGCCGCCTGTTGCGCCCAAAATCTTAAGCGAAACACCACCCGCCAAAGACGTGCTGATCACCGCCAAGGACAAGAGCCACAGCAAGCCCCCAGCCCCCACACCGGGCAAGAAAAAACCAGCCGCACCACAACCCGGCTCGGCCTGCCGCTCCAGCATTATGATGGACATGAATGGTCAGGTCCTGATGGGTCACAATCAAGACACCAAGCGTTATCCAGCATCCGTCACCAAAACCATGACATTGATCATGGTCTTTGATGCCATGCACCGCGGTGAATTGAAGCTGACTGATAAAATCACCTTTTCCGCCCATGCGGCTAGCCGTGAACGCACCAATCTGGGCCTATACACGGGCGCAAAAGTGACGGTTGAAGACGGGATCAAAGCCCTGGCGGTGCATTCCGCCAATGATATGGCCACCGCCTTTGCCGAACATCTGGCCGAAGGCAGCGAAGCCCGTTTTGCGCGGATGATGACCGCCAAAGCCCTGTCGATGGGCATGAAGGACACCGTGTTCAAAAACGCATCCGGCCTGCCAAATGCGGAAATGGTCACCACCGCCTATGACATGGCGTTGATGTCCAAATATCTGGTCCAGAACTACCCGAATGAATATCATTATTTTTCGATCCGCAGCTTTACCTATAACGGGAAGACATACCGCAACCATAACCAGTCTTTGCATACCTATCCGGGTGTGGACGGGATCAAGACCGGGTTTACACGCGCCTCTTTGTTCAATGTCGCCGTTTCGGCCAAACGCCCGGAAGGCCGCTTGATTGTGACCCTGTTTGGATGCCCAAGCACCCCGATCCGCACGCGGGAAGTTGAATCCCTGCTGAATCGCGGCTTTGAAGTCCTGCGCAAACGCGACAAAACTTCGGCGATTGAAGCCCCGGCACCTGCGCTCATTCAGATGGAACCGGCGACGATCAGCCTGAACAAGGCTTATCAGCCCCGCCCCACAGCCCTGTAAGACCCTAAACCGGGCGGGGGATTTTCCCGAAATGCAAAAAATCCCGCTGAAATTTCAGGGTTTTTTTGTACCCCCACCCGCAGGTATAATAGACATTTCCGCCATATCTTTATATGATAGATATGTGACCTGATCGTTTCACCACCATAAGTATCCACCAACAGAGAGAAACCCGTTTGCGTTCCTTCAATCTCTGCTTCGCCACGGTACCGAAATTTATGATGACGCTGCTGATCGTGGCGGCATTCATTCTTGTGTCTGTGGCCGTGCCCGCCTTTGCCCAGCAAAAGAAAAAAAGCGGCGGCGAAGCGCCAAACCCGCGCTATGCGTCCATCGTGATTGATGCCGATACCGGCGCGATCTTGCATGAAAGCAACGCCGATAAACGTCTGCACCCTGCTTCACTGGTCAAGATGATGACCCTGCTGATGGCCTTCGAACGCTTGCAAGATGGCTCAATGACCCTGAACCAGCGTATCCGTATCAGCGCGCATGCCGCATCCCAGCCCCCAAGCAAGCTGGGCCTGTCTGCCGGATCGACCATTGCGGTCAAGGATGCGATTTATATGCTGGTCACCAAATCCGCCAACGACATTGCCGTGGCGATGGGCGAACATATTGGCGGGTCCGAGGCCCGTTTTGCCACGATGATGACCACCCGTGCGCAGGAACTGGGGCTGTCCAACACCAGGCTCAAAAACGCATCCGGCCTGCACCATATCGATCAGGTCAGCACCGCCCGTGACATGGCCAGATTGTCACGCGTGCTGATTAAAAACTATCCGCAGCAATACAAGTATTTTTCGACCCGGAATTTTAAATATAACAGCACGTCCTTTCACAACCATAACCGGTTGATGGAAAGCTATAACGGCATGGACGGAATCAAGACCGGCTATATCGGTCCATCCGGCTTTAACCTCGCTGCCTCCGCCGTGCGCGGCGATCGCCGCTTGATTGCAGTTGTCTTTGGCGGCCGCACAACCCAAAGCCGTAACGCCCATGTCGCCGAACTCTTGGACCGTGGCTTTGCCAAAATTGGTGCAGGAAAAGACGCACCCCGTATCGCCGATGCCGGGAACATCAACAGCCCCGCCAAGCGCAGCAATCCAGCCCCCATTCCGGGCCGCAAGCCCGTGGTTGAGGGCACAACGACCCTTGCTATGGCCAATACCGATATGACCATGGACCAGCCTGAAATGAGCGCGGCCATGAACGAAATGATTGGCGAGGGCGATATCGACCCGGCCATCGCCAAACGGTTTGAAACCGGCATGATGGCCATTGCCGCGATTAAAGGCGTACAGGCCAAACAGGATGCCGCCGCACACGCCGCTGCGGCGACAACGCTGGCTCCTGTAGACCAGCCGCAAATGGCTGCAGCGCAAATCCAAGGCTCACAAATTCTGGGCCAGATTCCAGCCCAACGTGTCTTGCAGGGATCGCGCCCCTTATCCGGGACACAGGGCGTCACCTATCACCTGGAACAAACCGTTACTCCCGCCATCGCCAATGATGAATGGTCGGTGCAGGTTGGGGCCTTTACCAGCCGCGTGCGCAGCGATCAGGCACTCAGCGAAGCGATCAAGCGTTTGCCGCCGCCATTACAAAATACAGCCCGCCCTGTGATCGTGCCGCTCAAGGCCGGTGATGGTTGGGTGTTCCGCGCCCGCATTCGCGGCCTGTCCCGTGAACAGGCCTCTGCGGCGTGTAAATATTTCGACAACTGCATGGCAATCTCGCCCAGAGCTTTTTAAGTCACCCAAAGGGGCCTTGAATGACAACGCCCATCACACCCCTCAAAGGTAAAACCCTCTTTATCACCGGGGCCAGTCGTGGCATTGGCCGCTCCCTTGCTGTGCGTGCAGCCAAAGACGGAGCCAATATCGTCATCGTCTCCAAGACCGACCAAAAGCGCGATGATCTGGATGGCACCATCCATAGTGTCGCCGCCGAAGTCGAAGAAGCGGGTGGAAAAGCCTTGGCCGTTGCCACCGATATCCGTGACGAGGCCGCAGTACAAGCCGCCGTTGACCAAGCCGTGGCAAAGTTTGGCGGCATTGATATTTTAGTCAACAACGCCAGCGCCATTCATTTTTTTGGCACACCGGAAACACCGCTGAAACGCTATGATTTGATGATGGATGTGAATTCGCGCGGGACGTTTACCTGCGCGCAAGCCTGCCTGCCACATCTAAGCAAAAGTGGCGCAGGAAAAATCCTGACCATGAGCCCGCCTTTAAATCTGGATAGCAAATGGTTGGGTGTCAGCCCCGCTTATACCCTGTCCAAATACGGGATGAGCCTTCTGACCCGTGGCTTCTCATCCGAATTTGCGCATTTGAAAATTACCGCCAATACGCTGTGGCCAAAGACCTTGATCGCCACCGATGCCGTGCGGGTCAATTTTGGCGCGATGTACGCCCATGCCAGAACGCCAGAGATTGTCGCCGATGCCGCCTATCTGATCCTGTGCGGGTTGCCGGGCAACCCGACGGGGCAGCATTTCATTGATGAAGATGTCTTACGCGAATCCGGCATGACCGATTTTGATCATTACGCCTTGGAACCCGGCCAGCCTTTGTCTGAAGATATTTTTCTGGATTAAGCCACCATGCACATGACCCAAACCCAACCCCGCGCCGCCGAATCCGGCAATATGATTTTCTTTATCCTGCTGGCGATTGTTCTGGTGGGGCTGGTCACGGCGGCCTTGCGCAGCGGCGGGATTGAAGGGGCCAATATCGACCGCGAAGATATGGTTATCAAAGTCGCACAGGTGCGTCAAAACGCCAGTGAACTGGAACGCGCCGTGGCCCTGATCATCGAGAACGGCACCAGTGAAACCGATCTCAGCTTCGCCCCCAACGACGCCAGTGCGCTCAATGATTACGGCACCTATAACACCAACCCCACAGCCGAAGTGTTCAACCCCAAAGGCGGCGGGGCCATCTGGCGGCAACCACCATCAGGCGTGAATGACGGCAGCCACTGGGAATTTTACGGTGACACCGCTGCCCCCGGCATCGGATCACAAGAAGCTGATTTGATTGCCGTTCTGCCAAACGTTACCGCAACATTCTGCGCCGAAGTCAACCGCATCAACGGCCAAACCAATCCAGCCGACACCGCCACATGCCTTTATCCGGGCGTTCGCTTTGTCCCGGCCACCAGGCCATTTTCATCCAGCCCCAACACCATGGACACCGCGACATTTTCCAATGGGCGCGGCAGCGAAGCCTGCGTCATCTGCGGCGCGAACCTTCATTATTACCATGTCCTGATGGGGCGTTAAGATAAACTTCTCACCCCTGTCATCCCCGGCTTGACCGGGGATCCAGAGCCGTTGGCCCGGACGCAGCGGCCTCAACACAAAAACAAAGATGAAATTGAATAGGGTTCAAGGGGGCAATCGCCCCCTTGAAAACCCCGTAATATTTCTTTTCTGTGAGAAGATTTAGTTCTTATATTTCTAAACTCTGGATCCCCGGTCAAGCCGGGGATGACAAGGAAAAAGAAGAGGGGTGAAATGGCCCCTTCAATCTTACTGTTGCTGGTTTTTTTCAACCTGTCCGTTGGCACCCAGAATGCTGAGCATGGATTTTTCTTCCTGCTGCTTGCGTTCGGCAGCGGACATGCTGATGTCGCGCAGATCACGGGTCATGGGCAGGGAATAATCATAGGCGGCAATAATTTTTTGATCAGGCGCTTGCAGGATTTTCAAGTTGACCTGCAACGTATCTTTCATCCGCGTATAGGTTCCAGTGACCAATGCATCGCCGCGCCCCATGGAGGGTTGCTGGCCCATTTGTCTGGCCTGTGGCGCGCCGCTGAGCGGGGTTGGTGCCCCGGGGCTCAGCGCGGCGGATTCAATCATATTGGGGTGCATCGGAACGGACTGGACATTATAGCCCAGCTGCACAAAGCGTGACCCCAGCTGGTTGGACACTTGCTGGCCAAAGGCGGTGGTTTCATTCGGGGTGGTCACATCGGTCAGCACCGCGATTTTCAGCGGTGTACCTGCGGTCATGCGGGACTTTGTTTGCTGGGCCAGCATATCAACGGCGGCGTAGGAGCTATCCGCCAGATTGATTTTCGTGGTGTCGAACAGGCTGGTTTGAACTTCCTCAATCACGGCGCAAGAGGCCGTGAAGAGGGCGGCTGATACCATCATGACCTGAACAACGCCACGCATCATCAAATTCCCCTGCCCTGACTTATTGAGCGGGAGCCGCATAAGCCCCGGATTCGGAGGTCACGCGGGAATGGTTGGAGAAGAACACGATGGTCGCATTCGCACCATCAATGCCGTGATCGAGAACGAACGGACCATCACCCGGGTTCACAGCCACTGGAATCTGGTGGCGACCCATGGAGGCCTTCAGCGACGCGGTCATTGGCGAAGATTCATTGACGAAAACCGGTTCCATCGGACGGCCAAAATTGGTGACCATGCGGGCAATCAGATCATCGGAGATACCACGGAAGGCTTCCGGATCGCCGCTGCCATAGCCGCGCTGGGCTGCTTCGCGTTCGGCATCACTCAAGGTGCCGCTAACGCTGCCCTGTTGGTTCATGCCGTTGGTATCGAGAATTTTTGCAGGCTTGCTGGCTTCCGGACCGGGGGCCGATTTGTACACTTCGTTATGATAGGTGTAGCCCGTTGGCATCGCCATATCATTGGAAGAACACGCCATCAGCGCGACAGGCGCACAAAGGACAGCGAAACGAAGGGCGGAGCGAATGGATTGCATGATGAAATTCCCGGAATGAGCCGTTAAAAACGATAAGGTCAAATGCCCCGCGCGACATTGGCGGGGTCCCCTATGCTATCAGGGAAATGTTTGAAAATACAGAGCTGTTGGCGGCAAGGTTTCCCGAATCAGGAAACACCCTTCATCTTTTGAATGGTTCCGGTGGTGCTTTTGCCCTCTTCAATCGGGGCCAGCCAGACTTCCCCGCCTTGCGAGATAACATAATCAGCGCCCACAACCGTATCGACCGTATAATCCGCGCCCTTCACCAGCAAATTGGGGGTTAAGGCGTGAAGGATTTCAAGCGGGGTATCGCCCTCGCTCAAATTTTTGCCGAACAGGACCACCAGATCAACACAGGCCAGGGCCCCCAGTACGCGCGCGCGTGACTCTTCATCATTTACAGGCCGTGCAGGCCCCTTCAAACGGCGCACCGATTCGTCGGCGTTCAAGCCCACAACCAGTTTGTCGCACCGCGCCCGCGCCGATTGCAAATAGCTGACATGCCCGGCATGGAGAATATCAAAACAGCCATTGGTGAAGCCAACCTTCAGGCCCAGTTTTTTCCACTGCGCCACTTGTGCAGCCGCCGCTTCCCACGGTGTTGTTGCATCCGGGATCACGGTTACAGAATCCGCTGGTTCACCTTGCAAGCTGGCCAATAATTCGGTGCGTGTAATCGGTGCCGTGCCAATTTTACCGACAACGACCCCGGCAGCATGATTGGCGAGAAGCGCCGCATCACCGAGCGTTGCACCCGCCGCCAAGGCCGCCGCGACAGTCGCAATCACAGTATCGCCCGCACCGGAAACATCGAACACTTCCCGTGCATGGGCGCGTAGATGCAAAACATCATTAGAACCGCGATGCAAAACGCTCATGCCGTCTTCAGAACGTGTTGCGACCACCGCCGCAATGCCGGATTTTTCCAGCATGGCATGACCAGCGGCAATAATTTCTGAATCGCTCTGCGTTGGCATTTTCGTCGCCAGACTCAGTTCGCGGCGATTGGGTGTGACAACATCCGCGCCGCGATAGAGGCCGTAATCATCACCTTTCGGATCAACCAGCACAGGGATGGAATGTTTTTTTGCCGCGTCAATAATGGTGCGTAAAACATTTGGCGTTAAAACGCCCTTGCCGTAATCCGATAAAATAACAGCATCCATTGATGGCAAAACCGCAACCGCACGGGCGATAATATCGGCTTCCAAAGCAACCGAAGCAGGCTTCGCGTCTTCCTCATCCACGCGCAGCAAATGCTGGCCCGAGGATACAAAGCGGGTTTTGACCGTGGTCGGGCGATCATCACAGGCGATCAAACCAGAAACATCACAACCCAGATCCTGTAACAGCCCCTGAACGATGGCGGCCGTCTCATCCCGGCCCAGCAAAGCGACAACAGACGGGGCAACACCCAGGCCACACAGATTGGACAGGACATTCCCTGCCCCGCCCAGCATCCGCGCCGTGTTGCGCACCGACAGGACCGGAACCGGGCTTTCCGGGGAAATGCGCAGCACCTCCCCCGACACAAAACAATCCAGCATCAAATCGCCCACGACCAAAATGCGCTTGCCCATCAGGCGGGGGAGCAATGTTGTTAAGTCTTTTAAGGTAGAATTGCTTGGGGATATACCCATCAGGTCAGTGTCCTTAGAAGCAGAAAAACCCGGAATTTCAAAGGTTTTCAAATTTTCTGGGCCGTATTTACCCTTTTTGCCCGTTTGTTTAGGTTTCGTCAACATTTGTAGGGTTTAATAAAGGTGAAGAAGAGTTGGAAGATAATCGAATTTAATGCGGAACAGGGTAGGACTTCATTGCGTTCAGACTATTCTAAATCGGGGCAAAAAGACCAGCGCAGCGGCACCGCCGGTGTCTTGCGCGGCATCAAGGCACGGTTGGATAAGAACCGCCTGGGTGAACTCTTGGTCATGGGCGGCGCCCTGTCGCAACAGGAACTAAGCTATGCACTGGCCGAACAGCGCGCCACCAATACGCCGCTAGGCCGTTTGCTTTTACAACAACAACGTATTCGCCGTCATGATCTGTACCGCGCACTGGCCCAGCAATGGGGTATGCGCGTGATGATGACCGCCATGACCATTGCCATCACCATTACCGCCTTTGGCATTCGTCCGGCCCGCGCTGAATCTATTCGTGATGTACCATCGCAGGTCAGCCTGGTCAGTGTCGCCAATGCGGCTTTCGCCCCTGTTGGCTATTATCCAGCCCTGTTTGGTTCAGAGGAACGCAAATCAGGCAATTTAAAACCTTTCACCAAATGGACATCGATGTTCGAACGCTTTGATGCGTCGATGACCACGCAGCAGGGCCGCAATGTCATCGACGACATGAAGCGTGATTTAAATGCGCTGCAGGGCCAACCCTTGCGCGTCATGGCCCAAAAAGTGGACGAGCTGTATAACCGCGTTGCCTATATCGAAGACAGCAAAAACTGGGGCAAAAGCGATTACTGGGGTACACCGGTTGAATTCCTGACCCGTGGTGGCGATTGCGAAGATTATGCGATCACAAAATATACCGCGCTGCGCGCACTGGGCGTTCCGGAAGAGCGTCTGCGCATTGCCATCGTTCATGACATTCAGAAAAACGTGCCGCACGCGATTTTGATTGTCTATGCCGATGAAGGCGCAATGATTTTGGACAACCAGTCCAAGATTACGAAATTTGCCGATAACGTCAGCAATTACCGCCCGATTTTCTCAATCAACCGTCAGGGTTGGTGGTTGCACAGCAAGCCAAAGGAAACCATCCTGGCATCGGCGCAATAGTTTTTTGAAGTCCTCACAGCTTTGAACAACTCCCTGTTCAACAAACTTAATGGCCCCTCTCGGGGCCATTTCTTTATTGGTTCTGGGGCCCCTTTCGGGACCATTTTTATCGCTTCAATTCCGGTAGCTTGCCGCCAAAGACCTGATGGATACGCGCTTCAAATTCCGGCGTTTCTGGCACTTGATTGACCGGGCGCGGATCAATAGCGCGGACATGGCCCGATAAATCAATGCTCACTTCCAGCGTGTCAAAGGTCACAGACCCCGGATAACGCGCCGCTTCATCCAGCGCACAATCAGGCATATGGCTGATGACAGAAATCAATGACCCTTCCGGCAAATAATCGCGGATTTTATCGTTCTCTGGCCCCTCAGGCAGATAGAAAACACGGCCCTCAAAACTGGTGCGGGTCACAGGCGCAGCAGGACTTGCTTCCGCGTAATAATCATCCATAGCCCGGCTTTGTGGGCTAATCTGCACAATCAATCCTGAAACGGTGTAGCTATTCATTCTGGTTATTCCTTTACGCGATAAATTTAGACTACATCCACATCACAGGGTTTTTCTGCGCCTGTTTCCAGGCCGCTGTTTCTGTTTCCGATTTGCGCACCCAGCCACCCATCGAAATCTTGCTGGTGCTGCCGCTGGCATCACGGAAATGAGCTTGCAGCATAACGCTGTGATGCGGGGGCATTCTGTGGCCCATGGTGTGGCGGCCATCATCGAAAACCTCGACCAATTCAAAACTTTGGAATTTTGATCCCGCAGGAACGAACGCCACGTCGTTGATAAAACCAAGACCCTGCCCGGCTAAACCAACCGTATAACGCTGCACCGATTCACGGTTTGCCGCCGGGTATTCCGCATGATCACCATTGGGACGGATTTTAACTTCGTAATAGCCGTTTTTAGAGGCGGGCTGGCCATTGGCAGTGGTCAGCAAAAAGCCATCCTTCTTCTCAATCGAAAGATCAAAACCCTCAACACGGCAAATCGCCCGTGGGCCGATGCCCAGCGCAGCGGCGGCAGATTTGAAAAGATTGGACAAACGACGCATGACAGCCCCTCGATTATTCATAAAAAAGATCAAGGGGGTTTATAGCCCAGCCCGTATAAACCGGGCAAGAAATGTTTTCTGCTTTAAGAAACAATGGGGTGAAGGGGGCAATTGCCCCCTTCAAACGACCCCTTAAAAACTGAAAACTCTTATTCGACCCACGCCACGCGCAAGATGTTGGTGGACCCTGGGGTGCCGAACGGGACACCGGCGGTCATGACCAGGCGTTGACCCTTTTCGGCCAGACCGGTTTCTTCCGCCTTTTTCACGGCCATCTGGACCGCTTCGGCGAAGGATGTGACGTCTTGGGTGTAAACCGCGTTGACACCGTAGGACAACATCAAGCGGCGCGATGTGGCCAATGAGTGCGACAGGCACAAAATCGGCTGGGCCGGACGCTGGCGCGCGGTGCGCAGCGTGGTGGAGCCGGAGGATGTATAGTTGGTAATGCAAGCAGCCTTGACCGTATTGGCGACATGGCAGGCGGCAACAGTGATTGCATCGGATGCATCTTCTTGGGCATCCGGGTGGGACGCTTCCATCAAAGCGCGATAAACACTATCAGCTTCAACGCGCTGACAGATACGGTCCATGATAGAAACGGCTTCCAGCGGATAATTCCCGGCGGCCGTTTCCGCAGACAGCATCACAGCATCGGCCCCGTCATAAACAGCCGTTGCAACGTCGGAGGCCTCAGCGCGAGTTGGTGATGGAGATTCAATCATTGATTCCAGCATCTGTGTTGCAACGATGACAGGCTTACCGGCATTTCTGACCATACGCAGGATTTTCTTCTGCACGATTGGCACATCTTCCGCCGGGATTTCAACACCCAGATCACCACGGGCCAGCATGATGCCATCGACCAGATCCAAAATGCCCGCAAACTGTTCAATTGCTGATGGTTTTTCAATTTTTGCCATCAGGAAGGCGCGGCCAGCGATCAGTTTTTTCGCTTCGGCAACATCTTCTGGACGCTGCACAAAGCTCTGCGCGATCCAGTCAATATCCATGTCCAACGCGGCGGTTAAATCGCGGCGGTCTTTTTCGGTGAGCGCTGCGATTGGCAGGATCACACCCGGAACATTGACGCCCTTGTTATTGGACAACTTCGTGCCGGAAATCACTTCGGCCATCAGATAATCTGCGCCCTTTTCACGGATCTGCATGCGGACCTTGCCATCATCACACAAGATGAAAGCACCCGGTTCCAGCGTGGCGATAATTTCCGGGTGCGGCAGGTTGACGCGGGTTTCATCCCCTTCTGCCTTATCCAGATCAAGGCGAATGACCATACCCGCCTTCAGGGCGATAGAGCCTTCCTTGAAAATCCCCACGCGCAGTTTTGGACCCTGCATATCGGCAACGATGCCAATGGGGCGGTTATATTTTGCTTCAACCGCGCGGATCATCTTCACGCGCTCGGCATGGTCTTCATGTTTGCCATGGCTGAAATTCAGGCGGAAATTATCAACCCCGGCCAAAAACAGCTTTTCAATCATTTCCGGGGTATTGGACGCCGGGCCGAGCGTGGCCAAAATTTTTGTCTGGCGGTTACGGATCAGGGATTTTGACATGGCGATCAGGGCCTTTTCGGCTGTGGTGGGGTGATAGAAAAATGACTCCTTCTTCTATCACAAGGATTTGGAAGGACGAAAGAAGAAGGCATGATAATACTAAAGCACTCCTGAATAAAATTATCTCGATCTTCAAATATGCTGGCACCCTTATTGCTGCTGCTAAGTTTTTGAAGCTTCTGTTACCCATTGTTAGTAACTAGGGTGGTGTGGAGGGGGCAATTCCCCCTTCACCCTTTCTTCATTTCCCCTCCCACTTTCCACCCATTTCCACCGATTCGCCCGAACGCGGCGGAAATGCTGGCGCGACTCGGAGGTACGCAAAATCGGGGTGGCGGATTTCCGCCAGTCTGGGATGTGGGTTAAATGCCATAATCGCGCAACACCCCATAGATCGGCCGCAAGAATCCACTATCTAATTTTGGTAATCCTGAAATGTCGTTTCGTTTTGAAGAAATTTGACCGTGGGACAAGATTGGGGATGAGGACAAATTGCGCAACAAATTCGGCAGCTTGACCGTCAAAGCGACTCCATCGACTCAATGATTTTTGACCAATTAGGAATTTTGTCATCTTGGGGGCAGCCACGACATGTAGTAGTCTTGGGGGGTGAGAGCATCTAAGGATTGTGTTTTTCGACATAATCCATACCCAAAGATATTAACACCGAGCCCAAAATACGAACACCCGCGCAGCGTGGCCTCTAGCCCTGTGATGCGCCCTTATGAAAAACAAAAAAAAGCAGGAGTAACTCGCCATGTTTGACGTTGCACAAGTAGAAGGCGGAAAACGCGTTGAAATCGACCGTTCCCGTGATGCCAAGCTGACCGATTTCGGCAAGGCGACTTTGGTGGACCGTTATCTCCTGCCGGAAGAATCCTTTCAGGATTTATTTGCCCGCGTGGCCATGTATTACGGCGATGATTCCGCCCATGCCCAGCGCATTTATGATTACATCTCCAAACTGTGGTTCATGCCGGCCACACCGATCCTGTCCAATGGCGGGACCAGCCGTGGTTTGCCAATCTCTTGCTTCTTGAACGAATCCGGCGATTCCTTGGAAGGCATTGTTGACCTGTGGAACGAAAACGTCTGGTTGGCGTCCTTGGGCGGCGGGATTGGGTCTTACTGGGGTAACGTCCGTTCGATCGGCGAAAAAGTTGGCCGTAACGGCAAGACATCGGGCATCGTTCCGTTCGTCAAAGTTCAAGACTCCCTGACACAGGCGATTTCCCAAGGGTCTTTGCGCCGTGGCTCCGCTGCGATTTACCTGCCCGTCTGGCACCCGGAAATCGAAGAATTCATTGATATCCGCAAACCAACCGGCGGCGATCCGAACCGCAAGGCTCTGAACCTGCACAACGCGGTTGTCATTACCAATGGCTTTATGAAGGCTGTTGAGAATGATGAAGAATGGGCGCTGAAATCACCGAAGGACGGCCATATCGTTTCCCGTGTGAAGGCCCGTGAACTGTGGATCCGTATCCTGACCACACGCATTGAGCAGGGCGAACCCTATATCCTGTTCATCGACCATGTGAACGACGCCATTCCGGCCCACCACAAAATGGCGGGTTTGAATGTGAAGATGTCGAATCTGTGTTCCGAAATTACATTGCCAACGGGCAAGGATCATCATGGCAATGAACGCACCGCCGTTTGCTGCTTGTCCTCGCTCAACCTCGAAAACTTCGAAGAATGGCAGGATCACCCGACATTCATCGAAGATTGCATGCGTTTCCTCGACAACGTGCTGACCGACTTCATTGAGAAGGCGCCAGATACAATGTCCCGTGCGAAATACGGCGCGATGCGTGAGCGTTCCGTGGGCTTGGGTGTCATGGGCTTCCACTCCTTCTTGCAATCGAAAATGATTCCGATGGAATCAGTGATGGCAAAGGTCTGGAACCGCCGCATGTTCCAACACATTAAACGCCAAGCCGATGATTCATCCGTGAAGTTAGCGCATGAGCGCGGTGCCTGCCCGGATGCTGCTGATTACGGGATCATGGAGCGTTTTTCCAACAAGATGGCGATTGCCCCAACGGCGTCCATCTCGATCATCACCGGCGGCGCATCCCCGGGGATTGAACCAACAGCGGCGAACGCCTACACACACAAGACATTGTCCGGTTCCTTCGCGGTGAAAAACCCCTATCTGGTCAAATTGCTGGAAGACAAGGGCCTGAACAACGAAGACATCTGGTCCTCCATCTTTACCAACGAAGGTTCGGTGCAGCATCTGGACTTCCTGTCACAAGATGAAAAGGATGTATTCAAAACCGCATTTGAAATCGACCAACGCTGGTTGATCGAACATGCCGCCGACCGCACCCCTTATATCTGTCAGGCACAATCCTTGAACCTGTTCCTGCCAGCCAACGTCCATAAACGTGACCTGCATGGCCTGCATTTCGAAGCGTGGAAAAAAGGCGTTAAATCGCTGTATTACTGCCGTTCGAAATCCATCCAGCGCGCCGAATCAGCCGCAAGCTGGCAACGCAGCAAGGACGCAGCCGCCAAAGACACCGCAGCCCTTCTGGCCGGCAACCGCGAACCAGAACTGCCAGAGGCCAGCAAATACGAAGAATGCCTCGCCTGCCAGTAAGCGGCACGGCATAGAGAATAAGAAAAACCCCGGAATAATCTTCCGGGGTTTTTTATTGGGTTCAACAAACCGTAATTACGGCTGCGGGCAGAATGATTTGGCGTAGCCGTTAATCTTAACGGCGCTGTGGTCCAGCATGATTGCCACGACATTGCGGGCACGGGTTTTGCCTTCTTCGCGGTCGAAGGGGCCGTCTTTTTCGCTGAAGACGTACATGGATTCCAGTGAAGGGGCATCCTTCAAACCTTCGCTGATCATTTTCTGGCGTTCCTGTGGGGCCACGGATTCGAAAGTCTTGCGGGATTCGTTCAACTCATCGCAAGAAATCAGCTCACGTGTTGGGCCGGTGCTGTCATGGCTTTCAATCATCAGATAGCCGGGGGAAACAGAGACTAGCTCCATCTGGCCAACTTTCTTACCCAAGGCCACCTGATATTTTGTGATGACGATTTCGTAGTCTTCGGGATAGAGCTTGGCGATGACGGCACTTTCCTGTGCGCAGGCGGCAGCGGTAAAAGCGGATAAAATCAGGGCGGCTGTTGTTTTCTTCATGGTTCTCAAAAATCCTTTATCATCAAACGGCCATAACAATTCCGCCGCGGAGGGGGACCCTCACACGGCGGCACATTCAGTGTCAAACTTTTAAAGATATTACGGCTTCAAGCAGGCTGGCTTGATTTGATCGGCCAGTTTTTTGACGTTTTGATAGTATAAAACAGCCACCATGCGGCGTGCGCGCTCGAACCCTTCTTCGAAGTCAAACAGACCTTCACTCTCATTCATCATGTAGAATTCATCACGCAGCGGTCTGGTTTTTAAGGCCTCCGCGATTTGGGAAATATGTTCTTCGGCGGGGATAGCGTCCATATCCTTCGTGAGTTTCAGCAAATCTTCGCAGGAGGTTGTCGTCTGGATGATGCCGTTTCGCGTTTCATATTCCGCCGTAATGCTCTTGCCCGGATCAATGGCCACAATATCCAGACCAGCAACGGCGGCACCTGGCTTCACCAGCGTGGCTGTAATCACAACATCGCGGCGGCTGGAATCCATGACCGGCGCAGCAACCTGTTCAGGCGCGTCCCGATCACAGGCAGATAAGGCAAAAGCGGTTAAGAGCAGCGCTGAAATCTTTTTCATTATAAATAGAACTCTTCTGTCATGATCTGGAAAGGCGCACACGCTACGCCCGCAAGGCAGCCATTGTCACGAAAAAAAACGCCTGCAACCATTGGGGTTACAGGCGTTTATATTTGGATTTTCTTATAGGCTTAGGCGGCAGCCTTGTATTCAACGCCTTCTGCTTGCAGGGCCTTTTGATAGCTTGGGCGGCGGCTGATCTCAGCGATCAGGCGTTTTACGTTTGGCCCCAAGGTCCGTGGCAGGCCCCAATTGGCAATAACGGTCAACAGGATATCAGCCGCTGTGACGCTGTCACCGGCCAGATATTTTGTTGTGCCCAGACGGGCTTCTGCCTCGTCCCACAGGACTTGCACTTGTGCCGAGAAGGCCTTGTTCAGGGTTTCAGTGATCTCCGCATCCAGGCCCATTTTGGACAGGCCGAAAATTCTGCTGCAGGCCGGGTGCAGCGAAGCATTACACCACATCAGCCATTCCAGCGCCTTGGCGCGTTCCAGGCCTGATGTAGGCAGCAGGGGAGATTTATGTTCATCCAGCAACCATGTGATCAGCGCTGCACCCTCTTTTACTGGCTCATTGTCCACGACCAGCAACGGCACTTGGCCGCGTGGATTCAATTTCATAAATTCAGGGTCTTTCAGGTCGGTCTGGTTAATCGCCTTAAACGGCACGCCGAGTTCATTCAAAACAACGTGAACAGCCATGGAACAAGCACCGGGTTTATAATAAAGGGTGTACATTGTGGTTTCCTCCGCACGGGGATTGATGGGTGTATCGTGGGCTTAAAATTAGATCCTGCAATGCAAAAAACAAGGCCTTCCGGCTGGCCAGCCAAGCGTATGCAATCGAATTCTTGACAAGCTGGCCCCCCTTGGGCCAGTTTCGGCTCCATAATCAAAAAATATAAACAGGGACGATTGATACAATGAAAAAAGGAACCTCCTTTACCGGGGCCTTCTTGGCATCCGCTGCATTATCGGCATTGCTGGTCGGGTGTGCCAGTACCCCTGCCCCACGCTTCGTTCCTCCCAAACCAGACCCCAATTTGATTGGCGTGCCAGAAAATATCGCCAATGTTTTCAAAAACGCCAATGAAATTTGCGGTCCCATTACGGGCGGTGCCAAAAACCCCGTTGTCGAGATGCAGATTCAACGCTTCCGCATGTTGCTGAATAAATCGAAAACCGGTGCCACAATGCTGGAAAATGCATCCAGCGTGCCAGACAGCGAACCATATAAGACGCGCCCCTTATGGGTTTGTTTTGAAAAGATGAAGGCCGTCATGTCGCCCTATGCCTATTACTCATGGGGTCGCGGGGTCATGGTCATCAATACCCATATGTATGATGAGCCCGTGACGGAAGGAAAACAAATCTCCGCCGCCATTCATGAACTGCGCCATGCGGAACAAGATAAGGCCTTTAACGCCGTCCGATATAAGGACAAGACAGAAGCAATTATTTCCACCTATGCGTCCGAAGCCGATGCAGAGGCCATCAATATTCTGGTCCAGTGGGAAATGAAGGAAGCAGGTTATAGCGTGCCGTGGTATGTCCGCGCCACGCCAAGCAATTTCATTCAAGGTGATTTTTGCTTTTCAGATATGCACCGCGCCTTTGAAGACGCTATCCAGAACGGTGGCGATAAGAAGGATGCCACACGCGCAGCCTTCCGCGCCTGGCACGATTACAAATCGATTTTGAATTCCTATCAAGGTCAGGGCAATATGCGCTGGGGCATGCAAGAGGTTCAGGAAAAACAAAAAGAAAAATGGGCGAAGGAAGACGCGGAGCGTGCTGCCGAAAAACGGCAACGTGAAGCAGCCCGCCAAAACCGCGCCAATGCGAATGCGGATGAGACATCACGTGATCCGCGCATTCTGCCAGACCGGAAACCCGGTGTTTTCTTGCGCCATACATGGCAAACTGGTTCCATGCCGCGCAACGAAACTGAATTAGCACTCGATCTGCCGATTCCGTCACAGGCCCTGTCCGATGCACTGGATAAGATGGGTCCGTTGCCCGATGGGTCCGGCAATTACCTGAAGGATGGCGGGGGCGTTCGCAAGATTTTGCAAAACCCGCTCAACAAGGCCGCGAGCCTGAGACCTTAATTTCCTGAAAATTTGAGCATAAAGGACCTTGTTTCAAGGGGATGCGGAAAGCCCTTGAAACACACCTCGTTTCCGGTGGCACAACAAAACGCTATTCTTGCCATATTACACTATAGATGGTGTTTACAGGATCATCAGAACACAATATATTGATTTTAGAGATTCGGGACCCCGGATCATTTCCCGCCTGTTTCAGGCCCTTTTCATGTGGACGACACGGAGAAAGGACTCGGCACAGGACCGTTCAGGGTCCTAGATAGTCATGTCCATTCAATCACACTTCAGGAGTACCCCATGTCCGCACAATCGGTTGCAAAAGCCCCCACAGATGATGTCACCAACGCAAATTCGCCCCTGCTTCAGGAACGTCACATCTATAAACCGTTTTTGTATCCGTGGTGCTATGAGGCATGGCTGACACAGCAGCGCATTCATTGGTTGCCGGAAGAAGTTCCATTGGCCGAAGACGTTCGCGACTGGAAAAAAACCCTGACAAATTCGGAAAAAAATCTGATGACCCAGATTTTCCGCTTCTTCACCCAGTCAGATGTTGAAGTCAATAATTGCTATATGAAGCATTATTCGCAAGTGTTTGGTCCCGTCGAAGTGCAGATGATGCTCTCCGCATTCTCCAACATCGAAACCATTCACATTGCCGCCTATTCCCATTTGCTGGACACATTGGGCATGCCGGAAGTCGAATATGAAGCCTTCTTGAAATACAAGGAAATGAAGGACAAATTCGATTACATGCAAAACGCATCCATGGCATCGCGCCGCGACATCGCGAAAACCATGGCATTGTTTGGCGCGTTCACCGAAGGCCTGCAATTATTTGCATCCTTCGCGATCCTGATGAACTTCCAGCGCTTCAACAAAATGAAGGGCATGGGCCAGATTGTTACCTGGTCAGTGCGCGATGAAACATTGCACTGCCTGTCGATGATCCGCCTGTTTAATGCGTTCATTCAAGAAAACCCGGATATCTGGGATGACGAGCTGCGCGCTGAAATTACCGAATCCTGCAAAACCATTGTTGGTTTCGAAGATGCCTTTATTGATCTGGCCTTTGCCGAAGGCGAAGTAGAGGGCCTGACCCCGCAAGAGGTCAAAGACTATATCCGCTACATCGGCGATCGCCGCCTGCAGCAGCTGAATTTGGAGCCTGTTTACGGGATGACCAAAAACCCGCTGCCGTGGATGGATCAGATGTTAAACGGTGCGGAACACACCAACTTCTTCGAAAACCGCGCCACAGAATATTCCAAGGCATCGACCCAAGGCACATGGGAAGAGGTTTTCGACGACGCAATCTTCTCCGGCAACTACGCCAAGCCAGAAGAAACCAGCGCCGCAGAATAATCGCCACGCAATTAAAAAAAGCCCCGGATTTTTTGTCCGGGGCTTTTTTGTATTCAAATTGATCGAATTACGCCGCTTTGCTCTTTGCTTGCGAATGCGTGCTGATCCAGCCGGTGAAGGTATCGACATAAGATTGCAGGAATTTAACCGTGCCTTCGTTGCTGACATTGCCTTCTGCATCGACCAGATCATCCTTGAACGTAAAATATAACTCTGGTTGACCCATTGTTGGCATATTCAAGAAACCGCTGGTGATAGAGCGCAAATGCGCCTGTGCGATGCCTGTACCAACAGCACCCGGTGATGCACCGGCAATGGCGGCAGGTTTTCCGGACCATGAATTATTGCCATAGGGACGCGACGCCCAATCGATGGCGTTTTTCAAGACGCCGGGGATGGAGCGGTTATATTCCGGGGTCACAAACAAAACGGCATCGGCGGATTCGATTTCTTTTTTCAACGTGCTGACCGAGGCCGGAACATTGCCTTCCAGATCCTGATTGAACAGCGGCAGGTCGCCAATCTTGATGTAATTAAATTTCAACTTCCCAGCCGCCAGTTTTTCGAGGGCGCGGGCCAATTTCAAATTGCTGGAATCCTTACGCAGACTTCCAACCACAACAGCAACAGTGAACATGTATTTTCCTTTCAGGAATAAACGAGTGAGATGTAAATCGCCCTTGAATCTAGGGCGATTCCGGCAGATTTCCAAGGATGAGCCGTTATTTCAATGAACGCGCAATTTTCTTGCAGGAAATCTAGGATTATGAGAATAATACGCCATGCAAACTTATCACGCTGCTTCGACACTGCTGCTGATTATTCTAGGCGCTTAGCGCCTCATATCCCCATGCCCCCATTATGTTTGGTCTGAATTGAGTGCTTTTTAAAATGAAGCGCAAAACAAGACCGTAAATTTACATCTTTATTGATTGATAAAAGGACGACTGAAAAATGACACAAGCCTCTCAATTCGCGTTCCAAGCGGCCGCCACACAAACCGTTGAATTTGGCGATAACGCCACCGCCTATGTGTTCTTCCCCAAGGGCGATCGCAAAGACATGATCATGCGCGCAGAAAACGTCTTTTATGAAAGCTCTGATACCGGTCTGTACGGTGGGGAGCGTCACGATACCGACACCATCACCAAATCCCCTGCAGATTGCCAGTATCAGGCACAGGCAATGCTTGCGAAGATGCATGCCGATACCCAGCCAAAGGCCATCGTGTTTGTGCATGAACCCCAGCGGTTCAATTTCAATTCCGCCGCCGTTGCTGCAAAAATTCACGAACAAACAATTCCGGCCAAGCAGGCGCAAGGACCAGCACAATCCGTCTGGCAACGCCTGATGAACCGTTACATGCCGTAAAAATTAAAAGGCCCGCAATGACAGCGGGCCTTTTTAAATCTTCATCCATCGGCCTTGATTAGCCGCCCATCATGGAGGTGGGGGCCTGTGGCGCTGGTGCAGATGCGGGCTGTGGCACGTCCTGCTTTTGATAGAAGGGCAGAATGACCGCCTGATTCACATAGGAATTCCATGCTGCATTGGCGGCACCATATTCACCGTCGCTCAAACAGCCATCCAAAATTCTATTCACATTGGCCATGGTTGTATCGTGATCCGGAATGGCTTGACCGGCTTCCAGCGTGTATTTCATCGCGGCGCGTGTAGAGGCAATTTTATAAACCGCACATAAATCGCCACCCTTCATATTATTCAATTCAGCACCAAACACGGCACCCGCTTGCAAGAACGCTGCATCGTAATGCAAGGTGCGATTGGCGCAGTCTTTAAACTCTGCGGATGGATTTGTTTTCAGCGCGTTGTCTTTTACAACCGCGCACAGGCTTTGTTCATCGGAGATTGAGGTGAGAGCCGCACCTTTTTGTGCGCCGATATTCATCAGACCAATGGCTTCGGCTTTTGGCACAGTGGCCAGCACAACAGAGCCATCGGCTTGCGCCGGTGATGCACCACGCACGGCCGGGGTTGTTGCCACCGCCTGATCGGGTGTGGTCACCGTATCATTTTGATCGTTGAAAAACCCATGCGCCATCCAACCCATGCTGGCCCAGCCAAGCGCGCTGACCACGGCGAAAATTTTCTTGCGCATTGAAGCCTCCCTTTATCTTTAAAATCCTGTGGGATATTAGCAATTATTCATAATTATGTCAAATAATGAAATCTTAATAACAAAACGGGATAACTCGAAAATAGAGCATGGTCAGGCGATTCGGCTTCTGGTACTCTTAAGATGTCTTTTGGTACCACTTCTGGAACCGCATAATTTGAACCGATTCGGCACTCACCCGCCCGGCCAAATACAAAGGCCCCCCACAGACCCGGCAAACCGGATACCCCCGGCTCGGGCCCGAATTTCGGCCTCTCTTTGGACCAGAATTGATGGTTTGGCTCACACAAGCGTGACGATGTTTAAGGCGACCTTGGGTCGCCTTTTTTTGCGTCTTTTTTCAACTGCCCCCATTACCCGGGATTTGGCGGGGCACGCATTCGCGGCCCCTCGGATCCCTTAAGTCCTGTCGTTCCGTTCACCTCTGAAAGCTAGGAGTTCAACATGGGAAAAAAGAGCCGTAGACCCGCAGACACCCATCTGCATGCCGTCGATGTTACAGAATCGGCGTTCTTCCACGAAAACAATGAACGGGGAAATGCGCGAACAAGTGCAAGAGAGCGAAAACAGGACCCAAGATGGCACCCGCTGGGCGAGGAGATCGACCGCAACCGCGATAAGAAATACGTCAAGAATGTAAAGCCACGCACCGAAGGCCAACGCGAATTGATGGAAGCCATTGCGTCCCACAATTTAACACTGGCCATCGGCCCAGCCGGAACGGGCAAAACCTATCTGGCCATCTCTGCCGCTGTCGATGCCTTAGAGGCCGGAACCATTGACCGCATCGTCCTGTCACGCCCCGCAATGGAGGCTGGGGAATCGCTCGGCTATCTGCCCGGTGATATGCAGGAAAAGATGGCCCCGTATTTGCGGCCCCTCTATGACGCGCTCGGGGACCGCATGGGCGGCAAGCGTGTAAAACAATATCTGGATGAGGGCACAATCGAAATTGCCCCGGTCGGTTTCATGCGCGGACGCACATTGAACAATGCCTTTATCGTGATTGATGAGGCGCAAAACTGCACCTATTCGCAGTTAAAAATGCTTCTTTCGCGTCTAGGGTGGAATTCAACCATGGTCATCACTGGCGATCCGGATCAAAGCGACCTGCTGGACGGCATGTCTGGTCTTTCCCCGATTTCACAAAAGCTGGATCTGGTCGAAGACATCGCTGTGATCCGTTTGAAACAAGTCGATATCGTGCGTCACCCATTAGTGGCCAAGATGTTGGACGTTATCTAATCGCGCCCTTGGTTGTGACGACCGGCGTTTAAGCAAGTTTACCAGTCCCTCCACCTTAAAAGGCCCGGCTGCTCCTTGCCGGGCCTCTTTTTATGTGCGGCGATTAAGAATGGCGTAAAGAATGAGAAGCGCCCAACCCACCATCAGCAACACGCCACCCGTTGGGGCCAGTGCGCTTAAGGCATAAAGATCAAAAACATACTTCCCGATGATTGATCCGCTGAACAACACAATGCCGCCCGTCATCGTCAGGCGAATAACCAAGGCCAGCACCCCCGTTCCCGACCACACAACCAGCAAGCCCGCATGCAGCAGGGCATAAAGCGCCGCCTTTTCCACCATGGCGGCGGCGTGGGGATCTGAAATGGCATGAGCCGCCATCGCCCCGGCGATCACCGCCAGCAGGCCAAAAACAGCACCCAGCGCATTAAAAATCCATGTTGCCTTCATTACCCCATCCTTCATTTAAAGAGGATTGATCCCTATCATGGCTTTGTAAACTTCAACAAGCTGTGATAATCAAAAACCATGAACAAAAAACGCATTATACGCACTGTCCTGATCCTTATTGCCGCGCTTGGTTTTTCGGCCCTTATCGCGTGGGTACAGGTGAACGGGTATAGGACATCGGAAGGTCCGGCCATTCAGGTGCTGTCCGATCAAACAAACACCAGCAAACCGGAAAAAACCGTGGCCGGAACATCTGTCGGTGGCCCCTTCACTTTAACCGATCATCGGGGCAATATTTTCACAGATGCAAATTTACGCGGTCAATACACGCTGATTTATTTTGGCTTCACTTTCTGCCCGGCGATTTGTCCGACCGAATTGCAAAAGATGACAGCCGCGTTGAAACAGGCCGCACCTGCGTCCGATAAAATTCTGCCGGTCTTTATCACCATCGACCCGGACCGCGATACGCAAGATGTGATGGCAAAATATGTGGCGCAGTTCCGCGATAACATGGTGGGGCTGTACGGCACACAGGCGCAAATTGATGCGGTTTTAAAGGCCTATCGCATCTATGCCCGTAAAGTGCAAGACCCGGCCATGACCGAATACACGATGGATCATTCATCCTATATTTATTTTATGGGGCCGGATGGCGATTTGATCGGGATTTATGGGGTGAATAGTACGCCGTCTGAAATTGCATCCGCTATCCGCGAAGCCATCCCGCAGCCTTAATCATCATCGCCAAGATCGGTGTTTGAATCTTCACTGCGCGGGGCTTTTAAGTCACGGCGCACCCATTGATATGCCATGTAGATCAAAACGAAGCACAGCAACGATACGGCATTGACCGCGACGACCAATAAAATCAACGCGCCCAGCGACAGATCATATTTTATCTGGTCGATGGCAGAATCATCAAACAGAACAAAACCACCCCACACCAAAAGCCCCAACACAACCAAAAGCCCCACGACCTTCATCAAGGCGCGTTTCGGGTGCGGGCAATATTCGCAAGGCAGTTTAGTCATAATGATACAACCCAACTCTTGTTACCAGAGTCACCATCATAGGTGCTTCGCAGCACAAAGGAAGCCATTCTAAAAATCCGTCCCGGCATGTCTTTTCTCCAATCTGTTTTTCCGTATTTTTGAACCAGAGCCGACAAGGATCATGCTGGTGCATTCAATGGCATTTTGTTGCGGCGCGTCATGTGTTTTGCCTTACGAAACCCGCAGAAAACCTTACAATCAGCTCAGGTTTTCTGTGCTTTGCCGATTCGTTTCATAACAAGGAGTCCACCCTCATGTCCGTTACCAAAAACGCCCTTCGCCTCAGCTTGCTTTCCGCCGCCGCACTGATTGGCGTTTCTGCTCAGGCCCAAGCCGCCGGTTTCTACATTCAAGAACAATCCGTCCGCGGTTTAGGTTCCGCGTTCTCTGGTTCTGTCAGCAACCTGGCTGATCCAAGCACGATCTATTTCAACCCGGCCGGTATGACCAAGCTGGAAGGTATGCAGGCCCAAGCCGCCGTTAACTTGCTGATCCCCAATTCAGAAGTTTCCGACACCGGTTCTACGGCCGCGCAAACAACGGTCGTTGGCGGTCCAAGCGGTAATCCCTATGACCCGACCCCCGTACCAAACGGTTTCGTGTCCTACCAGATCAATGATCGCCTGTGGGCCGGTATTGGTATGACGGCCCCATTCGGTCTGGGCAGTGATTACGGCGATAACTGGTTCGGTCGTTTTGACTCAACGAAAACAGAACTGGCCGTCATCGATATCCAGCCAACAATCGCTTACAAAGTGAATGACATGATCTCTCTGGGTGCGGGCTTGAACATTGCCCATTCCAGTGCGGATCTGCGCAACCGCGTTCAGCTCGGCGTCGGCCAAGCGAACGAGGGGTTCAGCAAGCTGACGGGCGATGATTGGGGCTTTGGCTATTCCTTTGGCGTTCAATTGAAACCAATGCCAACCACCACCATCGGCATCAACTATAAATCCGAAGTGCACCATGAGCTGGACGGTAAAATTCAAGTCACGACAGCGAACGGCACTCTGGTTGGCGCGGCATCTTCGGGCGGTAAAGCCAAACTGGTCACACCAGATCACCTGACCTTCGGTGTTGCCCATCAGGTCAACAGCCGTTTGACCGTTCAAGGTCAGGCAACATGGTTTGGCTGGAACAACTTTGGCAGCATTGATGCGTATCGTGACTCGGGCGCATTGGCTAGCAGCGTACAGCAGAACTACCAAACCACATGGGCCTATGCCCTTGGCGCGGAATACATGGCCAGCGACAAATGGATGCTGCGCGGTGGTGTTCAGTTTGATGCGACCCCAACAACAGATGAATACCGCACCAGCCGTACACCGGATGGCGACCGCACATGGTTGTCCCTGGGTGCGACCTATGCCATCACCCCAAAAATCGATCTGGATATGGCCGGGACATACATCTTCGTTGAAGACGGTACAATCAACCTGCAACGCGGTGGTATTTCGGGCGTTCTGGCTGCCGGTAACATGCGCGCCAAGACAGAAGGCAGTGTCGGCATCATCGCGACCGGCGTGACTTACAAATTCTAATTCATACAATTTAGAAAAAACCGCCGGTGCGAAAGCCCGGCGGTTTTTTTATCAGGCGGTCACAGCCCGCAAGGCATCCTCGGCCTCAATCCATTTTTGGATGTGGCCCGGAAAGGGTGGGCTTTCAGATGGCAAGTTCAACGCCTTCAATAATTCAGACGTCGGCACGGTTGCCTTGGCACGGGGGTCATAAAAGCCGCCCTTTACAATGCCAATCGCCGCAACCGCCCCGGTCTTAACCCCCGTTGTGAACAAGAAACGCTGTTCCATATAAACCCATTTATCATCCCAACATAAAATCCGTGTTTGCAGATCAAAAGGGCGTATCGGTTTTAATTGCAGGCGATAGCGCATCTGGGCCGAGGCCAGAACCGGCTGATAGCCTCGGCGCAGCATCATCTTCAAAATACCGCTGCGCATAATCAGATCAAGCCGCCCCAGATCCATAATGGTCAGATAGCGGCCATTATTCATGTGGCCATTTGAATCCAGATCATTCATCCACACGCGCAGGCGAATGGTGGCTGGCTCCAGCACATTGGTGATGCGCGCCATAAAAAATGACGCAATCACCACCCGGATCAGGCGCAGATACAAATTCATCGTTTAATCTTCCAGCAAGCTGTTCAGTTTCATGGCGATGCCCATCGACCCTTGAACCTTTAACTTGCCCATCATAAAGGCAACGTTGGGGTCTTGCTTACCCGTGACAATGGCAACAAAAGTATCAAGGGAACACCGCAAAACCGTATCAGCCTCAACATCATCATGACTAACCACAGGCGGGTTTTGCGTTGCATCAATAAAGATACAGCCATCATCACCAAAATCAAACTTCACGCGCGCATTCAGGGAGGCCCCTTGCGTCAGTTTCTGTTTGATTTTTTCGGTCACAATCACAAGGGAGGCTTCGGTCATCACGTGGTTCCTTACTTTTTGCTAGATCATGTTTTCGCGGCAGCGATACCAACCGGCAATGCTGCTGCGGGGACGGGTCGGAGGTAAAACTTCATGGGGAATATCTTCGCTCATAAACAAGACCAGCGTTCCCGCCTGTGGCAAGACACGCTGTATTTCAAGCTCATCACCGTCATAGAGCACCAAATGCCCGGCATCAGAATCGTTCCAGTCGGGGGTCAGGTAAGTAACACTGGACACAATGCGGTTGCGGGCCCCTTTCAATAGACCTGTTGCAAAAGTCC
>DIVF01000053.1 GCA_002423285.1 Micavibrio sp. UBA6139 | reverse complement strand
GACTCATTTATAGGGGGTGGCTCACAAGGTCACAGTAGAATCATTTTCGCGGACGACCCAGCGTGAGACTGAGTTTTCAGCGCACACGAACACCACATCGTTCAGCGAATTATCACACCCAGCCAATGTCGCAGCCAAAAACCCTGCAGCCAGCCCCGTTTTCAGATTCTTCATATTCCCCTCCGTCGGTATGGTTTTAAATATAGCGCAACCTATGCCCCATACGAGATTATGTCAATAATTTGCTGTGTGATGAAAACCGCGCACAACCGCCAATTTTCGTGATAAAATAAGACCATGTCTTCGAATATGTCCCAACGCCTTGATTTAAGGCAGTCCCAGAACCTCGTCATGACCCCCCAGCTGCAACAGGCGATCAAGCTGTTGCAGATGAACAATGTTGAGCTGTCGGAGTTTCTGGAAGCCGAAATGGAAAAAAACCCCCTTTTAGAGAAGGGGGAGGCCGAAGGCGGCCCCGCCGAGGGGGAAGACCACCAGCCCGAAGCCCGGGTTGAACGCGACAATGTCGAACAGGATTTTGATGAGGGCTGGACCGGCAACGAAGCCGAAACCCATCAACCCGAGGCCCCGTCCGTTGATTATGACGGCGGCAACTATCTGACCGGGGTTGGTGCCGGGGGCAACCGCAATTTCGATGATCCTGAATTATCGCTGGAAAATACACTGGCGAAAACGGTAACGCTGCGCGAACATTTGCTGCAACAATTATTCGTCGATATGGAAGATGCCCGTGACCGGATGATCGGTGCGGTGCTGATTGATATGCTGGATGAATCCGGATATCTGCGCATTGAGATCGAAGAACTGGTGGCGCGCCTTGGCGCATCGAAAGAACGTATTGAATCGATTCTCGGGCGCTTAAAGAAATTTGACCCAACCGGTGTTTTTGCACGGTCGCTGCCGGAATGTTTAGCATTGCAGCTGGAAGAACAGGGCAAGCTGGATACGCCGATGGAGATCTTGCTGCGAAACTTAAACCTTTTGGCCGATCACGACATCGACGGCTTGGCCAAGATTTGCGATGTAAACACCACCTATTTGCAGGACATGATTGCCGATATCAAGGCATTGAACCCGCGCCCCATCAGCGAATTTGACCATTTCATTGTGCAAACGGTCGTCCCCGACGCGATCATGAAACCCATTCCAAAATCAGAAGGGGGAGGCTGGCGCGTGGAGCTGAACAACGACACGCTACCGCGCGTTCTGGTTAACCAGCAATATTATGCGGAAATTTCCGCCCGCACCCGCGACAAGAAAGACAAGGAATACATCACCAGCCAGATGAATTCCGCAAGCTGGCTGGTCAAGGCATTGGATCAACGCGCTAAAACAATTTTGAAAGTTGCCGCTGAAATTATTGAACAACAGGATGCGTTCTTCCTGTTCGGCATTGAATTCCTGCGCCCGCTGACCTTAAAGGACATTGCCGAAAAAATCGAAATGCACGAAAGCACCGTCAGCCGCGTGACCTCAAACAAATATATCGGCACGCCACGCGGCCTTTTTGAACTGAAGTATTTCTTCTCAACGGCCCTGATCAGTGCCGATGGCACAGCACATAGCGCGGAATCGATTAAGGCACGGGTGCGGACATTGATCGATTCCGAAACCCCGGACAATATCCTGTCCGATGATTCGATTGTCGAAATCCTGCAAAAAGAAGGCATTGACCTGGCACGGCGCACAGTCGCGAAATACCGGGACATGTTACATATTCCGTCTTCTGTGCAACGCAGAAAGCAGAAAAAAGAGCGTTAATCTCTTATCAATCAATTTAGCCCTAAACTTTAGATATGAAGGTCTTTTTAATTTAAAATACCCAATCCAACCCCCGGCTCTGCCTTGCCGGGACATGCATCCACGCTACCTTCATAGTTAAGAACAAGAAACTCTCGTACCTCAATTAAGGATTACAATCATGCAACTTTCCGTACAAGGCAAACAGATCAATGTTGGCGATGCACTGCGCACCCATGTTGACGAAAAACTGAACGACATTAACGCAAAATATTTCAACCGCGCGATTGACGCGACCGTGATTTTCTCACGCGAAGGCGAAGGCTTCTTCAAAACCCATATTTCCATCCGCGTTGGCCGCAACATCCTGATTCAGGGTGACGCTGTTGAGGCCGATATTTACATGGCCTTTGACTTGGCCGCCGCCAAAGTGGCAAAGCAATTGCGCCGTTATAAAAACCGCCTGCGCAATCATCATCACCGCATTGAACAAACACCGGAAACTGAAATCATCAAGGCCCGCGATTACACACTGGCAATGCAGGCCTTTGAAAACGCCGGCGAAGATGCCGCCGAACCGGAGGCAGAAGATAATCCGCTGATCGTGGCGGAGATGTCATCCGACATCGAAACCTTAAGCGTGTCCGAAGCGGTCATGCGCATGGACCTGGCCAACCAGTCAGCGCTGTTATTCCGCAACGCCAGCCATAATGGCCTGAACCTGGTCTATCGCCGCAATGACGGCAATGTCGGTTGGGTTGACCCAACTATTGCAGATATTGGCAGCAAGGTCGCAGCAGAATAAGAATAAAGGGGTGAAGGGGGCGATTGCGCCCCTTCATACCACCCCCGCTTCATAACAAAAAACCCTCTCGGGAGATTTTCCTGAGAGGGTTTTTTAATTTCTAAAATTTAAGAGCCTATTGCAGTGTAACAGGCTCCAGCTCGTTCTGCCTTGTCAGCGCGCGTGCGCTGTCCTGATCGGCGTGGAACGCTAAAGGTGTGCCGTCGGCCGCATGAATCGCAAACACCATCGTGCCATTCATAGAGGCCGGGCGAATATAAGCCACCTCTTCCATCCCGAAGCTCAAGAAGTCTTTCAGGCTGATATGGCGCAGCAGGTCGTTGTCAGACTCAGTTTTATTGGTCATGGCGAATTCCTCTCTCATACATTGAGCCAGAAAAGGTTGAAGCAAATCTTAAGATTTCTTTAGATCTTTACTCTCAACATCATGGGCAACATCAATGGCCTGCTTTAAACTATGGCCATTGGTCACTTTATCCGGCGCCTTGATGGCAATCTTGCGGGCATTGGATTCCGGCTCAATCCTGCGCATGTCGATATGCAACAGACCGTTATCCAGATATGCACCATCAACGATGATACCGTCCGCCAGAACAAAGCTACGTTGGAACTGGCGCGCGGCAATACCGCGATAGAGATAGATTTTTTCGGCATCTTCAGGAGATTCATTTTGCTGGCCGCGAATGGTCAGCTGGTTGTTTTCAACCTGTACATCCAGATCATCCATCGTGAACCCGGCAACCGCCAGCGTAATCCGCAAGGCGTTTTCGCCGTTCTGTTCGATGTTATAAGGTGGATAGCCTTCCGTGGCGGTTTTCTTCAAACGGTCAAAGGTCCGTTCGAAATGATCAAAACCAAGGAAAAGGGGGGAATCAAAAACGGTCAAACGTGAATTCATGGCAACTCCTCCTAAAAGCGAGCCTGCTGTTTTTACTCAATTCATCACAAACCCCATACGGGCGTTCGGACAAAGGCAGCCCACACCATGCGGCACCGCTCATAAAATTATATAGGGAAGCGTTTGGAAGAATCAAGTATCAGGGGAATTAAGCCCGCATTTTCACGAAAACCCGGTCACAATACAAGCAGGTCACCTGGCGGGCCCCCTCGTCAAATGTGTACCAGACATGCGGGTGACCCAGCGCGCCGTTCCCGCCATCGCAGCAAACCTCGTCCGTTGACGGGTCAACATCGATCAAATCTCCCGGTACGGGAATGGAATTTGTGGTGGAGGCCATGGTCGTTTCCTTGAATTTAACCAATTTTTACGCATTTCAATCTATAGAATTAAGGTGAAAAGTCTATATGGAAGCGACAGCATGGGCCTTCTTTCCGATCTGCAATTTATCGATAACCCGGTCGTTATGGGCCGCGAAGACCGTTATGAAACCATCGAAATCCGCGTGGATTCGGTGCTGGAAAGCTGGCGGCTCTCGCTGTTTTCCTATGAATGGGTGCGCCCCGATGGGCAAATCAAAGCCCTCGAAGAACTGCCCCCCGGCGAACAACCCAAACGCAGCGCTGTGGAAGACACCCTTAAATCGCAAAAGCCGCTGGAAAAGCCGGTTTTAGGCATTGGTTTGCTGGAAAACGTCGAAATCGGCTCTGGCCGCGCCATTTTCCTGACCCTGGCGGCGCATGGCTGCAAAACTCTGCCCGTTCATATTCCAAAATCGAATCTGAAAGAATTTAAACCCTTCATTGCAGGGTAAGAAAAAGACAGGGGTCGTTTGAAGGAGGCGATTGCCCCCTTCACCCCTTACTCTTTTCTCTATGCTCTTTTTTCGGGTATCATTCTTAGATGAGCATGCAAAATTATAACCGCGAAAGCGGCAACGTCTTTTTCTATATTTTTATCGGTGTGGCCCTGTTTGCCGGACTGACCATGGCCGTGTCGCAAGGGGGCCGTGTTTCCAGCAGCAATTTAACGCGCGAGCAAATGCAACTGCGCGCCACAGAAATCATCGATTACAGCGACACTATCAGCAAGGCTGTTGGCACGTTGCGCCTGCGCGGTGTGACCTTGGCCAATCTGCGCTTTGCCACGCCATCTTTGAATGTTGCTGATTACGGTGATACAACCGCGATTGATCAGGTCAATCTGGTCTTTCACCCCAATGGCGGCAGTGCCATTTACCGTGTGGCCGGGGGCGCATCGGTCAACACAGGCAATGGCCCCTATGAATTTGTCGCCCTGAATGCCGTGGAAGGGTTCGGCACCACCTGCGCCACCAGCGCCTGTACCGATGTTTTAATGGTCTTGGGTGATGTCCGCGCCGATATCTGCCGCGCCATCAACGATTATGGTGATATTGGCGATGCCACCAGCGCCCTACCCGTGGACTCTTCCTTCCTGATGACCGGAAAATTCCAAGGCACGATCAGCGGTGCGTCTGAAGTCTTAGGAGATGAGGGAACATCCGCAGCCCTAGCCGGAAAACCCTATGGCTGCTTCACCAACACGGGCGATGGTTTGAATTATTTCTACCGTGTACTCTGGGCCAGATAAGACAGAAAAACTTATTCAATCCTTTGTCATCCCCGCGAAAGCGGGGATCCAGGGCTTATAGCCGCCTATGGAGCCCTCTCCCCTGGATCCCCGGTCAAGTGCCGGGGATGACAAAAGAAAATGATATAAGGCCCCCTTAAAATCCCCTTTACGCTTTCTTCCATTTCGGACCAGCCGGGGTGTCTTCAATCATGATCCCCTGAGCTTCCAAAGTTTTTCTGATTTCATCAGCACGGGTGAAGTCTTTGTTTTTCTTCGCGTCCTGACGTTCTTGAACCAGTGCATCAATCGCCGCAGCATCGCCGCCACTGGCCACACCGTAGCCCAGCCATTCTTGCGGGTCAGCTTGCAACAGGCCTAAAAGATGGCCAATCGCTAGCAAACCGCCCTTTAACCGCGCAGGATCGGTTTCAGTGCGGGTTAAGTCATTGATGGCTGCCATGGCCATTGGTGTGTTGAGATCATCACACAGGGCGTCCATGACGCCGTCCGGTACGCCGCAGTCAACGGCGGGGACATCTTTTAAATCACCCAGAATTTTATAAAGACGGTCCAAATATTTCCGCGCCTGTTCCACGCCATGCGCGGTCCAGTCGAGTGGTTGACGGTAATGGGCGGATAGCAATGCCAGACGCAACACTTCCCCCGGTTGATCCTGAATCAGATCATGGGCCAAAAGCGTATTGCCAAGGGATTTAGACATCTTTTCCCCTTCCACCGTTACGAACCCGTTATGGACCCAGTATTTGGCGAAGGCNNCCCGCCGCCATGAATGTCAAAGGGCAGGCCCAGATGTTTTTCCGCCATGGCAGAGCATTCAATATGCCAGCCCGGACGGCCATACCCCCACGGCGAATCCCAGCCCACCTGATCGGGCGTTGATGGCTTCCACAGCACAAAATCGGCCGGGTCTTTTTTGAACGATGATACTTCAACGCGTGCACCGGCAATCTGGTCATCGCGGCTGCGCCCCGACAAACCGCCATAGGGCGCAAAGGATGGAACCCAGAACAACACATGTCCATCGGCCACATAGGCATGGTTTCGTGCAATCAGCTTTTCAATCAGCGCAATCATTTCCGGGATATGGGTGGTGGCCGTTGGTTGCACATCAGGGGGCAAAACGCCAAGAGCCGCCATATCTTCATTATAGATCCGGGCGAATTTAGTGGTGATTTCAGCAATGTCCTGCCCAGTCTCAAGAGCGGCATTCATGATCTTGTCATCGACATCGGTAATGTTGGAAACATAAGTGACCTTTTTGTACTGGGTCCGCAAAATGCGCACCAGCAGGTCAAACGCCACCGCCATGCGGGCATTGCCGATATGGGCATAGCTGTAAACAGTCGGGCCACAGGCATAAACGCGCACATGGTTTTCATCAATGGGATGAAAATCGATTTTTTGTCCGCCAAGGGAATTGTAAAGCCGCAACTGTGCCATGGAATTAAACCGCCATTTGCCGATGAAGAATATCTATAGGGGGGATCATACCGGATCAGGCCCGGTTCACAATGGATTTTGCGCCCTTGATAAAGGGGGATTTTTCCACGATGGCCAGAATGCGGTCCTTTGAAAACGGTTTTTTCAAAAAACCCGCCGCGCCGTGATGGGTGGCGGTCATGACATTTGTTTTGGCGGTATCCACGCTGAGCATCACCACATGGGCATCGGGATCAGCCTGACGAATGGCATGCAATGTTTCAAGGCCGTTCAGCCCCGGCAAGTGAATGTCCAAAAAGACGATGTCCGGCGCATGGCTGATATAATCCAAAATGGCATCTTCCCCGGTGCGCGAATGAACCAGATCATAATTCTTCGCCAGAATGCCCGTGGTGTAAGTGGCCGTGAAACGGTCATCTTCCACAATCAAAACAACCGCATGATCACGGCGTTGACGGCGGATACCGATGGAGCTGATCTGGTTGGAATCGGAGAGCTTTTCATAGGCGGCCATGCGCTTTTGCGCCAGTAATTTCCGGTCCGCCAGTTTTTGTACACCCAGCATATCGCGGCCAAAGCTGACAAAATCAACCAGACCCGATTTCGTGCTGGCCGATAATTCCTTGAACACGGCATAAAACGCATCTTGGGCCTGTTCACCCGCCGGGCGGGCGACAAGGAGTAAATCATTATCAGCAAAATGATAAATCACCGCTGACTCAAAGGATGCGGCTTGG
Organism: Micavibrio sp. UBA6139; assembly: GCA_002423285.1. GTDB lineage: Bacteria > Pseudomonadota > Alphaproteobacteria > Micavibrionales > Micavibrionaceae > Micavibrio. The sequence continues at coordinate 544 of DIVF01000053.1, read as the reverse complement.
CGCGAAACATCCAGCAGATATTTAGTGCTGTCATCGCGCAGCTCGCCCAACAACCCGGACAAGGCCGACAAATTACCAATCATCGCGCCATGTTCAACCTTACGCGAAAAGGCAAAATGAACCCCGACCCACCCGGTGGGGTCTTGCTTGATCTTTTCCAGCAAGGTGAGGAAATGATGTTCTGCGCTGTCTTGGACGACCTGCATGGTCGCAGCTCCTGTTTTGGTCTTGATAGAGAGGGGTACCCTTGTATTACAGTAACCCCATAATCTTGGCGGGAATAATTTAAGATATTGTGTATAAACCCATTGAAGATAATACTCTTTTTACCTGTACTGAGCCAGCCCACCCCTCAAAAGGACCCCCAAATGACCCAAATTTCCTATGATCTGATCCTGTCCGGCGGCATCGTTTTATTGCCGGGAATGACGACACAGGCCGATATTGGCGTTTTAAATGGGAAAATTGAGAGAATCGGCGATTTATCACGGGAAAAGGCCGCCGAAAGGTTAGACTGCAAGGGCCTGCACATCCTGCCCGGTTT
>DIVF01000017.1 GCA_002423285.1 Micavibrio sp. UBA6139 | reverse complement strand
CCGGACTTTTGCAACAGGTCTATTCATTCGGCGCGATGTGTGGTGATGATTTTTCGGGAGATGAGAATGTGTTGTTGCTGCCGCGCCGTTTGAGCGGTGCATTCAATGCACTGGCGCTGCGCCTGTCGCAGGTTAAGAGTCAGCAGCGCGAAGCCCTTCTTGAATCATTTGTGGGACCGCGTTTGCATGTGTTGTTCGGCGCGGCGGCGTCTCAGGTGCTGGGTGATATGAATGCGTTGCGCGATCATGGGTTTCAGCCGGAATTGCGTGTGGTCACCCAGGGTTACTACATCCCCACCGTCATGAATTATCATGTGGACCGTGCATTGAGCCGGATCATTTGCTGCTATAATGGCCAAGCCACAGAATTTTTAAACAACGAAGATGCTGAACATCAAAACCCTGACCGCGCCACCGGAGCCTTCTGGGCGAAAGCGGGGGCTGCCCCACAAAATTTTCAGTTGGGTGATATCTGGCGGCACAAGGGTGTACCATTAAACTGTTCGGGCGAGATTGATATGCGTGCAGCAATGGCAGCAGCCTTTATTCACCGCGCACCCAAAATGCGCCTTTTATCTGTTCCGCGTTTGATGGTGGTAGGCGAGGTTACAGCGCAGCCACTGATTTAAAATCAGTCGAAATACACAATCCGTGATTCCGGTGGCAATTCACTGTTCAGCAGCATTTCAAGGCGGCGCGGGTTTTCTTGGCGCGCAATCGATGCCATGCCGACCATGATCAGGGTGCGGATGGAGGCTTCTTCGTTGGAGTTGCGTTCCAGCTTCGCGGCCAGCGGGCTTAAAATCACCATCCCCAAAATCGCACCGTAGAAGGTGGTCAGCAATGCAACCGCCATCGCCGGGCCAATCGCGTCGGGATTATCAAGCGCCGCCAACATCTGCACCAGACCCACCAGCGTTCCAATCAACCCCATCGCCGGGGCAATTTCAGACGCGCGGCGGAGAATGCCGGCGGAGCGGCGGTGGCGTTCGACAAGGGAATCAATTTCTTGCATCAGCACACGTTCAATGTCATCGGCACTGAACCCGTCAACAACCAGCTCAACACCACGGGCCAGCAATTTGTCCTTGGAAACTTCATCCATCGCGGCACCCAAAGCGAGGGAGCCTTTTTTACGCGCCAGTGTCGCAAGGTCCAGCAATTGCCGCGCCATGTTGGAATAATCCCACGCTCTATGAAACATGGAATTGGCGATGATGCGGAGGGCACGGCGCATTTCTTGTCCGGTATAGGCGATGCTGGTCGCGGCCACTGTGCCCAGAATAACAATCAAGATGGCGGGAAGGTCAAAGAAGCTGGCATTGCTTTCGCCCAGGCTGATAGCCCCCGCGATGAGCGCAATGGCAAAAACAATACCAAGGATAGTGGACAGGTCGATCTTGTGAACCGGCGCAACGATTTTGATGATGACATCGGGTCCGTGTGCGGGATCACCGGAAGAAGGCGGGTTTAAACCTTGCACCGGGGGAAAAGCCATCAGCGCATCAGTTTCTGTCGGATTTGACGATTTCTGTCATGGTCACGCCCAGCTTGTCTTCAACGACGACAACTTCGCCACGGGCGACCAGACGGTTATTGACATAGATATCAATCGCTTCGCCAACTTTGCGGTCCAGTTCAACCACAGCACCCCGGCCCAGTTTCAACAACTGGCTGACCTGCATGGTGGAACGGCCCAGAACGGCGGAAATTTGCACCGGAATATCATAGATTGCCGTGACGTCACTGGCCATGGCTTCGCCATATGCGTATTCAGGTTTGTCATCGGTGTTCACCTTGACTTCGCTGATCTCGTTATAGGTCATATCGCCGTTTTTTGGTTCGTCGCTCATTGTGGCTCTCCGTGGTCTTGGTCTGGTGCGGCGGCGTGATCGGGCAGGACATCGCTGCTATCTTCATTATCAGCCAGTATGGCTTTATCTGCAAGTACATGCTCAATTTGCACACGGATTTGATCGGCCAGATGTGTGCCGTTGCGCATGGCAGATCCATTGACCCAGGCCATTTTGCATTGTCCGGGGCCCAGCGCATCATTGCCGCGGACCGTGCAGCGCGGGCCCCCCTCTTGACGGAAAAGCCCGTCAATATGGTGTTGGATGGCGCTGACATAGTCCGGTGGGACATCAATAATGATCTCTGGCTGCTCTCGCGCTGTTTCCAGAATGTCTATAATGGCGGTTTTGACTTCTTCCATGCCGAATCGGCGGTTCAGGGCCGGGAAGGCCTTGGCAAAAATGGTATAGCCCAGCTGAACTGATTCTTTTTCAAATGTCCGGCTGCGGCGGTCTTCGGCATCGAACAGGATCGCGAAATGATCGCGGATGACCGACAGCACATCAGCGGTTTGTTGTTCGATGCGGGTTAAGGCTTCGCGGATGCCGTCCTGTTTGCCCTGTTCATAGGCCGCGGCCTTGGCCGCATTCAATTCATCCATGCTGAAGACAGGCGGGGGCGGTTCCACTTCAACAAGTTCTTCGTCAGAGTCCTTGTCGTTGTTTCCATCGAAATTATGAACATCAAACAAAAACTTTTTCATGTTCCGTGGAGGTAACGTCCCTTGGTTACTCATCAATAAATCAGCTCGTCTTCCTCATTACCTGTTGAGATAGCGATTTCGCCGCGTCCTTCAAGGTCTTTGGTAATGCTGACGATATATTGTTGTGCCTCTTCGACGTCTTTCAGGCGAACAGGGCCCATGGCACCCATATCTTCCTTCATAATCTTGGCCGCACGTTCGGACATGTTCGAGAAGAACAGATCGCGCAGTGTTTCTGTTGCACCTTTGAGCGCGGTTGGCAGCTTGTCCTTGTCCACAGCGCGGATAAGGGTCTGGATCGCGGTTGGGTCCAGCTTGGCCAGATCTTCGAAGGTGAACATCAGGCTGCGAATCTTCTCGGCCGATTCCGGCGCGCTGCGGCTCAGCTCGTCCATGAAACGTGTTTCGGCGGAGCGTTCCATGTTGTTGAAAATTTCTGCCATAAGTTCGTGGCTGTCGCGGCGCTGGGTGCGGGACAAATTGGCCATGAATTCGGTGCGCAGTGTTTTTTCAACGTCTTCCAGAACTTCTTTCTGTACCGCTTCCATACGCAGCATGCGGTGAATGACTTCCAGCGCGAAGTTTTCCGGCAACATGCCAAGCACGCGCGCGGCGTGGTCCGATTGAATTTTAGACAGAACAACAGCAACCGTTTGCGGATATTCTTTTTGCAAGAAGTTGGCGAGGATTTCCTCGTTTACGTTGCCCAGTTTTTCCCACATGGTGCGACCCGCAGGACCACGGATTTCCTCCATGATCTGGTTGACCTTGTCCTTACCCAGAACTTTGGTCAGCAGGCGTTCGGTGGAATCGAGAGTACCCACTAGGTTGCTGGTCGAGCTCATCTGTTCCGCGAAATCAACAAACAGGCGTTCAACGACGTTGGAACTGATTTTCCCAAGGCCGGCCATGGTGGTCGAGATCTCCATGATCTCTTCATCATCCATGTGCTCGAAAATTTTCGACGTATGCTCCTCACCCAGTGCCAGCATAAAGATGGCGGCTTTTTCGGCTCCGGACAGGGTACGGTAGTCCTCACGAATACGCATGTTCTCTTAGCTCTCCTGACTCATCCAGCTGCGCAGAACAGCAACGGTTTCGGACGGGTAGGTTGAAACGATATCTTCGACCTTGCGGACGGAAGATGCCTTGACCTTGCCTTCGACTTGTTTCATGTCGATCAGGCTGTCTTCCTCTTCCATTTCCGGCGGCTCGAAATTTTCACCGGATGGGCCGGTCAGAGCCGGGTTGGATGGGCGACCGGTCAACAAATCTGTTTCCATGCCTTCATCGTCATTGCCAACACCTTCAGTCGCCAGCAAACGACCGACCATCGGTTGCAGGACCAACAAGACCACCAGAATAATCATGATGGCAACGGTGATGATCTCCGCAGCGCGCAGCAAGTCACTGCGTTCAAAACCAAACAGCAGGTTTGCGGCGGCAGCGCCATCGCCGGTATCAACATCGGCGAATTGCATATTGGCGACTTCAACGCGGTCACCGCGTTTTTCATCAAACCCGATGGCGGATTTAACGACCGATTCAATGCGTTTTACTTCTTCATCGCTGCGCGGTTGATATGTTTTTTTACCATCGGCATCAGTGACGTAAGTGCCATCAACCAAAACGGCCACGGAAATTTTACGAACCTCGCCCACCTCCTTGGTCAGGCTGCGAACGGTTTTGCTGATTTCGTAGTTGGTGGTTTCTTCAACCTTGTTGCTTTCAGCGGTCGGCGGTGCGTTGCCACCCAGATCACCGGCAATACCGGGCAGGTTGTTTTGAACCGATACTTCACCTGATGGTGGCTCACGCTCTGTGCTATTTTCTTCTGTGACTTGGGAAGACCGCACCACTTGTGTTTCCGGATCAAATAATTCTTCGTTGGTAACAACACGGTCAAAGTTGAGGTCAGCCGTCACCGTTGCACGAACCCGGTCCAGACCAACAACACGGCCGACCAGATCTTCAACAGTCTGGGTCATGCGCGTTTCATAGCTGCGGCGCATTTCTTCAGACTTCATGCTCATCAGGCTGGCTGCGTCTTCGCCGCCACGGGCCAGCAAATTACCATCATTATCAATGATCGATACGTTTGTTGGTTTTAAATCAGGAACAGCCGATGCGACCAGATGCTGGATCGACATGATCTGTTCTTTTCCCATCCGTGCGCCGGGCTTCAGACCAATGAATACGCTGGCGCTGGAGGGGCGGGTATCACGGCTGAACAATTCACGTTGCGGCAGAACTAGGTGAACGCGTGAACTGCGAACGCCTTCAAATGAACCCAGTGTGCGCGATAATTCGCCTTCAAGCGCACGCACCTGATTGATGTTTTGGACGAAGTTGGTTGTGCCGAACCCGGCCTTTTGATCGAACAGTTCATAGCCCAGTGAACCACCATTCGGCAGACCTTCCTTGGCCAGAAGGACGCGTGAGCGACCAATCTCTGGTTCTGGAACCATGATCTTGGTTCCATCCAAAGACACGTTATAACGGATACCGGTTTCTTCAAGCTTGGCCGCAATTGACGCGGAATCGTTGGATGATAAATCGCTGTACAGCAGTTTCAATTCCGGTGTGGCAACACGCATCGAAACAAAGACAAAGAACAGAAGCAGCCCCACCAGCACGCCGCCCATAATGGCAAGGCGTGACGGCCCAAGCTGACGCAATGTGTCCATAAAACTATTCACGAATATTCCCTGCTATCCAATGAGTTGCATCAAGGATTTGAGTTGTGTGATGAGCGAATCAGTACCCGGAGCGGGCGAGATGTATTGCCCTAAGAGTAACCGAGTTATGCCCGTCACGCAAACACCGACACACAGATTCAAGTATAGATGATTCTACCCCCCTTTGCCATGTAACCGGCCCGCATAACGCCAAAGGCGTAGTGTGGTTACCGTTGCGGGTTGGTGGG
>DIVF01000054.1 GCA_002423285.1 Micavibrio sp. UBA6139 | reverse complement strand
GCTACTTTTGCAACAGGTCTAATAAGAAAAGTCAGGGAGAACACCGCCACATGGCACCCAACCAACCGGGGTCATCCACCACGACGGAAAAGGACCGCGCGCGCGAATTAAACGCGATGTACCGTCATGGCGAAAGCAAAAGCCAGCATATCCTGCAAACCGATATGGGCGTGTGGCCGCCCGCCGGGTTGAATATTGCGATCCAGTCCAAGGGCGATGTCTATTTTGAACCCTATTTCAAACCACACAGCCTGACATCGGCCTATGTCGATTTCACAACTTCGGCAGGAATCATTTACATCAACACGGCGCATTATTTGCGCGCAAAATTTAATAAATCATCGCGGGCGTTGGCCGATACCATCGCCCATGAAAACCTGCACGTCCTGCAAAAACGCCGCATGAAAAATGGCATCTCCGATGCGCTGGGCCGCAACCGTGACTATGAAATGAAAGATTATCTACGCAAGTGGGCAAATTCATCCTCACGCTATCTATGCCACCGCGATGAAACGCAAGTCCGCCTGCACCAGATTGTCGCGCAATATCACCGTTATTTCAGGAAGATTCCCCTCAACACGCATGAACTTTATGCGCTGTTGGATGTGGAGCGCGTGAAAACAAATTCCCCGTGGATTGAAGCCCTGCTGGCCTCCCCGCAAGGAATTATTGCCAGATCAAAATTCAATGTTTCGTCTCATCAATCAGACTGGCTAAAACCAGAACCCATTCAAGAGATGGAACAAATTTTTTCCGCCATTGACAAAGATAAACGCGATGATTATTGCCAGACAGTTTTTCCTGCCATCTTTGGCCAGTTGCTGGAAATCTATGGCGATCAGGAAGGCAGCCGCCGCGTCGGGCATAAGCATAACATTACCCTGACCGAATTTTTCTTCCGTCAGGCCTGGAACTTACAGCATCGCTGGAATGAAAACCGTCCGGCAGATACGCGTCTGATCCAAAAAATTATCAAGGCCATGCCCCAATATCAGGCCGAAGATTTGATGGAACATTTGATCGAAACCCGCCCCTATACCCACCCGGTTTTAAAGCGGGATTTGAAGCTGGAACCCGATGCCGCGTGGAAAATAATCCCATATTTATCAGGCCGGGCCAGTTCCAGCCCCTATCCGGGCTAATCGCTCCCCAAATAATTGCAAAACCCGGCATAATCGCCTAAACCTGTGCCATGCAAAAACCCGATATTTTGATCTATCAGGATTACATCCATAATCAGGGGCAGCTTCACGCTGCACTGGTGAAAACATTCGGCCATGCCCGGGTCGGGTTTTGTGATGCGGATGGTATTGCAGCCGGTATTTTAACGACCCAGATACACCTGTTCGTTATGCCGGGCGGTGCCGATTTATATTACTGCGAAAAATTAAACGGTGCGGGCAATGACCGCATTCGCGCCTATGTCGAACAGGGCGGGTCTTATCTTGGCCTATGCGCTGGGGCGTATTATGCCTGTGCCGGGTTGAGCTGGGCCGCTGGCACACCCCAGGAAATTTCTGGGTCCCGCGAACTGAATTTTTATTCCGGTATCGCCACAGGCCCCATCATGGAATATCTGGAAAAATCCAGTCTGGACCATTCATGGCACCACGCCGCCCCCATTCAATATGATGACGGTGAAATTCTGCTGACCACAAAAACGGCCTATGAAGGTGGCCCGGTTTTTTCTGGCGGGGAGGCCGATATTCTCGCGCGTTACAATAACGGCGATGCCGCCATCATCGAATGCATGGTGGGTCAGGGCCGGGTTATCCTTTCCAGTTCGCACATTGAACGCCTCTTCCCGGTTGTCTATCAAAACCGCAACGCCAGCCACGCCCATGACAGCGCCGTGATGAATGAACTGGCACAATACCGACAGCAGCAGGACATATTGTGGAACCGCATCTTAAGCCGCCTTACCGGAGCAGAGAAGGTTTCCAATGCCGCATAATATTTTTGTTTATGCCGATGTCATGACCGCAACCGGGTCATTGATGCCATCCCTGCAGCAAACCTTCAACGCGCAAGACTATAAAATCCACCGCATCACCGCACAGGATATTCTAGGCGGCGTTTTACGTACCCCCCAATCTGGCATCTTCATCCTGCCCGGGATTGTTGGCGAAGTGTCACCCTATACAGCGCAGCTCCCTTTACTTGCCTTGCAGGAAATTTCTGATTTTGTGGGCCGCAACAATAACGTCATGCTGACCCTATGCGCGGGCAGTTATTTTATCGCCCGCCAGACGATTTATGTGCCGGACCACGGCGCACCCAAGGGCCGCCATTCGCTGGCCCCCATGTTCAACGGCGTGGCACGCGGGCCCGTTCCCGGTTATGGCCGCGCATCAAGCAATAACTGCCAGTTTGATGATGTCATCGCCGTTCCGGTCAATTTCAAGACAGCAGATGGGTCATGGGACAGCGCCAAAATCTGCTATGGCAACGGCCCGGCTCTTTATCCGGATGATACAAACCATCCAGATATTGAAGTTCTCGCCCGCTTCGCCGATAGTCCCGGTGAACCCGTGGCCTTGCTGCGCCAATCCTTTGGGGCGGGTGCCCTTTATATGTCCTGCGTTATCCCCGATATCGCGTATCAGCATATTGAAGCAGAACGCGGCCATGAATCGGCCCGGAAATTGATGAATGAATTAAAAGATCACGAAACAGGGCGTCAAAAACTCTGGAGCACACTGACCAACCGCATGAAGCAGGATTTAAAATAATGACCAATCTGAAACCCGTTCATATCATTGGTGGCGGCCTCGCCGGGTCCGAAGCTGCTTGGCAAATCGCCACAGCTGGTGTTCCAGTGGTCATTCATGAAATGCGCCCGGTTCGCGGCACCGATGCCCATAAAACAGATGGCCTGGCCGAACTGGTCTGTTCCAACTCATTCCGGTCGGATGATAAGGAACAAAACGCCGTTGGTTTGCTGCACGAAGAAATGCGTCAATGCGGATCCTTGATTTTGCGTGAGGGTGATAACACAGCCGTTCCCGCCGGTGGCGCACTGGCTGTTGACCGTGACCAGTTTTCGAATAACGTGACAGCCGCGTTGGAATCCCACCCGCTGATCACCATCGACCGCGCCGAAGTCGCCGGATTGCCACCGGAAGACTGGGACAGCGTTATTATCGCGACAGGTCCACTAACCTCCCCGGCGCTGGCAGAAGGCATTCAAAAACTGACCGATGAATCATCTCTCGCCTTCTTCGATGCGATTGCGCCGATTATTTATACCGACAGCATCAACATGAATATTGCGTGGTTCCAATCACGCTATGATAAGGAAGGCCCGGCGGGTACAGGCAAGGACTACATCAACTGCCCGATGAACCGCGAACAATATTACGCATTTATTGAGGCCCTGATCACGTCTGAAAAAACAGAATTCAAGGAATGGGAGAAAGATACCCCCTATTTCGAAGGCTGCATGCCGATTGAAGTCATGGCGGAACGTGGCCCGGAAACATTACGTTTTGGACCGATGAAGCCTGTGGGCCTGACTGATCCAAACACAGGGACGCGTGCCTATGCCGTTGTTCAGCTGCGTCAGGATAACGCGCTGGGGACCCTTTACAACATGGTCGGGTTCCAGACGAAAATGAAATATGCGGAACAAACGCGCGTTTTGAAAATGATCCCGGGCTTGGAAGATGCAAACTTTGCACGACTTGGCGGCTTGCACCGCAATACCTTCATCAACTCCCCAAAACTGCTGAACGATACATTGCAGTTAAAGGCCATGCCGCGCTTGCGCTTTGCCGGTCAAATTACAGGCTGTGAAGGTTACGTTGAATCCGCCGCCGTTGGTTTGATGGCAGGCCGCTTTGCGGCGGCTGAGCGTTTGGGGAAAGATTTCGTTGCGCCACCAGCGACAACGGCAATGGGTGCTATTCTGGGTCACATCACCGGCGGGGCCGTTGCCGAAACATTCCAACCGATGAACGTGAATTTCGGTCTGTTCCCGGATATTGATCTGAAGGACGTACGAGGCCGCCCATTGCGTGGCACCGATAAAAAACGCGCCATTACAGGTCGTGCGTTAAGCGACCTGCAAGGCTGGCTGGTCAAGAACGGAAACCTAGCGGCCTGATGGTGTCAGGTAATATTCCACCGTTGTGACCACCCGGATTTTTTTATTCGGGCTTTGCGCTTCATCATATTGGAATTCAGAATCCGCAGGCAGAATTTGGAACTGGCCCTGTGACGCGGTTTTAATGCCGCTCAGCGTTGCCTTGGAATCATGGGCGAATTGCTCCGCCCCCTCACGCGCATTCTTGGTCGCTTCGGCGATCATTTCGGGCTTAATCGCGTTCAGACCGTTATAAACATATTTGGTCGGGGTGGTTTCAATCACCACACCCTGTTTGAACAATTCACCAATCGCGCTTTGCGCGGCAATCACCGCGTCAATTTTTGGTGTTTCAACGGCCAGTGACTGGCGAATGATATAACGCAGCTGGGTTGTTTCGTTAGAGCGATAGGCCTGTGCCAACAAATCGGTGACTTCAGTTTTTTGAATTTTAATCTCGCCATCTTCAAAACCCTTCCCCTTCAGGAAAGCAATCGCCTTGGCTGTTGATTGGTCAATACTGGTCTGTGCGGCGGCCAGATCATTGGCGGTGGCGACAATCGGCATTGGCCAGATCGCAACATCAGCCCGGGCGCTGCGCTCGGCCAGCCCCTTCACGGTCACATAACGGTCAGACAGGCGGAATTCAGATAGGCCCTTATGGACGGAAACCCCTAAAAACACGACGGAAACGGCAAAAATCACTGTAGAAAGCAGGATAAACAGGTTCGTACGCATGAAATCCTCAATAATCAGGGGTTAGATCGATAGGATAGCCAGTAATTATGGTTCAACTGTGACTGTGTGCAACCCCCGTTAAAAGCCGCCAAACCATTTACCTCACGGTTTTTTTCAGCAAAAATCGGTCTAATTGCATATTATTACCGAAAGAGACCCTAAAGATGATCCGTTCGTTGTCATACCTGTGCACGTTCCTTGCTTTTGTGATGCTGGCCGTACCAGCCATCGCACAAGATGCCGCACCCGCCCCGATTGGCGTCATGCTGGATCTGGAAGGTGAAGGCAATTTGATCATGCGCTCGAATGAAGCGGGTCAGGCTTACCCTGCAAAAATCAACGATCCTGTTTTTATGAATGACATCATTCAAACTGGTCCGGGCGCGAAGGCGCTGATCGTTCTGGTCGATGAAAGCCGTTTTACACTGGGTGAAAATGCGCGGTTTAAAATCGACAAGTATGTCTATGACGACGAAAATCCAAAAATCAATCATTCCCGCTACAGCGTCATGCAAGGTGTCTTCCTGTACACCACCGGTCTGATTGCCAAGGATGTTACCAACCCTGATATTCAAATCACAACCCCTTACGGTTCGATTGGCATTCGCGGCACCACCGTTTGGGGTGGCCCGATTGATGATGACGCCTATAGCGTTTTTGTTGATAGCGGCGAAATCTCCTTTGAAACCAAGCGTGGCCGCATTCGCGTGATCGCGGGTGAAGGCACAACCATTCGCAATTTGAATTCAATTCCTGAACGCGCCAAAATCTGGCCCACGGAAAAAGTTGACCGCGCCAAGGCGACCGTCAGCCTGAAGGGTGTTGAGGCCGCAAAAGAACGCCTTGCCACGTTCAAGGCCGAACAGCCCACCATGCTGGAAAAACACAAAATCCACATGCGCGCCAAAAATGAAATCCGCATTCAGGAAAAGAACCCACGCGACAGCGTAAAACGCCTGAACAACAAACAAAACATCCCGGCCCCGTTGAAGAAAACGGAAACCGCACCCGATAATGCACCACAGCCCATCCAGCAACCGGGCACCAGCACCATTGCTGATCCAGTCGCCCCACCAGTGGTTGCCGACCCATTGGGTGGTTCAGAACCAGCACAGCCGCAACCGGTCATCACGGAAACACCGGCCCCGGTTCCAGCAATGGAACCCGCAACACCGCCAACTGTTGAAAAACCAAAGGCCGATGCCGGTGCCACTAATGCAGCACCACCGGTTCTGGCCGATGGCGTTCAATTGACCGCACCGGAAACTAAACAAAAGCCCGTTGAACAAGCCGGTGATATTGCAGCCCCACCGCCCTTCCCACGCCCAGCACCCGTGGCGCAGCCAGACATGAATAATCTGGCCACGGACCCGGCAATGCGTCAGGAACAAATTGAAAAGATGAACCTGCCCTCAGCAAGTCAGCATAACCCGCTATAATCGCGGGTTATAGCTGGAATGGGGAGGCTTCGTTTAAAGCTCTGCACTCTGGTCGAGGCCGAGCGATAGATTTGGATTGCGTTCTAATTCAGTGCGAACATCCTGCGCCGTACCGCGCGCGGTATTTTGAGATTTCAAATCTTCCGCCTTGGCAGCATCCAATTTTTTCAACGCAGCCTCAGACAGTTCAACACTATCGCGCGTGGCGGCGGATGAATTAGCCGCCGGGTTTTCATTCGCTTCCTTGGCGGGGCGTGCCTGCCCCCCGGCCAGTGCCCGATAGATTGGCGAATTGGTGATAATTGGCGGTAAAGCCATGAAGATTCTCCCCCTTATTAAGCGGACCCGTTATGGATCTCCTTAAATAGTATAAACCACAATATTTTCCAGAGTATTACTTTTATGCCTTTTGCGCGGCCCGCCACAAGCCAATTGTCCGCAATGCCGGGGGGACCGACAGGCGAACATCGTAGCAATCATCATGTAACCGTTTGATTTTATTCAAATATTGCGCCGTCATGACCCGGTGCAGGCGTACCAGACGCCCCTGTTCGCTTTGTCCGGCCTGGCGCAATAAATCCTCGGCCTTCTCCCGCACAGCCGTGATAACCGGGATCAGAGCATCCTTGCTCTGCCCGATCTGCAGGGTCCCGAAATTGATCCCCGCGCGGCGCATCAGGTCTTCTGGCAGAAAACACCGCCCCTGCCCCATATGGTATGGCACGGCGCGGATCAACCCGGCCAAGGAATAGGCCATAGCCACGGGCTGCAACGCCGGATCATCCGGATCTTCCCCGGCGATAATCACCGCCATGCGCAATAACGGCGTATGCGTGTAATCAACGTAGTTGCACAAGCCCTCCAATGATCCCGGCTGGCGATCTTCCAGATCAAATTCGCGCGCATAAATCAAATGGTCGAACGTGTCGCGCGGTAAATTGTAACGCCAGATGGCAGCGGCCAGCCCCGTCATCACGTCGTGCTTTTTCACTTCGTTCTTTTCGTAAAATTCAGCCAGCGCATCGCGCCACCATTGCAGGCGGATCAAACCGATATTGGTATCGGTAACAACTTCGCGCGTCTTTGCAATTTCATGATTAAACGCATAAAGGGACCATAAATGCGCACGCACTTCCGGGCCATAAAACATGCTGAGCAAATACCTGTCAGGATCTTGCGTTCTGACAAGTGATTCATTGGTGTTTGGCGGTGCAGCGGCGGTATCCATAGATGATTTTTATAACAGAGTTGCCAAAGACTTTGAATGATGTAATTGATTGTCAGTCTTTATTTTACAGGAGAATAATCATGGCCTTCACCCTCCCCGAGCTTCCCTATGCATATGATGCGCTTCAGCCGTTCATGTCGAAAGAGACATTGGAGTTCCACCACGACAAACATCACAAAGCCTATATCGATAAAGGCAATGAATTGATCCAAGGCACCGGCCTTGAAAATCTGTCGCTGGAAGAAGCCATGCTGGCATCATTCAAGGATAAATCAAAGGCAGGCCTGTTTAACCAACTGGGCCAGCATTACAACCATTTGCATTTCTGGAACTGGATGGCGCCCAATGGCGGCGGTAAAAAAATTCCCGGCAAGCTGGATGCACAAATCACATCTGATCTGGGTGGCTTTGACACTTTCCGTGGCAATTTCATCCAAGCCGGTATGACCCAATTCGGGTCTGGCTGGTGCTGGTTGGCCGTTGATAACGCATCGAGCAAGTTAGAAATTGTGAAAACACCAAACGGCGAAAACCCGCTGGTGAATGGCAAGACGCCAATTCTGGGCTGTGACGTGTGGGAACATTCCTATTACATCGACTATCGCAATGCCCGCCAAAAATATCTGGAAGCATTCGTGGACAGCCTGATCAACTGGGACTATGTCGGCCAGTTATTCGAAAAAGGCCCGGTTAAAATTGCGGCTTAAACCGCATGAATACAGGATAATAAGAAAATGGCCCGTGGTTACGGGCCATTTTTGTTATGCGTTTCTACTTATAACAATGCCTGCTCGTCTTCCAGATGCCCATGGCCTCAATTTTTTCTGATGTGTACTCCAGATCAAAAAACCCCGGGTAGACATCACGACCAACGCCTGCCATGCATGTACAAACACTTTCGTTATTATGCCAGACCACCATGCAACCTTTCATAAAGGCAGAATCTTTTGGAGGTAAGATTGTATCGCGCACCGCTGCTGTAAACTTTGTAGCGGCACAGCCATCGCTGGCGTAATGGCTATCAAAGTCGTTCATAGCCGCCTGAATGACAGGATAGCGAGGCCGCACCCCTTCCACGCCTAAGAACCCCATCACCACCGGAAAATTTTCCTTATAGGGCCATGCACATTGCGTGGTGTAACTATTCACGAACGTATAGATATACGCAGCATTGCTTTGATCCATTTTGACAGACTTTCCATGCTGCCATTGATTATAAACTGAACCGTCACTGGCCCTGGCGGCCTGAGCCTGCAAAGCAAACATTAAGAACAACAAACATAAAACCACTTGGACTTTCATTATTTTACCCTTTTATAAATACACGCTTAAATTGAACAAACAGTATCGGTGCGCCCAATAAAATTCAATAACGCACTGCAAAAATTAGACTTTTTCTACAGCCAAACTTCTGGCTGAATGGCAGAAAATAGTGCTATAAGGATTCCATGCTGCGTTTTGCTATCGTAACTGATATTCACTATGGCTTCGACCGTGGCAATAAAAAAGGATCGCGGGCACCGGCTCTTATTGACCGGTTTATAAAAGCCGCGAACGCGAACAGGGTCGATTTTGCTGTAGATTTGGGAGACCGCGTTACATACACGAACGCGGCACAGGACCTTTCGTACCTCAAAAAATTAAAAGAACAATTCAACAAATTCGCCATGCCGAAATATTCGGTGCACGGCAACCATGACCTCATCCACCTGACCCGCGAAGATAACGCCGCCGTTCTGGGCTTGCCCGGTGATTCATACAGCATGGATATTCAGGGCCACCATGTGCTGTTCTGGAATCCGAACGTCAAGATTTCGGGTGAAGTGAATTTGTTTGTTACCAAGAATGACCTGCAATGGTTGCGCGATACACTGGCCAAAACAGATAAAAAATGCATTCTGTTCAACCATATCCCGCTGGATAATTTCCCGGCTGATAACGCCCGTGCCGTTGAATATGATAAGCGCGCTTTTTTGTCTTATTACCCCCAAGCCCCGGAAATTCGTGAAATTCTGGAACAATCCGGCAAGGTTGAACTGTGCATGGCGGGCCATCGCCACCGCAACCGCCACCGCGAAATCAACGGCATTCATTACATCACGCACCAATCACTGGTGCAGCGCTATCATGACACGGAACGCCCGCATGCGGCCTATTCCTTGGTCAAGATAGACAAAGGCCGCATCCATATCGAAGGACGCGGCCTGGGTCAGCCTAGCTATGATCTTTCGATCCCTTAATCCTTAACCAGAAACCTGTGCGGCTTCGGCCTCCTCTTTCTTCCGCTTGCGTCGTTTGGCCGCCAGCAGGTTGAGTGTTTCCACACCCAAGGAGAATGCGATCGCGAAGTACAGGTAGCCTTTTGGAATATGCAGGTGCAAACCATCAGCAATCAGAACCATACCAACCAGCAAGATGAAGCTAAGCGCCAGCATCTTGATCGTCGGGTGATCCTGAACGAATTTGCTGACCGGTTCCGCTGCAAACAACATCACCGCAATCGCGAAGACAACAGCCGCAATCATGATCGACAAATGATCCGCCATACCGACCGCCGTAATAACGGAGTCGAGCGAGAAGACCAGATCAAGCACGGCGATCTGTACGATAATCCAGCCAAAAGCGGCCTTTTTTGCACTGATATGGTGCACGCCATCATCTTCAAGCGTATGGTGAATTTCGTCCGTGCCCTTATAGAGCAAGAACATCCCCCCACACAGCATAATCATGTCACGCCACGATACACCGTGTTCGCCGACATGGAAAACAGGGTCGGTCAATGTGGCAATCCACGCGACCATCGACAACAAGACAATGCGCATTATCAACGCCAACGCCAAACCAATCTTTCGGGCCAAGGGTTGTTGGTGCGGTGGTAATTTTTGGGTGATAATCGACAGGAAGATGATGTTGTCGATACCAAGGACAACTTCAAGCAAGGCCAGCGTTGCGAAGCTGAGCCACACGGCGGGGCTGCTCAGCATCTCAATCACACCCATATCGGTGGCGAGGCCTGCCACCAAGGTTGGATCAGACATTTAACTCTCCTGAAAAGAAAAAGATATTAGGTTGCTTCTGTTGGTAACAGGGCCGCAGCAACGCGACGCCCTTCGGCCATTAACACGTTATACGTCCGGCAGGCCGCGCCAGTGTCCATGAATTCTACCGTAATCCCGCGATCTTTCAACGCCTGACGCAGCGCCAGGGGCATTGTGCGCAACGCCGAACCACACCCCACCAGAACGACGTCCAGCTGATCCGCCGCCGCAATCAGCGGAGCAAAATCATCTGGCGTCAAATCCGCCATGGTTTTGGTGAAATCCCAGTTTTGGGTGC
Organism: Micavibrio sp. UBA6139; assembly: GCA_002423285.1. Lineage (GTDB taxonomy): Bacteria > Pseudomonadota > Alphaproteobacteria > Micavibrionales > Micavibrionaceae > Micavibrio. The sequence continues at coordinate 86,885 of DIVF01000054.1, read as the reverse complement.
TTTCCGGAAATACGATGACAGCTCCGTCATAAACCTGACTGCTGACCCGGAACCGCCCATGGGCATAGCCCTGGATGATTTGCCGGCCCTGCGGAACAAGGGGGGTGATGTCCATCAATGATCCTTAAACGGCTTCGCTGGTTTCTGCGCCATTATCCACCCCGCCCGCCTTGGGGCGCAAATTCAGGTAGTACAAGGACAGAGATGATACGAAGTAGGATGAGTGTGTCCCGATCAAAATCCCGAAGAACAGCGCCGACACAAAGCTGCGGATCACTTCACCGCCGAACAACCACAGGGCAAAAATCGCCAGCAATGTTGAACCCGATGTCATGACCGTCCGCGACAGGGTCGAGTTGATCGAATAGTTAATGATCTGGTCCATCGGCAATTTCTTGAACTTGCGCAGGGTTTCGCGGATACGGTCAAAAATAATAACCGTTTCGTTAATCGAATAACCCGAAACCAGCAAAATCGCAGCCAGCGTAGAGAGATCGAAATGCATCTGGGTCAAAGAGAACAAACCCAAAATCCCGATCACATCGTGCAACAAGGCCAGCATCGACCCGACACCATATTGCCATTCAAAACGAACCCATATGTAACCCATGATGCCGAGCAGCGCGATGGCAATGGCCAGTGTACCGTCCCGTTTCAATTCCGCGCCCACTTGCGGACCAACGAATTCGGTACGGCGGAAATCAGTCTTTCCTTCGCCGTAAACGGCCTCAATGGCGGTGCGGACCTTTTCAATTGCGGCTTGTTGGGTTTCCGGCCCACCTTCTTGCTGACGCATACGGATCATCAGTCCACGGGTGTGGCCGAACTCCTGAATCGAAATCTCACCCAGTTCCAGCTTATTCAAATCCGAGCGCAGGGAGGCAATATCCGGGTCCACAGGGGTTTCAATTTCCATGACCGTACCACCGGTGAAATCAATACCGAAATTCAGTCCCTTCACCGCCATACAGGTCAAGGACCCACCGATAATGATAAGACTGGCGAACACGGCATAGAAACGGTGACCAAAGAAATCAATCTTTGTGTTATGCGGCAACATTTTCAGGAAGTTTAAAATCATAATCTTTGTCTTTCCTTAAACGGCAATCGTTTTTGGCTTTTTCACTTCAAGCCATGTCAGGATGATAAGGCGGGTCAGCATCAGGGCGCAGAAGTAAGATGTCGCAATCCCGATACACATCGTCACCGCAAACCCCTTGATCGGACCGGTTCCGAATGAGAACAACACAAGCACCGCAATCATAGAGGTCAGGTTGGAGTCAGTAATCGTGGTCAAGGCGCGTTTATACCCGGCATCAAACGCCGACATAATGCTGCGCCCGGCCCGCAATTCTTCCTTCATCCGTTCAAAGATCAGAACGTTCGCATCAACCGCCAGACCCATGGTCAAAACGATCCCAGCGATACCCGGAAGGGTCAGCGTGGCCTGCAACATCGACATGATCGCCATGATCATCACGACGTTCAACGTCAAAGCCATAGAAGCAAAAATACCAAACAGGCCATAAGACGCACACATCAACAGAACGATGAACAACAACGCCATCATACAGGCCGTTCGGCCCGCCGTGACGGAGTCAGCACCCAAAGACGGGCCAACGGTGCGCTCTTCCAACACATGCAGCGGCGCAGGCAAAGCCCCCGCACGCAGCAGCAAGGACAGATCATTGGTTTCCTGCAGGGTAAAGCTGCCCGAAATCACAGCCTGCCCGCCACAGATTGGTTCACGAATGGACGGGGCGCTGATAACCGTGCCATCCAAAACGATGGCAAAGCGTTTACCAATGTTTTCTTGCTTGCTGCTGAAATCGCAGAAGCGTTTCGCGCCCGGACCATTCAAGGAGAAGCTGACAACCGGCATACCTTGCTGCAAATTTGGCTGCGCGTTGGTCAACATATCACCAGTCAGAATTGGTGTGCGGGCCAGTGAAATGTTCTGCCCCGGTGCTTCTGCCATTGGCAGGGTCAATGACCCGCCCGCTTCACGCATATCCGCACCACCGTCAATAACAGTGTGGAATGACAGCTTGGCCGTTTTACCGAGGAGTTCTTTGACGCGCTGTGGATCTTCCAGACCCGGCAATTGCAAAATGATGCGGTCATCACCTTGACGGGCGATCACAGGTTCGCGGGTTCCGGTTTCATCAACACGGCGGCGGACGATCTCAATCGACTGCCCAAGGGTTTGATCTTTAATTTTACGCATGGCGGCTTCACCGAGGCGCCCCTCAACCACGGTATTATTTTCACTGACCAGAATTTCCAGCTGGTCATCCATCTGACGCAGAACATTTCTAACCTTATTGATGTCAGCACCCTCACGCAGGGTAATACGCACACCCTGTGGAACGGCAGAGATACGGGTATATGGGATTTTTGCTTCGCGCAGTTCAGGACGCAGGCTTTGCACCAGCGTGTCCTGACGATCTTCCAGAACATTGTCCAGATCAACCTGCAACAGCAAATGCGAACCGCCTTGCAAATCAAGACCCAGATTTACGGATTTCACCGGCATCCACCCCGGCATGGTTGTTTCCAGATGTTCCCGCGTCTTCTTATCCAGAAGATTTGGTGCGGCATAAACAAAAGAAATCACACAGGCAAACAGAACCGCAATCCGGGTCCAGCGTGACATGTGCATCATGGTCGAGGTGGAAGACATCGGTAAAATCCTTAAACAGGGTAACGATTATTTCTTATCTTCAATCCGTGTCTGGATTGTGGCGCGCAGTGCGGTCACCTTGACGCCATTGCCAAGATCAACAACCACTTCGCCTTTTTCGGTGTTGACGCTGTCAACGACACCGATCAGACCACCAGCCGTCAGAACCTTGTCGCCTTTTTTCATGGCATCAATCATCTGACGGTGTTCTTTAAAACGGCGTTGTTGCGGAATGATCAGCAAAACGTAAAACAGCACCACCAGAACCAGGATCAGACCCATGTTCATCATGAACGCCTGACCAGCACCAGGCGGTGTTACAGCAGCAGCTTCGCCAGCAGCATAGGCAGCAGAAATCAGCATTGTTTAGCCCCTTTTTCGGAAAATGATAAAATGCAGAAAGGACTATAAAGAGGCGCAACCGAAAAACAAGGCCACCCGCCCCGGTTTTCCCCTGTTTAAACAAGGGGTACCAGTGATTCCGGGCGGATTTACATGTATTTTTCAGGGTTCAGGGCGTCTGTGCCACGGCGGATTTCAAAATGCAGTTGTGGCTGGTCCACCATCCCGCTGCGCCCGACAGTGCCGATGGTGCTGCCGCGTGAAATGGTGGCACCGCGTTCAACCAAAATCCGGTCCAGATGAGCATACGCCGTCATCCAGCGATCTGCGTGGCGAACCAGAACCATATTGCCGTAACCCTTCATCGAACCGGCATAAACAACAACGCCGTTTTCCGCGGCGCGCACGGGTGCGCCCTGTGGGGCCTTGATATTGATGCCATCATTATGAAGTCCGCCGGGTTTTGGTCCGTAGGATGATAAAATCGGCCCCTCAACTGGTTTCATAAACTTTGTTCCCGCACGCGCCGGGGTTTTATCTGGAACTTTAGCGGCCAAGGCAGGTTTGGCCGCTTGTGCGGCGGCGGGCGCAGGAACAGCCGTGCCAGTCACTTCTGGCGGGGCCAATTCTTCGCGTTCGATACCGCCTTTGTTCATTGCGGTGGGGCGCGTAATCGCATCGCCATCGCCGGGTGCCACGGGGGCAATTGAAATGGTGGATGATGACGCCATCAAACCGCCACCCGGTTGATCTTCAACAACAGGCAGTTTCAAAATCTGACCGCGTTTCAATGCATAGGGCGCGCTGAGATTATTCAGGCGGACAAGCTGGCTTTGGCTGGTGCCAAACAAACGGGCAACGGATGGGATTGTATCACGGCCACGCACCTTATAACTGCGCGGGGCCGGTAATTTCAAACGCTGGCCCGGTTGCAGGATATAGGGTGCTTCCAGATTATTGACGACCAGAATATCGCGCAGGACCAGATTATAACGCTGTGCCAAACCACCGACCGTATCGCCCGGAATGATGGTGTGAATGCCGGTACTCCCCGCGCCCGCATTCTGACCGTATTGAAAGACGCGAACGCGGCTGCCATCACTTGTGCACCCCACGAATGACAGGGCACATAGCGACACCGCCGCCATCAACATATGTCTGAATTCAACCCGTCTGATTTTTTGCATCGATCGGGTCATCCGCATTTTCACTGGGGCGCGCAATATCAGGCAGCAGCGGCACAAACCGCACCGGCATTAAATCCTTCACCGCGTAGGTTTCATCGGCTTCCTTTTTATAACGGCGCAACACCTGTTGCCCGTTCCGTCCCACCGGAATGACCATGATGCCGCCAATCGCCAGTTGATCAAGCAAGGCCTGTGGCGGGCGGTCTTGCGCCCCGGCGGTGACAATGATGCGGTCAAATGGCGCTTGTTGCGGCCATCCCTTCATCCCATCGCCGCAAATGGCGGTAATGTTGCGCAGGCGCAATTCTTCAAAAACTTTTTCGGCGTTTTCGAGTAACGGCTTATGCCGTTCAATCGAATAAACGCGGCGGCAGAGCTTGGACAAAACGCAGGCCTGATACCCTGACCCCGTGCCAATCTCCAACACCTTCATCCGGTCATCCAGCTCCAGCGCCTGAGTCATAAACGCAACCACGAATGGCTGGGAAATCGTCTGGCCCCGGCCAATCGGCAGGGCAATATCTTCATAAGCCTGATCATGCATCTGGCGCGGAATAAAAATTTCGCGGGGAATTCGCTCAAGCGCACTCAACACCGCCGTATCTGTGATACCAGCATTGCGAAGGTGCATAATCAGGCGAATGACGCGAGCAGGCGTCTGGAGGATGGGCGTATTCATAGCTTGGATTCTAACCCCTCATTCCATAAGGAACAAGACGCGATCCACCTTTTACACAAAAAGAAGCCCAGAAATGAGAAGATTAGAAATTCCGGCCAATGCTGAAAGCAACCGCCGGGCGATCTTCACGCAATTCCGCCCCGGCACATAAGGTGGCCTGTAGCAGAGCGTCAAGCAGCTTAACATCCTTACACGCGCCAACCCCAAGGGTCAGGCTTCGGTCCTCTTGGGTGGACGCAACAGCCGTGAAGTAAGGACTCAAACCGCCATCTTTCCGGACATAATCCGCCCGCACCCCGGCAGAGGAGTTCACACCATTGCGGGTTGAATACTCCATCCCCGCACCGGCACTTACATCAAAACGGTTGCCATCATCCAGCGTATTAGTCCAGCGTTTGACGGCAGAAAAACCCACCTCAACGCCCTCGCCCAATGTCGCCTTGGCTCCAGCGGCGAGAGACAGGGAATTTCCCTTCTCGTCCGTATCAAAGCGTGAATACGATGCTGCGGCGGCGGGTCTATAACCATCCAGCCCCACTGACGCATTAAAAGTTGATGTGATTTCACGGTCAGACACCGCGTAGTGATCGGCGGCATTGCCGACACCGGATACGGCGCTCATCTGCGCGGGTGATGTCGCGGGGATTTTTTCGACGCTGGAAGATTCCGTGGACACCGCCAAGAACAACGCATCATCGCGCGAGATTACAGAACCAGCCATCGATAACACCCCTACGTATACGCAGAAAATTACGCACCTATAGGGATATTATGTACAAAAGATAAATATTATGTTAATTAATGAAGCAAGGCCCGCAAGAACCTTAGGGTTTTAGCCCCTTAACGATGCAACCACTCATGTATGGCTTCAACTATATATCCAGCAATAATACAAAACTCAGCCCCTCAACATAGAGATTTTCACCATCCACCTTGCCACGAACACTCTGAATAAGAATTCGCCCCTTTAGCGAGCCATCCACGGCATCTATCGAAGATAATCCAGTATCTGCGCCCCGCTCCCGCTTAGAGTATTCAGTCACATTAAAAAACAAGGTTCCTTGCGTTCCAATTTGTGCCTTCAACATTCCGTCCGTATCAAATGACAGTTTGATCTCTGGGACCCCATCTTCCACACTCGCTGCAAAAACACGCTCCCATTGCTTTTGCTTACTCATAGATACAGTGATGTTTTGAATGGCAGGCAACCTAAAATCATAACCACCGATAACCCCGACGATATCTCCGCCTCTTCGATTGATACTAAAGGGAACTCCTGGCAGGCTCTTTTCAAGTTTATCTCCGCGTTGCGTCATAAACTGAAGCCCCATAAAATCCATAATTTCTAATTTACGTTCATAAGCTTTCCGGTTGATTTGTTTTCTGGGACCTGTCTCTTTTTCCCTGTAATCTGCAAATCTCTTAAAATCCTCGCTGACACGATGCACTTGGCGTTCTTTGACAAGATATTCGACAATTGCGCTGATTTGTTTTTGATCTGCCTCGCTGACCTCTTTCGTTGCAGGGACAATATGTCCGGCAACAAGAATGCCATTATGCTCCAGCAGGGTATTAAGCTTTGAGATCTGGCTGTATCCGGACACAGCATAAAAGCCCCACGGCCCGAATGATGAGAACAAAAGAGCCACAGCCAGGGTCAATGGCATCCATTTCATGGGCGGCACTCTGTTTCGAATATATAACCCAGTCACAAGAACAAACCAGATCAGCGCTAAAACCAACATATAGCGGTCCTGCGTGATGCCATACTCCCCAATTCTAACACCCACAGCGATAGCCAGCAGAATAATTGGCACCAGCATGATTTTAAAAAAATTATGTGACGCACAATTCAAGAATGTTGTCGCGCGATCCCGTAACGGCCATGACACCATGTATGTCAAAACCCCTACCGCACCAAACCCAATAATAATATTGGACAAATTCCCCTTTGGCAGTTCCCATGAAAGCCCAATTTTCATGGCATATACATAAAGGATAAGAGTATAAACTGTCAGCAGCGGCGCCAGAATCCAATTCACCAATATCCGACATTCAGGACCAAAATGAACCTCCTTCAAATCCTGCTGCTTTGGCACCCATAACAAGGCAAGGCCGGGGGTATAAACAAAAGCAATCAATGCAACAATGGGGGCCTCAGCACCCAGAGAAATTCCGAACAGGTACTTCATACTTGCTGTCACAGACAAAAGTCCGACAAGAAGAACAAGCCCCAGGAAAATCGCATTGATTACGCCAAGCCATAAAGACCGATTATAAATCCAAAACGCTTCGTCATCCTGTTTTCTGTTCAAAAAGGGGGCAGCTGAAATCAGCAAAAGCAACGCAAGAATAAGCTGCCCCATATTTTTATAAGGAATGCCTGCCCCGCAATAAGTGATCGCCAGCAAGATAATATAACCGCCGAGTGCCAAAGAAATCTGCTTGCCATGCGATAGCGCACGCCCTTCAGAGATCAACGCAGCAATGCCAAACCAGAAGTAACCAATAATCAAGGGAATGCCCGTGGACCCTATAAACTTCCCAAATGGATCATTTGACTGGAACAGGTAAGCGATGAACAGCAAAAGGCTGCATGCATAAGATAATGGGAAACGGCGTATAGCAGCTTCAATACCCGCTGCCGGAATAAATTTACTGAAAATCTTGCTACGCATAATAGCCCCACCAGTTATTAGATTAAGAATCCAAAGAACTGCATTATGAATGACGGGCCCCGCCCCGCCTATCAAAGAACAAGGTACAAGGGAATATTTGCACAGAAAAACAACTAGAAACTGTAGATCGACGTCGTAAAAACTAGCAACCTACGATTACCTACGCTTTTAGCGGTAAAATCTTGGTCAGACCGCCCATATAGGGTTTCAGAACGTCCGGAACAAAGACCCCGCCATCTGTGGGGTCATAATAGTTTTCCAGCACGGCGATCAGGGTGCGGCCAACGGCCAGACCGGAACCGTTCAGGGTGTGAACGAAATAGGTTTCCTTCTCACCCTTCACGCGCGACCGCGCCTTCATCCGGCGGGCTTGGAAATCACCGCAATTGGAACAGCTGGAAATTTCACGGTAGCGTTCCTGCCCCGGCAGCCAGACTTCGATATCATAGGTCCGGCGTGCGCCAAACCCGATATCTCCCGCACACAGAATAATCGTGCGGAACGCCAGACCCAGTTTTTTCAAAATGGTTTCGGCACAGGCGGTCATGCGTTCATGTTCGGCGGCACTGTCTTCTGGTTTCACAATCGACACCATTTCCACTTTATAGAATTGGTGCTGGCGGATCATGCCCTTGGTGTCCTTACCCGCCGCCCCGGCTTCCTGACGGAAACATGGGGTAAAGGCGGTGTAGCGGCGCGGCAGGGTTTCTTCTTCGATAATGCTGTCGGCCACGATGTTGGTCAGCGGCACTTCCGCCGTTGGAATCAACCAGTCACCGCGTGTGGTACGGAATTGATCTTCGGCGAATTTTGGTAATTGGCCCGTGCCATACATGGTTTGGTCGCGCACCATCAAGGGCGGGGAAACTTCCGTGTAACCATGATCTTGTGTGTGCGTATCCAGCATAAATTGCGCCAGAGCGCGTTCCAGACGGGCCAGACCGGAATACATCATGACAAAACGCGCACCCGACATTTTGGCGGCGGTATCAAAATCCATCATGCCGAGATTTTCACCGATCACAACGTGATCCACCGGACCGGCCGCATGTTTTTTCGGTTCGCCGTGAACACGGATTTCGACGTTATCGTTTTCATCAGCCCCTTCTGGAACTTCCGGGTCCAGCATATTGGGAAGGCTGGATAAATGTTGCGTCAGGGATTCAGATAAGGTGGCTTCGCGCTGTTCCAGCTCCGCTGTTTTGTCTTTCAGGCTGGCGACTTCGGCCATCAGGGCTGCGGCATCACCGCCTGATTTTTTAATCTCGCCAACCTCCTTGGAGGCCTCGTTGCGACGTTGCAGCAAGGCTTGCATTTCGGTTTGAACCGCACGGCGTTCCTCATCCAGCCTCAAAATCTCCGGCGTCTGCGGTGACAGGGTGCGGCGGCCCCAGTTTTGGTCAAAGGCCTCAGGATTTTTACGGATGGCATTGATATCGTGCATATTTCTGGCCCAGCTGCGTGCGTTAGCGGTTTGTAAAACAAGGTGGTTTAGGATAAAATCTTAATACTTATAATAGTTTAACGGGAAAGCGTAAAGTCCGATGGGGGCCATGGACGCGAAATTTCAAAAAGCCGCACAAGATCTGGGACATGTCCTGCCCCGGATTGAGGACCCATTCTGGAATTTTTACCGTAACGTCGCACAAGACCCCAAACCCGCCATCACGATCCCCGTTGTGTTTTATAAGGGGGACGCGGTGGTGGCACAGGCCAATTTCATCTGCCTGGGGTCGCCGTATCAATTAAACCTGCTGGCCATCGACCAGACCATTCAGAATTTAAAAACCCATAACCCGTCCCTGCAATGGGACAGCGTCAATGCCAATGGCGGAGAAAAATTGACCGCCGCACAGATTGCGGCGCTTCAAGCTGATCCCCTGCTCCGCGCCAGTGCCAACCGGGCTACATCCCTGTTCGCTGCCATTGAACATTTGATGGAAGATTTACACCGCATGAAACCGGGAACAACCGACCCGGAGACGCTGCGGAAAGAATATGAACAGGCTAAGACCGCGTTCGTATCCAGCGTTACGTTACAAACTGCGCAGATTGACTGGATCGGTGAGAGAAAAGGTCTCGCCCACCGTTTGGGCCGGATATTGGGCCTGTCATGACCGGTATTAAAAACATCTATACCCTGACAACCCCTGAAAAACCTGCCTTGCCGCTGGTTTTTGATTCACCCCATAGTGGCCGTATCTACCCGGCTGATTTCCATTATGCCTGCCCGTTGAGCTCGCTGGAGCGGGCAGAAGATAACGATGTCGATATCCTGTTCGATAATGTTCACCATTACGGCGCGACATTATTATGTGCGGAATTCCCCCGGACCTATATCGATGTGAACCGTGCGGAAGATGATATTGATACGGAACTTTTAGCGGAACGCTGGCCAGCACCGCTGAACCCGACACCCCGGTCCCTTAGCGGGATTGGTTTGATCCGGCGTTTGGTCAAACCCGGACAGCCTGTTTATGGCCACAAACTCTCGGTCGCCGAAATTCGCCACCGTCTGGATAATTACTATCATCCCTATCATGACGTTTTGAAAACGCTGCTGGATCAGGCGCATTATAATTTTGGCATCGTCTGGCATATCAATTGCCATTCCATGCCCGTGGTTCGAATGCCCGTCCCGCACGGAATCTTAAATCTTCAGCCCGATTTTGTTCTCGGGAACCGGGATGGGACCAGTTGCGATCCCGCCTTCACCAATTTCCTGCGCGATGCCATTCGTGACATGGGATACCGCGTGGCGATCAATAACCCCTATAAGGGGGTCGAGATTGTCCGCCGCTCCGCCCACCCCTCCGCCGGGCGTCATTCCATCCAGATCGAAATCAGCAAAGGCCTGTACTGGGATGAGCATAAGAACAAAAGAACCAACAATTTCAACCTGCTGAAGGCCAATTTGGAAAAGCTGACCGAAAAAACTGCGTCCTATGTTTCCAATAATCTTGTCAGCATGGCAGCGGATTAGGTATAAGGCCTGCATGGCCAAAAAAACCGCATCCTATATCGTCCACCCCGCCAGTCGCCCGGATGTTTCCCCGGTGATATTCGATTGCCCGCATAGCGGCACCATCCTGCCCCGGCATTTTCGCTATGCCTGCCAGAAACAAGATTTAATGTTCCTGCACGACCCCCATGTCGATAAATTGCTGACCGGTGTCCCCCATGCCGGGTCGCCCGTTTTGGAAGCCCTGATCCACCGCGCCTGCATCGACCTCAACCGTCATGAGTACGAGGTCAACCCGGACTGGATCGACGGCGAATGGACCATCCCCCATAAGATGACCTTTTACACCAGCCAGAATGCCGGGTTATTTCCCATACTGGCCGGGCCGCGCGCCAACCGGATTTCGGATATTTATAATGACGCCGCCCGCCTGACCGCGCGCGAAGGCGAACGCCGCATCCACGATTACCACCGCCCGTATTATAAAAAGCTGGACCAGATGCTAACCGCATCGCGGAAAAGCAACGCATCAATCCTGCATGTGGATATGCATTCGACGTATCGGGGCAATCCAGACCAGCAAGCCGACATTATTCTGGGCGATATGAACAGTAAGTCTTGCGATCCGGAGATCACGCGCTTCATCAAAACTTACTTTCAGATCGACGGTTACAGCGTTGATGATAATGGCAAATATTTCTCTGGCGGAGCCATCATTCAGCACACCCACGCGCCAGAAAAAGGCATTCATAGCATCCAGATCGAAATCGCACGCGACATCTATATGAATCAGGAAACCTTAGCGTTTTCAATGACTCGCGGGGAAGAGCTAAGGAAGAGCCTGTCAGGATTGTCCAAAGCCCTGAACGGTTATATGGCGCACCGCAATCGGCTGGGCTGATCCAGCGTCACGCCAAAAACATCGGCAAAGGCCTCAACCATTGCGCCGTCTAGCGCTTCAGACGAAACAGAAACACCCAAATCTTTCAAAGATGTAACGCCATATTCTGAGATCCCGCACGGAACAATTCCACCGAAATGTGACAGGTCAGGCTCGCGGTTAATCGACACACCGTGGAACGCGACCCAGTGCCGGACACGCACACCAATCGCCGCAATCTTCGCTTCGCCGGATGGCGTGACAACCCAGATACCCACGCGCCCTTCACGACGCTCGCCCTGCACATCAAAACGCGCCAGCGTGCGGATGATCCACTCCTCTAGACACCAGATATATTTTTTGATATCAGGGCCTTGTCCTGTTTTCTTTAAATCCAGCATGACATAGCCAACACGCTGGCCCGGCCCGTGATAGGTGTATTGACCACCTCGCCCGGTTTCAAAAACCGGAAATTGCGGATCGCGCAGATCAGATGGGTCGGCACTGGTCCCGGCGGTATAAAGCGGCGGGTGCTCTAAAAGCCATAAAAGATCAGCTTCCGTCCCGGCATGAATCTCCGCCACGCGGTTTTCCATCGCGGTCAGGGCCGCTTCGTATTCGACCGGGTGATCTGATATGTTAATTTCCATAGGGGAAAGATAGGGCTGAGCCTTCCCTTTGGCAATATGTTTTCCGCTTGCGCCCCTCTAGGACATTTGATAATCACAAGGCGGCGATGCTGGCCCCCTCAAGCCTGCGAACTTCGTCATTCTACCCAAGTGTGCGGCCATGGCGGAATTGGTAGACGCGCAGCGTTGAGGTCGCTGTGGGCTAACCCCCGTGGAAGTTCGAGTCTTCTTGGCCGCACCATTTGGTTCTTTTTGCGAAAAACCCGCGCTCCGTTCAGGATGGCGGGTTTTTGCTTATTTCCTGCCGCCACACAACACTTACCGCCTTGAAAAAGCCCCCGAATTCTGGTCAGTTAGGCCCTGAAGTCCTCACCCTCCGCCTTTAATATAGAGAATGTAATATGTCATCTGCAAAAGACACCCTGCGCGACGCAGCCCTGGAATATCACCGTCACCCGACACCGGGGAAAATCTCCATCACCCCGACCAAGGCTATGGCGACCCAGCGCGACCTCGCGCTCGCTTACTCCCCCGGCGTGGCTTTTGCGTGTGAAGAAATTGAAAAAGACCCACTGAAGGCGCTGGACTACACCAGCCGGGGCAATCTGGTTGCGGTTATTTCCAACGGTACAGCCGTTTTGGGTCTGGGCGATATTGGCGCGCTGGCATCCAAACCCGTCATGGAAGGCAAAGCCGTCCTGTTCAAAAAATTCGCGAACATCGACTGTATCGATATCGAAATCGATGAAAAAGATCCGGACAAGCTGATTGAAATCATTGCCTCGCTGGAACCAAGCTTTGGCGGCATCAATCTGGAAGACATCAAATCCCCGGAATGTTTCCGCATTGAACGCACATTGCGCGAACGCATGAAGATTCCCGTGTTCCACGACGACCAGCACGGCACCGCGATCATCGTGACAGCTGCCGTTAAAAACTGGCTACGCCTGAAAAACCGCGACATTACCGATGTAAAACTGGTTGCCAACGGTGCCGGTGCGGCAGCCATTGCGTGTTTGAGCCTGCTGGTATCCGCTGGCCTGCCAAAGAAAAACATTATTGTCTGTGACCGTAAGGGCGTTGTTTACAAGGGCCGCAAGGAACAGATGGATGAGGAAAAAGAAAAATTTGCATCCGACACCAACACCCGCACATTGACCGAAGCCTTGGAAGGCGCAGACATCTTCCTCGGCCTGTCCGCTGCTGGCGCGCTCAAGGGTGAGATGGTTAAGCACATGGCAAAGGCACCGCTGATTATGGCGCTGGCCAACCCGACCCCGGAAATCATGCCCGAAGAAGCCCGTGAAGCGAAACCCGATGCGATCATCTGCACAGGGCGTTCCGACTACACCAACCAAGTAAACAACGTTCTGTGCTTCCCGTTCCTGTTCCGTGGGGCGCTGGATGTTGGCGCGACGGCGATCAACGAAGAAATGAAACTGGCCTGTGTTGAGGCGATTGCCGAAATGGCCCGCCGCGAAGCCACCGCCGAAGTGGCCGCTGTTTACAGCGAGGAAAATCTGGAATTCGGGCCGGAATATCTGATCCCCAAACCATTTGATCCGCGCTTGATCGTGGAATTGCCGATTGCCGTGGCCAAGGCCGCGATGGCAAGCGGTGTGGCCGCCCGCCCGATCACCGATTGGGACGCGTATCACGAAAAACTGAAAAGCTATACCTACCGCACCAGCATGGTCATGCGCCCGATCTTCGCGCGTGCCAAGCAAGACCCAAAACGCATCGTTTATTGCGAGGGTGAGGAAGAACGCGTCTTGCGCGCCGTTCAAACTGTTCTGGATGAGGGGCTGGCCAAGCCAAGCCTGATTGGCCGGAAAGAAGTGATCGAAACACGGATCAAGCGTTTGGGCCTGCGGATGAAGATCGGCAAGGATTTTGAACTGATTGATCCTGAATATGATTCTCGTTACCGCGAATACTGGACCAATTACCACGAAATCATGGAACGCCGTGGTGTCACCCCGGCCCTCGCCCGCACGGTGCTGCGGACCGATTTTACCGTGATTGGTGCGTTGATGGTTCGTCGCGGCGATGCCGATGCCGCCATTTGCGGCACCATCGGGCAATACAAACACCATTTGAAAAACGTCGTGGATATTATCGGCCTGACGCCGGGTGTAGAAACGGCGGCCGCCATGAATGCGCTGATTTTGCCGCGCGGTGTGTATTTCATCACCGACACGCAAATCAACCCGACCCCAAGCGTTGCGCAAATTTCTGAAGTGGCCCTGCTGGCCGCCGAAGAAGTATCGCGTTTCGGTATCAAGCCAAAGGTTGCCCTGCTGTCACATTCCAACTTCGGCAGCCATGACAACCCAAGTGCGGCGCGGATGCGTGAGGCGCTGGTGGAAATCCGCAACCGTGCGCCGGAACTGGAAATCGACGGCGAAATGCATGCCGATGATGCCCTATCCGAAACCATCCGTAAATCCAGCATGCCAAATTCCACACTCCAAGGGGCCGCCAATATCATGGTGATGCCAAACGTGGATGCAGCGAACATTGCGTTCAACATGCTGAAGGTTCTGGGTGAAGGTATCTCCATCGGGCCAATCCTTCTGGGGGTGGCACAACCGATGCATATTCTGACACCATCTGTCACACCACGCGGTATTTTGAACATGACGGCCTTTGCCTGTGTTGACGCGCAAGGGACAGCAGCAGAAAACAACGTGCTTCCAATCGCCGCCGCGCTTTAAAAAAAAGCGAGAGAGTTAGTCGCCTATGGTCGATGAAGAAAAGCGCCTGAGCCAACTGGAAGCGGAAGCAGACAGAGAAGAAGACGAGGATAACGACCTCGTCTTCGGGCTGAGTGACCGCTTTATTCAAAAAGTCGTTCTGGCCCTGCGCGAAGACGACCGCCAGACGGTTTTGGAAGAGCTGGATGAGCTTAGTGCCGCCGACACGGCGGAACTGATTTCAAAAATCAACGATGAGGACAGGTCAACCCTGCTCCACAACTTCGTTGAAAAAATGGACCCTTACGTTTTTTCCGAACTGTCTTGGGAACTGCGCGAGATTATCCTTCCCGAATTACCGTCATGGAAAATCGCATCGATTATTTCCGAACTGGAAAGCGATGATGCGCTGGACATCATTCAAAGCCTGAGCGACGAAGATTTCCGTCATGACATTATCCGTCACCTTTCCGCAAAGATGCGTCTGGCCCTGCAGGAAGGCTTAAGCTTCCCTGAAGATTCCGCCGGGCGATTGATGCAGCGTGAATTTGTTGCCATCCCGCAATTCTGGACGGTTGGCAAAACAATTGATTATCTGCGCGCCGCCGCCGATGAACTGCCCGAAGACTTCTTCGATATTTTTATCATTGATCCGGCGTACCGGATTACCGGTGAAATTCCGCTGAACCGTCTGGTTCGCGCCAAGCGGTCTGAAAAACTTGAAACACTGAAACTGGAAGACATCCACCCGATCCCGGCCACGATGGACCAGGAAGCGGTTGCACAACTGTTCCGCCGTGAAAACCTGATGTCGGCACCTGTTGTTGATGAAGAAGACCGTTTGATCGGTGTGATTACGGTCGATGACGTCGTTGACGTTATTGATGAAGAAGCACAAGAAGACATGCTGAAACTGGTCGGGGTTGGCGAGGCTGACTCTTATAAGGCCATTCTTTCCACCAGCTTTTTGCGGTCCCGGTGGTTGGCTGTAAACCTTGTCACGGCCTTCATTGCGGCGGCGATTGTTTCGTCCTTTGGTGCAACGATTGAAAAAGTTGTGGCTCTCGCCGCGTTGATGCCGATTGTCGCCGGTATGGGCGGGAATGCGGGAACGCAGGCACTGGCTGTCGCAGTCCGTGCGATTGCAGTGCGGGAGCTCTCCGGTGCCAATGCGATGCGGACCGTTGCCAAGGAGTGCGCAGTTGGTTTTGTAAACGGCTGTATTTTTGGAACATTGGTTGGTGTGCTGGCAGGGCTATGGTTCCAGAATGTTATTCTGGGTCTGGTGATTGGTATGGCGCTGATTATTAACTTGTTGGTGGCGGGCACCTTTGGTGCGGCCATTCCGGTTATCTTGAATCATTATAAGCAAGACCCGGCGATTTCCTCCTCAATCTTCCTGACAACGGCGACAGATTGCATTGGCTTCTTTGCTTTCCTGGGGCTGGCGACAATTTTCCTCACCTAATTCTGCACAGCAGCACATCTGCGGCTGGCCACACACCCCTGATTCGGTTACACTTTCCCGGTAACAGGGAGAGCCCGAAAAAAATGGGCCATAAGTCACTTTCTATAAAAGCAGATGCGTATCTGATTCACGAACTTGCCTTTCTGGGCCGGATCACCGGCGACAGGAATGTGAGCGATGTCGTATCAGGCGCATTATCCATGACGGCGGATGCCTTGAGAAAATCCGCCGATGGATATGTCATTCAAATTATCAGCCAATCCATCGGACGCGATCAATTCTATTACCCCCTGCACCCGCAACATATGTATCAGGACATGAAGGGTCGCAAGACAACGGAAACATGCGGTGATATTTTGCTGCACAAGACGGCCATCGTGAATGATCACCTTCGAGTGATTAGGGCGGCGTTCAAAACCACCAGCAACGAAGACGCGGTTCGATTTGCCCTGCATTTCGCAAACACCGTGGCAACGCAATTGCAGGCCCCCGGCGGATCACGCCATCTGGCCTATATTGACGGTAATGACCGCCGTTTTGGCTATGTCGCCGAAACCCCCTATGACCGGACAATGAAGAACCAGTTCAACCGCCTGATCCATGGCGTGCAGAGCTGGCTGGGCAAAGCACCGCAGCAACCACCATCCTGCCCGCCGCCCAACTGTCCGCCAAACAACCCAAACGGCCCCTAAACCGCCATATCCCCAAAGAAAACTGTCATTATTAAGCCGTTTTTCCATGGGAATCCTTGCACCCCTGTAAAAAATGGCCTATCACCCCGCTATGGCGCGTAAAACAAAAAAATCGACGAAAAAGTTCTCTTCCCGCAGGAAGAAAAAAGGATCCTCTGCTCAGGGGATTCTATTAAAGGCAACACGCCTGATGTTGATCGTCGGCGTTTGGGCCTGTATCGGGGTTGCGGCGCTGGTTGCGTGGTACGCGGCTGAGTTACCCTCCATCATTGAAAAGCCCGGCTTTGAACGCAAACCCGCCATCACTGTCAAGGATATTGAGGGCAACAGCATTGCCCGTTACGGCGAATTGAAGGGCATCAATGTCGATGTGTCTGAGTTGCCGCCCCATCTGGTCTATGCCGTGATGGCCATTGAAGATCGCCGCTTCTATACGCATTTCGGCGTTGACCCGTTTGGCCTGCTGCGCGCTGTCGTTCGTAACACGGTTGAGGGCCGCGTTGTTCAGGGTGGCTCCACCATCACACAGCAATTGGCGAAGAACCTGTTCTTAAGCCGTGAGCGCACTTTAAAACGTAAAATTCAAGAAGCGATGCTGGCCCTGTGGCTGGAAGCCAAGCTGTCCAAAGACCAGATCATGACCGCGTATCTAAACCGCGTCTATCTGGGGGCTGGAACCTATGGTGTCGAGGCAGCGGCCCAAACCTATTTCAACAAATCGGCCCGCGATATTAACCTGCGCGAAGCCGCGACACTGGCCGGGTTGTTAAAGGCCCCCTCCCGCTACTCCCCGCTCAGCAATCCAAAACTGGCGCAAGAACGTGCAAATACTGTTTTGAACGCGATGGAAGATGCCGGGTACATCACAGACGCCACCGCCGGCAAGATGATTGAAACAGCACCAAAGATCGAAGAAAAATCCGGCGATGGCGACTCGGTGCGCTACTACACCGACTGGATCACAGGTGATCTGGATAAACTCATCGGCACGCCGAACGAAGACATCATTATTGAAACGACACTGGTGCCAGAAATTCAGCAAGCAGCTGAACGCTCGCTCGAAAAAATTCTGGAAGATGAAGGCAAGGACAAAAACGTATCGCAAGGTGCCGTTGTTGTTTTGGGCCGTGATGGTGCCGTTCTGGCCATGGTGGGGGGCAAGAATTACGGTGAAAGCCAATTCAATCGCGCCGCGCAAGCCTATCGCCAGCCGGGATCATCGTTCAAACCGGTTGTCTATCTGACTGCCCTTGAACACGGTTACACCCCCGACAGCATCGTGATCGATGGCCCGATCACCACAGGAAAATACCGCCCGACCAACTTCAAAAGCGAATATTACGGTGAAGTGCCGTTGAATGTGGCGCTGGCTTACTCCCTCAACACCATTTCCTACAAACTGGCAAAGGAAATTGGCATTGGCTATGTGATTGGCACGGCAAAACGCCTTGGCATCGAAGCTGAACTGAGCCGCGACCTCAGCCTTGCACTGGGCAGTAGCGGCATCCCCATGACACAAATGGCCACCGCCTATGCGACGATCGCCAATGATGGTTACGCCGTGAAGCCATACGCCATTCGCCGCATTACAGATAAAGACGGCAAGCTGATCTATCAACGATCGCCAAAGGCGTTGCAATCGGGCCGCCCGATGTTTGAACCCTATATCATGCAAAGCCTGAAGGGCATGATGCGTGGCGTGGTTGAATTCGGCACGGGTCAGGGTGCGAAGTTTGGTGTGCCCTCCGCCGGTAAAACCGGAACGTCACAGGATTTCCGCGATGCTTGGTTCACGGGCTTCACTGATGATTACATTGCCGCTGTCTGGGTCGGGAATGATGACAACTCATCCATGAAGCGTGTCACCGGCGGTTCAATTCCGGCGCGTGTCTGGCGTGATGTCATGGTTGCCGCCACAAATAGCGGAAAGGGAAGAAACCTTTCGGCTTCCTCCCTCTCCTCATCCGCGCCTGATGGCACTTCCTTGGGGGAATCGGATGATTTCGGTAGTTTGCTGCAACGTCTGTTGGCCGCCGAATCCGCACCATCTCCGTCCGCCGCCACAGCGTCTGATCCGTCTGCGATGACGCTTCTCTCGGCGCCCGTGAGTGCAAAACCGGATGATGGTTCATCAAAAAGCTGGAAACTTAACGACTGACGTAAACGCTTTCGTTGAAGACCGCGTATTGCACCGGCAAAGGCCCAAAGCGTTCTTCCCCGATCAAATCCCAGTGGTCGCGCAGCGCGATAACCGCTTGCGGTGGGCCGCTGAAATCGCTGGTACCGCCCTGTAATTCAAAAGACCGGCGCAACATGCACTTATCAAAGAAATCCAGAAAACCGCATGGGAAGGCCCGGCGTGGCGCGCGAAGCCCCAGATCAACAAGCGTCTTGGCCACCAGTTCCTCCCCAACATCCATCATGTCGGCGGTGAACTGGATCGAGGCAAGGATTTTGATTTCGGCACGGCTGTTCGGGACGTTGCGTAAGTGGCGCATAAAGCGTGCGTAAACTTCCATCTCGAACCGGGTGTCCTGCCCTGCCGCCAGATCTGTGAGCTCTGGGGGCATAGGCAGGACTATGTGCTCCGTTGTTCTTCCGTGTGAGAGCGTGGAAGCCTGATGCGAATTCTGTGTGGTCACTGTTCTTGTTATTGTCATGTGAACCTCCCTAGTCGGTTCGCCATTTGCAGGGGTGAGTTGTTGTTCTTCTTATTCAGTCGTTCCTGCTGGCGTAAGTTCAGCTTGGGTTTTAAACCTTAAACGAATCTTAAAATTGGCCCGTTTGGTCAGAATCCGGCGATTCACCTGTGGATAAGCAACCAATGCACATGTTGGATTTTCGGAATCACGAAAACAGGGGTTGGATTCACCTGCGACTCGTCAGGGAATCGCTGCGAATCGTTGAGAAGGACTGATATATAAGGGTTTTTAGCCCAGCAGTGTTTTAATCGCTTGGCGCGCCAATTCATCACAGCGTTCATTTTCCACGTGACCGGCATGCCCCTTCACCCAGTGAAGACGGACATTATGCTGTTGCAACAACGCGTCCAGCTGTTTCCAAAGGTCCTGATTCTTGATGCGGTCTGGCCAGCCCTTGGCTTTCCATCCCTTCATCCATTCCATCACACCTTGCTGTAAATATTTACTGTCGGTGTAGAGATCAATGCAGCATGGTTGCTTCAACGCTTCCAGCCCCTTGATCGCCGCCATCATTTCCATGCGGTTATTGGTGGTCAGGGGTTCGGCACCGGATAATTCTTTTTCGATACCGTTGAAACGCAAAATGGTTCCCCACCCACCGGGGCCGGGATTACCGCTGCACGCGCCATCTGTATAAATCTCAACGCCCGATTTTTTCATTCTGATGCCATCTTAATTTCGCACTGTATTCTTTCGGGTCTTTTGGTTTGACCAAGGCCCCCGCCGGATGATTAATCCACGCCTGTAACCGGGTCAACAAAATGCGCAGCGCCGCGCCACGGCAAAGAAGCGATAGCGCATCCCATTCAACATCCGTTATTTGCCGCTGCGCCAGATACCCGGCCCGCAAGGCAGCCCAGCGGGCATTATCCAACCCATTCTGATCATCAAAACACCACGCATTGATCACCAGCGCCAGATCATAAGCAAAGAAATCCTCGCAGGAGAAATAGAAATCAATCACACCGGAAACTTCGCCGTTCTGAAAGAACACGTTATCCGGGAAGATATCCGCATGAACCACACCGTGCCGTAAGGCGCTGGCGGCTGGCCAGTTTTGCTTTAGATATACGAGCTCATCGGTAATCAGTTTTGCCAAGCCCGGTTCAACAGCATCCGCCTCACCCTTCGTCGCCTCAATCAACGCCGCCCAACCAGACAGGCTTAATGTATTGGCGCGGGTGTGAGGGAATGTCGCCGCAGCATCATGCATCTTGGCCACAACACCGCCCAGTGATTGGCAATGAGACGGCGCAATTGCATTGGCCGCAATATCAACCCCATCCAAAAACGAAATCAGGGCCACAGGCCGCCCGGCAACCAAACGGGTTAAACTGCCATCTTTTCCGGCCAAAGTTTTTGGGCCATTCACCCCATGTTCAACCAGATGGTTGGTAAAGGCAAAAAAGAACGGCAGATCCGCCGGATCAACGCGGCGTTCATACAGGGTCAGGATGAACCGCCCCGTACTGGTTTCAATTTTGTAATTGGTGTTTTCAACGCCCTGCATGATGCCGGTGGCGGATATAAAATCGCCGACATCGTATTGGGCGATAAAATCGGCGATTTGTTCGTCGGTCAAAGGCGTGTAAACGGCCATGTCTATGCCGCCAGAATACGGGGAACTTTAAAGATTACGTTTTCTTCCGTAATCCGCACCTCCTCCACCGTGACGTTAAAGCGTTCACGGCAGGCGGTAATGACTTCCTCAACCAGCACGTCCGGGGCCGAAGCGCCCGCCGTCAGGCCCAGAGTTTTAACGTTCTCATCAAATAACGACCAATCAATATCAGTGGCCCGTTGGATGAGGGCGGAATGTTTGCACCCCGCTGTGGTGGCAACTTCGGCCAGTCGGTTTGAATTCGATGAATTGGGCGCACCCAAAACCAGCAGCACATCGGATTGCGCGGCAATTGCCTTGACCGCAGCCTGACGGTTGGTGGTGGCATAGCAAATGTCTTCCTTGTGTGGCCCTTCAATATTGGGAAAGCGTTTTTGCAGGGCCTCAACAATTCCAGCCGTGTCATCCACCGATAATGTCGTCTGACTGCACCAGGCGAGGTTTTCAGGGTCAATGACCACGAGGGTTTCAACATCTCCAATCGTTTCAACCAGAACAACCGCGCGGCAAGGCAGCTGCCCCATCGTGCCGATGACTTCCGGGTGACCGCGATGGCCGATCAGGATAATCTGTTTGCCGTTTTTGTAATGACGCTCCGCTTCGCGGTGAACCTTGCTGACCAAGGGGCAGGTCGCGTCGATGAAAAACATCTCACGCGCCGCCGCATCTTCCGGAACCGATTTTGGAACGCCGTGGGCGGAAAAGATCACCGGCTGGCCATCATTGGGAATTTCATCCAGTTCTTCGACGAACACCGCCCCCTTGGCACGAAGCCCATCCACCACAAAACGGTTATGGACGATTTCATGGCGGACATAGACCGGCGCACCGTATTTCTCCAGCGCCAGCTCTACAATCTGGATGGCCCGGTCAACCCCGGCGCAAAAACCGCGGGGCGCGGCCAATAAAATGGTTAATGCCTGCTTTTCCATCACCCATATATAGGGGATGGGGACAGATGAATCCATACCCCATCCATGGGGTTGAACAGGAGTGTTTCAGGCGTTAAGGTGTCATAATTCAGGGGGAATCAGATGACCAAAACACGCCTTTCAGCTCTAGCACTTCTTATGACGGCCGGTCTGGCCTTAACGGCCTGCGAAACGGCAAAGGGCGTGCAATCGGATGTTGCGACGAACTACAGCAGCCTCAAATCAACGCTGGCCCGCCTGTCCACGACCCCATCAACATCCCCGGCATCTGAAACACAAACGGCGCAGATGGCGTCTGGTATTTCACCTGCGGCGGGTGGCTCTTCCTCTGGTTGCCCGGATGTGCGGATCGTTCAGGATTTAAATCAGGTTCACCAATTCATTGATGGCGGCGCCCCTGCCCCGGCGGAAGCGGTTTCTTCCGTCCGCATGACCAGCGTGCAGAACAGCTGCAAGATCAGCAACAATAATATGGCCGTTGATATGACGCTGGCCTTTGAAGGCAGCATCGGTCCAAAGGGCCGCAACAACGCCAGCGACAAACCAAGCTTTGCCTACCCCTATTTCGTTGCCATCACCAATAATCAGGGCAGCATCATTGCCAAGGAAGTTTTTGCGGTAACGATGGCCTATGATGGCAAACAAACATCGAAATCCAGCACCGAACAAATCCGCCAGATGATCCCGATGAGTGGTTCAGACCAAAAGAATTATAAAGTTCTGATCGGGTTCCAATTGAATGATCAGGAACTGGCGTTCAACCGCACCCTGCCACAGGACACTGTTGTGGCCCAGACAGCGGCGATTATTGATGCGGCCGTCGCGGATATTGAACCCGCCGCCGGTATGACCATTCAATCCCCGGTTGGCAACTAAGCCTTTATTTTCTTGAAGAAAAAGCGCACCGCCCTGACCCGCATGGACAGGGCGCGGCGCAGTTTATAGGCCACATTCATCATCGGCGCGACCAGCGACACGGAATATCCGCGCGCATGTAAATGGCGGCGTGTTTCCATGATGCCAAAATAGACATGATACGGGCTGGTCCCCGGCATGTAATCGGTTTGCGGAACCAGATCACGGCTGAGCCATTCAAACCAGAAACCGCGTTCTTGCATATATTGTGACTGGAATACGCGGACCATTTCAGCAATACGCGCCTTGACCACATCCTTATCCGACCCGGCGGCATCCAGCATCATTGCGTTGGCCTTTAACGCTTCAGTGAACGGCCACAGGCGTTTGGTATCAACCAGAAGAGTTCCATCGGGCGACACCACATCATAAATCCCGCCGTGAACTTCATCCCATCCATGGGCATTGGCCCATGTCAGCAGGCGCGCGCACAGCGCATCAAACCGCTTCGCATCACCCATTGCTGTGGCATAGCGTTTCAAAAGCCATATCCATTCAAAATAATGGCCCGGCTCCACCCGTCCACCCTTTTCAGGGTGCGGTTTTAAATCATCGGTAAAAAATTCATGCAGGGCGCAATTCGCCTCTTCAAAGAAATAGCCATGGAACATGGAAACCATCTCCCCCGCCATCGACAGCCACGCCAGATCACCCCATGTTTCATGGGCGAATAAGCATGCTTCCAGCAAGTGCATATGCGGATTCTGGCGACGCATCTGGCACAGTTGTTTTCCATCAGGGCCCAAACATTCCGCAAACCCCGCGGGCGCCATACGGAATTTCTTATCAATCATATCCAAGGTCTTAATCGCGTAGTCCCGCGCACGCACATCACCGCTGACCCGGAAATAGTAAGAGAATGAAAAAATCACGAAGGTAATTGAATACAGATCGCAATTTTCATCCGCGACCGCACCATCATCATTCAGGCTAAATCGCCATAACCCTGTTTCAGCGTTATAATAACGGTTGATGATGTGCTCAAAATTTTTCTTAAGGTTCGCGCCAAATTCGGGGCAATCGGGCTGCAAGCTTGCATGGCTATAAATTGATAATTGACGGCACTGCGTCAAGAGGCGGCGTGATCCCGTGCGCACCGGTTGAAAACTATGGCCAAGACGTTCGTAAAAACCGTCTGTTTTTGGATCAGAAAACGCCTCATACCATTTCGGCACCCAGCGGTGGAGCAACCGGATGGCCAGATATTCAACGGTGCTGTGTGTTCCAAAATTCATGCTCTTGTCCTGCATCCCTAAAATGAAGCAGAATGCGGTTCAGGACAATAAGCATGACAATAAATATTTACACCCACACCATCGGCCTACGCCACGACACAGGACCCGGCCACCCGGAAAGCCCGGCGCGGCTGCAAACCCTGCTGGATTTGTTCGATGAAATGGGGCTAGACACGATTGTGGCACGCGAAGCGGATCTGCAATGGATCGCGCGGGCACACCCGATGCGTTATATCGACGCGCTGCAAGATGCCATTCCCGACCGGGGAACCATTCTTCTGGATAATGACACCGTCCTGTCCCCTGCCAGTTTTGATGCCGCCCTTTATGCCGCCGGGGCGGTGTGTCAGGCGGTTGAGGATATGGCGGCAGGAAAAGCAACCCGCGCTTTTTGCGCCATGCGCCCACCGGGACACCATGCGGAACCGGAAGAAGCGATGGGGTTTTGCCTGTTCAACAACATCTTCGTTGGCGCACTTCACGCGCAAACACTGGGCCTGAAACGCGTTGCCATTGTTGATTTTGATGTGCATCACGGCAACGGATCCGATGTGATGGCGCGTCTGCATGACGACATCTTCTATGCGTCCACCCATCAATGGCCGCTCTTCCCCAATACCGGTGGGCCCGATGACAGCGTACCGGGGCGTGTGCTGAATGTTCAATTGGCCGCTGGGGATGGGTCCGATGCATTCCGCGCCGCCTATCGCGACCGGGTTTTCCCGGCGCTCCACGCTTTCAAACCGGACCTCATCATGATTTCCGCTGGATTTGACGCGCACCGCGATGATCCGCTGGCGCAGATCAATCTGGGGGAGGATGATTTTGAGTGGGTAACCGGTGAATTATGCGCCTTGGCCGACCAGTATGCCGGGGGCAAGGTGGTGTCGGTTTTGGAGGGGGGCTATGACCTTCCCGCCCTCAAATCCTGTGCTGCGGCCCATATTCGGGCCTTGAGCAATTACTTCAAATGAGCGTCGCTGCGCTGGCGCGGGCGCTCTGACATGATTTTAGTGATTTCGCGCTCTTGATGATTGCTCTTAGCGCGAGTCACTTGCCACGACAGAAAATCAATGTTTTTCAATTGGTTAAATGTATCTTTCGGTGTTTCAGTTGGCATTTTAAGTCCTTCCCTATTCCATAATCTTAACTCTATTGTACCCTCAAACCGTGCAAGCCAGCCCCGCAAAGAATTCAGGGCAGAATGCCGCCTGACGCATGGTTATGACTTGAGGAATCGAACGGTCTGCCGTACACTCGCCTCCGCAAAATCCTTTTGAAAAATCAGATGGTTGTGATGACTGGCAAGAGTGCTGCAGTAGATAGTTTGACCTTTGAAGCGGCCCTTTTGGAGCTTGAAGGGATCGTTCGGGACCTGGAAACGGGAAAATCGGCCCTTGAGGAGTCGATTGGTGCCTATGAGCGCGGCGTGGCCTTAAAAACCCATTGCGAGAAAAAACTGCGTGAAGCGCAGGCGAAAATTGAAAAAATCACGGTTGGTGCAGACGGTAAAATCGGCACAGCCCCCTTCGACCCACAGGAGTAAGTTTTTATGGCCCCATCACCACGCGACGCCAGCCCCGGATTACAGGAACGCATGGATGACGTCATTGACGGCGTCAACAAATCCATCGCGCGCCTTTTGCCGGAAACAGATCTGCCTGAGGCACCGTTGTTTGAAGCGATGCGTTACGGCACGCTCAATGGCGGTAAACGCCTGCGTCCATTTTTGGTCATGGAAACATCGGCGCTGTTCGGTGTTGATGCGGTTCGTGCGCGCCGTGTCGCCGCAGCCGTTGAATTCGTTCACTGCTATTCCCTGATCCATGACGATCTTCCGGCGATGGATGATGCGCAGCTGCGCCGTGGTAAACCCGCAACACACGTCGCGTTTGATGAAGCAACCGCCATTCTGGCCGGTGATGCGCTGCTCACCCTCGCCTTTGAAATCTTGAGCGACCCTGAAACACATGAAGACCCACGCGTTCGTTGCGAGCTGGTTTCGATGCTGGCAAAGGCTTCCGGCGGGCATGGCCTGTGCGGCGGTCAAATGCTCGATCTGATCGGTGAAAAAGCCGAATTTGACCTTGGAACCATCAGCCGCCTGCAACGCATGAAAACAGGGAAACTGATTTCCTTCGCTTGCGAAGCCGGTGCGATTTTGGGCAAGGCCAATGAATCAAACCGCCGTGCCCTGGTGAACTACGCCAATGACCTCGGCCTCGCCTTCCAGGTGACAGACGATATTCTGGACGTTGAATCAGATGCCAAAACAACGGGCAAGGATTCCGGCAAGGATGCCGCCGCCGGAAAATCCACCTTCGTTTCCACGATGGGTAAAGACCAAGCGAAACAGCGTGCTGAAATGCTGGTTCAACAATCCATCGCGCACCTCAACATTTTCCAAGGCCGCGCCGACACCTTGAAAGAACTGGCCCGGTACGTATTGCAAAGACGGACATGAACGCAAAGACAGCCCACAGCAATCAAGCAGGCTCCATCGAATCCAGCAAGACACCCTTGCTGGATTCTGTTTCTGTGCCTGCTGACTTCCGCCATTTCAGCGATGACCAGTTAAAGCAACTGGCCGATGAAGTGCGCACCGAAACCATTGATGCCGTGTCGCACACGGGCGGGCATCTGGGCGCGGGTCTGGGTGTGGTGGAACTGACTGTGGCATTGCATGCGGTGTTCAACACACCGGATGACAAAATCATCTGGGATGTGGGGCATCAATGTTACCCGCATAAAATCGTGACCGGGCGCCGTGACCGCATTCGTTCGCTCCGTCAGGGTGGCGGGTTGTCCGGTTTTACCAAGCGCAGTGAATCTGAATATGATCCATTTGGGGCGGCACACTCCTCTACCTCCATCTCTGCTGCCCTTGGCATGGCCGTGGCGCGTGATCTGGCCGGTGAAGACCGCAATGTGATTGCCGTCATTGGTGATGGTTCGATCAGTGCGGGCATGGCGTATGAGGCAATGAACAATGCCGGGGCGCAGCTTATAAACGGCAAAAAGTCCCGCCTGATTGTTATTTTGAATGATAACGAAATGTCCATATCGACCCCGGTGGGCGCGATGAGCCGTTATCTGACCCGCCTAGTATCATCGCGTACCTATATCGGGGCGCGTGAAGCGGGCAAAAAAATTGTTGAGGCCCTGCCCTCACCCCTACGTCATGCCGTAAAACGTGCCGAGGAAAGCGCACGCAGCGCCATGGGCACAGGCACGCTGTTTGAAGAAATGGGTTTTTATTATATTGGACCCGTCGATGGTCACAATATGGATCATCTGCTGCCGGTTCTGCGCAACGCACGTGACAACAACCATCACGGCCCTGTCATGATCCATGTCCGCACGAAAAAGGGCAAAGGTTATGCTCCGGCGGAAAACTCCCGCGATAAAATGCACGGCGTTTCCAAATTCGATGTGATTACGGGTGAACAAAGCAAGGCAAAGGCCAACGCCCCTGCCTATACAAAAGTTTTTGCACAGTCCTTGATCGAAGAAGCCCGCCACGATGAAAAAATTGTCGCCATTACCGGCGCGATGCCATCGGGGACAGGCCTTGATCTCTTCGGCTATGAATTCCCGGAACGCACCTTCGATGTCGGGATTGCCGAACAACATGCGGTGACCTTTGCTGCCGGGTTGGCTGCGGAAGGGTATAAACCGTTCTGCGTTATCTATTCCACCTTTCTGCAACGCGGCTATGACCAGATTGTTCATGATGTGGCCTTACAAAACCTGCCTGTTCGTTTCGCGATGGACCGCGCCGGGTTGGTGGGTGCAGATGGTGCGACCCATGCGGGTGCGTTTGATATTGCCTATCTGGGGTGCCTCCCCAACATGGTGTTGATGGCCGCCGCCGATGAAGGCGAATTGATGGATATGGTGGCAACCGCCGCCGCCCATGATTCAGGCCCCATCGCCTTCCGCTATCCACGCGGTGAAGGTGTTGGCATGGATTTACCGGAACGCGGCACGGTTTTGCCGATTGGCAAAGGCAGAATCTTGCGTAAAGGCACCGATGCCGCCATCCTGTCCTATGGTACCCGCTTGCAAGAAGCCCTAAACGCCGCCGAGATTTTGGAGCAAAAGGGAATTTCTGTGACTGTTGCCGATGCCCGGTTTGCAAAGCCACTGGACCGTGATTTGATTGATGATCTGGTTAAAAATCACGCAGCCCTGATTACCATTGAAGAAGGTTCCGTTGGCGGGTTTGGTGCGCTGGTCTTGCAAGACATCACCACACGCGGTGTAACTGATTTTTCCAAGACAAAATTCCGCACCATGACCCTGCCTGATACATTCCAGGATCATGATGATCCGGCCAAGCAATATGCCGAAGCCAAGTTGAGTGCCAAGCACATTGTCGAAACCATTTGCGGTTTATGCCAATGACGCTTGTTAAACCCACCATCGTCCTTTTTGATATGGACGGCACGACGGTGCGCCATATTAACCCGGCGCTGCTGCACGTGCTGGAACGTCTAGATGATGCATCGCATAAACTGGCCAAGCTCTGTTCACAGCTCTTCCACCGCAAAATTGAACCGATGCCGCTGGTCGAATTCAGAAACGGCAAACGCCCGAAACTCCTCGTCCACCGCGCTTTGCATAAAATTCGCCGCAAGGATGTTGAGGAAATTGTTGAACCCTGCCCCGGCATTTACGATATTTTGGATCTGCTTAAATCCCAAAACATCCCAATGGGTCTGGTCAGCAACGGATTGGGTAAAGGTTACGGCCATGACATCCTCGAAAAATTCGATCTGGCCAAATATTTTGATGTCACGATTTTCCGTGAAGACATTACCCGGTCAAAGCCTTTCCCCGACCCGATTCTGCAAGCCGTTGGCGGTTTGAAACGCGCCCCGGAAAAAAATGATGTGATCTGGTATATCGGCGACCGCCGCAAAGACATCCTGGCCGCCATCGCCGCCACAGATTACTTGCCCTGCCCGGTCCAACCACTGGCCTATGGCCTGAATTCATCCATTGCTGTTCTGGAACACAATATCGGCGTCGACCACATCATCATGGCCTACCCAGACCTCGAACTGCGCTTACGCGCATTATTGAAGTAACGAGGTTCTAAGGGGGCAATTGCCCCCTTAATCTTTTAAAGCCCCTGACGCAGCGCCGGATCATAAACAGTTACACCCGGCATTGTTGCCTGTTTCACTTCCTGACCCAGCATGTTCATGAAGGTGGTGGCAACATGCCCCATCATCACGTCCATGTTCATCAGTTCCAGAATGCGGTCAAAGGGTGTGAGTGCGCGCGGCAGATCAACAATACGGATTTCATCGCGTGTCTTGGCCCCGACTTTTGTCGCGGTGTAGTTCAGGGCGGCGTCTAATCCGCCCAGTTCATCGACCAAGCCCAGTTCCAGACCTTGGTTGCCTGTCCACACACGGCCCTTGGCGATGCGCTCAACGGCTTCGGGGGTTAATTTACGGCCCGTTGCAACACGTTCGGTGAAGGCGGCATAGATATTATCAATCATGGCGTTCATACGTTCCTCACCCGTTGGAGTGAAGGGTTTTGTGAAGGACCACATATCAGCATTTTCGCCCAGTTTTACGCCTTCCCAGTTCACGCCGATTTTTTCCATCAACGCGCCCAGTTCAACCTTACCCGATGCCACACCAATCGATCCGGTCAGGGTAGATGGCAGAGCGAAGATACGATCAGCATCCGTTGCGATCCAATACCCGCCCGACCCAGCCATAGTTCCCATAGAAACGATAACGGGTTTACCCTTCTCTTGCGCGTGCACAACAGCACGGCGGATGGTTTCCGATGCGGTTGGTGATCCGCCGGGGCTGTCGATGCGCAAAACGATGGCCTTAATTTTTTTATCGCGGATGGCACGGTTCATGGCATTGGTAATGCGGTCTGCCGCCGCCAGATTGCTGTTAAACCCGCCCTGCGATCCATCGGCAACAATATTGCCGGATGCATAGATCAAACCAACATGCGGGCGTTTATCTGTTTTAGGAGACATCTCGCCCATAGATGATTTGTGATAGCGGCCCATGGACACCATTTTCAAATCTTCGTTATCTGCACGACCCACCAGTGTTTCGCGCAAATGAGAAACGAGAAGATCATAATAGCTGAGCTTATCAACCAAATGCGCGTCCAGTGCTTCTGTATCTGTAAATACAGCCCGGTTGATGATGGCATAGGCTGCATCAACATCCAGTTCGCGGTCATTCGCAATATCCATGACCATGACACTGGTAATATCCCCCAACAACGAAGCCGTCATTTCACGGTTTTCGGGGGAGATTGAATCGCGTGTGAAGTTTTCCATCACGCTTTTATATTCTTTACGCTGGTAAAATTGCGGGTTCACACCCAGCTTTTCCAGCGCCTTGCGCGTGAACGGCATGCTGGCATCAAACCCCGGCAGGGATACCGCACCAACGGGCTGCATCCAGATGTTTTCAAACGCAGCGGCAAGATAATAGGCCCCCATGCTGCCCCCGGCCTCGGCATAAGACGGGCTGTAGGCATATGTTGGCTTGCCGCTTTCGCGGAAGCGTTTTACGGCGGCGCGGATTTCTTGAACCTGCGACAGGGCGAATTCGCCGCCCTCAATACTGACCGCAACAGCCTTCACGGAATTGTCATTCCGCGCATAATCCAAAACAGAAACCAGTTCACGCACCGTCAGTGGTGCCGCCGCCAGCGATGAAAACCCACCGAGGAGACTCATTTCTGGTGGATGTTCGCTCAACCCGTTATTCAGGCGCAGTGTTAAAACCATCTGATCTGGAATGACGTATGTTTCCTGTTCTGCATTCGCGCCAATCAAAAAGACCACGATGCCAAAAACCATAATCGCACCCATGAAGGTGCAAAGGCGGCGCAGATTGCGCCCGAAGAACCGCAAAAACCCGGTTAGATACTGCCATGGCCCCTTTTTGGCCGGGGCCACAGGTTTCTGGCGAACCGCCGCAAAGAGGGATCCGGGTTTATTCCAACGCTTTTGCATGGATAGATTCTTTCTTTAAAGACATTGAGCCTTATGACGTAACCAGTGATCGGCCAGAACACAGGCCACCATTGCCTCCGCGATCGGCGCACCACGAATACCAACACACGGGTCATGGCGACCCTTGGTAACGATATCAGTGTTATTGCCCTGCATATCAATGGTTTGTTTTGCGCTCAAGATGGAACTGGTCGGTTTAAAGGCCAGACGGGCGACAACATCCTGCCCGGTTGAAATCCCGCCCAGAATACCACCGGCATGGTTAGACAGGAACTCTGGCTGGCCATCCGCACCCATGCGTATGTCATCGGAGTTTTCTTCCCCGCCCCATGATACGCAATCAAACCCCGCGCCAATCTCAACACCCTTTACGGCATTGATTGACATCAAGGCCTTGGCGATATCGGAATCGAGCTTGTCATAGACAGGTGCGCCAAGCCCGGCTGGAACGCCGCTGGCGACGACTTCGATAATCGCCCCTGCACTGGACCCGGCCTTGCGGCGGCCATCCAGAAATTCTTCCCAGACCGGAATAATGTCGTGGTCCACGGTGAAGAACGCGTTGTCATCTAAAATGGACCAGTCCCAGTTATCGCGGTTGATTTTATGCGGGCCAATCTGGACCACGGCGGCACGAATGGTAACGCCGGGTAAAATTTTGCGGGCAATGGCACCGGCAGCAACACGCATTGCGGTTTCACGCGCACTCGACCGACCGCCCCCGCGATAATCACGAATGCCATATTTTTGTTGGTAGGTAAAATCGGCGTGGCCGGGACGGAACTTATCCTTGATGTCGGAATAGTCTTTTGACTTCGCATCGGTATTTTCGATCAGCAACGAAATCGGTGTACCGGTTGTTTGCCCCTCAAACGTGCCGGACAGGATTTTAACAATATCCGCCTCTTGCCGCTGGGTCGTAAAGCGGGACTGTCCGGGTTTGCGTTTATCGAGGAAGGGCTGAATATCACCCTCGCTCAAGCTCAGGCGCGGGGGAACTCCGTCCACCACACAGCCAATCGCCGGTCCGTGGCTTTCGCCCCAGCTTTGGTATTGAAATAACGTGCCAAATCGGTTTCCGCTCATGTCTTCTGTTTTAAGGGATTTTGGGCCCGGCGGGAACCACGATTTATTTGACACCGTTTATATTTTCATAATATAAAACCAGCCATGAACCTGATCACCCGGATTGATAGACTGTACGGAATGGCGTCTGCGAAGGCGACCGAAGGCATTT
Source organism: Micavibrio sp. UBA6139 (assembly GCA_002423285.1). Taxonomy (GTDB): domain Bacteria; phylum Pseudomonadota; class Alphaproteobacteria; order Micavibrionales; family Micavibrionaceae; genus Micavibrio. Next base: position 54,335 of record DIVF01000054.1, on the reverse strand, counting down.
TGCGCGGTCTGGGCATCACGACGCCCCGCGACGGCGAATACACCACCAGCTGGGATAGCGGTTTTATTGTCTTCTTGAATTATCACGCCTGCGTTATTCGCCTGACAGCGTATGAAAAATTGCCCTATGTGGATGACCCGGCAATGTTACAGCCCCTCTTCCGCCGGAATGCCGGGGCGTTGCGCTTTGACATCAATCCTGGCCTGCGCAGTTCGGTGACACCAAAGGACGCAATGGCACTGGCCGATCAAATGCTGGAACGTAATATTCGCCTGTGGGATCAAAAAGTTGAAAATTGCGGCTACCTGCCGCCGCTGCGCGGGCAAGACCGCCTGATCCCGGTTGTGCTGGACCCTTGCGCGGTTCAAAAACTGTCTGACGCGGCGGGTGCGATGCGCAACGTTATTCAGGCAAAAACAAAGACCGTGAATCTGATCCAAGCGTTCCGCGATACAACGGACACCCCCTTGCCGGATATGGATGAGACATTACAAACCAAACTCTTCGCACCATTGAAACGCGCATTTGATGCCGCATGGCCTGAACCGGGTTATCTGGATACAGGTTTGATGATGGAAGCATGGAAACTGTGCCGCCACCACCACGCTCGCGGCACATTATGCGCGGGATGGCTGACTGAACGCATGGAAAAAAGCGGTTACAAACGCGCATACGAAGGCAGCACCGAGTTCGCCAAACGCTGGCGCGGTCCGACCAAGGATTTATTCCCTAAGGCATTTTAAGAAAAATCAGGCGGCTTCTGTTTTGCCCTTTGGCGCGATGCTGTTCAGCAACTCGGCTGTTTCGGCCGCTGCATCAACATTCACCATGCCTACGGTGTGGTAACCACAATCAACATGCATGGTTTCACCGGTGACACCGCTACCCAGATCCGACATCAGGAACAAGCCTGAACGACCCACATCTTGCAATGTGACGTTACGGCGCAGCGGGGAATTCAATTCATTCCATTTCAGGATATAGCGGAAATCACCAATACCGCTGGCGGCCAGCGTTTTGATCGGACCAGCAGAAATCGCGTTCACACGGATATTGCGTGGACCCAGATCGGTCGCCAGATAACGAACCGACGCTTCAAGCGCGGCCTTGGCAACGCCCATGACGTTGTAATGTGGCATGACGCGTTCAGAGCCATAATAGGTCAGTGTCACAAGGCTGCCGCCATTGGTCATCAGCGGTGCTGCGCGTTGTGCAACAGCGGTGAAGGAGAACACGGAAATATCCATCGTGCGCAGGAAGTTGTTGCGCGTGGTGTCCAGATACAAACCATCCAGTTCGTTCTTATCCGAAAACGCAATCGCGTGGACAACACCGTCCAGTGTGCCCCATTCCGCCTTCAGCGTTTCAAACAGCGCGTCAATGCTCGCCTCATCCGTGACATCGCACGGCAGGACAATTTTCGCGCCAACGGATTCAGCCAGCGGGCGAACGCGTTTTTCGAGGGCTTCACCTTGGTAGGTAAAGGCCAGTTCTGCGCCTTGCGCGATCAATTCCTGTGCAATGCCCCATGCAATGGAGCGCTCATTGGCAACGCCCATAATAAGGCAGCGTTTTCCCTGCATGATTTTAAGATTTTGAGTCATCTGACAACACTCTGATTTCCATAGGTAAATTGGCTGAATTCCCCCATATCCTACACATTTACGGGAATTCGTCCAGTCCGATCTTTTGAGGTTCTGTTAACTTCTGCGTGCTATTTTAGGCTTGTCTATCAAGGACTTCGCCTTCAACCAGAGCAACCAATATGGCACTACAGACCGATGCTGTTCAACAATCCTGCCGGGCAATCGCGCGTCAAATGCGCGATTACTCCCGCAATTTGAATTTGAGCTTCATCGCCCACCATGCCGGACAACATCTGGAATCCTTGAGCCTTGCCGGGCAAGAGCTTCTCTCCCACCCTGCTGGTGAGCAGGCATTGCGTCTTTTGCGCACGCCAAAGAAAAATGAAAATTCCACTTTTATGGGTCTGGTGGTCTGGCGCGAATATTTGCTGCTGGGTCTGGCCAGCCGTCAAAAGGTTATGGCGCTGACGACAATCAACATCGGTCAGTTTGAATCATTGCGCGATGTGCGCTCCCAAGCCTGGCACATGGCATGGCACGCGATTGATCTTTATACGCGCCGTTATGATCCGGTTTATGAATCGTTCTTTCAAGAAGGCATGGTCATGCCCCCCACCGCCGGTGAAGGCATGGCCAGCGCCAATCTGCGCGCCGATGTTTTCAGCGCGGTGATGTGCAGCATCAACGGTGATAAAGATACCATCCGCCGTTTGGCCAACACACGCAGCATGAACGCCATGACGCGCAATGCCGGTCACAAACCAGAACACTATCCCTTCGCTTTGGCGATGGAGGCAACACAAGCGGCCCTCGCCGATTTGATGCGCCGCCCGCCATCCAAAAAACGCCAAATTGATGCCGCGTTACAGATTGCAGATACCATCGGCCAAACCTATGATGAAGCAACGCTGAAACAATGGATTTATTTCTGCAAACCCGCACAGGATATGGCATGGCGCGGTGATGATAAGGAAACCATTCTGGGTGCAGCCGTCAGCACCAGTCAGGATACTTATATTCGCGCCACAGGGTTTCTGGTCGCCGACATTACCCGCACCACCCCGGCTTCCATCTTAACCATCGAAAATCATTACAGCCCGTTTGCAGAAGATCGCTATAACCAGAAACTGCATGAAGGCATGGTTGAACGGGCCTTCCAAAAGGCCGTCAATGCCGGGATGTTGAACCACAGCGGCGCGGCCTTCCTTGTCGAAGCCAACGAACAAAACCAGAAATTGCCAGATGGGCATATTCTGGGTTGGTGTGCCGCAGCCCTGCAAGCCGCAGGCCGCGCTTTTGACTCCGCCCTCGCTTCTGGCAGCAAAGCCCCCGCCGAAGCCGCACGCCGTGAATTTGAGGGGGCGGCTGATCGCACCACGTGGGATGCGCTGAAAGAAATGGGCGAATCAATCATTGAACAATACCGTCAAGGCAGTGCCGTCACCTTCAGTGATCTGATTGATTTTGCCGGAAACCGTCCGGCCTTCGCTGGTATTTCCAGCTCCATCGCCTTCACCATGAAGGACCCCGGCTATATCAAGAAAATGGCCATCGCCAATGATCTTAGCCCCGAAAATATTCCACGCCCTGCCGCTCCGGCTCCGGTCACGCCATCAGCCGCGCCGCGCATGAGCGCACCCTCTATGGGCCCATCCGGTATGGGGCAAACAAGTGGGGCAGCCCCCCCGCTCTTGCCGCGAAAAGATGACAGCCATAAAGACAAACAAGATTCATAAAAACAAAAAGGCCGCTCGATCAGAGCGGCCTTTTTCAATCTCGATGAATACCGTGATTAGTTCACGATTTCCCAATCGCCGTTTTGGTTTTGGCAAGCTGTGCCGTATGCACTTTCTTTCTTACCGCCAACGGTGATTGTTTGTTGGTATTCACGGCAGTAGCGTCTGTCGTTGGTGTAACCATCGCGCACAGGTGTGATTGTACCGGAGTTACCTGATTGCGGGTTGTTCCATGCGATCGACTGACCGATTGGTGCAGTGTTTGCGCGCTGGGATGCTTGGTTCGCATAGGCCATGTCCGCTTTATCCAGCGAACCGCCGATGCTGCTGCCGACCAGACCGCCGAGCAGAACGCCAGCACCTGTCGCCCACAGACGACCTGAACCGCCACCAATTTGTGAACCAGCCAGACCACCGGCCAGAGCGCCAATGCCCGTACCCATTGTCTGTTTGTTCCACTGCATTTCACCGTTTGGACCTGTACATGCTGTCAGGCCGAATGTGGATACCGCCAGCATCGTCAAAATCACGTTTTTCATTTTATAAAAATCCTTCTCTTCCTCATTGATCGCGGAACAACAAGTTCCTATGCTCCATATCTAGACTGTAAAAGGGAATTGCAGCAAAAAAAAGACTCCTTATACGAGGAACAGACAAATTATGGACATAATTGCCCAGCTGGAAACGGCCAAATCCGCGCCTGACGCCCCCTTTCCATTGTTTCGGAAATGGCTGAGCGATGCAGAAAGCGCGGAAGTAAACGACCCCAATGCCATGTCCTTGGCGACCATCGATTCTGATGGCACGCCGTCTATCCGCATGGTGTTGTTGAAGGGGCTCGATGAAAGCGGTTTTGTTTTCTACACCAACCGTGAAAGCCGCAAAGGAACCGCGCTCGATTCGAACCCTGTGGCGGCCCTGTGCTTCCACTGGAAATCCCTCCGCCGTCAGGTGCGGATTGAGGGACGCGTGGAGCGGGTCAGCGACGCGGAATCGGATGAGTATTATAAAACAAGACCCTTGGGCAGCCGCATCGGCGCGTGGGCGTCTGACCAGTCCCGTCCGCTCGAATCCCGCACCCATCTGGTGGATAAGGTTTCGGCACTGGAGGCCCAATATCAAGGCCTTGAGGATTCTATCCCCCGCCCACCCCATTGGGGCGGTTACCGCGTGATCCCAAGCTCAATTGAATTCTGGCATGACGGGGAATTCCGCCTGCACCGCCGGGTGGTTTATACCCCCCGTACCGATGGTGCGGCCCAGGGTTCTGGTTGGGACCGAAAAATGCTTTACCCGTAAGAAAAACATCTTATATTCGTAAGCATCATGACACAGACAGAAAAACTTTCCTTTGGTGCAGATGTTTCCCGCTTGCTGGATATTGTGGCGCATGCCCTTTATTCCAACCGGGATGTCTTCTTGCGTGAATTGATCTCTAACGCGTCCGATGCGTGCGACCGCTTGCGGTATGAATCCATCGCCAAGCCGGACCTTGCCAAGGATGACAGCAATTTCCGCATCCATATTTATAAGGACACGGATTACCGTTACTTGCATGTCGTTGATAACGGCGTTGGCATGACCAAGGATGAACTGGTCGAAAACCTCGGCACGATTGCCAAATCCGGTACACGCGCTTTGATGGAACATGTCGGCAAGGGCGGCACAGATAAATTAAGCCTGATCGGCCAGTTCGGTGTTGGCTTCTACGCAAGCTTCATGGTGTCCACAAAAGTCGAAGTCATCAGCCAACGCGCCGGTGAAGCTGAAGTATGGCACTGGGAATCTGATGGGCGCAGCGGTTTTGAAATCCGTGCCGCCACCCCCGAAGAAGCCGCCAAGCTGATCGGCCATCGCGGCACCGCCATCATCATGACGATTAATGATGATTCCAGTGAATATCTGATCGATGAAAAATTGAAACAGGTTATTCATACCTATTCCGACCACATCAACGTCCCCGTCTTTCTTGGTTCACCCGCCACGCATAAGGCCGATGATGAACCCGTCAACAAGGCTTCCGCCCTGTGGATGCGCCCCAAAAGCGAAGTCACCAAGGAACAATACATGGAATTTTACCATGCGCTGTCCTATGGCATTGATGAACCGTTTGTAACATCCCATTGGCGGGCTGAAGGGAAAATTGAATTCTCCGCTCTGCTCTTTGTCCCGACATTGCGCCCATGGGATCTGTTCGATCCATCACGCAAGAACGCCGTGAAACTTTACGTCCGCCGCGTCTTTATCACCGATAACAGTTCGGAATTGATGTATCCGTGGCTGCGCTTTGTGAAGGGTGTTATCGACAGCGAAGACTTACCGCTGAACATCAGCCGCGAAATGTTACAGCATAACCCGGTTATGGCGCGTATTCGCAGCTCCGTTGCGACACGCATCCTGACCGACCTTGAACGCATGATGAATGAAGACCCGATGGGCTATAAAGCCTTCTGGGGTCAATTCGGACCCGTATTGAAGGAAGGCCTGTATGATGCGGTCGATCACCGCAATTTCCTGTTCCGTGTGTGCAAATTCAACAGCACCCACGGCGACGGTGAACTCACCACGCTCGATGAATACATCGCCCGCATGAAACCGGATCAGGATAATATCTTCTTTATCAGCGGTGAAAACGTCGAAGCCCTGAAGAACAGCCCGCAATTGGAAGGCTTCCGCGCCCGTGGCCTGGAAGTTCTGCTGCTGACCGATACGGTCGATGATTTCTGGCTGCAACAGGTGCAGGATTATAAGGATAAATTCTTTAAATCGATCACCAAGGGCAATATCGACCTATCCAAATTCCCCGGCCCTGATGAGGCTAAGGAAGACAAAAAGACAGACCCATCCGTGGAAACATTGATTGCCACGCTGAAGGATCTGCTGAAGGAAGATGTCGGTGATGTGCGCATTTCCAACCGCTTGACCGATTCACCTGTGTGTCTGGTCGCAGGTGACAATGATGTTGATATGAACATGGAACGTGTTTTGAAAATGCACCAGAAATATGAGGCAAAATCAAAACGCGTCCTTGAAATCAACGGCACGCACCCGCTGATTACGCGTTTGGCGCATGAGGCCAAGGACAGCGCCGCTTTCACCGATGCCGCTTATCTATTATTAGACCAGGCCCGCATCATCCAAGGCGAACCCGTCCCCGACCCCGCCAACTTCGCCCGCCGCATGGCTAATTTCATGCAAAAAGGGTTGGCTGCTTAAAAGATTAAAAAGGATTTTAAGGGGGCAATCGCCCCCTTAACCCTATTCACTTTATTTTGGAGCGATTGATGACCGATGACAGATAAACCCCTTCTCGTTTTTGCGATGGAACAAGAAAGTCAGGATGTATTTTCTGGCCATCAGGTCCTTCATACCGGGATTGGCAAGGTGAATGCGACCTATACCCTTACCTCGCACCTTGCGCACACAACGCCCAGCCTTGTTATCAATCTGGGCACAGCAGGCAGCCGCAAACATGCAAGCGGCACGATTATCAACTGCACGCAGTTTATTCAACGCGATATGGATGCAACCCCGCTGGGGTTTGAAAAATGGCAAACACCGTTTTCAAAAGACCCCGTCACCCTCGCGCACGGAATGAGCATTGCAGGATTACAGCAGGGCATCTGCGGCAGTGGTGATTCATTCGACACCAGCGAAGCCGCCGGGCATTTTGATGTTGTGGATATGGAAGCCTTTGCCTTGGCCCTGATTTGCCAACGCCGCAATATTCCGTTTTTATGCCTGAAATATATTTCAGATGGCGCCAATGATGATGCGCATTTGGATTTTGAAACATCACTGCGCCAAACGGCAGGTCAACTTCTCACCGCCTTAAAGACAGCGGGCTATTAAACCGGCGTACAAAGCCATTTCCCGTCCGTCTGGCGGAGGAATTCGTAAGGCGTTGCGTTCTGGACACGGAAATGCGGGCCGCAATCGAAGGCATGATGGATGGCACTGAATACGCCGCCATGGGCAACAAACAACACAAGACCATCTTTTGTATGATCATGACCATCAAGCCAACGCTCAATGGCACCACGCGAACGCTGCGTGACTTCGGCGAAGGGTTCGACATTGCCATCGGCATAATCGAATGGTCCGTGCGGGGAGTTACTATTCACGGGGATTTTCGGCAGATTATCCGGTGTGCTGCCCTCATACGCGCCAAAGCTGCGCTCGCGCAGATCATGCTCCAGATGAATCGCCAGTGCAAAGGCATCGCTGATAATTTCAGCGGTACGGCGGGCGCGAATTTGCGGGCTGGTGATAATTTTTGTAACAGGCAGGATCTTTAAACGCGCGGCGGCGGCGAAGGCTTGGTCAATGCCGTTTTGGTTTAAGGGAATATCATTACTCCCTTGCATAACACCACGAACATTCCAATCGGTTTCGCCGTGGCGGATAAACAGAAAACGCATCGTTACAACATTCCTTGGTATGAACGTGAGGCCATCTCTTCAATTTCATCTTCGCTGAATTCAAAATTCTGCGCGATTTCTTCAATCATCACCTGACGGATCAAGGCGTTCAGATCGTCATAGGTTTCACACCACGCATCCAGCAACGGACGGCGGAAGATCAAAAGCTGGTCATCGTCATTGGCGGTTTTTTTGGTGACGCCCGGCGCAATCTGGTTGCCGCCACGGAACAGGGCTAAAATATCGTACGGGTCTTCCAGTTCCAGCTCCTGCTGAATCGCTTCATCGGGGAAATCTTCCACGCGAATGGCCATGTTTTCGCAGAATTCCAGCAATTCTTCGGGCAAGGATTCAAGCGCACTCTTGGCGATGACTTCGATGTCATCGGCGCTGGGGGGCGAGCTAAAGCTCATAATGATCTGATCGCGTTCCATGTTCTGGTCCGTTTGTTGCAGAATCGTGTTAAATCTCGAATTAGATATTAACCTTACGACGAAATGCAGGGAGCGACAATGGCTGAAAAACTGGACAGGGCAACTGTACAAAGTAAAATCAATGACTTAACAGGTTGGTCGCTGGCTGATGGGCGTGATGCGCTGGTGAAAACCTATACCTTTGCCGATTTCGGCGCGGCCTTTGCCTTCATGACTCAAACCGCCATTCTGGCTGAAAAAATGAACCACCACCCTGAATGGTTTAACGTTTACAACCGGGTAGAAGTCACCCTCAACACCCATGATGCCGGCGGCGTGACGGAGTTGGATTTGAAGCTAGCCGCAGCCATGAACAAATTTGCAGCGGATTAAGCCCCTGACTTCACGATAATTTCTTGCATTTTTGACCCCCAAGCCGCTATATGGAATATCCATAAAACATGACTTGGGCGTAAATTTCTGGGAGTAGGCGTTTTCATGGTTTCCAAAGGCAATCCGTTTCCGGACCTCGATAAGGATACGCTCCATCGCGCCATCGCCATGCACCCCACCCCTATGGGCCGCAGCGCCCTTTTGACCCTGTTCGGGCAAGATGAAGAGACACAAGAAGAACTCACCACCCTATTGGCGGAATTGACCAAGGAATCCCTGATCACACTGGAACCGCGCGGCTATACTGCCACGGCCCCATGGGCAGACATTTCCTATGCGCTTGTTGGCAACCCGCAACCAGGCAAGCGTGTTCAGGTTCATCTATTGAACGTGCCGGAACAAGACGCCCCTGTTGTGACCCTGTCAGCCAATGATTTTGTTCAACACCAATTACAAGCAGGACAACGTATTGTCGTTGGGTTGGACCGCGGCCTGGTCGGAACAGGTACTGACCTGCGTGCGCGCTTTATTGCCGCTGCGGATAAATCATTCCATCTGGTTGGTGTATTTAACCAGAAGGCGCAGAACTTCGCGCCGCTAGACCGCACCATAAAGACTGATTTTAAACTGACACAAGCAAACGGCATGACGAACCTGCCGCATCAGTTTGTTGTTGAATTACCGCCTGATTTTGACCCGCGCAATCCCCGCGCCACCATCGTTAATGATCAAACGCGCGATATTACCACCGGCATCGCCATTGGCGATATCGTGGCATCCAAACACGGCATTGCAAAAACACACTCCCCCGAAGCATTGGCGGAGGCCGAAGTGTTATACCGCAGCCGCATCAACTATAAAGGTCGCGCTGATCTGCGCCATATGGATTTTGTCACTGTTGATCCGCTTGGGTCCACCGATCTGGATGATGCGTTTTGTGCCACAGTGGAAAAAGACGGTTACGCCGTTTATACGGCCATCGCCGATGTTCCAGCTCTGGTCCTTTACAATACCGCCGTTGACCGCGAAGCCTATGAATGCGGCAGCACATTTTATATGGGTGATAACAATACCGCCCATATGCTGCCCGACATTCTCAGCACCCGTAAAACATCACTGATCCCCGGCCATAACCGTCCGGCGATGATTGTGAAGCAATCATTGAACTGGGAAGGCCATCTGGTATCCTTTGATGTCTTCGCAGGTGTCATTCGGTCCCGCACGCAATTATCCTATGGCCAGTTTTATGATTTATCCGAACGCGGCGACCCGCGCTTCCGCATTATTAACAACATCCATGAAATGCGCCGCAAAAACGGTGATAACAAAGAACTAGAGGCCCTGCTCAAGGAAAGCCCCGGCCAATATTCCAGTAAATCATTGATCGAAACATTAATGGTGCAAAGCAATTCATTGATGGCGAAGTTTTTAGATGCGTCAAACGTTCCATTCCTGTCGCGCAACCTTGAACCGGGCGATATTAACAACCCCCGCGCCGTTCAACGCGCCCATTATGCAACACACCGCACTGGCCACGCCCAATTGGGCCTGCTCCATTACGCGCATATTACATCCCCCATCCGCCGCTATGCCGACATCATCAATATGCGTGCGCTCCACCGCGCCCTTGGCACACCGGATATTGGCATGAGCGATGAAGAAATTTCCAACCTTGATAAAATCGCCGCCCATTTGAATAGCCGCCGCAACGTGGAACGGAACGTCAGCCATGACATGGATAAGTATCATGCCATTCAGGATTTAACGCGGGTGCAGGCCACACCGGTGCGTGTGTTCATCAATGAAATCGGACAAGACTATGTTGAGCTGACCATCATGCAAACGGGCTTGCGCCAACGCTTAACCTCCGCCACCCTGCCCGCCAATCAATGGCGCATTGATAGTGCAAAACAGGAACTGGTGATGCTGGACGATAAGGGCAATGAAGCCAATCGTTACCGCCAGAAAGAAAACATCCTAGGCCGCATTCATAACGTGGACCCCGCCCGTGCGCAGTGGGACTTAAAACTCCTGCCCCAAGACAATCTTGTCCGCACCCCTGCCGTAAAAACCGGCACCGGCCCCAAACCCACATTGTAAGAAAAAAGAATAGGGTCGAAGGGGGCATTGCCCCCTTCAAACCACCCCTTAAACACTTCGCGTTGTAATCTGGCGCGGGTCCATTGAAATTTCAATCAACGCGGCGGTGCCGGATTCACGGGCGGCGTTCCATGCGGATTCGAATTGATCGGCGTGTTCAACGCGGATCGCGAAGGCACCATAGCTTTTGGCCAAGGCAACAAAGTCAGGATTAGTGAGTGCTGTTGCGCTGATACGGCCCGGATATTTCTTTTCCTGATGCATACGGATGGTGCCATACATCTGGTTATTGCAAACCATAATAATTGGCGTGGCATTGTGATGCATGGCGGTGGCCAGTTCCTGACCGTTCATCATAAAACCACCATCTCCGCACAGTCCCAGAACAACTTTATCCGGGTTGGCGATGGAGGCACCGATGGCCGATGGAACGGAATAGCCCATTGCGCCGCTGATCGGGGCCAGCAGGCGACCGGGGCGTCCATATTGCAAGTAACGCTGCGCCCAACCGCTGAAATTCCCTGCATCGGTTGTGATGATGGCATCTTGCGGCAATAGCTGACGCAGTTTTTCAAAGATAACGGTCATATCCGCACCGTTGAATTGCGGACGTGTGGACAGATCAATTGTGGTCCACTCCACATAGTCTTTCCGCCCGGCATCGCGCCATGACGCCCATTTACGGCCATCAATCTGGAATGCTTTCGCGGCCAGTAATGTTGCAACCTGATTCACATCGGCCTGCATTGCCAGAACGGGGGCATAAACCTTACCCAGAATTTCAGCATCCGCATGAATGTGAATGAGTTTTTGATTTTCAATCAGGGTATAATTTTGCGTGGTGATTTCATCCAGATTATTCCCAATCACCAGCAGCAAGTCAGCCGCCTTTACACGCTCAACCAGTGCCGGGTTTGGCCCCGTCCCCAATTCACCGACATAGCAACCATGGCGATGATCGATCAAATCGTGATTGCGGAATGCCGCCACCACAGGCAAATGCGTACCAGCCGCAAAGCTGGCAATTTCAGCAATGCCCTGCTCGCTCCACCCCGATCCACCGACCAGAACCATGGGGCGTTCTGCCATCATCAAAATTTCCGCGATTTTATCAATATCACCTGTTTGCGGGGCGGGTTTGAAGATCGGCGTCGGCGGCAGCAGCGTTGTTTCCGCCATTTCGCTCAACATGTCTTCCGGCAAGCCAATCACGACCGGACCCGGACGGCCCGATGTGGCAATTTTAAAGGCGTGGTTGACGATTTCCGGGATACGGGTCGGATCATCAATTTCCGTGGCCCATTTGGCGAGGGTTCCGAATACGGCGCGGACATCAACTTCTTGAAACGCGTCGCGGCCCCGTTCCCAACGGCGGACCTGCCCCATGAAGACGATCATCGGGGTAGAATCTTGGCGTGCGGTATGAATGGCTATGGATGCGTTACACACACCCGGCCCCCGGGTCACAAAACAAATGCCCGGACGGCCCGTGAGTTTACCCCACGCTTCGGCCATAAAACCGGCTCCACCTTCCTGACGGCAGGTATGCACCTTGATTTCGGGGCGGTCCAGCAGGGCATCCAGAACGGGCAAATAACTTTCCCCGGCCACAGATGAAATGCGGTCCACACCGTTTGCGAATAATGTTTCGACCAGAATCTGGCCACCCGTTCCTGTATATTTTTCCATGCGCGGATTATGCCACAGGGCCGCACCCGGAAAAAGGCGTGATTTTATGATTTACAGAACCACCGCGCCGCAATATCATAAAGAATAGAAGCCTTTGCGGGATCCTTCATGGCGTACCAATTCGAAAATACTGCAGTTCTGATTATTGATGATATGACACCGATGCTGTCCACAACGGCGTCGATCCTGAAAGTATTCGGGTTTAAGCATATCTATACCGCCACCGACCCGGTGGAGGGTTTTGAAAAATTCTGCACCCATAACCCCGATCTGGTGATTACCGATTGGATGATGGAACCCTATGACGGTATTGCCTTGACGGAAAAAATCCGCACCGACCCCCGATCCCCCAATCAATTTGTACCGATTATTTTGATGACCGGTTACAGCGCCAAGGTGCGTGTGATGGAAGCGCGGGACAAGGGCGTCACCGAATTTATGGTCAAACCATTTTCTGCCAAGGACCTAGCCGCGCGCATCGAACAATTAATCGAAAAGCCGCGTAAATTTGTTCATTCAAAAGAATTTTTCGGACCCGACCGCCGCCGCCGCCGCGAAGAAGGCTATAATGGCCCGCGCCGTCGTGGCCCGGAAAAGACAACAGATTCTCCCCCGCAACGTCTTGATGATATTTTAAAGGACCTGAAAGACAACGCGGATAAACCATGAAAATGGACCCGTTGAATAAGGTCGAAAAGATATCCGACGATGTTCGGATCATCACCCCCCGGCACGTCCTGCGTGAAAAGGCAGGCTATGGCGGCGTTGATACCACAACTGTGAAGCGCGCCCAAAATTACGCTGATCAATTACCGATTGAATTTGAACCCTACGCCAAGGACTTCCTTGATCGTTTGCAAACCGCCATCCAAGCCGCCCGCACAAACCCGGTGCGCGACAAAGTAACAATCGCCACATTGAGCAGCCCCGCCATGGATTTAAAAGCGAGTGGCGGGATGTATAAATATCCGCTGGTGACGGCCCTGGCCGATATTTTGCTCAACTTCCTTGAACATTTGCCCCAGTTAAATGATGACGCGATTGAGGTTGTGGACCTGCATTTGAAAACCATCGCCGCGATCATGCATAGCCGCCTGTCCGGGGATGGCGGGGCGCAGGGCAAGATTCTGGCCGGGGAGCTTTATGGTGCCTGCCAGAGATATATGAAGAAACACAGGGGCTTAAAGGATTAACAACCCATTTAATCTTTTCGTGTTACAATTGAAACGATTAGAAAATTACCAACGACCCTTGGGGACCATAGGATATGGACATTCCAGCAGGTATCGCGGCAACCGCAGCCATGACACGCCAAGCCATTACAATGGAAGTGATCAAAGCCAGCGCCAAGGCTGACCAGCAGGTCGCCGATATTCTGGCGCAATCCGCCTCCAGCGTCGCCGCACTCAGCAGCCGTGGAACAAACGTCAATTTTCGCGCTTAACGGCTGACCGTTACTTTATCCAGATTTTCCTGAATATCATCCTTGAACGCGAAGGCGTTGATGGTGCCCTCTTGCGTACACGCGAGTGATCCGGCAACGGCGGCCCAGCGAACGGATTCTTCTAAATTCATTCCACCATAAAGACACGCAGATAATGTACCGCAATACGCATCCCCCGCCCCGGTCGTATCAACGACTTCTTCAATCGCCAATGCGGAAACAGAAAATGATTTTCCATCCGGCGTGACAACGATGGAACCCTTTTCCGCCAGCGTCACGATGCAGGTTGTTTTTCCCTTCGCGGCCAATGCACGAACCATCTCGGCGGGTGTGGTGACAGGCAAGCCAAGCCCCGCACTCACCTGACCCATTTCAATTTCATTGACGACCAAAATCCAAACCTTGCTGAGAATCTCTTCTGGCAGGTTAAAGGCCGGGGCCGCATTCAAAATAACCTTCACACCGCGTTCATGCGCACGGCGGATCAGTTTAAAAATTTCTTCCGGTGGAACTTCACCCTGCGTCAGGATCATGGAGTCATTGCGCAGGATCTCATCTGGGACCTGATCGGCGGTGGCGTCATTATTCGCACCACCCGCAACGATGATCCGGTTCTTGCCACCCTTTTCACGCATCACCATCGCGCAACCTGTGGGGCGGTCTGATTCTGCAACGCCGGAGGTCATGACCCCCTGGCGGCGAATCGTTGCCAAAATCTGTTGGGAATAATGGTCGCCACCAACGCAGCCGACCAAGGCCACCCGCGCCCCGATCCGCGCAGCCGCCAAAGCCTGGTTCGCACCCTTGCCACCCGGGAACAGGTCATAGTCGGGGCAAAGCACCGTTTCCCCCGTCTGTGGCAGGTGTTCTGGCTCAACAACCATGTCCATATTGATGGACCCAAATACAACCAACATGAGAATGGTTCTCCTTTACATTCAATTCATTATACACCGGGGCAGGCTTTGCCAAAAGAATGATTGTAACCCTTTTTGGAATTGTCTAGTGTCCGGGCATTAACCATTAAGAATACGGCACTGCACACATGACCTGTAAATATGATGCCTTTTTCCAAGACCGCATCGACACCCTGAAAGCAGAAGGGCGTTACCGCACCTTTGCCACGCTGGAGCGGATTGCCGGACAATTTCCGAAAGCCCTGCACCATGCCACCGACGGGACTGTCAAAGAAGTCACAATCTGGTGCAGCAATGACTATCTGGGTATGGGCCAACACCCTGTCGTTTTAGAAGCCATGCATGACGCGATCGACCGCAGCGGCGCAGGCGCAGGCGGCACCCGCAATATTTCCGGCACAACCCGTTACCACGTTGAACTGGAAGAAAGCGTCGCCGACCTTCACGATAAGGAAGCGGCCCTTGTCTTCTCCTCTGGCTATACCGCCAATGAAGGGGCGCTGGGGACTCTGGCCAAACTGCTGCCGAACTGCATTATTTTTTCCGATGCCTTGAACCACGCATCGATGATCCACGGCATGCGCAGCAGCGGCGCGGAAACAAAAGTATTCCGCCACAACGATGTTGCGCACTTGGAAGAGCTACTGAAGGCGACAGATATTAAACGCCCAAAAATCATTGCCTTTGAATCCGTCTATTCGATGGAAGGTGACATCTCCCCGATTGCGGAGATTGTTGCGCTGGCCGAAAAATATGGCGCTTTGTCCTATCTGGATGAAGTTCACGGTGTTGGCCTGTATGGCCCACGTGGTGCCGGCGTTGCAGAAGAACGCAATTTGATGCACCGGGTTGATATTATCGAAGGCACATTTGGCAAGGCCTATGGTCTGGTTGGTGGCTACATCGCAGGCAGCAAACCGGTTGTTGATGCAGTTCGTTCCTACGCCTCCACTTTTATCTTCACCACATCCCTGCCCCCAGCCATTTTGGCAGGTGCACGCGCCAGCATTGAACATTTGAAAGTGTCCAATGTTGAACGCGACAAGCAAAAAGCCAATGTCGCCCGTTTCAAAAAACTACTGTCCACACAGGGTCTGGGTTTCTTGCAAGGTGAAAGCCACATTGTTCCACTGATCGTTGGTGAAGCGACATGCTGCAAAATGCTGACAGATGTTTTGTTAAGCGAATACAATATCTATGTTCAGCCGATCAATTACCCAACCGTGCCAAAGGGAACAGAGCGCATGCGCCTGACCGCAACGGCCGCACACAGCACAGAAGATATTCACCGCTTCGGTGATATTCTGAAAGATCTGTGGGAACAAAACCACCTGTTACAGGCAGCAGCCTAAAAGCGGTTTAAGACAACCCCGCCCCATTGTTCGGCCCGGCCCAAGGCACGGTCGAGTGCGGCCATGGTTTTGGATAAATCTTCGCTTTCATCATCCATCCATGCCTTCAGCGTGTAGAGATAAACGCCGAGCAATCCGAGTGCCTTCACAGCCCCCTTCGCCCCGTTGGCATCAATGCCCGCACATTCCAACATCCACACCATTGATTTCCCCAGATGCGGCAAACCGATGATCGCCTGTTTCGGATTGGTGCAGAAGGATTTCAAAATGGATTGCAAGGCATCGCGGTCTTCACCCAAAACATCAAACCGCTCCATCATCACATCGAATAAACGGTCGCGGTCTGATTGTGTCATATCGGGCTTACCCACCCCGTCCAGCACCCGGCGGTCTACGGCCCGGCCATAGGCGGTTAAGATGTCCCCGCGTTCTTCAAAGACATCATGCAGTTCCGCCAGCGTGCATTTACACTTGGTGGCAATATCCTGCATCGTCACCCCGGCCCAACCCGTCTTGGCCGCAAGATCCAGCGCAGCCCGAACGGCGCGCTCTTTCAGCGGCAAAGTCTCTTTTTTGGTGGTTTTAGCCTTGGTCATTGCTTGCAATCCCGGATATTTCCGTTACAGATTGGGGGATTATATCCCTAAACAATCAGGCCGTAAACGAGCAGGAAGACCACATGACAAACACCCCGATTGATGTCCTTGCCATGGGCAATGCGATGGTTGATGTATTAACAACCGTCACCGAAGAGTTCCTTCAAAATCAGGTTGAAGCCCACGGCGTTGCCCGTGGCGGCATGTCCCTGATTGATGAAAAACGCGCCGTTCAACTCTACGCCGAAATGTCCGGCGGAGTTGAAATGTCGGGCGGGTCTGCTGGCAATACGATTGCCGGGGTTGCGTCCTTTGGTGGCCGTGCAGCCTATATCGGTAAAGTGGCGCAGGATAATCTGGGCGATGTATTCCGCAGCGACATGAAGAAACTGGGCATCACTTATAATACCCAACCTATCGTCATCGGTGCCAAGACAGGCCGCTGCCTTGTCCTCGTTTCCGAAGACGGCGAACGCACCATGAGCACCTATCTGGGTGCTGGTTTGCATCTGTCTGCAGATGACATTGATACAGACCTGATCTCCCAAGCCGCAATCACTTATCTTGAGGGCTACATGTTCGATCCGCCCCATGCGAAAAACGCCTTCCGCGCGGCATCCGATGTCGCACACAGTGCTGGTCGCCGCATTTCAATTACCTTGTCCGACCCGTTCTGTGTTGAGCGTCACCGCGATGACTTCCAAGCCTTCGTTGAACAAAGCACCGATGTACTGTTCGCCAACGAAGCGGAAATCATGGCCCTGTACCAAACCGCCACATTCGAAGACGCCGTCGATATCATTCGCAACAAATGCGAAATCGCCGTCCTGACACGCAGCGCAAAAGGCTCCGTCATCGTCAATGGCGACCGCGTTATTGAAGTCAAAGCCGAACCTGTCGCAAAAGTTCTGGACACCACAGGCGCAGGCGATCAATACGCCGCCGGGTTCCTCTATGGCCTGTCCCGCGACATGCCACTGGAACGCTGCGGTCACTTAGGCTCCCTCGCCGCAGCCGAAGTGATCAGCCACATGGGCCCTCGCCCCGTGGAATCCTACGCTGCGTTTTTAAAGAAAGCGGCATAAGTAAAAAAAGAATAGGGTCGAAGGGGGCAATGCCCCCTTCAAACGACCCCTTCAATATTTCCTCTTATTTCCCTGCTGGATTTTCGTGGCCGTAATGGGTTAGCCATTCGGCGAAGGCATCATATTGTTCACGGCGGTTGCAGACGATACGGACTTCTTCGAAGTGAGTTGTCATGCGGTCCATGATGCCGTTGATGGCGAGGCGTGCGGCGCGGCGGAGCGGGTATTTTTTACGGCCTGTGCCGAGGGCCGGGAAAGCGATGCGGGTCAGTTTCATTTTTTCGGCCATCTGCATGGCCCCCCGGTAACAGCGGATCAGGTCGCGATCTTCGAAATCGAGCGAATCTTTCCAATCCGGGGTGACGGCGAAAAAGACGTGGGGAACCGGGATATTATAGGGCGGAACCTCAAAAACATCCCCCGGGCGGGGTTTATAGATGTTTTCGACGATAAAATCGTCAAATTGCTGTCCGGCGGCGCGAATCAGGGACTGATTCAGGCTTCCATCCACCTTTAATGCGGTGGAAATGGACCCAACAATGACATCAACATCGCTTTGTGCCGTTAAATCGCCCTCGATCAGCCGTATTTTGTTGATTAAATCACGGTTGGAACGGGGGGATGGCTCTGCTATCACATCTGACATGGGAAAGATTCTAATCCAACTGCTGACAATTGTCCTGTGCTTTGCTGCGGTCCCGGCAAAGGCGGAAGTTCTTTATGCCTTGTCGATGCATGGCACGCCCAAATACGCCCCCGATTTTACCCATGTTGATTACGCGAACCCGGATGCACCAAAGAGTGGCACGTTGCGTCAGGCGGCGATTGGGTCTTATGACAGCCTCAACCCCTACGCCATTAAGGGCAAGGCCGCGCAAGGTCTGGCCTATGTCCATGACCGCCTGATGGCACGGGTGTGGGATGAAGCGTTTACGATGTATCCCCTGATTGCTGAAAAAGTCGATGTGCCGGAAGATCGTTCTGCCATCACCTTCTTCTTAAATAAGAAAGCAACATTCCAAGACGGCACGCCGATCACGGCGGATGATGTGATCTTTTCCTTTGAAACCTTGCGCGATCAAGGCCGCCCCAATATGCGCCGCGTTTATAAACTGGTCAGCAAGGTTGATAAAATTGACGGCCACACCGTGCATTTTGCCTTGGGTGAAGGGTATGACCGCGAAACCATTATGATTCTGGCGATGATGCCAGTGTTGTCAAAGACATGGTGGAGCGGACGAAATTTTGATTCATCCACGCTTGATACCCCCATGGCCAGCGGCCCTTATAAAGTCGCAAGCCTCGATCCAGGCCGCAGCATTACCTATGAACGCATCCCCAATTACTGGGCGGCTGATCTGCCTGTCAATAAGGGGCAATATAATTTTGACCGCATCGTCTTTGATTATTACCGTGACGACACGGTGGCCTTTGAAGCATTTAAATCCGGCCAGATTGATTTGCGCCGTGAATGGGATGCGAATAAATGGGCCAAGGGTTACGACATTCCCGCCATTCAATCCGGTGAGCTGGTCAAGGAAACTTTGCAGCATGGCCGCCCGGAACGGGTCAATTCCCTGATCTTCAACATGCGCCGCCCGCCATTTGATGATATTCGCGTGCGTGAAGCGTTAGGCTTATCGCTCGATTTCAAATGGCTGAACGATAATTTATTTTATGGGCTGTATAAGCAGGTGAACAGCTACTACCCCAACTCCCTTCTGGCGGCCACGGGTATGCCGGATGATGTGCAGTTGAAAATTCTGGAACCGTTTAAAGCTGACCTGCCCGAGTCCGTCTTTGGCCCTGCCCCGCAACCGCCATCAACCGGAACACCGGAATTGATGCGTGAAAACCTCCGCCGCGCCGATGAATTGCTAAAGGCCGCCGGATGGGTGATTAAAGACGGCAAGCGCGTGAATGTAAAAACAGGCGCGGCGTTTAATTTCGAAGTTCTGCTCGGTTCCCCCGATGATGAAAAACTGGCCCTGTCCTTCACGCGCGGTTTGAAACGCCTTGGCATCACCGCCAATGTTCGCGTTTTGGATGCGGCTGCGTTTTTGGGCCGCTTGAATGACTATGATTACGACATGGTTTTGTATTACTGGCTGTCCACTTTATCACCGGGTACGGAACAGATTTTGTATTGGGGCTGTGAAGCGGCGAAGCAACCGGCACGGTGGAATTATGCAGGGATTTGCGTACCTGCCGTTGATGCCATTGCCGATCAGATTGCCCGGGCCACGACCTATGACGACCTTGTCGCCCATGTCCGCGCCCTCGACCGGGTGTTGTTATCGGGGCAATACACCATCCCGCTTTACTATCCGGGGGCTGATTTTGTGGCCCGCAAGAAAACCATCCACAGGCCAGAAACCACCCCGCTTTACGGCATGGTCGTGGAAACATGGTGGGAAAGTGCAAAATAAGCCCCGAACAGCCGGGGAAACCTGCGTTGAAGCCTTGTTGGGCTATTGAGCCGCCCCCGCAGTCTTGCTATCCTTGACTCCGTTATTAACCTTTTCTCGATTCACGGGCCCGACCCTTCATGAAAAAAACCTCATTCGCGCTTGTTCTCTCTGGTGTTGCCTTTTTGGGCTTAACGGCCTGCGACACGATGCCGGCCAAAAATATTGAAACGGCAAACGGCCATTACTGGCAACGCGCTGAAACATCCTCGGCTGTTTGGCAACGTGGTCCAAAGGCGCAGCAAATGCTGTTCAAGGATATTGCCCGCTGCACAAACGAAACAAAAGAACTGCAACGCCTCGGTGCGATCCGCAAGGCCATGCCTGCTGATCCAGATAAAAACGGCAATATTCCTGATCCGGAATCATCCGAAGGCAAACTGGCCGCATGGGAAACACCGGAACGCGATGGTTACCTGCGCGCCGAACATTCCAACTATCATGACTTTGAAACCTGCATGCAGTTCGCCGGATGGGAACGGGTTCAATACCTGCCATACGACGTAGCGACAGAAGCACGCGAAACCTATGTTGAAACCATCCTGACCGAACGTCGCCGCACCAATTCTGGCGAGCGTGTTGTTACACCCGTTAAAAAGGGTGACTATGACGGCCTGAACAACTAATCGTTCAAAACCTAATTTGTTTTCCTTTGGGGGCGTGTTGCAGAATTTGCAATAGGCCCCCAAAAATTTTGAACACAACGCACAACGGCATCCACTGTCAATGTACCCATCAATGACCCAACGGTTTTGGGGCTGAACCCGTCGAAATCAATCAATTGATCAAAATTTTCTGGTGTGGACACATACGTTGTATGCCCCCCCCATGGACCATACAAATGCGGCCAGCTTGGCCCAAATAACCCAACCGTTGGTGTTCCCGCCGCCGCAGCCGAATGCATCAACCCGCTATCATGCCCGATATAAAGGGTACATCGCGCCAACGCCGCCGCCACCGTTCCGGGATCACACTTCGCAATGACATCAATACGGCGATCCGCAGGAATGGATTCAAAGACGGGCAAAGCCTGCGCTTCCTCCCCCGGTGCGGCAAACACCGCCACCCGGGCGCCGGGTAAAATGCCATCCGGCCCAGTCAGAATCTTAATCACCTCAATAAAATGCTCCGCCGCCCAGGTCTTCCCTGCCCAGTTTGCGGTAGGACCAATTCCCAAGACTGGCGTGCCATCCGGAATCAACGTGGCCGCCGCCGCCTGTTGTTCGGGGGAAAACCATAGGGCCGGGTTTGGAACCGTATTCAGGCGCATCATCTGCGCGGCCTGTTCAACCTTGTGCCGGGTCTGGTCAATATGGGGGCCATAGATAAAACGTTTATGCGCCGGGATCAGGCGCGAAATTGCAGAATTCCGGAAATCAATCACCATATCCCACCGCGTCGTGACCACTTGGGTCCACAGGCGCAACCAATGGCGGTTATGCTTTTCCTTTTTAAAGGGAATGACCCGCTCCAGCGCCGGATAACCTGCAAACAAACTAGAGGGTAAAAAACCGCACGCCACAGTGACCTTGGCCGTGGGATGATTTTGCAGAATATAATTCAGCACCCCCGTTGAGAGAACTGCATCGCCCAGACGGTTAGATGTGATAAAAAGGATACGTTCGATGGCGGGCTGGTTTGACATGACCCGATCATGCCATAGTTCATGAATAGAGTTAATGGGCTTCAGAAAAACCAAGAATGATGAACAGCGATTTTTTTGTAAAACTTCCAAACCGTGGTGCCGTTATCATCGGCGGCGAAGATCGTAAAATCTTCCTGCAGGGGTTGATCACCAATGATGTAAACCTGCTGGAATCCCAACCCTGCCTTTATAGCTGGATGCTGACGCCGCAGGGGCGTTTTATGCACGATTTTTTCATTTCAGAACAAAATGATACACTGCTTCTTGAATGTGAAGATGGAGAACGCGCACAAGATTTCTGGGCCAATTTGAAGAAATTCAAATTGCGCTCCAAAATCACCCTTGATTGGCTTGAAACAATTGATGTTTTTGCCGGAAGTGGCACAGGCCCAGCGGATGCCTTGCCCGACCCCCGCCACGCGGCCCTTGGCTGGCGCGGCCCAACCGCTCCGACCCATATTCCTGATGCCCCATTTGATTTATGGGATCGTCACCGCCTGACCCTTGGCATTCCTGACGGCAGCCGCGACCTTACACCCGAACGCGCCATGCCGATGGAATCCGGGCTGGACCGCCTGAATGGATTGTCATTTACCAAGGGCTGCTTCATGGGCCAGGAACTGACCGCGCGGATGCATTACCGCGACCTGACCAAAAAACATTTGATCACCATCCAGACCCTTGACCCGGCCAACACCCTGCCCGTTTCAGGCACAGCCCTACAGGCGGGCGACAAGGTGATTGGCGAAATGCACTCATCCTGCGGCGATCTGGGCATGGCCCTGATCCGGGATGAAGGGCTCGATTTACTGGAACAGGCCGGATTGACCACAGTCGCCGCGCCCTAAAAAAGGGCCGCGCCGAAGGTATTAAGCCAATTTAGGGGAATTTAGGGGGAAATGGCGCGCCCGTCAGGAGTCGAACCTGAAACCTCTTGATTCGTAGTCAAGTGCTCTATCCAATTGAGCTACGGGCGCATTCCGGTGCTTTTTGTTGAAAGCGCGCTGAACATAGGGGAAGTTTTGGCCCTTTGCAAGGGTTTAGATTACCCATTAACCATTTTTCTGAAAGCCCCGCCCCTCCGCCGGAATGCCACCCCTGCCCCGAATGAGCCCGTGTGCATGAATCCCCAGCCAAGCCCTTCTACCGCTTGACAGTTGTGGCTTAACAGGTGATTTTAGGCGAGGTTTTTATCGACATATAAAAGTGATGAATCACATGGCCGCTTTCCAATTTCCGTCCCGTGCTGCGTTTTTGCTCGCCGCCGTTTCAACCTTTGTAATTGCCACAGGCATGACCGGGGTTGCACATGCTGCGCCATCGGGAAAACCACCGGCGCTGGTTGTAACCGATGAGCCCCTGCCACAAGAATTGCAAAACCGTTTGTATTCTAAACCCGCACGCGCACAAGACATCACAATGGACCGCGTTCTGGGCAATGATTATTACGATGGCGGCGAAACGATTGTTGGCCGCAAGGTTGACTCGCTGCGCAATGAATTTTTCTCACTGCAAGGGTCCGTTGGCAATCTGGCGGAACGTCTGAATGTTCTGCAAGGTCAGGGTCAGGCACAATCTGCTGAATACTACGCCAATGTCGCGACCATCAGCACCCAATTGCAATCCGGCACCACACCGGGCAACCCACGCTTGATTAAGCGCCTGTCGGTTGCACGTAACAGCCTTGAATCACTGGCCGCCAACGTGTCTGGCCTGAACGATCTGGCCGTTGAGATTTCAAACGCAGCCAGCATGTCAGGCTTCCTGCTGGAATCTGTTCGCGCTACCTACAGCCTGTCCGGCGCGGTTGAAGAAGACCATGCCCGTCTGGCCCAGCTGGAAGACACCGTTAACAACAACGTCGTCGCCATTGAACGTCTGCAGAACTTGGTCAACGATGACATCACCCGCACTGTTTCATACCTGAGCACAGAGCGTAACAATCTGCGCACCCTGTCACTGGCGATTACCACAGGTGATCTGTTTGGTAAGAGCCTGGCGAGCCGTCCATTCTCCGGCGCGCAACCTGCAAACTTTGCCGCAGATGGCGGAATGGGTTCACCAATGGCAATGGCCCCTGTTGGCGCACCACGCCCGCTGGTTAAAATCCGTTTCGACAAACCAAACGTTGCGTATGAACAGCCTGTTTACATGGCCGTGAATGAAGCATTGCAGCGTTATCCAAATGCCCGCTTTGAACTGGTGGCTGTTCACCCAACCGGCGGTAACTCCGCCGAGAGCACAATCGAAAGCACTCGCGCCCGCCGCAATGCTGAAAAAGTTCTCCGCAGCCTGACCCAGATGGGCCTGACCATGGACCGGATCGACCTGTCCTACATGCCAAGCCCAGAAGCCGGCAGCAGCGAAGTTCATCTGTTCATTCGCTGAAATTGAACGCGCAAAGAATTTTAAAAAGCCCCGCAAAACAAGCGGGGCTTTTTGCTGCGTACGCACATGAAAGCTGCATTGAGTGCGCACGCAATTCGTACTATAACCCACTCAATTCATTTGCAAATCCTTGATTACGGACACTGATAATCCATGCAAGCCCCATCCATGACAAAATGTGCGCCTTGTTATCTGCCACATATTGATGGGCTGCGCGGAATTTCGGTTCTCGCCATTTTGCTCTTTCATCTGGACATCACCTTCTTTGGCGGTGGGTTCGTTGGCGTTGATGTCTTCTTTATCATCTCCGGTTTTTTGATTACCCAGTTGATTGCGCGTGAAATTGGGTCTGGTACATTCTCCTTCGCCAATTTCTACGCACGGCGGATCAAACGCATCTTCCCAGCTCTCTTTGTCATGCTGTTCATTACATCATTGGCGGCCATTTTGTTTTTGGGGGCGCGGGAATATTCGCAATTCTTTTAAGCGCTGCGCGCCGCCAGCGGACAAATCTCAAACATCCTGTTCAGCCGTGAAATTGATTACTTCGCACTCGGCAACAAAAACAATCCACTGCTGCACACTTGGTCACTGGGGGTAGAAGAGCAGTTCTATCTGATCTGGCCGCTCGTTTTATTCTTCACCCATAAATTATGGGGCATTGGCCGGGCCGTGATTGTGCTGTGTGTTTTATTGGTCCTCAGCCTTGGCATCAGCGAATATATGGTCCGCACCAATGCGATTGATGCGTTC
Source organism: Micavibrio sp. UBA6139 (assembly GCA_002423285.1). Classification (GTDB taxonomy): domain Bacteria; phylum Pseudomonadota; class Alphaproteobacteria; order Micavibrionales; family Micavibrionaceae; genus Micavibrio. The sequence continues at coordinate 29,349 of DIVF01000054.1, read as the reverse complement.
TATCTGCTCCATTCACGTGGTTGGGAATTGGCGCTGGGCGGGTTGATTGGCCTTGGGGCTATTCCGCCGTTGCGCAAGCAATGGGGCATTGAAATTGCCGCCATGCTCGGCTGTATTCTGATTATCCTGTCAGTATTATTTTATCATGAATCGGGGTTTCCCGGATTGAAGGCGATTATCCCGTGTTTGGGTGCTGCGCTCTTTATCTACTCCGCGCAGCATGGCACGGGGATTGCGCATAAGGTTATTTCCTCCCGTGCCCTCGTTTTCACGGGCCTGATTTCCTATTCGCTCTATCTGTGGCACTGGCCGCTGATTGCGTTTTACAAAAGCTATTTCTCGCCAGAACTATCACTAGTGGTACAGATCAGCATCACAATCTTGTCCTTTGCACTGGCGTGGCTGTCTTTCAAATTCGTTGAAACCCCTTTCCGCCGCATGAATATTCCTGCCAAGCGCGTTTTGGGTCTGGGCTTCGCAGCCATCCTTGTCTTCGTCGTCTCATCGAATCTGATTAAGGATGAAAATGAAGCGGGCTGGCGCGTGACCTATAAGGCGGATAAGGCGATCCTGCGGGCCAATGACCATTACAAAACCTGTGCTGTTGATGGCGGCGCATTCAACCGCGAAGACTGCATCATCGGCCCCAATAAAGACCGCTATGAAGTCATTATTGCCGGAGATTCACACGCCGCCCATTACATTCCAACCGTTTTGGAATGGGCAAAAAGCAAAAACCTAACTGTACGCATCTTCCTGCGCGGGGCCTGCCGCACCTTCGTTAACAGCGAGGCGGCGATTATCCGCCAAGGCAAGGCCGATACCTATTGCATGGAACTGGGCAAGGCGTTTTATGAAACACTCGATCAAGACAAGAGCATTCAATATGTCTTCCTCGGCCTGATGCTGGCCACGGGGACGGAGGAGGTTAAGGCCTCCCTGAAGAAAATTGATGCCTATAATAAGAATACCTACTTCCTTGGCAGCGTGCCAATTTTTGAACATGACCCGCATCAATGCCACATTAAAAATAACCTGTTGGTATCCAAAGTGTTCCCTCGCCCGGCCCAAAATTGCATGGCTATTGACCCCGTATATTCAAACACCAAGATTGCGGAATCGCATGACAGTTTGAAACCTGTTCTGGCCGATCTGGGGATTCCCTATTTTGATCCCCTGCCCCACATGCAAACGCCGTTCGACAAAGACGGGCATTTTATGTTCATGGACACAGACCATTTGAATCAATATGGCGGTCTGCATCTATGGCCCCATCTGGACCGCTTTCTTGCCCAAAACCCTGCCTCAACCAACTGATATCCTTGGGGGTTTCAGGTGATAGGTGTATCGCCCCGGCCCAATCATATATATATTCTACGCCATGCTGTCCCCGTAGCTCAGCTGGATAGAGCAACGGTTTCCTAAACCGTAGGCCGTGGGTTCAAATCCCGCCGGGGACGCCATTATATAATTCGACAAGGACGGCCCGTCATGACCACAGACCAAATGATTATCTTTGCCCTGATCGTTCTAGCGATTGGTTTGTTTGTTTGGGATAAATGGCGTTACGATATTGTCGCCCTGTTCATTTTATTTCTGGCGGTCATTTTGGGGCTGGTTCCCGCGAATGATGCCTTTACCGGGTTCAGTGACCCGGTTGTGATTACCGTTGCCTGCGTTCTGATTATCAGTGCGGCCATCAGCAGATCTGGTTTTGTGGACATTATCATTAAGCTGCTGTCACGCTTTATCGATAAACCGCAACTGCAAATTACGGTTCTGGTTGGCATGGTGATGGTTCTCTCCGCCTTCATGAACAATGTTGGCGCGCTGGCCTTGTTCTTACCGGTGGCATTGACCTTTGCCAAGAAGGCAGACCGAAAACCTTCCGAGCTTTTAATGCCGCTATCCTTCGGATCCCTTCTGGGCGGGCTCATCACCATGATCGGAACGCCGCCCAACCTGCTGATTTCGCGTGTCCGCGAAGATATGCTCGGCGCACCATTTCAAATGTTTGATTTTGCGCCGGTGGGGCTTTGCATCTGCGCGGCCGGCTTAATTTATCTGACCTGGGGATGGCGTTTACTCCCCAAAGACCGCCTTGGAAAGCCTGCACCTGAAGACCGTTTCTCGATTGAGGATTATGCCAGTGAAGTTCTGGTTTCAACAGAATCCGCCATTATCGGTAAGACAGTCCGCGAAATTGAGACAGAGATTGAGGGAGATCTTACAATTATCGGCATGATCAGAGGGACTTTACAACGCCATGTTCTGTCTGCCCGCGCCGTTATTCAGGCGGGCGATATTTTGCTGGTGAAAAGCGATCCTGTAGCACTTAAAAAACTGGTTGATACAGCAAAGGTTGAGTTGGTCGGCAGCGAAGATTTAGAAAACATCGCCATGACCTCCGAAGATGTCGGGATTGTTGAGGCCGTTATCACCGCTGGCTCTGAATTAATAAACGCAACACCAAAACAACTGTCTTTACGTTCGCGCTACAGCATCAACCTGCTGGCCGTCAGACAGGCCGGAAATACTTCCATCTTTAATCCTAAAAAGCGCCTGAGCAGTACCCGATTCCGTCAAGGTGACGTGATCGTTCTGCAAGGTAATCTGGATGCGATGCCTGTCACACTGGCCGATCTTGGTTGTTTGCCGCTGGCGGAACGAAATCTGCAACTGGGGCAACCCAAACGTGCGGTTATTCCTGCCCTGGTTTTACTGACCGCTGTGGCATTGACTGTTTTGGATATTATGCCGATCTCAATCGCATTTTTGGGTGCCGTTATTGCGGTAGCGGTTTTGAAACTTTTAAAACTGCATGAATTCTATGACGCAATTGATTGGCCGGTGGTTGTCCTGCTGGGGGCGATGATCCCGGTCACAGAAGCGCTGCGCACAACGGGGGGTACGGAATTGATTGCAGATGCGATTGCGACGATGTCCTTGAATCTTTCGCCCCCTGCCATTCTGGCAACGGTACTTGTCTCCACCATGCTGATTACACCATTTTTAAATAACGCAGCCACCGTTTTGGTAATGGCACCAATTGCGGCCTTATTAGCAACGAAGTTGAACCTTAACGTTGATCCGTTCTTAATGGCTGTTGCCGTTGGTGCATCGTGCGATTTTTTGACACCAATTGGCCACCAATCGAACACATTGGTGATGGGTCCCGGTGGATATAAATTTGGCGATTACGCAAGGATGGGCCTGCCGTTATCGGCCCTTGTCGTCATTGTTGGTGTACCAATCATCATGATAGTTTGGCCGCTGAGTGGATAAATAATTTACGCGCCCTATGTCTGTACCAAGCACACGAAAAATCTGTGTTTTTTACAATAACGAGAGGTAGTAATTATGACAATTTCATCACGCACACTGATTCTGGCCGGGGCCTCCGCTGTTACTTTAACAATCCCTATGGCCTTCGCATTGCCAACCATGGCAGCAGAACCACAAGCGGGCACATCCGAAGAAAAATCAAACCCGCGTGGCCCTGTTGTAACGGAACAGGAAATCAAAAAAGGCTGGGACGACACGAAAAAAGCCGTCAGCGATACAGCCAAGGATGTCAGCAACGCCGTTGAAGAAAAATACGACGATGTGAAGGCTGTTGTCCTTGATGACGACAAAACACCACAAACCGCATTTGAAAGCAAAACATTCAATGGCGGCGACAGTGCCAAAACATTGATCGGTCGAACCGTGAAGGATGCAGAGGGTAAAGATGTTGCCACCGTCCACGACATTATTGTCGATCAAGACGAAGATGCATCACTGATTATTCTGTCTGATGGCGGATTCTTTGGTATTGGCGGAAAGTTGGTTGCGCTTGAATACAAGAAAATCGTGACCAGCACCGATTATGCTGAAACCCTGAACACTGTTTCGAAAGATCTGGTGAAGGATGTAGCGGAATTCTCCTACACCCCTGCTTCGGGTAAGGTCCGCATTAAGCCAGCCGATGGTGTCAGCCTGCGTAACGCACTGGAAGGCTCATTGGTTGATGGCCAGCAAAAGAAACTGGCCAGCATCGAAAACGTCATTATTGAAGATGGCGAAGCTGATAAGCTGATCGTGTCGTTTGACAAGGTTCTGGGTCTGGGTGGGGATTATGCTGCCTTTGATTTTGATGACGTCAAGGTCATCCATGGCGCAGATAGCAAGGTTGGCTTCCAGCTTTCCGCTGAACAGGCCGCTAACTTTGAAAATTACAAAAAAAGCATCACCAATTAACCTGATTGGTTAAGACAATGCGAAAGGCACCCCAATATTTGGGGTGCCTTTTTGTTTGTTTCCGGCCCTCAACGCCTTGAACGCTGCCCATTTGCCAGTACAATCGGGAACCAAACCATGATTCTTGGAAAGAAACGAAACCGATGAAAATTATTGTTCCTGTCAAACGCGTGATTGACGCCTATGTCACCATCCGGGTGAAGGCTGACCAAAGCGGCGTTGAAACCGCAAACGTCAAAATGTCGATGAACCCTTTCTGTGAAATCGCAGTTGAGGAAGCCATTCGTATGAAGGAAGCCGGAAAGGCGACCGAGATCATTGTTGTCTCCGCTGGCCCTGCCACGGTTCAAGAAACAATGCGCACCGCCATGGCGATGGGTGCAGATCGCGGTATTCACATTCTGTGCGATGAAGAAATTCAACCACTGACCATGGCAAAATTGCTAAAAGCCATCGTTGAGAAAGAACAACCCGGTCTGGTCCTGACCGGCAAGCAAGCGATTGATAGTGAAAACAACCAGACAGGCCAAATGCTGGCCGCGCTGCTGAACTGGCCGCAAGGTACGTTTGCTTCCAAAATCGTACTGGAAAGCGACCATGCAGTTGTCACCCGCGAGATTGATGGTGGCTTGGAAACATTAAAGCTGAAAATGCCCTGCGTGGTAACAACGGATCTGCGTTTGAACGAACCGCGCTACGCCGCCCTGCCCAATATTATGAAGGCGAAGAAAAAGCAGCTGGATACCGTTACCCCTGCCGATCTGGGCGTGACCGTACAATCCGCCATTAAAACATTGAAAGTCACCGAACCGCCGAAACGTCAGGCGGGAATCAAGGTTGCCAGTGTTGAAGAACTGGTCGCCAAACTGAAAACAGAAGCAAAGGTGATCTAATCATGACAATTCTTGTAATTGCAGAACATAACAACCAATCCCTGAACCCCGGCACGCTGAACACCGTTGCCGCCGCCACAAAACTGGGCGGTGATATTCATGTGCTGGTTGCCGGTCACAATGCAGGGGCCGCAGCACAGGCCGCCACCAAGATTGCGGTCGTTGCCAAGGTTCTCCATTCCGATGATGCAGCCTATGCCCACAATCTGGCAGAAAACATTGCAACACTGATCGCCAGCATTGGTAAAAATTACAGCCACGTTGCTGCCCCGGCATCGTTCTTTGGTAAGAACGTATTGCCACGCGCAGCGGCATTGTTGGATGTCGCGCAAGTAACCGATGTTGTTGCGATTGAATCGGCGGATACATTCGTACGGCCAATTTATGCAGGGAATGCGTTGGCAACTGTACAGATCACAAGCACCCCTATCCTGCTGACCGTGCGCCCGACCGCGTTTGATCCTGCCGCAGAGGGTGGTTCCGCGAGCGTTGAGGCACTGGCCAGCACAGGTGATACCGGCTTGTCATCCTTCATCGGACAAGAACTGACCAAATCCGAACGCCCTGACCTGCAAACCGCGAAGATCGTTATTTCCGGTGGTCGCGGCCTTGGCAGTGGTGAAAACTACGAAAAATACATTATCCCTGTTGCCGATAAGCTGGGTGCGGCCACAGGTGCATCCCGCGCGGCTGTTGATGCCGGGTATGTACCGAATGATTATCAGGTTGGCCAGACGGGTAAGATCGTTGCACCAAACCTGTATATCGCCGTTGGCATTTCCGGCGCGATCCAGCATTTGGCCGGGATGAAGGATTCAAAAGTCATCGTCGCCATCAACAAGGACAGCGAAGCGCCAATCTTCCAGATTGCGGATTACGGTCTGGTGGCGGATTTGTTTGAAGCCCTGCCTGAACTTGAAAAAGCGCTCGGCTAAAACTTTTACAGCCTATAAAAATGAACCAGCGGTAGAACGGCCATATCAATGATGTGGCCGTTTATTGCTTTGATCAGATCATCGCGTTTCAGGCCAGCAGGAAGTGCCAGATTCTGATCCAATGCAATCACACTAAGGGTGTATTGGAACTGCCCACGCGGGGCGCAAGGGCCAATATAACCAACACTGCCCGCATCATTAATCGCCTGCGTCACACCCTGTGCCAGAACAGGATCGCGCGGGGTGCGTGCGGCAATGGCATTTTGAGATGATGGAATGTTGTAAACACCCCATTGCAAACTATTGCCCTCTGTCGCATCCAGCTTTTCAAACAAGAGCACATAGCTTTGCGTGCCACGCGGTGCGCCGGACCATTGAAAGGCCGGAGAAATATTGCTGCCGTTACAAGTATAGTCACGCGGGATGCGGCCACCGGGTTGAATCTCGGCACTGCTGCTCTGCAAGGTTCCGGCCAGAGAAGCATATTGCAACATCGGGCGCTTCGCGGCACCGGGTGATTGGGTTTGTGCAGGTGGCTGCTGTGCGGCGGGTGTTGTTGCCGTCATTGTATCTTCTAACATATCGCGGTGCGGGTTTTTGCGCGTCGGCGTGGCGGTACTGACCGCCGGTGGGGCCAAGGCGTCCTGCTGAGGCGCAGGCGTGTCCTTTTTCATCAGGCTTAGGGCCAGAAAAGTAACGACAACGGCGGCAACCAGTGCCAGAAGAAGAATTTTGATCAGCTTGCCATACACAGCAGATTGCTCCCCTAACCTACGAACCGTTTTAAAATAGCATCAATTTCCACGACATAGCGATTCCCCACACCGCGAGCATTCACCAACAAGGGATAAAGAGCATAAATGTAGCGGCGTTCCGTATCAAATCCACGGCGAATACCCCGAATTTCATTATAACGCTGAAAGAATGCATCACCAAAGGTATCAAACAGGCGAATCGTCGCCAGATCCATTTCCGGGTCCGCATAATAAATGGCGGGATCGATGAAGGCCGCGAGCTTGTCCTGCCCCAACAAAACATTCCCACCCCACAAATCACCGTGGATCAAACCGGGTTTAACACCACCATCAATAAAACGGTCGATCTGCCCGGCCAGCTTTTCAATTTTTTGCATGGTTCCGGCTTCGATTGTTCCATCATTCAACGCCTCACGCGCCATATGCAACAAACGGTGATCGCGGAAAAATTCAACCCAATGCGATTCAAAATGATTGGGCTGGGTATAGGATGAAATTGTTGTATCACGTTCCAACCCAAAAAAATCAGCCTCAACCCCGTGGAGCGCAGCCAGCATCTCGGCGGCATTTTCTTGGGTCTTCGTATTCATTACGCCGCTGTTTTCAATAAAATCCATCAGGATGGTATTGGCATCACACCAATAGACACGCGGCACCGGCAGCTTTGTCTTGCGGGCGAGGTATTCCAGCATCCACCCCTCTGCCTCTAGGGATGACTGTGTTTCTTCTTCCCCTTCCCGCATGATCTTGGCCATCAGGCGACGATCATCGGTCAGGTCAACCAGATATAGATTGGCGTTTTGCCCCGTGGCATAAAAACGCAGATCAACAATCGGACAACCTGTATGGCTTTCGATTTTCTCACGCAGTTTTTCGCCCTGTGGAATCGCGGTCATTTTTTATGCTTGCTGATATACGCTTGGAAAATTTTCAATGTTTCTTCACTGACATGGTGTTCGACGCCCTCGGCGTCAATCTCTGCGATTTCTTCCGGTACACCGATGGAACGTAAAAAATTGAAAACGATGAGGTGACGCTCCTTACAGCGCACAGCCAGCTCCCGGCCCTCATCCGTTAAGAACAAAGATCGATATTTCCGGTTACTGACCAAACCTTCGCGGTTAAGCCGCGCGATCACTTTATTGACCGTGGCGTGTGATACCCCGAACCGGGAAGATAGATCAACCACGCGTGCCTCGCCCTGCGCTTCGATCAAATCAGCGATCAGCTCGACATAATCTTCGGCGGTTTCAGTCTGGTGCGCCTCCCGAACCCGGCCAAAGCGTTGGGCCTGTAATTCAGGGTCATCAGGAATGGCGGATTTCTGGGTTTCGGCTGGCTTTTTACTCATTTTTTCAGTGTGGGCGATATTACAATGCCTGTCAAATTTGTTGCCATGGCTAAAATTTGTGCTATAGCCTTAAAATATGAGCATACAGATCGAAGCACAACAGCCCTCCCTACGCGAAGTTTACCGGACCATCCGCGTCCCACAGGATGCCGGATTCTGGCGAAAAATGATGGCCTTTGCCGGACCGGGTTATCTGGTCGCGGTCGGCTATATGGACCCGGGCAACTGGGCCACAGATATCGCCGGGGGTTCGGCGTTTGGCTATACGCTGCTCTCCGTTATTCTGCTCTCGAACTTGATGGCAATCCTTTTGCAATCCTTAAGTGCCCGGCTTGGCATTGCCACCGGTCTTGATCTGGCTCAGGCCTGCCGCCGCAACTATCCAAAACCAGTGGCCTTTGTTTTATGGGTGCTGTGCGAGATTGCCATTTGCGCCTGTGATCTGGCGGAAATTATTGGCACCGCCATTGCGCTGAATTTGTTATTCGGCATGCCACTGATCTTTGGTATTTCCCTGACCGTTCTGGACACCATTATAATTCTGGCGTTGCAGTCACGCGGATTCCGTTATTTAGAAGCCTTCATCATTGCGCTCATGACCATTATCGCCGGGTGTTTTATTGCCCAGATTATGATGGCGCAACCTGACTTCAGCGCGGTTTTACAGGGTTATGTGCCCACAGCCGAAATCGTCATGAACCCGGCCATGCTTTATATTGCCATTGGTATTTTGGGCGCGACGGTGATGCCGCATAACTTATATCTGCATTCTTCCATCGTGCAGACGCGCGATTTTGGTGAGAGCACCGCGCATAAACGGGAAGCAATTAAATTCGCAACCATTGATTCCACCGTGGCCCTCAGCCTTGCTTTGTTCATCAACTCCGCCATCCTGATTATGGGGGCGGCTGTCTTTCACGAAAACGGCATGAATAACATCACCGAGATTCAAGAGGCACATAAACTCTTCACGCCGATGCTCGGCACGTCCTTAGCCAGTACACTCTTTGCCCTGGCCCTTCTGGCTTCGGGTCAGAACTCTACCATTACAGCAACCCTTGCCGGTCAGATCGTTATGGAAGGATTCTTACAGATCCGTCTGAAGCCTTGGTTGCGCCGGTTGATTACCCGGATGCTGGCCCTGATCCCGGCCTTTATCGTCTGCCTGATGTACGGGGCATCGGGCACAGCCCAGCTTTTGATCCTGTCTCAAGTCATTTTAAGTATGCAATTGCCCTTTGCCGTTATCCCGCTGGTCCAGTTCACCAGCAGTAAAAAGCTGATGGGTCCGTTCAAAATCAAGCTGCCGATCATCATTCTGGCGTGGCTTATTTCAGCGGTGATCGTGACCTTGAACATCAAGCTTCTCTTTGATTTCTTTACAGGATAACGCTCCCATTATTATGGAATTATATTTAGGCCCGTTCATTTTCCGAAAATTCCCGGAAAACCTTGACCTGCGGCTTTAAATCCTTAAAACCGTGACTGTAGAAAATCCTGAAACGGGCTGCACCCTGATGGCGCAGCTATGGCGAGAGTTACCATACGAGCATGGCTGAGACAGAAACCTTGAGCGAAAAAATTACAGTCCGTCTCGCGCAAACCGATGCAGAGATCGATGCTGCGCAGGATCTGCGCTACAAAGTGTTTTACGAGGAATACAAAGCTACCCCAACGGCTGAGATGGCCGCCAAGAAGCGGGACTTTGACAAATTTGACGCCCATGCCGACCATTTGATTGTGGTTGATGAACGCGGCGGCCCAAAAAATCAGAAAATCGTTGGCACCTATCGCCTGCTCGACCGGGAAGTCGCAGAAAAGCACGGCCAGTTTTATACCAGCGACGAATATAACATCGACCCTATTCTGAAAAGCGGTGCGACCGTTTTGGAACTGGGCCGTTCCTGTGTTCTGCCCGAATTCCGCACCCAGCCCGTTTTGCAATTACTGTGGCAAGGCATCGCCGATTACGTTTTGGAACATAACATTGAAATGCTGTTTGGCTGCGCCAGCTTTCCGGGGACGGACCCGCAAGCCCTCGCCCGCCCGCTTTCATACCTGTACCACAACCACCTGGCACCGGCAGATATGCGCCCGGTCGCATTGCCAGAACGCTATGTCCGTATGGATATGATCGCCAAGGAAGATTTGAACCCGCGTGAAATCATCCGCGAACTGCCGCCACTCATTAAAGGATATTTGCGCATTGGCTCCCTGATCGGGGATGGTGCAGTAATTGATGAACAATTCAACACCACCGATGTCTGCATCATGTTGCACACCGATCTGGTCACCAAACATTATAAGAAGCATTATGAGCGCAAGGGCAATAAATCCTTCGTCAGCTCAACGGCCTTCCCGGCGGAAGATGATTCCGAATCCTCCGAATCTGAAGACAAAAAACTGAGCGCAATCTGATGTCCATGGCCATCGTCATCGTGAAGGCCGTGTTGTTTTTTGCGTGGTGCGCCGTCATGGTGCCGCTGCAAATTATCCTGATGATGCTCCATCGCGGACAAGGATCATATGTCCTGCCCCATATCTGGCAAAAGGGCGTTTGCAAAATTTTTGGTTTGAAAGTGATTGTTGAAGGGCAACCCTTGCATAACAAACAAACCGTTTTTGTCTGCAACCATATTTCCTATCTCGACATTCCGGTTCTGGGCAGCGTGTTGAAGGCATCCTTTATCGCCAAGCGCGAAGTTGCCAGCTGGCCTGTATTTGGTTTCCTATCCCGCATGCAACAAACCGCCTTTATCAGCCGTTCACGCAATGATGCGCAGCGTGAGAAAAACGCCCTGTCGAATATGCTGGATGAAGGCAAAAGCCTGATCCTGTTTGCAGAAGGCACATCCACCGGCGGCACAACCGTTGCCCCGTTCAAATCATCTTTGTTCAGCATGACACTGGATGATAATCGCCATGATCTGATGATCCAGCCCGTGACACTGCGCATTGAACAGGTCAACGGCCATACGGCTGATACACAAGACATCCGCGATCTGTATGCATGGCACGGCGATATGACCATGCCCCCGCATTTGAAAGCCTTCACCGGCGGCCGTGGCGCGGTCATTCGCGTCATCTTCCATGCACCGATGGACCCCAAAACATTTTCAGACCGTAAAGTCATGGCCGATCAATGCCATGCAGCCGTACTCTCCGGCATTACCGCACCCGTTAGCAGCAGCATAGTTGCATCGGTCATGGCGGCCTGATACATCAAGGTTAGAATAATTTTTAAAAAGAGCGACGATCAAGGAAAGGCCCAGACCATGAATATTTCACCAGCAGAGATCCAGAAACTGCAAACCTATCTGCAGCAAAAATTTTCCAATAAAGGCTTGGCCCTGCGGAGCCGTGGCGCACAGGCCCCCGATTCTCTGGAAGTCCTGATCGACGGCGAATTCATCGCCCTGATTTTCAAGGACGAAGATGAAGGCGAAACATCCTTCACGCTCAGCATGTCCATTCTGGACATCGATCTGGACGGCGAAGCCGCCGCTTAATTCCATCCCCGGCGGGCGGGTTTTTTGGGGAAATCCCCGGAAATCCGCCACGCTGGACACTTTCCCTAATTTGCTAAAACCCACGGGTTTGTTTACAATCGTAATAGATTGTAAAAACCAACGGATTCGGCCCTCGAATTCACGCTGTCTTGCCAGTGTGTTAATGACAGCCGGAACGATATGGGTTAAAATACTGGTGTGATCTTTTGAGGGGGAATGGCCAATGGTTGCCAAAGCGGGGCATAACTTGACGTTCGGACAGCGTATTCGGCTGGCCCTGAAGCCCGTATCGACAACGGCAATCACTCTTCTCACTCTCACCGCCTTTATGGCTCCGGCGCTGGCCCAGCCCGCCACATGTGATCCCAGCTATTGGGAAGCCCTGAAATCCAAGGCCTGGGCCGAAGCACAACGTGAAATCACCCAAAACCAGAACTTGATCTATAAGGCAGACAGTATTCTTGAATATTCCTGCTTTGATAACTTCCTGGAATCTTTGGCAACGGTTGTTCACAACCAAAACGCCCTGTTCAGTGAAACAAACCACTGGCCAAGCACCGCACCAACCAACATGGCAAACGCCCTGAACATTCTGGTCGCGAACAGTTTGGCCCCCTATATCGGCGGCAATTTCGGCCACACCTATCTGGGTGGTCGGGATGGTGCCGATTACACTGTTGGCGGTGCCGGTGGCGGTAGCGCCATTTATAACTGTAACGTTATGGCCCAAGTCTGGTCCGCCGCGAAATGTATCAATTTCGTTGATGAACCAAGCCTGGATGATTTCTTCTATCTTGATACCTATGATGGCTTTGACCCACGCGGTCTGCCGCCCGGTTATGCCTGTACAGCGGATGGCCGCTTTGCCGCGCAACTGTCACGCGCCCGGAACGACGGCGATCAATATCCGCGTGAACCGTTCAACATGTACGAAAACTTCTTCGCCACCGATAACTGTAGCGCACCACCAATCGCCACAGGCGTGACTGTTGACCGCAGCAATATCGGTGCCTATCAAGAACATATCTGCGTGAACCCCGGCTGTGCGTTTGACCGTGGCGGGGCATGTACCGCAACCCCACCATAGGACGATGGGGATCTGGCCAGTTTAAAAATGGGCTGAGATTTACTGAATAGTATGTTTTTCTGCCAAAAGCGTCCGAACCTGGTTCTGGACGCTTTTGTTATCCTGCTTCAGTTGCAGGAATTTCATGATGATGAGCAGATTTTTCTTTTGATCCACGGGTTCGGTCGCAACGTTTTCCGCCGGGTTCCACGGGGTGGGTTCGGCGATGGATTCAGGCTGTGCCGCGGGTGCTGTTTCTTGTTGCTGGGCGGGTGGCTCCCCCAGAATCTGGCTGATATATTCCGGATCGCAATCCTTGATTAACATCCTGATTCTGGTCATGAATTCAGGGCCCAGCGCCGCACTGGTCGCGCGCATCTGCAACATCGCTTCTTGCACGATTTGCTTCCGTTTCGGGTTCATATAATAGACACGGCGCAAGAAAAGGCTCCATCCCGTTGAATTTCAAAAAGGATCAACTTGGCAAGCGTGGCCCAGACCCTTATATCTTACCTTACCCTAGAATTGGCTAACACAAGGTTATCGAGTCCCGGACGTATGTTAAATCTTTACCATTCATTAACCAGCCATAGCGCCCCTGCTTTGCGCGGAATCTTGAAACGGCGTCTTGGCCGTGGCAAGGAAGACGCCGCACGTCTACCGGAACGCATGGGCGTTCCGGGTCTGCCGCGCCCCCTTGGAAAGCTGGTCTGGTTTCACGCAGCCAGCGTTGGTGAAGCACAATCGACCCTGATCCTGATTGATGCCCTGTTGACCCGGTTCCCGGATATTCATGTGTTGATCACCACAGGAACCGTCAGTTCCGCCGCCATCATGCAGCAACGCCTCCCCCCCCGCGCCATCCACCAGTTTTACCCGCTGGATCATCCGGACTGGGTTGAGAATTTCCTGAACCACTGGTCCCCTGATTTGATCCTTTGGATGGAATCTGAATTATGGCCGAACATGCTGCGCGGGATTCGCACGCGCAATATTCACTGCGTTCTGGTCAACGCCCATATGTCGCGTCGCTCTTATCGCCGCTGGAAACATGTCCGTGAGACGGCGGCAAAACTTTTATCGGCCTTTGATCTGTGTCTGGCACAAACCGAACAGGATGCCGGGTATTACACACGCCTGCGCGCGGTTGCGGTGCGGGTGCGCGATAATGTTAAATACAGCGCCGATCCGCTGCCCTTTGATCCGAACGCACTAACAGCCTTGAAATCAGCCCTTCATTCGCGGCCCGTCTGGCTTTATGCCAGCACCCATGCGGGTGAGGAGGACATGGCCTGCCGCCTGCATACAGAGCTACAAAAGACCTTCCCGAATTTGCTGACCATTATTGCCCCGCGTCATCCGGAACGGCGCGAAGAAATTCTGGCCACTTGCGAATCCCACCATTTGACCGCATGCCTGCGTGGCCCCGATCTGGTTGCACCCTCTGCCACGGATCAGATTTATATCGCCGATACGCTGGGTGAGCTTGGCCTGTTCTACCGCTTGGTGCCGTTGGCCTGCATTGGCCGGTCCTTCAGCAATGATGGTGGTGGCGGTCATAACCCGATTGAGGCCGCCATGCTGGGCTGCGCTGTTCTGCATGGCCCGCATGTGCAAAATCAGCAACAGATTTTTGCCGAAATGAACCAAGCCAACGCCGCACAGCGTTTGGAAACAGAAGAAGAGTTTTTGGTAACACTGCGTCATCTGCTCAAAACGCCATCTGACCTAACCGAACTGCAAATTCGCGGCAGTAAATTCGCGCAGGATAAAGCCACCGTTCTGGTCCAGATTATGAAGGACCTTGAACCTCTGCTGATCGATTGCGGCATCATGGCGGAGAATAAACCATGACCGACCACAAGACCCCCGATTTCTGGTACGACACGCAATCGCAAAAATCACGCGCGATTGCCATGTCGCTGGGGTCATTGAGCGCGCTTTATACCATTGGTCATTTGATCCATCAGGGCCTTACAAAAACACATAACGCCGCTATTCCGGTGCTATGCATTGGTAATCTGGTTTCAGGCGGTGGGGGAAAAACACCAACCGCCATTGCCCTGATGGCCCTCTTACGTGAACAGGACCTTGCGAAAAACCCATGTTTTTTATCGCGTGGTTACGGCGGAAAATTATCCGGCCCCGTTCTGGTGGACCCTGCCATCCACACAGCGCAAGATGTTGGTGATGAACCGCTGCTGCTCACAAAAATAGCACCGACCATTATTGCCGCCGACCGCGTGGCCGGGGCAAAACATGCGGCTGCTTTGCTTCATGATTTCATTATCATGGATGATGGTTTGCAAAACCCATCCCTGAAGAAAGACCTATCCATTATCGTCATTGATGGCGCGACAGGATTTGGCAATGAAATGCTGCTGCCCGCCGGGCCACTGCGCACACCTATTCATCGCGGCATGAAAAAGGCCGATGCTGTTTTATTGATTGGCGATGATGCCGCCAACGCCCTGCGCCATGTGCCAGCAGGTAAGCCCGTGCTGCATGCCACGTTGCAACCCACCGCCCTGATCAACCCCGCCCCGGCCTATTATGCGTTCTGCGGTTTGGCGCACCCGGCGAAATTCCAACGGTCCCTACAGGAATCGGGCCTTAATGTTGCGGGATTTACCGCCTATCCCGACCATCACCCCTATTCTGAATCTGATCTCAACAATCTGAAAAATAAGGCAGAATCGCTGAACGCGCGGTTGATTACAACGGCCAAGGATGCTGTTAAAATCCCTCCAGGCTTTCTTGCGCCGGAATCCTTTGATATTCTAAATGTAGCCCTGCACTTCGCGGACGGCACTGCGTCACGTTTTCAGCAATTGATTGAATCGATAAAACACGCATGAAAAAAATTCGCTATCGCATTGAATATGGTGTTTTGCTCGCCATGCTTGGTTTTCTGGGCCTGATGACACCGGAGCAATCCTCCAATTTCGCCGGAAAAATTGGCCGCAAATTTGGCCCGAAACTCAAGGCCAGCAAAAAAGCCCTGACCCATTTAAAAATCGCCCTGCCGGGAAAAACAGATGCCGAATATCAGGCGATCATTTCCGGCATGTGGGATAATCTGGCACGGATCATTGCTGAATATCCCCATCTTGAATATTTTGCACCCGATGTGGAACTGGCGGGGATTGAACATTTAAAAACGGCGCTTGAAAAACACGGCCATGTCATTTTGTTTTCCGGGCATCTGGCCAATTGGGAAATGATGGCGCCGTGTTTGCTGCGCTATAACATGCCGATTGATCTGGTCTATCGCGCTCCCAATAACCCGTGGTCAGATAAAATCCTGAACCGTTACCGCACATTGGGTGGTAAATTGCGCACCCTGCCAAAATCAAAAACCGGCACACGTCATTTAGTTGAATCGTTGAAGGAAAAGCGTTCTATCGCCATTCTGATTGATCAGAAATATAATGAGGGCATCGAAGCACCCTTCTTTGGTCGCCCTGCGATGACCAGCACGGCCTTTGTCTCGCTGGCCCAGAAATTTGATTGCGGTTTAGTGCCGTATCGCGTTGAACGGATGCCAGAGGGGCATTTCCGCCTGTCCTTCTACCCCCCCTTTGAAGTGAAAGATTCCGATAACCAGCCCATCCCGGCAGAAAAATTGATAGCCGAGGCGCATGCCTTACTTGAATCATGGATCACGGAAAAACCAGAACAATGGCTGTGGCAGCATCGCCGTTGGGGCAATGACACCCCGAAATCAGGCCGGATGACTAATCGTAAAAACTCTCAACCCCAGCCGACAGAGCATCTTCCGCCTGCTGCATAATCACCGCCATTTCATTGGCAAATAATTTCTGCGCCGCCGGGGTCATCATGCACCCGTCCAGCTGCTCGACCAGAAATTTCAGCAACACCTTTGGACCCGCAATTTTCAGGCCGCGCTCTTCCATGATGCTGATGGTTTCAGAACAGCTTTGTTCATAGCTTAAACCCGATGAAGTCGCGATATCAGCCTCATGCAGCAACATCGCCATTAAGGAGAGTGATGGATTATCCTCGAACCGGCGCAATTTCCCGATAATCATCATTTCCACATCTTCGCCTTCCGGCAAATCATGGGTAAAATTATGGCGGTAGATTTTTTTCATCCGCACGCATGGGCTGTTATCGCCTGCGAAAAATGTAATGTCGGTACAAAAAACAATCGTTTCAATATCGCCCCAGAAGTCACGGTCAAGGTCGAGGGCTTCCAGATACGGGCGCATCATATCAAACGCCTTTTGTTCCATATAACCCGGCGTATAAATGCCATCGCGCAGATTATCGCCGCCCTCATGCCCCAGATCGTGAATGGTGGCCGCGATCAGAACCTGCATCATTTGTATGTCGTTCAAAACAGGCATGGTCGGTGCATTCAACTGGCGATGCGTGGCCAGCAGGCGAATGGTGTGGAACATCACTTTGCGGTAATGTTCATTGCCGTGATACATCAAATCATTCGGGATTTCGGCCAACACCGCCGCCATCATCGCAGCGCGCGCCATCGGACCGCTCAACGGTAATTCAAACTGTTCCATTGCCTGCGCGACAAAGGCTGGTAATGATGGCCCGCCCGCTTCCTCAATCGCCCAGCGATTGAAAACGGCCGTGGCGCGTGCGCCATAGGCGGTGCTGTCGGGTGAATACAAAACTTCGGACAAATCACTCATCCGGGCGTAATCAGCGGGGAATTGAACCAGCAAGTGATCAAGGCGTTCTTGTAAAATGGCAGGATCGGTTCCGGCCTCATGCGGGGAAACGGACCCGATCAGGTCTTTTAACCCGGATAAGGTATCGACAGCCCAATGGTTAGCCTGAGCTTTAGTGGCCTGACTTTGGGCCTGATCCCGATAAACCATGGATATCCCTCTGATTTCCCCATGAAAACAACCGCTCTAACAGGATAACATTTTGCCCTGATAAAGATAAAGACCCAATGAACAAGGCAAACCTTGCAGGTTTTGGGGAAAATGCGTAAAGATTTTATTGTACTGCACAAATGGAGTTTTTGATGTCCACAGCCAATTCCGCATGGTCCCCGTCCACATGGCGTGAAAAGCCAGCAAAACAGCTTCCAGCCTATCCGGACGCGATTGCGCTTCAGCGGGCTGAGTCGTTTCTGGCCACCCTGCCACCGCTGGTTTTTGCCGGGGAAGCCCGCAGCCTGCAAGCGCAGCTGGCTGAGGTCGCCGCTGGCCGTGCCTTCCTGTTACAGGGTGGCGATTGCGCGGAAAGCTTTGCTGAATTCAACGCCCCTAAAATCCGCGATTCCTACCGCGTGATTTTGCAGATGGCGATCGTGATGGCGTTCAGCGGTTCCATGCCGGTGGTCAAAATTGGCCGCATGGCCGGACAATTCGCGAAACCACGTAGTGATGATAATGAAACCATCAACGGCGTCACCCTGCCCAGCTATCGCGGCGACATCATCAATGGTTTTGAATTTTCCCCTGCGGCGCGTATTCCTGACCCGCAACGGATGATCCAAGCATATAACCAGTCGGCCTCGACACTGAACCTGCTGCGCGCCTATTCGCAGGGCGGTTATGCCGACCTGCACCGTGTCAATAAATGGGGCCTTGATTTCATGAAGGACAGCCCGCTGGGCCATCGCTTCGAAGACATTGCCCAGCGCATTGACCAAGCCCTCGCCTTCATGACCGCATGCGGTGTAACGGGTGAAACCGTTCCGGCGATCCGTGAGACAGCTTTCTATACCTCACACGAAGCATTGTTATTGCCATACGAAGAAGCCTTAAGCCGCATTGATACAACAACGGGCGACTGGTATGCCTGCTCCGCGCACATGCTGTGGATTGGGGCACGCACCAACCAAACCGAAGGCGCGCAGGTGGAATTCGTGCGCGGTGTGAAAAACCCGCTGGGTCTGAAATGCCCGCCCAACCTTGAACCTGATACACTGCTGCGTTTGATTGATACATTGAACCCAGAAAACATTCCTGGTCGCCTGACCCTGATCGCTCGTATGGGACATGATCAGGTTGAAGATAAATTGCCGCCACTGGTTCGCGCCGTTCAGCGTGAAGGCCGCCAAGTCGTTTGGTCCTGTGATCCGATGCATGGCAACACGATCAAATCCGGAACTGGTTATAAAACCCGTAAATTCGACCATGTTTTGGGCGAAGTTCGCGGCTTCTTCAACGTGCACAAGGCCGAAGGCACTCACCCGGGCGGTATTCATCTGGAACTGACTGGCCAGAACGTCACCGAATGCACGGGCGGCGCACAGGCCATCACTGATGAAAATCTGTCTGATCGTTACCACACGCATTGCGACCCGCGTTTGAACGCGACGCAAGCGTTGGAAATGGCATTTATGCTGGCCGATGAAATGCGTCACCTCCGCACCAACCCAAATGCACATACAAATGTCGCCGCGGAATAAACGCGCGGCGACTTTCGTTATGTTTAGCGATGAGTCTTAAAGCTTAGGCGCTTTTCCGCGCAATGCCGCCATAACAGCAGCAACGAGGAAAAGAACCAGAAAGATCAGGAATACGATCTTTGCCATTTCAACCGAAACGGCAGCAACCCCACCAAAGCCTAAAAAGCCTGCGATTAACGCGATGACGAGGAATGTGACAGCCCACTGGAGCATTTTTGCCTCCTTATTTCGTGATTTATTCAGGAAAACAGCCCAAAGCCACTTTTACCTCTCAATGACATGGGCTGAAGAAGGTTAATTTCAAGAAATCAATAATTTTAACCCTGAATACCGTTGAAAACCCTGTTATTCCCCCTGAAATAATCGCCTGGACGGCATATAATCCTTTCCATGACAAAACATGATCCGGTTATCACCCAATGGACTGACGCGTATTTCAAACGCACAAAATCAATCGTCGAAAAATTCGGCGATACAGATGTCACCTATGCCATCTTTATGCGCAGACCCGTTGTCTCTGCCCCGCGCCTTGCCATTGAATGGCTGGAACAGGTTGCAGCGGAACGTGGTTTTAAAATCACCATCGATTTAATTTATGCCGAAGGCCGCTGGGTCGGTGCGGGTGAACCGCTGATGTATTTGAGCGGCCCATTCACACAGCTCTGCGATCTTGAAACGTTGCTGCTGCAAAAAATCGGCCCCGCTTGTGTCGCGGCGGCGAATGCATTTGCGATGTGCGTCACATTACCGCAAGCAGCTTTCCTCGCCATGGATGCCCGTCATTGCGCCGGATTGGAAATGGCCGACATGATGGCCTATGCCGCCAGCGTTGGCAGCGCACGCGCCAAGCGCAAATCAAACGCTGTTGGTTTTATCGGCAATGCCACAGATGCCACCGCCCATTATTTCAGCAACAAGGCTGGCTACGGCACTATGCCCCATGCCCTGATAGGTTATGCCGGATCGACATTGCGTGCAGCGCAGATGTTCCGCGAAACACACCCCACTGTCCCGATGACGGTTTTGGTTGATTATTTCGGACGCGAAGTGACCGACACCCTTGAAATCTGCAACGCCTTCCCCGATCTGGCGAAGTCCGGCGAATTATCGATCCGCATTGATACAGGTGGCGGACGTTATCTGGAAGGGTTAGACCCGCAATCTTCCTACGCCGTTTTGGAACGCAATGTGCCGGATACCATTCGCGCCTATCGCAACAACGAAGAATTAAAACATCTGATCGGCACAGGTGTTTCTGCGGCAGCCGTGTGGCATCTGCGTGAACAATTGAATGCAGCCGGATTTGATAAAGTCAAAATTGTTGCATCATCCGGCTTCACCCCTGAAAAATGCCGTGTCATGGCCGATGCAAAAGCACCCATTGATGTGGTCGGCACCGGATCATTCCTGCCAAGCCAATGGACGGAAACCTATGCCACGGCAGACATCGTTGAATATAACGGCGTGCCGCGCGTGAAACTGGGCCGTGAATTCCTTTTGCGAAAATCAGCGGCGGAATAAATAAGATGAGCATTTCCTCTCTCAATATTATTCTGGCTCAATTAAACCCGCTGGTCGGCGATATCGCCGGGAATATGCGCCGGGCGCGTGAGGTGCTGGAATCGGCCCCAGCACAAACAGATTTGATCGTATTTCCTGAGCTATATGCCTGTGGCTACCCGCCGGAAGATCTGATTTTAAAGCCATCCTTTATGGATGCCATTGAACGCCATATCCATGAATTTGCCGCCATCACCAAAAACACCCATGTTTTGATGCCCTGCCCCTGGCGCGTGGACGATAGACTTTATAACGCCGTTCATTTGATCGGCGATGGAAAAATCCTACACACGCGGTTCAAACACCATTTACCGAATTACGGTGTGTTTGATGAAAAGCGCATCTTCAGCGCAGCCCCCCTGCCCATGCCGATTCCATTCCGTGGCCATAACCTTGGCGTGATGATTTGCGAAGATGCATGGTTCCCCGATGTGGCGGAGAAATTAAAAGCACTGGGTGCGGATATTCTGATCGTCCCCAATGCCAGCCCGTTTGAAATGGGCAAGGTTGAACAACGTCTGGAAGTATGCCGCGCGCGCGTCAATGAAACAGGACTGCCCCTCATCTACCTGAACCAGTGCGGCGGGCAGGATGAGCTTGTTTTTGACGGTGGCTCCTTCGTCCTTGGGAAATCCGGTGAATATGTCCTGCGGGCCGCAGAATTTGCCGAAGACATTGTCACCCTGTCACCGTTGCAAACCCCCGACATCAAACACCACGCCACAGGCCCGGAATTGATGTATGGGGCGCTGGTCATGGGCCTGCGTGATTATGTGCGCAAAAACAAATTCCCCGGCATTTTACTGGGCATGTCGGGTGGCATTGATTCTGCCATCTCCGCCGCAATTGCCGTTGATGCGCTGGGGTCGGATGCGGTGCGCTGCGTCATGTTACCTTCTGTTTATACGTCGCAAGACAGTCTGGATGATGCTGCGCAATGTTGTACTGCGCTGGGCGTGAAACTTGAAACCATTTCCATCCGTGACCCGGTTTCAGAATTTGAGAATATCCTGTCACCGTATTTCACCGACACCACCCCGGATATCACCCACCAGAATATTCAATCGCGCAGCCGTGGGGTGATCCTGATGGCACTCTCCAATGCTTCTGGCTTTATGGTTCTATCCACGGGCAATAAATCCGAAGTCGCCACCGGCTATGCCACGCTTTACGGCGATATGTGCGGCGGGTTTAATGCGCTGAAGGATGTTTATAAAACCGAAGTCTATGCCATGGCGCAGTGGCGCAATACATTGAACCGGGTCATCCCCGAACGCATCCTGACCAAGGCCCCAACGGCTGAATTAAAACCCGGACAGGTCGATCAGGATAATTTGCCGCCCTATGACGCGCTTGATGACATTTTGCGCGGCTTGATTGAGGACGATCTGGATGTAACCGCCATCACCGCCCGTGGCCATGCCCCCGAATTGGTGGCGCGGGTATCGCGGATGCTGGATATCGCCGAATATAAACGCCGCCAGGCCGCGCCGGGGGTGAAGGTGACATCCAAATCCTTTGGCCGCGAACGCCGTTACCCCATGACCAATGGCTTTCGGGAAAATTAACCTATTTTTCGGATAATTGCGGCAGGATAGACCCATTATGGTGGACCCGACATTTTTGTCTGAAAGCTGGACGGAAAAAGACGCTGGTGCGCATGTCGCCCCAGCTTACTTCACCCCGGCCATTGTTCGTCGCCTGAATATCGTACTGGGTCAAACTGATCCCGCCATGCAAATAACCATCACCCCGGAAGGGAACGGGTTTTTCACGCTGAACCGCCTTGATTTCACCCTGCCCCATCACGGACGGGTCAGAACGGGCGCGGAAACAATCACCCAAATCGCCACAGGCTTACGCGGTACCGAAGCCATCACCCAAGCCTATGACCTAATGAGCCGGGAATTTGAAACCGCGAAAAGACGCCGCGACAGTGCCCCGCAGGCTATCAAAATCACCAGCCCGACCACCATCCCGGGCTCAGAAGTGCTGGCCAAGCTGCCCGCCACCCTGCCCGCCGCCGAACAGGCCGAGGCCAAGGCGATCCTGCAACGCCTGTCCAGCCAGTGGGGCAAGAAAACCACCCTTTACAGCGACCTGCCCCGCCTGAAACGCCCGGAAATCGGCGTTTTCAGCCTCTAAACCCGAAGGCCCAATCTTGCACCCGCGCACCAGCCCGTATATAAAGGGCTTCCAAGGTTTTTAAGGCCCATAAGAGGATTTTTCCGTGACCGTCAGAGTTCGTTTCGCACCATCGCCCACAGGTTATATTCATGCCGGGAACGTCCGCGCTGCTGTCGTCACATGGCTGTATGCCAAGAAAAATGCCGGCCACTTCCTGCTGCGCATCGACGACACCGATCTGGAGCGCAGCAAACCAGAATACGAAGCCGATATTGAGGCTGGCCTGAAATGGCTGGGCCTGACATGGGATGAAAAGGCACACCAGTCCAAACGCATGGACCGCTACGATGCCGTCATCGAAAACTTGAAATCAATTGGCCGCCTATATGCCTGTTACGAAACATCTGAAGAGCTAGCGCTGAAACGAAAATCGCAACTCTCGCGCAGCCTGCCGCCCATCTATGACCGCGCGGCCTTATCCCTGACGGCAGAACAAATCGCAAAGTTTGAAGCTGAAGGGCGCAAGCCTCACTGGCGTTTCAAACTGGAAGACGGCACCACCGGCTGGGACGATATGATCCGTGGCCCAGTTAAGTTCGACAGCAAGGATATGTCCGACCCCGTCCTCATCCGTGAAGACGGCTCCCCGCTTTATCACCTCTGCTCCGTCATTGATGATATCGATTTCAACATCACCCATATCGTGCGCGGCGAAGATCACGTTTCCAACACCGCCATGCACATCCAGATGTTCAGAGCCATCGGCAGCGAAGCACCCGCCTTTGCCCACATGCCCATGATTATGGATGCGGAAGGTGGCAAGCTCTCCAAACGCCTCGGCTCGCTCAGCGTCAAAGATTTGCGCGAAAACGAAGGGCTGGAGCCGATGGCCATCATCAGCTTCATGGCCCTTCTGGGAAGTTCAGAATCCATTGAACCCTTCACCAGCATCGAACCATTGCTGGAAAAATTCGATATCTCCAAATTCTCCAAAGGCGCGCCGAAATTCGATGTCGAAGAACTGATCCGCCTGAATGAAAAAATCATTCACCAGACTCCCTTCGCCACCGTCAAATCACGCCTTGATGAAATGGGCCTGTCCGCCCTCGATGAAAACTTCTGGGACGCCGTTCGCCCGAACCTCACCCGCCTGTCCGATGTGAAAGAATGGTGGCAAGTCGCCAACGGCCCCGTCGAACCCGCCATCGACGATGCCGACTTCATCGCCCAAGCCGCAACCCTGCTGCCAGCCGCGCCTTGGACATCCACCACCTGGAAAGACTGGACCGAGCAAGTCAAAGCCGCCACAGGCCGCAAGGGCAAAGACCTCTTCATGCCGCTCCGCCGCGCCCTCACCGGCATGGACCACGGCCCAGAACTAGCGGTGTTATTGCCCCTCATCGGCCCGGAAAAAGTATTGAGCCGCTTGCAGACGAAACGCGCGGCGTAAGTTTTTTAGGGAAGATTTTTTAAGGTTAAGATTCAAGGGGGCACACACCCCCTTGACCCGTTTTAATGGGGGGTTATTAACCTGCGCTAGAGGTCTTGTCTTGATATATTTTCACGATATATAGAGCGAGTTGTGCAGTTAGTAAAATGCCTGTGCCAATCATAGACAGCGAAGCAAACAAAGAATCCGGCAATAACATTGCTCCGAAAAGAAGAAACATTACCGCAGCCATAACCAATGGAATTAAGTTCAAATAAATATGTTTAGGCAAAGCCTGTTTCCCTGGATTCCGTTCGCAACCGTAGAAAAATAATTCTGGAATTACATTGATTATTACAACGAGCAAAAAAATTCCAAAAAAGATACGCCCTATTAGATTATCCAATTGTTTTTCATTTAATGCCGTAGAATCAAAATAAGGATCACTCGGAAGCCAAGAAGAAGCGAGGATATATATAAAAAAGACCGTGATGCTCCAATAAAAACATCCGAGAAGAACCCGCCTCCCTGTGCTCATAAAATACCCTTGGCTATCGTAAATTGATTTATAAACGACATACTGTCCCTGCCCTTTATCAAATTCGCCGGGCAGCAAGGCATCAATCAGCCAATTGATAAATTTCTTCATAAAAATAAGACCCGGGTTAAAGGGGGCAATGCCACCTTTGTTCTTAATACCCTTCCATCTTACCCAATTTTCAACGCCGGGTCATTCTTAACCGTTGAGAGTGCCAAAGTCTGGCGGGCGGCGGCGAGGTTTAGGGCGGCGTCGGGGTTGTGGTGGACGGCCCAGCTGGTTGGGGTTCCGGCTTCTTTACAGCGAAGCGCAATCAGGGTGACTTGTGCGCCGTCGATCAGCAAGCGACGTTCGGCCATTTGCGGCATTTTCCATCCCTGTTCGCGGGCGTATTGACGCAAGGAGCCGATATGGGTGGATGGATCGCGTTCAATTTTTTCGTGGGTCGCGCGATTTTGGGTCGCGCGGTATTGCGACCATGTCGGCATCCATTGCGGGGAGAGAATATCGGTTTTTACCTTGGCGGCGCTTTCATTGAAGGCATCGGATAGTTTTTTGGCATATTTTTGGTCGGCTTCGTCGGGTTCTGCGCCGGCCAGATGACGCGCAATGGTTTTCAAACCCAGAAAATCTTTGTATTCGCGCATCGGTGATGAAATATGGCTATAGGCGGGAATGGTTTTCACCAAATCCGCGATTGTTTTTTGCGCGATATTGTTACATTCAACATCGAAATCAAAATCATTGGACACGCGCACAATATCAACCACGCCGGATGCGTTTTTGAACGGGGCTTCCAGTTTGTTATCAACGAAAAAGCGTGTGGCGACTTGGTTGGCGAGGCGCATCATTTCATGCACCAATGCGCCCCCTTCATTCCCCGGATGATCATGTACTGCGGGTTCGGATGGCAGGGCGACATTGTCGTTGGCGACGATTGTATCGCAAGCGCGGCCAATATGGCTCATACGCTTGGCATATAGACGGCGGCCCAGATCAACCCACATTTCAACGTCGGGGTTTTTCTTTTTTAATTCTGCGGTGATATCGCCGTCATTGCATTGCTTCAGGCTTTCAAACACGGTGCGGTCAACGCCGTAGGAGGTTATATTTAAATCCTTATCCAGATGAATCTGGAATGTCATGGCCGGGCGTTTCTGGCTGTTGGCCAGGCTGACGTAATTCAAAAGGAAACCATAAGGGAACAGACGTTCACGCGCGCTGCGTTCATATTTCAATTTACGGGCGGTGAATTCCAGATCATGTTTTTCGGGAACCATGGCGGGGACATCGGCGATGCTGACATCGACAACCCATCCCTCACCTTCACGGGCGATAAAGAAACCGTCATCCAGAATGCGGGCATCGGCCTTATCAATCGTCAGCCCCTTCACCTTGCGGCGGGAAGAGTCGCGCAGGTGGGATTCCAAAAGCGCCGCGACATTGAAGTCGATTCTGGCATCGTATGAATTTTCCGGTTTACGTCCCATGCAGCCCTGTACTCTTTTTATATTTTTATCTGCCATTTACTAAACAAGGATTCCCCCGTTCCGTCCAGCAGTTCGCCCCCAAAATAATATGGAAATATTTGAAATACAAGGTATTTCGACCCCAACACCCCGCCCCATTTGCCTAAGCGGGCAAAAAGGGCTAAAAACCCGGCCATGACCGGAACAGACCATACAAAATTGCCCCCTGCCGGGGCCTTGGCCACAGGCCCCGTTGTGATCCTTGTAAATCCCCAGATGGGGGAAAATATCGGGGCCACGGCGCGTGCCATGCTGAATTGCGGCCTTGTGTCCTTGCGCATCGTTAACCCGCGTGACGGATGGCCGAATGAGCGGGCGGAGGCTATGTCCGCTGGTGCCCTTGAAATGATGCCCCCGGTTGAGGTTTACGCCACCACCGCCGAAGCCATTGCTGATCTGCACCATGTTTACGCCACCACCGCCCGCCCCCGTGATATGGTGAAGAATGTCATGACCGCCCGCGCCGCCGCGACCGATATGCGCGCACGTGAAAACGAGGGCCAGCGCATTGGCCTGATCTTCGGGGCGGAGCGTTCGGGGCTTGGCAACGAAGATGTCGCGATTTCTGGCACCGTCATCACCATTCCGCTGAACCCCGGCTTCTCATCCTTGAATTTAGGCCAAGCCGTTTTACTGGTTGCCCATGAATGGTTGAGTGCGGGTGATGGCACACCGGGCGTGCAAATGATCAATAATGACAGCTTCCCCGCAACGCAGGACTCCATGACCAATTTGTATCAACGGTTGGAAGATGAATTGCAGCGCACCGGATTTTTCCGCGCCCCCGATATGAAACCAACCGTGTTGCGGAATTTGCATGCGATGCTGACGCGTGCGGAAATGACCGATCAGGAAGTCAAAACCTTCCACGGTATTATCTCGGCCCTGACAGGAAAAAAATCGGGTGGTGCGCCCGAATAATTACGGCTGGCGCGGACGGAACGGTAACACGGTCGTCGCTTTTTTCTGCTCGATTTCAATCGCCAACGCATCAACCGATTTACGGCACAGATCAATTTCCGCGATTAAATCTGTCACCACGCGGACATTCGGGTTGGACAGCACGGTGTCCTTTTCCGCCGCCGCCAGTTTCAGCAACGCTTCCAGATCAGACCGCCAGCATTCACCGGACACGGACCCATCAAGGTTGCAAACAACCGCCTCAACCGGCATCCCCGCGCAACCGCCCACTTCCGCCATCATCATGGTCGGGGCCGGCTGAAACCGGCCAGAGCGAAACAGGTCTTCAAGTTCAGCTTTGGCGAAAAAGGACATTGCAACCTCCATTTAAATAATATGAAAAACGTAACCCAAACCCCGGCCCCCGCGCAATAAAAAAAAGGCCGCTGAAAAGCGGCCTTTTTCGAAAGAGTGTCGCGGATTAACGCGAGTAAAACTCGATAACCAGGTTTGGTTCCATTTGCACTGGGTATGGAACATCTTCCATTTTCGGTGTGCGCAGGAATGTTGCCTTACCGGCTTTGTGGTCAACGCTGATGTATTCAGGAACATCGCGTTCAGCCATTTCCGTGGCGACAATGTAAACGGCCAGCTGACGTGATTTCTCACGCACTTCGATGACGTCGCCTTCATTGATGCGGTAGGACGGAGCGTTTACGCGCTTGCCGTTGACTGTCACGTGACCGTGGCTGACGAACTGACGCGCTGCGAATACGGTTGGAACGAACTTGGCGCGGTAGATAATCGCATCCAGACGACGCTCCAGCAGGCCAATCAATTGCTGGCCCGAGTCACCGCGCAAGCGGATCGCTTCGTCGTAGTAACGGCTGAACTGACGCTCACCAATGTTTGCGTAGTAGCCTTTCAATTTTTGTTTCGCGCGCAGCTGTGTACCATAGTCAGACAGCTTGCCACGGTTCGCGCCATGTTGGCCTGGGCCGGTTTGACGTGTGTTGAATGGGGATTTAGCGCGACCCCACAAATTGACGCCGAGACGGCGGTCAATCTTGTGTTTCGCCTGAGGGCGTTTTTCACTCATTTGAAGTTCCTTCGTTCTTGTTGTTGTCCCGATATTCCAAAATGGCATTGGCCCAAAGACCAACGAAGGCAACACGCCTTACTTTTCGGGAATGCGCGGAATATATGGGTTTTGGGCAATAATGTCAAAGGGGTTTTGGAAAATCTGCCAAAATCAGGGAGACCCCGCTGATAACGCAGTAAATACTTATAATCATTACCAAAATTCGGCTAATCTCCTTGAAATGCCGATCCGACATCCGGTGGACGAAATAGGCCGCCGCACTGGTCCCCAGAATCGATGCGACCAGAAACCCCGGCATCCACCCCACCGACAACCCCGCCGGCCACCCGCCCGCCCCGGTTAACAGCGGGATAAACATGCCAAAATAGCTGAGCCGCACCATATGCATGACCGACTGGGTAAAAGCCTTGGTGCTGATAATCTGCTGCCGGGTCAACGGCGCATTCACATACAGCAAATCCAAAAGCGGCCCCACCACCCCGGCGGTCATTTGAACAAAGGTCAACAGCGTCGCCGAGACAACAGTGTGAAGACGGTTAGTGATGCTCAGGCGCACAAACTTCTCCCCTGCAATCGACAGCAACGGCAAGCTGCCCATCATGATCAAGGTCACGGATTTATCCGGCACATAATGGATCAACAACATCAGCAAAAACCCGATGAAAATCCCCATGCCATACCACGGCAAAACCGACCAGACGATATGCCGACGCCACAAAATACAACGCCACATATTGGACACCAACTGAATCGCCGCATGCAACGTCATCGCCGCCGCCACCGGCAACACGCCCAACAGCACCACCATCAAAATCAATCCGCCAGCCATGCCGAATACGCCGGACAGCAGGGAGGTTAGGAAGACGATGGGGATAAGAGTTAGGGAAAGCAGAGGAAACATAGGATAATTATTGTTGCAGGGCGGTATCTTAGTAGCGATGTCAGCGCCATTTTAATACACTCGTATATTGGACAAGAAAATAGACCTGTTGCAAAAGTCCGGG
>DIVF01000049.1 GCA_002423285.1 Micavibrio sp. UBA6139 | reverse complement strand
AATGTCCCCGCACCGTATTCGATTTATAACGGTATTTTCAAGCTGTTGCCGGGGCATATCTTGTCTATATCGCCAGCAGATATCAGGGGTAAAAAAATTCCGCAATCTGTGGCGTATTGGTCTGTTGGGCAGGCTTACGCTGAAAGACACTTTGTAGATGACAATGAAGGCGCAGCGATAGACCAGCTTCATTCACTGCTCCGCCAATCTGTTTCCGCGCAAATGTTGTCCGATGTTCCTTTGGGGGCATTTTTATCGGGGGGTACAGATTCATCGCTGATTGTCGCCCTGATGCGCGATGTGTCATCTGGTCCGGTGAAAACCTTTACCGTTGGCTTTGATGAGGTTGGGTATGATGAATCGCTTTATGCAGCAGCAATTGCCAGGCATCTGGGAACCGAACACACGGAATACCGCGTTGGCGCCAATGATGCCATGGATGTTATTCCGTCTCTGGCGGGTATGTACGGGGAACCGTTTGCGGATAGCTCCCAAATACCAACTTATCTCGTTTGTAAGGCCGCACGGCAGGTCGCGACAGTGGCCCTGTCTGGTGATGCAGGGGATGAACTCTTTGGCGGGTATCAACGCTATGTCTGGTGCCAGAAAATCTGGAGCAAGATTGGTATGCTGCCTTACCCGGCGCGGCAGGCCCTTGGCGGCATGTTGCAAAAAACGCCGCAATCCATATGGGCGTTGAGTTCACCGTTTTCACCGATGGGGGAAAAAACAGGTGACCGTATGCATCGTCTGGGTCAGAAAATTGCATCGTCCCGAACCTTGGATGATCTATATGCCAGTTTCATGACGGAATGGCCGCCAGAGGCGCAAGTGGTCATTGATGATGCATCATCATCGGATCAGTGGTATTCCACTGGCCCGCACCCCGGTCAAAATGCGATTGAGCGCATGATGACGCGTGATATGACGACATATCTGCCCGATGATATTCTGACCAAGGTTGACCGTGCGGCGATGGCTGTGTCGCTTGAAACGCGCGTTCCGATGCTGGATCATCGCATTGTTGAATTCGCTCTTTCTTTGCCGCTACACATGAAAATGCGGCAGGGAGAAACCAAATGGATTTTGAAACAGGTCTTGTATCGCCATGTGCCACAGTCATTGCTTGACCGGCCCAAGGCCGGGTTTGGATTACCGCTTGGTGACTGGCTCAAAGGGCCTTTGCGCGATTGGGCGGCGACGCTTCTTGATGAATCTCGTGTCAGCCAAGAAGGGTATCTGAATGCCGGGCTTATTCAGGAAAAATGGCAGCAGCATTTGAGGGGCCAGCGTGACTGGACGGCACAAATCTGGGCCACTCTTATGTTCCAGTCATGGTTAGAACAGCAAGGCCGCTGATTTAAAATTCCCGCAGCGCATCAATCCAAGCCTTGCCGTTGAAGTTGCCTTCATGGGCGTATTCTGGACTTTCTCCGGGGCAATATAAATCACAAACAAAAAAAACCGCAGAAATCTGCGGTTTGGGCTGTTCTGTACGCGGGGGGAAAGTGGCTCCTCGAGCAGGATTCGAACCTGCGACCAATCGATTAACAGTCGATTGCTCTACCGCTGAGCTATCGAGGAATACCGGCCATTCTTATGCAGTTTTGAAGCCGTTCTGTCAAGCGGTTGGAACAGGATAATTGAGGACTTATCCAATAGACATAATCAGTGAGGCGGGCCTCAGCGGGCTGGCCCCTTTACGGGTGGGGGCTTATGCTATGGCGGGGGCGTGGGCCGATGGTGGCTAGCCCGATTTTTTACCTGCGTGTTTCATGATGAACCTGACCGAATTCACACCCAAAATTTTTACTATCCTGAAAAACGGATACGGCCCGCATGACTGCCGTGCTGATTTGCTGGCCGGGCTGACGGTCGCAATTGTGGCCTTGCCGCTGGCGATGGCTTTGGCGATTGCCAGTGGCGCTTCGCCGGATAAGGGTTTGATCACGGCTGTTATCGCCGGTTTTGTGATTTCATTTCTGGGCGGATCGCGCGTTCAAATCGGTGGGCCAACAGGCGCATTTGTTGTCGTTGTTTTTAATGTCATCGCGCAACATGGTTATGACGGGTTGTTGCTGGCCACGTTGATGGCTGGGGTGATCCTGGTTATTGCTGGGTATGCGCGGTTGGGTCAGGTGATTAAATTTATTCCTCAACCTGTCATCACCGGGTTTACGGCGGGCATTGCCGTTATTATTGCGTCATCACAGGTAAAGGATTTTCTGGGCCTGAAGATGGAGTCTGTGCCAACCGATTTCGGTGCAAAATGGGCGGCATATATCGCGCATTTAGATACGGTGGATATTGCCACATTGGCTGTTGGCGTTGGGGCGCTGGTATTGATTATTGGCCTGCGTAAAGCCGCGCCAAAATGGCCCGGTTATTTGATAGCTGTGGTGTTGGCGGCGGTGATTGTAACTGTATTTCATGTACCTGTTGAAACAATTGGTTCGCGTTATCCTGATGTTGGGTCTGGTATCCCCATGCCGACAATACCAGAATGGAGTTTTGTGAAGATGCAGGAGGTTTTACCTGCGGCCTTTACCATTGCTTTTCTGGCTGGAATTGAGGCTTTGCTTTCCGCCGTTATTGCCGATGGGATGACGGGGTATAAGCACAGGTCGAATGCAGAACTGGCCGGGCAGGGTTTTGCCAATATTGCTACAGCACTGTTTGGTGGTTTGCCAGCAACCGGGGCCATTGCACGGACGGCTACCAATATTAAAGCGGGAGGGCGGACACCGTTTGCGGGGATTTTCCACGCTGTCTTTTTGCTGCTGTTTATGCTGTTCGCAATGGATTATGTGGCCTTTATTCCTATGGCGGCACTTGCTGCAATTTTGTTTATTGTCGCCTGGGGGATGAGCGAGACACGCCATTTCATCCATATCTTCAAACTCTCGGCCAGCGACCGTACCGTATTGCTGTTGACCTTTTTTCTGACCATCTTCGTGGATTTGACCGTGGCGATTGGGGTCGGTGTTACGCTGGCCTGCTTATTGTTCATGCACCAAATGACAAAGGCCGTTGAAATATCCGCCCAACCGCGCAATGCCGAGGTAGGTGAGGAAGAAGACGAAACCCAGCGCGATGATTTGCCGGAAGGCGTTGAAGTCTTCCGCTTGACCGGGCCGGTTTTCTTTGCTGTTGCCGGAAACCTGATTGATACATTGAAGGCCATGGGCCAGATGCCAAAAATCTTGATCCTGCGGATGCGGTTGGTACCATATTTGGATGCGACGGGGGCCACCGCCATCGAAAATCTTATCGCCCTGTGCCATGCTAAGGGCACGAAGGTTATCCTGTCTGCCGTTCAACCCCAGCCGATGAAAATTCTGGGTAAGGGCGGGGTAGATGATGGAAAAGATGGGGTTATGATGACGGCGAGTTATCGGGATTCTGTTGCCTTGGCAAAAAAACTCATGGCTTCAGGGGCCTGATAATCTGCTTATCGCTTTTTCGCAATCACGCAGACATTGATTGTAAGATCACGTTTGCGGGCCTGATCAAGCGTATGACCTGTCGCCGGGAAGCACGCGCTGTCCAAAACAGCTAATCCACAGGACTGAACAAATTCAATGAAGACTTCAGGGGTGCGCCACAGATGGATATGATCTGGGGCCGGGCTGTTCACGGGGATATTGATAAAAATAAGCCCCTCACTCTCCATGACAGTCATCAGGGATTTTAATGCTGCGGATGGGTTATCCAGATGTTCCAGAACTTCGCTGATGACAACTGAATCGTATTTATTCTCGGTTGGGTTAGGAACCGTAACATCGGCGGCCTTCAGCGCAATCTCATCACTAGCGCCCAGTGTATCCAGCGCATGGCGCGTTGATGCAAGGCTGCTCTGGCTGATGTCCCAGGCTTCAACGCTGCTCAGCTTGCCTGATTGGTCTGCCAGTGAGAGGAACAACCCGTGTCCCGGGCCAATTTCAAGATAGCGAGAGCTTGGCTTAATTCTATGCAGAAATTTTTTATTAAAGTAATCAATGACGGCGGTCTGGTTGCTCCACAAGAGTTGCGATAGAAGAAGCCCGTTGATGTAGCGCGACATGTAGTCCGGGTTATTGTAAATCTTTTCGTAGGCTTCTTTTTGCGATGACAGGCGGTAATGTTTGTTTTTTCTGAAGAAAACCTCTTCTTGAAAAATATTGCCGCACATCCATTTGTAATCATCGCAATATTGCGGCAAGTCGCTGCCCGTCAGGCGCAAAATCATGGCAGCGACCTGTTCTGATGTATCGGAAAACAGATGTTCATGATTTTGGTCAAAGCGCTTATCAATAAAGGTCGCATGTTCCGGCCACTGCAATTTAACGGCATTGGTGACTGCTAAAATTGACGACATGCCAGGGATTTCCTTTATGAATAGGATGTTTTGAGTGTGACGTGCGGCTCAGTGGATGGGGATTTCATGCTTTCTGATTCATCCAGACCAATGATCACGGTTTTTTCCATGAACGCAGCAGGGTTTTCATCAAGCATGCGGTATCCAATATCATTCAGATCATTGATATGGACCGCCTGATAGGGGGCGTTGCCATGGGTGGTTTGGCGCATGACGTTTTCATTGATCAATCGTTCTTCGAATGTACGGCATTGCATGCTGGTTCCTACAGACCGGTACGCCATATAGGCCATCCACGGACCCGCTTGGGCCTGTCCATTCTGCATAACGGTACAGTCGAATACCTTGTGGTAACGGTGGTTACAGCCATAGGTTTGTTCAAGGTGATGGATATAAGTCAGCATGTTGCTGACCCGCGTGCCAAGACATACAAAAGTTGTACTGTATTTGTTCATCATGGCGAAGGGGCTGCGTGCACCGAATGCGGCCCGTCCTGTATTTTCCAGGATGTCCTTTGCATGCTTGCCAATTCCGCAGACGGAGAATATAGGGTGCACCGAACGGATTGCGTCGGGGTAACGACGTAAGGCTTCAGGGATGGGGCCGATTTCCGATGGTGTCTCTTCAACCGTAAAAACGCTGCCGGGGCGGCTGCAGGTATATGAAAATGCACCAGCCAGCAGCGTTCCTTCAGGACCTAAATATTCCAAAATGGTATCAATGACAAAGCGGCACCATTTCTGTTCACGTTCTTTTACCGCCGCACGGGTCAGTTCAGCCTTGTAGACGGGCAGTGGCAGGCCTGAAATATCTGCAGCGATATAGATGACGGTGCCGGGCTTTACGCCGAGCTGGGTTAAAAGCTGGATGATGGCAGCTTTTGCATCTGGTTCAGGAAGAAAATTCATGCGGCTTCATCTTCCATCAGGAAGATGTTCAGGCTGTTTCCGTGATCAGACAGAAACTGATCAATATTCATCTGGATGGTGTCACCCTGTTTGATAAAGGCAGGGTCATCGAAGAATTTTTGCACCGGCTCATTGCGATCTGTCTGCGCATATGCGAAGGCGCGGGGGGCAACCCCCAGTTTCAGGATTTGCGACAGGAAGCCATATTCAACCTGTCTTTGGAATACCCTGCATGACATGACCCATGACACAACTTGTCCTTCGGCGGTCATCAGAAAGGCAATGATTTCACCGTGACTGCCGTTATTATCGCTGAGCGTGGCGGTAAAAAGCCGACCACCGGCATGCAGGATTGCGGCGACTTCTGACGCGTCATAACGTTTGCCGTTCAGGTTGAACTGGTTTGTTTTGTTAATCAGCTGTACGGCGCGTTCAAAATCTTTTTCGCTGCGTTCGTGAAGAATTAGTTTCATATTCAGATTGGTCAGAAAGGAGATCAGGTCTGCGCCAGTTTCTTCGGATGGGGGCATGCTTTTCAGGCGTGCCTTGTAGAGGTCCGTGCGCTGGCGGTCTTCCCCGGTAATCACGTCTTTTGAGAAGAAATCCTCAAGCTGGCTGAACATTGCTGGTAAATAATCCAGCTGTGCCGGGAAGTGCAGGCATAAAACATCAGGCAGGGTCGCCGAAACTTCGGCAATTTCAACAGGGTTGTCATCGACAAACACAAAGGAATCCAGTCCCAGATTTAATTCCTGAGCCAGATTTTTGATTTGTGCGGATTTCGCGTTATAGCTGGCGATGATCGTTACAAAATCATCTTCCCTGAGCAGCATATTCCCCGTCTTAAACGGGGCACGCGCAATTTCAGGGTCATTACGGCTGACGGCTGCAACGATAACACCGCGCGCGATTAGGGCCTTAATATAGCTTTGATAGACATAGTGCACAAAACCAACGCCTTGTGAATCGGCGTTCACGCCATCAGGACCATCTTCGCCGACAATGCCGTGCCACATAACATGGTCCAGATCAGTGACCAGAACCTTGCCCGTACTGGTGCGTGATTTTTGAAGGCGGGTTTGGATACGTTCTGCAAGATCGCCCAGTGCGTGGCTTGCGATTGGGTTGCCGCTGGCAAGATAGGTGCTCATGGAAAACATCGTTGCAGGCAGAATAACGCCGCCTGCCATGACCGCGATCCTTTGCAGATCAAGATCAAGTTGAGCGTTTTCAATGGCATTCGCATAGATGGGCAGAATTGGCGCAGGCAAATAAAACAAACGAGCTGTGGGGCGATTATGGGCCAGTTGCATCAGTCTTTCTGCTTCCATCATGACTTTGTCATGGTCTGGGGATTCTGTTGGTGCGCCAGACCGCCAATCCGCAGCAGGGACAAGATCAAACGGGGTCAGTATGATAACCTCAGTTTGATCATCAGCGGGTGGTGACATCAAATATTGCGTCAATGTGCCAAATGGAATGGTTGTAATTTTTGCGTCCATTTCTTTGCAGGCGGCTTCGGCACGCGCAAAGAGAACTAATTGGTCAGGTGTGCCTGACATAATCAATTTATAGGGCTGGGTCTGTGATGCCTTCAGGTTTTTTAAGGTCTTCATTGCCTCGATAAAGTTCACGGCAAGGCCCCTCCGGACAGGTCGATGGTCGCACCAGACACCATACGGTCTTGGTTTTCAAGGACCCACAGAATTTGACTGGCGGCATCCTCAACAGACGGTATGTAACCAAAGGGCGAGCGGTCAGTATGCGCGATGGCGGCCATGCGGCTCATTGATGCATTCATACCGCCTTGAATAACGTCAAAAGTAATAGCAGTGCAGCGTTGTTCGGTGGGGGCAAGCTCCACGGCCAGAATGCGGGCCAGCGTCGGGATCATGCCCTTTGACAGCGTATAAAGCGGCATGCGGTAATTATGCCGCCCCGGTTCCGCCGCAGTGGAGCCAACCAGCACCATATGTGCGCCCTTTGTCCCGTATTTGCGCAGGGCTGCCGCCAGACTTTGCACTTGGAGGAGCGGTTGAGTAATGGCGTGGTCGATGGATTCTTCTGGTGCTTGCAATTCACTGAAACGATGATTGTCTGGATTTGGCCAGGCGCAATGAATAATAGCTGATATCGGGCGGCCATTCAGGGCGGTGTCTAATTGGCCATGATGTTCAACATGCAGCATGCCGTCAATTTTTTGGCGCGATACACCCAGACCCTTTGCCCCCAGCAGGGATAAAACAGCGTGCCCAAGTGCCCCGGTTGCTCCAGTCACTAAAATGACGGGGTTGTTGGATGATGCTTGTGATGGACGTTCATTCTGACGCGCATCGGGTAAAACTTTTCTGTGACGACTGAATTCATAGCTGGCGCTGATATAGTGCTGGCCGGTTTTTGAATCGACAATGGTGACATCGACTTGGCCCAGTGTTTCGCTTTCCCGAATGATTTGGCCTTTGACCAGCAGCGTGCATGGCGGCATAACAGGTGCCAGAAACTTGAGTCGCATATTGTGCAATAAGCACGCTTCACCGGGCAAATGCATGCCCGCCATGCGGGACACAAGCCCGGCGGAATAGGCCCCGTGCAGAATGGTTTTGCCATAGGTTGTTTCAGAAGCGTATTCGGAATTGGTATGAAGGGGATTCCAGTCTCCAGAAAGCGCCGCGAATTGCTGCGCTGAGTCTGCGGTGATCTCTACGGAAAACTGGGCATCCTTCATTTAGACTTTTTCTTTCATAATCTCTTTGGCGGCCTCGAAGGAGCTTAATAGCTCGTATTCGTGAGGTTCAAGCGTAATGCCAAATTCGCTTTCAATCCCGGCGATAATGGAAACATGGGCCATGGAGTCCCAGCTGGCTGTGTTGACCCGGCGCAAGGATGCGGTTTCCGCATAATCATCGGGCAGTTCCAGCGCGAATTTGAAGATTTGTTCCAGCTTGCTTTCCATTGGATCCTGTGCGCTCATCGTCTGCCTTGTTTTCTTTGCGGAAGGGCGTTTTAGGCATCTGCCCAAAAACGGTGTAACTATCTAATATATATAAGAATAACTATTGTATAAATGGGGGGAGGTCAAGTATTTCCATACTCATTGGCGGGGGTGTGCGGTGCCTTGGGTGTGGTGCTTTTCCCTTGTTCCATAAGAAAAAGAATTTTATCTTTACCTCCTTGAATTAAAACGATTGTGAAGACATTCCCTGGAGCTTTTGGAGTTATTAAATGACGATAGGTAATGAGATTCACGCTTTGGCCAGAACGCTCTGGCCAATCAACCGCAGCATTACCGGTAACGGCGTTCGCCAGACCTTGGATATTTTGCGCGATCTTTGCCCTGCCATAACCATTCACGAGGTTCCAAGCGGAAGCACAGCGTTTGATTGGACTGTTCCCAAGGAATGGAACGTGAAGGAAGCCTATCTGACCGGGCCTGATGGTCAACGTTTTGCAGATTTTTCAAAAAATAACCTGCATCTGGTGGGGTACTCCATTCCTGTGGATCAGGAAATGGATTTGAACGAATTACAACAGCATCTGTATTCCATCCCCGAACAGCCAGACGCCATTCCGTATGTGACATCATATTACGCCGAGCGTTGGGGGTTCTGCCTGAGCGAAAAGGAGCGCGCTCAGCTTAAGCCGGGAACCTATAAGGTGCATGTAGATTCCGCTTTGACGCAAGGTAGCCTGACCTATGGCGAATTGATTATTCCCGGCGAAACAAAGGAAGAAATCTTTATCTCTACCTATATTTGCCATCCATCCATGGCGAATAATGAGCTGTCAGGACCAACCGTGACGATTTATCTGGCGAAGTGGCTTCAGTCGCTGTCCAAGCGCCGTTACACATACCGTATTGTCTTTATTCCTGAAACAATTGGGTCTTTGGTCTATCTCAGCAAAAATATGGATCATATGAAGGCCAATGTTGTTGCCGGTTTCAATGTGTCCTGCGTGGGCGATAACCGCGATTATTCTTACTTACCATCCCGTCATGGCAACACCATCAGCGATCAGATCGCCCGCCATGTTCTGAAATGGACGGATAAAAATTATAAAACCTATGGCTGGGGTGATCGCGGCAGTGACGAGCGTCAATATTGCGCGCCGGGTATTGACCTGCCTATCGCATCAATGATGCGCACCAAGTATGCAGAATATCCTGAATACCATACTTCTCTTGATGATCTCGACAATGTCGTTACGCCAGAAGGTTTGGAGGGTGGCTACACGTCCTTGCAACGTGCCCTTATGGCGCTCGAAAATAACTGTTATCCAAAAATGACTGTCTATGGCGAACCGCAACTGGGCAAGCGTGGGCTTTACCCAACCATCAGCAGCAAGGGCAGCGCTGACCACCTTAAGTTAATGATGGATTTCATCAGCCATTCTGACGGCCAGACGCCCTTGCTGGACATCGCCGAAAAATGCAACGCCCCGATCTGGGATTTATACCCAATCATTGAAAAATTGCAGGCGCATGGCTTGCTTTTATTCCCGGGTCGGGCGTAAGCGGAGCCGCGTTTGAGGGGTAGGTATTCAGAGGCTATTGGCTCCCATTTATAATATATGAGCGTATTGTATAGCCTTTGTTATCTGTCTTTTGATGCCCTTTCAAAGTGATATACTTACTCAGCCTGTTTTACCTCAAAACTCGGCTGTATTATCAAAAATAATTGTGCGACTCGCAATCTTACGTTGGTTGTGACTAAATCAGCCTATCAAGTAATTTTTTGGAAATAAAATGGAATATAAATTAGAAAATGTTTTTGGCGTCAGCAAAGACCCGGTACTGAGCTACGTTGAGCGTGGTGAAGTCGATGGTATGTTTCTTGATGCATTGAAAACCGATAAGCAGATCATTGTTTATGGCGCATCTAAGCAGGGCAAGACATCGCTGGTTGAAAAGCATTTGCCTTATAAGGATAATGTGCTTGTTAGCCTCACGCCAAAGTTCGGTATGATTGATGTGTATAAATCAATGCTCAGTGCTTTAAATATCGAACTTGTATCTGCTACCAGCACAGTATCTACAGTGGGTGTCGAGGCTTCAGTAGCAGGAAAATTCAAAGCTATATTTCCTATTTTCGCTGCGGAGGCATCCTCATCTGCAAGTATAAAAGGTGAAAAATCAAAGACTGAAGAAAGAATGGTGATCGAGCTTAATCTCGAATTGCCGAATGATGTGGCGCGGGCTTATTCAAAATGTGGTGCTGAAAAATTCATCATTCTTGAAAATTTCCATTATCTTGATGAGGATGTTCAAAAACAGTTTGCTTTTGATCTTCGCTCATTCCAAGAACTTGGCATCCGTTTCATCATTCTTGGTGTCTGGCGAGAAAAAAATAGATTAATTCAATTTAACGGAGATTTATTAGATCGCGTTTTTGAAGTTCCAGTTGAGCCGTGGGAAGAAAGAGATTTTCTAAAAGTTGTTGCTGCAGGGTCTGAAAAGTTGAATATAAAGTTTAGTGACGCGCTTATAAAATCTCTTATCGATAATGCCTTTGACAGTATCGGCGTAGTCCAAGAGTTGCTAAAAGAGGTCTGTAGTAAGGCTGGCGTTAAGGAAACTGTAATGTCAGAATTAGCCATTGACGATATTGCCCTTCTATAGTCATTCCAAATAACAATC
>DIVF01000011.1 GCA_002423285.1 Micavibrio sp. UBA6139 | reverse complement strand
ATTGTTATTTGGAATGACTATAAATATCCGGCCAGCACATTCGTGGCGTTCAGGCCTACTTCTGCAATCGCATAGCCACCTTCCATGACGAACATGGTTGGCAGGTTCAGCCCGGCGATATGGGCACCCATATCGGTGAAATCATCGCTTTCCAGTTTGAATTTGGAAATCGGATCGTTTTTGTAAGTATCCACGCCCAGTGAAATAATAAGAACATCCGGGCTATACGCGGCGATCTTCTTCAATGAATCCTGCAAGGCCGCCTTCCATTCAGGATAGCCTGTCCCGTGTGGCAGGGCGTAATTGACGTTATAGCCCTCACCCCGCCCAACCCCGGTTTCATCGGCGTAGCCAAGGAAGAACGGGTAATCAACAGCCGGATCAGCATGGATCGACAGGAACAGCACATCATCGCGGTTATAAAAGATGTCCTGCGTGCCGTTGCCGTGGTGGTAATCAACATCTAAAATGGCAACCCGCTTTGACCCTTGATCGATAAAGGCCTGTGCTGCAATGGCCGCGTTGTTCAAATAGCAATAGCCAGCCGACAACCGCGAAGACGCGTGATGCCCCGGTGGACGGCACAGTGCAAAGGCGGATTGTTCGCCACCTGCAATCAGTTTTTGTGCGCTGAGCGCAACAAAGGCGGAATCCTGTACTGCATCCCAAGTGGTCGCGGTAATCGGAACGCAACCATCACCGATGAAATAGCCCAGTTGACCCAGAATAGATTCAGGTTCCTTCGCATTGAAATTCTGTGCGCAGAAAATAGTTGGGAAAATTGTTTCGCTGCGTCCCGATGCCGTCCAACGCTCGCTGATCGTTTGCAGGAAATTGACCAGACGCGGATCATGCGTATTCAAAATCGTATCAAGGGAAAAAGATTCCGGCGCGATAATCTTACCAAATTTGCGTTGTTGCAGATAATCGAGAACGTAATAAGCGCGTTCCGGTTTTTCGAAATTCTCAATAAACCTCCCCTCAGCCAGTTCGATGGCCGGGGCATGCAAAGCGTGTTTTTGGGAATAGACCGTTTTCATGGTCAGACTATAGGAGGGCCAAACCCAAAATTAAAGGAAATTAGAACTCCAAACTCCTGGTTTTCGGAGCAAAAAGCCCATTCGACAGGCCATTTTCGACCGTGGCCGTTGGCAGATACATAACGGAGATAAAGTTACGCATCGCCCCTTCCTCGGCCCGGGTGCCGCGGTGCCAGACATAGTTGTTCATCAGGGCAATTTCATAGGGGTCTAATTTGCGGCTGCACTGGTCCTGTTCCGCCATGCTGCCATGCGGGTGGCCAAACAGGCTATAGGCGTTGGCGACGGGTTTGCTTTGTACCTGTGTCGTGATGCAATCGGACGCGATGTAAACATGAATGGGAACATTGGGTGCGACCGGATTATCAGACTGGAACTTCACCGCCACGGATTCACCATCATCGCAATGCCAGCTGGGCGTGCGTTGGAATGACTGGCGCGAAACATAATTGCGAGTCACATACAAAACAGCATGTTTATATTGGGCTGCCGGGCTGCGCGCGTGCTGGTCTTCCGCGATCAGTTTGATGGTATCGGCGTAACGGGCCAGTTCAGCAGGCAAGCGGTATTCATTGCTGCCCGCATCCTTGATCGGCATGCGGTAAATATCGGCATAGCCATCGGTCAGGATATTGTTTGAAAACTGGTCCGGGTTTGGCACATGGCCGATGCTGAGTCCCGAACAACCCGCGCGGGTGAAATGATCGCGCAAGCAATGTTCATCAAATTCTTCGGAATGATCGGGAATGACTATGGACCGGGCTTGCGGAGTCCAGATTTCGGCTTTTGACCAATTAATGTCTTCTTTTCGAAGTGCCACGAAAACCCCCGGAAACCCTTAAATTTCGAGGGGAATATAGGCCGGAATTATGATTATGTCAATTTAAACATATCCCGCCAGCC
Organism: Micavibrio sp. UBA6139; assembly: GCA_002423285.1. Lineage (GTDB taxonomy): Bacteria > Pseudomonadota > Alphaproteobacteria > Micavibrionales > Micavibrionaceae > Micavibrio. Next base: position 1,494 of record DIVF01000011.1, on the reverse strand, counting down.
GGTTTTCTTGCCCAGCAAAGTTTCGACTTCCTTGCGGGAAGCATACATGACGACAAGAAAGTTCCGCATGGCGGGTTCTTCCGCAATAACGCCACGGTGATAGACGTAGTCATTCATCAGGGTAATTTCATAGGGTTTCAACTGGCGGCTATGTGGGGCCACTTCGGCGGCGCGGTCGCGTCTAAAAAGATAAGCGGCATCCGCCACTGGTTCTGTTTGAACCACAGTTGGGAAGACATCGGAGGTCAGATAGATCTGGCATGGCACACGATCAGCACATTGGTAGTTGCGGCGGATTTCACCGGGCATGGTATCGCGGTGCCAGTTATCGTTGCGGTGGAACTGTCCTGCCGGAACATGACGGCGGTGAAGCATGGCAAAGGCGTATTTCAGCCGCGAAAGCTTGCTGCGGGCTTCTTGATCTTCGGCGATCGTCATGATCGCACCCATGTGGTTTTTGAAGATTTCCGGGATATGATAGACGTCATCGCCGGAGCGTTTAATCAGGGTAAAGTCGGTGACAAATTCACCTTCCGGGTGATCGGCGGAAAAGCGCGCCGGATCAGGCACATGGCCAATGGTCAACGCCCCGCACCCTTCCCGGTCCAGACGTTTCATATCAGAATCGTCGCGGTGGTCGGGGTGGTCATTGGCAATTTGGTGGGTTCCGGGTGGCACCCATTCAGCCGCATTGTTGAAATCGACGCGAATACGCCGTGACATCATCGCAAAAGAGCCCCTGTTTTTGTTCGTTTTTTAGTTATTATTCTGAAAATTACTCTTTTTCCGGAATTTTGGCAAAAAAATACTTGCGCCCCCGGGCATATGGCCATATACCCCTGATCGGCCACGAAAAAGTACGAAAAACGTCAAAGTATTCTAATTGACATAATCGCTAGATTAAGGCTATAACATTACAACCAAACCGGGGTTTTAACCTGTTTTAGACTCTTTGCAAAAAGTGGGGTGTCACTATGGGACTACAACTAGCCAATGTTACGCGTGATCGGAAAGATCTCTTTAACGCTCTCGCGAAAGCCTATACCGAAATTTATACCCCGGCCTTCCCGGATGATAACGAGCGCGAAAGCCTCGAAAAGATGCACCGCGTTTTAAATGGTGAAACGCCGGGCGTGGACATTATCATCAATGTGGCGGGTGAAAACCTGACATCCGCAGACCCTATCGTGAAGGGTATTGGCGTTGCTTATTATTATCACCCGCAAAACGTTGGTTTGCTGGCCTATAACGCCGTGTCCCCTGAATCAAAGGGCGAAGGCATCGGCAAAACGCTGGTCCATAGCCGCATTGAATCCTTGAAACAAATGGCGGCCAGCAAACATTCAAAACTGCGCGCCGTGTTCGTTGATTGCAACAATCCGAACAAGGTTGATGCTCAACATGACAGCATGGACCCAACCACCCGGATCAAGGTTTTCACATCCTGGGGCGCACGCGAAATTCCGTTGAACTATAGTCATTCCAAATAACAAT
>DIVF01000013.1 GCA_002423285.1 Micavibrio sp. UBA6139 | reverse complement strand
GGTGGTGGTGGCGGTACCATTGATGATCTGACAGATGCGATCAGTAATACGACGTCAACTGTGTTTTTGGGTACAGGATCGGGTACAATTACGACCGGAATCAATACGACCGGGGTCGGGATTAACTCTTTGGCTGCAAACACCACTGGTGCCCATAACACCGCTGTGGGTATGCTCGCTTTGGCAACGAACATATCAGGTGAGTATAATACAGCTGTGGGCAGCCAAGCGGGTCGCTATGTAAGGGGTGGTTACAACACGGCGGTTGGTGAATCAGCGATGGTGGGTACCTCTGGCACACCGCTGACAGGTTCATATAACAGTGCGTTCGGAACGAATTCTTTGTTCGCCATTCGCGGCACCGCGGCGAGCAATACGGCTTTGGGCGAAAATGCCCTGATGTATCTCTCGACAGGTTCGACGAATACGGCTGTTGGTACGAATGCGATGCAAGGCACTTCCGGGAATCTTCTGACTGGCACTGATAACACGGCGATTGGTAAGGATGCCTTGCTGGATATTCGCACGACTGCGGCTAACAACGTTGCGATTGGCGCGGGCGCGGGCAGCACGACCAGAACAGGGTCGAACAATATCCTGATTGGTCGAAACGTTATTGCTCCGGCGAATAATACAAGCAATTACCTGAATATCGGCGGTGCGCTCTATGGTGATATGAGCGGTGGAAGTTATACGGTGAATGGCAGCTTGCACGTTCTTACCAATATCAGCTATGTCGGAACCCTGACCGATACATCGGATATGCGTTTGAAAACAGATATTCATCCGCTGCGCAATCGCGGCAGTATGCTGGAAAAAATTGGTGCAATTGATACCTATAGCTTCCGCATGAAGGATGAAGCAACCCGCCAGATCGAATTCGGTGTCATGGCGCAGGAACTGGAAAAAATCTTCCCGGAACTGGTGAAGGTTGATCAATCCTCACCTGAAAAATACATGTCAGTGAACTATATCGGCTTGATCACGCCGCTGATTTCCGCCACTCAGGAATTGAAGGCCGAAAATGATAATCTGAAAGCCCAGCTGGATACGCTGGAAACCCGCCTTGCTTCGATGGAAACAGATATGCAAGGCATGAAGGTTCACACAGGGTATGGCATTGGCCGGGCTGAGATTGGCCTGTGGATGGTTGCGGGCATGGGCGGCTTTATGATCGTGTTCTTCTTTGGTGGTGCGCTCCGCCGTCGCCTTCAAAAAATGAATTAATTTAAGGTCGTGATATGTCTTTTTTAAAAAAAGCGGCTGTCATCGTTTTTGCGGCTTCATTCGTGATGGGGGCGGCAGTTTCTCCTGCCAAGGCGGCTTGCGTAAACCCTGCGGGTACAGTCGGGGAGATCTTTTATAATCAGGCACAAAGTGTTTTACAGTATTGTGACAACACAAACTGGATTGCGGCCGGACCCCAGATACCCGAAGTCACTCAAGGGTATTTTGTGATGGCGAGTGGTACCTATACCGGGAATTTTGGTGGTTTGTCGGGGGCAGATGCAACGTGCCTCAGTGATTTAAACAATAATGACTGGATGGGAAAGAGCAGCGCCGGACCCTTATCCGAGGCACGGGTTAAGGCGTTCCTTTGTGATGGCTTAACCTGTAATAATCTGGCCCCGTCGTCGCAGTATAACTTTGCGCATTCCAATATTCCAGCAACGGGGGGTGCATCATTCACAACGGATGCAACAGCCCGTGGTCCCGGTGACTCAAACAACTGGTCAGGGGCCACACGCTTTGGTGTTTCTGCAAATATTTGGATGAACCGCGGCGAGGGTACGGGTCAGTTATGGATGACAACGCCAGAATTATTCAATAATCATTGTTCGAACTGGACAATCAGTTCTCCCATTTTTGGTGAATATGGGGCATCGGGGCAAACCGATGCCCGCCGCTGGACCGCGAGCTCTGGCGCGTGCACGACATTAAATAGATTGATTTGCGCGGTTCAACCAACGGCGGCAGGAACATGCACGTCGCCAACGGGTGCTGTTGCGGACATCATGTTTAATTCCGCTGAGAATGTGATGCAGTATTGCAATGGTATCTCATGGATTGCCATGGGGCCGGTTGGCGGCGTCTCGGCAGGGGGGGCGTGTGATACAACGCCGGTTGTGGTGACAACGCCAGGTTCATCAACATTTAACATTCCTGCCAATTGTAATTCTGTGACTGTGCAGGCCTATGGTGCGGGCGGTAGTGGGGCTCTTGACTCACAAAACCAGCGTGGTGCAGGTGGTGGTGGTGGTTCAAGCGCCGTCGTTAAAAACACGGGCAGTGTTTTGCTTGTCGTTGGCGGTGGTGGTGGTGGCGGTGGCGGTGTGGATGGTGCACCAAGCACGCAGTCGCGTGGCGGCGGCGGCGGATATGCGACAGCAACGGTTGCTGTCACACCGGGGGAACAGCTGAATGTCTTCGTTGGTGGTGGTGGTGTTCAGCCCTCATTAGATACAGGCGGTGCTGGTGGTGCCACGGGTACTTACGCCGGTGGTAAGGGCGGAAACAGACGGCAAAACGGCACTGGCATGACCTATGGTGGTGGTGGTGGTGGTGGTGGTGTCGAAAATACCGGCGGTAGTTCGACCTATGGTGGTGCGGGTGGTGCCGGCGACGAGGGTGGTTCGTGCGGAACATCCACGAATGGCGGCGCTTGTAGCGGAAACTATGGCGGCGGCGGCGGCGGATTCAGCGTCAGCGGCGGCTTGGTCATGACGGGCTCTGCAGGGAATGTTTCCGCTGGTGCGGCGGCCAATGGCGGGCCGGGTTCAGGCGCGCAGAACGCCACGGGTGGGAATGGTCGTGTGGTCCTTACACCGGCACCCGGTATGGGTGGATCAGGCTGCCTGTCACCTGCCGGGGTTGCCGGTGATCTCCTATATAATACTGCGGCCAATGCCCTTCAGTATTGTGACGGGGATGTATGGATATCTGTTGGGAAATAATATGATCCTTGTGCAGGAATCCAAGCGATTGGTTTTGACTTTGGTACCACGTTTATGGCGTTTGCCAACAAAACCACGTCATATCGCCTGCGTTGTGCCAGGCAGTAATGCCTTGTCCAAAACTGGGGTCAACGCTCCGAATTTATAAAAACCAGCAGATTTCCGCGGATATAAATGCGTTTTTTAGGCCATAAGATGGGCTTGATTTTCTGCCCTTCTTCTGTCTAAATACCGCCCTTAGCCGATCCATGCCCCTGTGGTGGAACTGGTAGACGCGCCGGATTCAAAATCCGGTTCCGAGAGGAGTGTCGGTTCGATTCCGACCGGGGGCACCATCTGCTTTTAAAAGCAGTGCATTTGACTGATCCTTTTTTAAATTTCATGCCACCTTCAGTTGTGTTTTGTCGTAGCATTTACGCTGTGGGGCTTTGTCACGTCTGTGAAATGTTTCCCAGCAAAATTCTATTGTGATGAGGGTTGATTCGTATGCTTCGGTTATTGAATGTCATTATTCTTTTTGTTCTGGTCGCTTTTCACAGCCCAGCTTTTGCCCAGAATTTAGAACCCGCCGTACAGTTTGATGTTCAATATAAGATTATAGAGCAGAGCGGTGTGCAAGAGGGCGTCTCAATTGTAACGATCGAGCCAGCCAAATTATCCATACGCAGTGGCGAAAAAGAAAAAATTTATGATTTTTTTGCGGGCACCTTGAATGATGTTGATCATCAAGAAAAATCCATGACACGCATTTCCCTGAATGCCATTCCGATGTTCAAGGAATATGAAGGTAAAAATCGACACCTATTGGCCGGTGCTGGCAAGGCCGCAGGGATTCAAAACCTGCAAGAGGACGCATTTTATCTGGAATCTGTTTTTGGCGCACAGCTAGACAGTGAAACTGAAAAAAAGATAATATTCAAAAAAGATAAAGTGCCTGTTGAGGTTACCTATAATGGAGATGTCGTGGCATCTTACGACGTGTCGGATCAGCCAGTGAGCGCGGGTCTGCGGGATGGGTATATGAAGTATCTTCTTTATAGTCATGACATTCATCCGGCGATCCGGAAGGATATCGAAGATGGCGGGGCCTATTTGAGCGCGCTCTCATATACAAATAAGTCACAACGGCCCGTCACGACAGAGTATAGCTACGTCATGTCTGGTTTCCGCGCACCGACAACGGCGCGTATAGAAATTCCAAAAAATTACCAGATCAATTTTGCGCCGGATAAGCGCCTTGATCAAATTATCAAGGTGTCTCAGGACCGTAAGGCAAAGTCCGTTGATGACTATAATATTGCCATGTCAGGGTTTCTGTCTGAGAGGAAGTATATAGAAGCCTTGTGCGTCTTTAATGAATACGTCCTGGAAACAGGCGGGGCGGATATTCAGAAAATTCAGGATAACATTAAGCGTCTTTTCACCGAGGCGCCGGAGAGTTCCGGTGCGCCACAACTGGCCGGCGCGATTGGACAGGCCCCTGAGTCAAAAGAGAAAATCACAGCGGCCATTAAAATTATTGAAGAAGCCCGTTCCAAAAACCTGCCACATGGCTACGTTCTCAATGTATTTCTGGCCAATCATCTGGCCATGATCGGGCAAAGCCATAAGGCGCGAGATTTGATTTTAGACGCGTTAGAGCAAAACCCACGCCTGACGGGTGCGTATAAAGATCTGGGTGATAAATATCTAGCGGATTACGACATGGTCAATGCGTGGGCATCGTGGGATCAGGCCAGAAAAATAAATCCAAACCACATGCTGAATGCAGAAATTGCAAAACTTGAGCGCAGCATCAGGCAAAGAAACCCAGCTTATTTTCATTCGCGGGCTGAATAGAGGCAACGATCATTAAAAAACCGCCTGAGGTATTCCTCAGGCGGTTTTTTGTACGCTGTTTTTATTATTATTTCGGGTCCAACCCACGTGGGCGCAGACCTTCGCCGGAGAGCCATTTTTCGGCTTCGAAGGTCATGGGCAGGTGTTTGGGCGGGCAGGCCAGTTTATCGGCTGTGGTTACCGGAATGACATCAATTCTTTTATCGGATTGGGTATAGGTCGACACAACCAGTTGGACGTGGTTTTTGTCCAAAAGCAAAGATTGGTTCAGCTTGCTGGTTTGGTCTTTTTTCATTGTATCGACCAGCGTATTAACGGCGGCGAAGTGTTGTGCCATTGTTCCGTCATTCATTGCTATGCGGGCTTCTGGCAGGAAGGCCCCTGTGTCATCGGTCACTTGCGGGGTGCAGACCTGAACAAAGCTGTTCCGCAGGATGGCTGCGCGGGATGGTTGATCGCTTTTCGATTCATCAAGGCTGGCCAGTTGGTCGCGGGCTTCGTGGGCGACTTCTGCGGCGCTGTTGATAGTGTTGTTGGTCAGTGCTTCAAAGAAAGGCTGGTTCCGCATCGTGTCTTTTGAATCGGCGGAGCTGCTGATGAATTGTTTGGCCATAAAACCAACGCCACCAAAGCGTGCTGTTGAGGTGAGGGTGCTGCTTTGGAATTCAGTTGCCTCTATAGCCTTATCATAAGCGGCCAAACCACCCACACCAAGGCCAAGAACCTGTGCGGCGGAGAGGGCGAGGGCGGAAACGGTTGCCTTTGATTTATTCTTCACGTTATCGCGCAGGAAATTCGGACCCATCATGAAAAGCTTTTGTGCCGGTTGGAATGAGCCTTTTACCACGTGAATGGCCAGACCTGTTACGCCCAGCAGAGCGGTCATTTTCAATGCGCCCCAAAGGCTGACATCAAAATTCCAGCCGGTTTTTTCGCGCACTGGTTTTGCTTGTTGCTGTTCTGGGGGCGGGGATGGCGGGGTGGGGTTGGCACCGCCTTGGCGGCGACGGAGTTCATCCAGACGGCGCTGTGACTCTGCTGCCGCGAGCTCTGCGCGGCGCAATTCTTCTTCGGGGGTTAGAATGCCGGGTTTTGGATTGTTCTGATCGTTGTTGTCTGTCATTTTTTACACCCTCATGACTTTAAATTATGCGGTAATTTAACATAATAAATGGCAAAAAAGCAAGTTTTCTTTGCACTTTGTGGCCTTAAAATACGGCGATTCCATGCAAATGACGATATTGGTAAAAATATAAACAATATCAATTGGTTGGCTTATTTGTGGGGTGTCCGTGATTTTAGCAGTGGGCCCAATGGCGATTAAGTTTTAAGGGGTTGTATGAAGGGGGGACTCCCCTCTTCACCCCCATTCTTATTAAGCAGAGGCTTTCTTCTTGCCTGCCGGGGCTTTTTCGATCAGCTGGTCTTTTAAGTAGAAGCCTGTGTAGCTGCCTTTGGCGTGCACGATTTGTTCCGGGGTTCCGGTGGCGATGACCTGCCCGCCGCCTGATCCGCCCTCTGGTCCGATATCAATGATGTGATCGGCGGTTTTGATGACTTCCAGATTGTGTTCGATGACGACAACGCTGTTGCCTTGGTCGACCAGCTTATGCAGCACCTCCAGCAATTTCCGGACATCTTCGAAATGCAGGCCCGTGGTGGGCTCATCGAGAATATAAAGGGTTTTGCCTGTGGAACGGCGGGACAGCTCCTTGGACAGTTTGACGCGCTGCGCCTCACCGCCCGATAGGGTTGTCGCGGCTTGACCAACATGGATATAGCCAAGGCCAACATCCTTCAGTGTTTCCATTTTGTCACGGATCGACGGGACGGCCTTAAAGAAGTCGGCACAATCTTCAATCGTCATGTCCAAAACATCGGCAATGGATTTGTCCTTGAACTTTACTTCCAGTGTTTCGCGGTTATAGCGTTTGCCCTGACAGGTTTCGCAAGTGACATACACATCAGGCAGGAAGTGCATTTCAATTTTGATCAGGCCATCGCCCTGACAGGCTTCACAGCGTCCGCCCTTGACGTTAAAGGAGAAGCGTCCGGGGCTGTAACCACGCGCCTTTGATTCCGGCAGGCCAGAGAACCATTCACGGATCGGCGTAAATGCGCCCGTGTAGGTCGCCGGGTTGGACCGTGGTGTGCGGCCAATGGGGGATTGGTCGATATCGATGATCTTATCAATCGCAGCCAACCCTTTAATTTCTTTATAGGGGAGGGGATGTTCGCGCGTATCCATCAATTTCTGGCTGGCAGCGCGGAACAGCGTGTCGATGGTGAAGGATGATTTCCCTGAACCTGATACACCGGTGACGCAGGTGAAGGTGCCCAGTGGAATTTTCACATCGATGTTTTTCAAATTATTGCCGGTACAGCCGATCACTTCAATAAACTGGCCTTTTTTTCCGGGGCGGCGAGTTTTTGGAACAGGAATGCCGCGTGTGCCGTTTAGATATTGCGCGGTGATGCTGTCTTTATTCTTGATGACTTGCGCAGGGGTTCCAGCGGCGATCACTTCACCGCCATGGCTACCCGCGCCCGGGCCCATATCAATCAGATAATCGGCGGAACGAATGGCGTCCTCATCATGTTCGACAACCAAAACGGTGTTACCGAGGTCACGCAGATGTTTCAGGGTTTCCAGCAGGCGGTTATTGTCGCGCTGGTGCAAACCGATGGATGGTTCATCCAGCACATAAAGAACACCGGTCAAACCGGACCCGATTTGCGAGGCCAGACGAATACGTTGTGATTCTCCGCCCGATAACGTGCCCGATGTCCGGGCCAGCGTCAGGTAATCTAACCCCACATTCATCAGGAAGGTCAGGCGTTCATTGATTTCCTTTAAAATACGCGCGGCGATTTCCGCCTTTTGCTTACCCAGCGATTTATTCAGGGCATGGAACCACGCATGGGCATCGGCGATGCCCATTTCGGTGATCTGGCTGATGTGCTTGCCGTCGATTTTGACCGCTAAGGCTTCTGGTTTCAGGCGGTGACCGTGGCACACTTCGCATGGCGCGGTGTTTTGATAGCGGGAGAGATTTTCGCGTTGGCTTTCGCTGTCGGTTTCCAGCAGGCGGCGTTCCAGATTGGGAATGACCCCTTCGAATGGTTTGTTTGATTTCCAGGTGCTGCCCTGATCGCCGTAAGTGACGGGGATAACATCATCGCCGGAACCATACAGGACCGCTTGTTGAACCTTGACCGGCAAATCGCCGAAAGGTTTCTTCATGCTGGATTTATAATATTTTACGACCGCTTCCAGTGTTTGCAGGTAATACCCGGCAAAGCTGGTGTTCCACGGTTCAATCGCACCTTCTTCCAGGGATTTGGAAGTGTCAGGCACAACCAGATCATGGTCGATATACATCTTCGCGCCCAACCCGTCGCAATTCGGGCAAGCGCCGTGCGGGTTGTTGAAGGAGAAAAGGCGCGGTTCAATCTCCGCAATCGTAAACCCGGAAACCGGGCAGGCAAATTTTTCGGAAAAGACGGTGCGTTCGCCGCCATCAGCATTTTCGACATATAATAAGCCATCAGCCAGACGCACCGCCGTTTCAACGGAATCGGCCAGACGGTTGCCCAGATCATCACGGATGACCAGACGGTCAACGACCACTTCGATATCGTGTTTCAGTTTTTTATCAAGGGCGGGGATTTCATCAATCTCATAGAGTTTCCCATCCACTTTGACGCGTTGGAAACCCCTGGCGCGCAGTTCGGCAAATTCCTTGCGGTATTCACCCTTACGGCCACGCACGATGGGGGCGAGGATATAGAGCTTCGCGCCATCACCCATGTTCAAAATGCGGTCAACCATCTGTGTGATAGTTTGGCTTTCAATCGGCAGACCTGTCGCCGGGGAGTAAGGCACACCAACACGCGCCCAGAGAAGACGCATATAATCGTAAATCTCCGTCACGGTGCCGACGGTGGAACGCGGATTCCGGCTGGTGGTTTTTTGTTCGATGGAAATGGCGGGGGACAGGCCTTCGATGCTGTCGATATCCGGCTTTTGCATCATCTCTAAAAACTGGCGGGCATAGGCGGAAAGACTCTCAACATAGCGGCGCTGGCCTTCGGCATAAATGGTGTCAAAGGCGAGGGAGGATTTCCCAGAACCTGACAATCCTGTAATCACCGTTAACTGGTCACGCGGTATATCGACATTGATGTTTTTGAGGTTATGTTCGCGCGCGCCACGGACGGAAATTGTCTTTAACATATAAATGTTCCTGAAAGGTTCTTACTCTATGGCTAGTTATATGGGATTCGGCATCCACTTGGCTAGCCCGGTTTTTCAGTTTTATGGGTCAAAGAAAGAAAAAGGGGGCCAAGGCCCCCTTTAACGTTATTTCGGTGCAATGATCCCGGTTTATTTCGGATCAAAACCAACCACTTTCGCGGTTTGAACGATTTCGTTCTTTGGTTTGACCTGAATGGCTTCGTCCATGGTGATCTGGGTCATGCGGGTTTTCAGGGCAGGGGTGATCTTTCCCTTTTCTGCCATGGCTTTTGACACCTTATTCACCGTGCCGTCGGCTTCAACCGACAGGGCCAGTTTATCGATCAACAGATCAACGATGTTTTCAACCGTCCCGGCGTTGCCGAAATCGGACCCTTTCATCTGTTTGATTTGTTGAATGGTGTTTTGAACAAACTTCTTGGCGTCCGGTGTAATGCTCATGCCGCGCGCTGTCAGGTTACGATCAAAAATGGTCATCAATTCATCGATCTGGAAATCTTTGAAATTGACGGTGTGTTTGAAGCGGCGTGTCAAACCGGGGTTTGATTTAATCAGCTCATCCATCTTGTCGTTATAACCGGCGAAGACGACGATCATGTTGCCTTTATACACCTCCATGGCGCGCAGGATGACTTCAACGGCTTCCTTGCCGAAATCATTCCCCTGGCCGAACAGAGAGTAGGCTTCATCAATGAACAAAACGCCGTCCAGTGCTTCTTCAACAGCTTCTTGTGTTTTGATCGCCGTCTGGCCGACATAACCGCCGACCAGGCTGACGCGGCTGCCCTCGACAACGTGACCGCTGTCCAGCAAACCTGCGTCTTTATAAATCTTGCCGATCATGCGGGCGAAGGTTGTTTTCCCTGTGCCCGGTGGGCCACGGAAAATGTAGTGATCCATCGTGGCTTTATCGCCTTGTAACAATCCGGCTTGCAGCAAGGCTTGTTTGTATTTGACGCGGGCGCGGATTTCCTTCACCTGATCTTTTGGTTCTTTCAAACCGACCAGCTTATCCATCGCGGCATCAACATCGGGGATATCTTCGGCATAGTGAATAACCATGCCGTCGCCAACATCATTAATGACATTTTTCTTGTTGTCGTTGGACCCCTTGTTGCCGTCCTTATCCGCGTCCTTGTTCTTCACAATACCGGCAATGGCGTCATCGCGGGTTTTGGTTTTCTTGACCAATTGGGCGTTCAGCGTTTTGACATGGTTGACCAGTTCCGATGTTGCGGTATTGGACAGCAGTGCTTCATCGGTGAACATCAACTGGCCAAAGGTGCGAACGACACCGATCCAGTTATCAATCAGGTTCTGGGAGACTTCCATTGGAACGGAATCGTTGAACAGCAGCAGAAATTCCGGTGCGGCAGGGGTATCGCCCTCTTTGCCCGGTGTGCGCAGTGCGGCCAGTGTCTTGCCGAGCGCGGCATCAACATCCGCATCGCTGACGGCATCCGGCGCATTCCGCTCGGTCAGCATTTGTTTATAGAAAGATTTCGGGATTTCAGCATCGGGCACTTCGCGCATAACGGTCGCAAAACCCTTCATCAGATCATCCAGAATGATCTGTTTCAGGGACCGCCCGCCGGTCAAAAGGGTGGGGGCAGTGGCATGGGCCTTGGACATGTCCGCTTGCGCGGCCAGGTTATCGACAATTTTTATGAAAACGTTGAGATTCGTGAAGGCAGCCCTATGGAAGTCCTGCCTAAGACTTTTGCTCATTTCGGTGATCTCCCTGATCGATGTTTTTTTATATATTTTGTTTATTTATTTTTTCTAATTCAAGTGTACGCGAGCAAGGAAAACTTACAAGAAAAAATCTTAATAAATCCTTTACAATCAAATGGTTAATGTCATATGGAAACCCCACTGGGGCATGTCTACACAGAGATTGCTGGGGATGGGGCGGATAAATCCCTTTCAACTGCCCGGGGGATCGTTATAGTTTGGGCCAATCTTAAACAGCACAGAACAGAAGATGGAGCTTTAACCATGGCGGGAAGCGTCAATAAAGTTATTTTGGTTGGCAATCTGGGGACAGACCCGGAAATCCGCAACATGCAATCCGGCGACCGCGTAGCGAACTTTTCGCTGGCAACGTCCGAAAGCTGGAAGGACAAGTCCGGCGAGCGTCAGGAACGCACCCAATGGCACAAAATCGTTGTCTTTAATCAAGGCATCGTCGGTGTCGTCGAAAAATTCGTCAAAAAAGGCTCCAAAGTCTATCTGGAAGGGCAACTTGAAACCCGCCAGTGGGAAAAAGACGGCGTGAAGCAATACACAACAGAAGTCGTCTTGAAACCATTCCGTGGCGAATTGACCATGCTCGATTCACGCAGCGGCAGTGGTAGCAACGCCGGCGGCGGTGAATACGATCAATCCGGCTATTCCGCGCCAGCCCGTTCTTCGGGTAGTGCCGCACCAGCCGCGAAAGTGGATGCATTCGAAGACGAAATTCCTTTCTAGGAATATCATTTATAAGTTTTACGGGGCTTGCGCATCATGAAGGACGTCAGAGATCAAATTCTGTCTACCTATGATGCCCAGGCCTCGAAACTTTCGGCCCAGTATCAAACCGTTTCCAGTGTTGATGTTCTTTCCGGATTAAAATTACGCCTGCCGCGTCAATGCGCCCTTGATATTGCCTGTGGCAATGGGCGTGATGCCAAATGGTTGGCCGGGCAGGGTTTCACTGTGGATGCGGTCGACGGCGCACCGGGGATGATCCGCGAAGCGCGGGCCGTCAATGCCCATGACAATGTGACCTATAGCGTTGATTTGATGCCGCATCTGCATGGCATTCGTGAACAGGTGAAGCGCACGGGACAAAAATACGATCTCATCGTCATGAGTGCCGCGTGGATGCATCTGGATGCGCCTGCGCGGGCCGAAATGTTCCAGACCCTTTGTGCGCTGGCCAATCCGGGGGCGGTGATGTTTATCACGCTGCGCCATGGCCCGGCCCCGGCGGACCGCCCGATGTATGCGGTGTCGGCGGAAGAGCTGCGCGATATGGCTGCGGACTTTCTGATCCATTTCGAACACATGACCGATGCCAAGGATGATAAGCTGGGCCGCAATGATGTGTGGTGGGATTCCGTGTCGCTGCAAATGCCAACGCACCACGCTGATGCCTTGCCCGTTTACCGCGACAGCATGATCCATGCGGCGAAGAACACCAGTTACAAATTGGGCTTTGCCCATTGCTTCATTGATATGATCCGCCGCAATCCGGCGTTGCTGCGCGAGGTTGATGATACGCGTTATGCTGTGCCGCTGGGGCCGATGTTGCCGCATTGGATGCGCCTTTACGATGGGCTGGCGGAGCAGGGATTATCGCAGATTCGCCCGAACCGGAAACTGGCCGACCCGTTGAATGCCACGCGCCGTTTTGCGGCCGCCGCAGGTGGAGTCAGTGTTGCAGATTTTACCCAGAACACCGTTTTTGAAGGGCTTCAGGCGCAGGCCGCCCTTCGCATGATGAACATGGCCCGCACCGCTATCGTTCAGGACGGCCCGGTGCGCTTTATCACTCGGCCCAATGGCCTGCATCCTGTCTTCACCTATGCCCCGGCCACGGCGCAGGAGCCATCAGGCATTTTGAGCCTTGAACAGGATGCCCTGTGTGATCGTTTCGGGCATTTGCTGGTGGCGAAGGATGTCGTGCGGGCGGGGCTGGACTATGCCCCCCTGATCGATGCCGGGGTTCAGCGCGAATGGGTGCGTTTTACCGCCCGCATCGCCGGGGTGGATATTCAAGATGAACAAACCCATATCAAGACAGCCCTCGAAAGAGTGCTGAAAACAGCGTAAGCTGCGCCACGTTATTATTTATCCGGAGATTCGATTGATGCGCCACACCCTGATGCTTTGCCTGACTGTTTCAGCCCTGTCTTTTACGGCCATTGGCCCTGTTTGGGCGCAAGACGGCGATAAAGATGCTGACCGCGCCAAGCGTGTCGAGCTGGCCACGGAAATGCATAAAATCCGTCCGGCAAAGGCACAAGTACAAGACGCGGTTAATCAGGTTGGCCAGAACTTGCCGCCGATGGAGCGTGACCGCTTTTTGAAGATGGTTGAGAAGGCGTTTGATTATACAAAGCTGGAAAAGCTTTCCATCGATACCATGGTTGATCTGTACACGACGCAGGAACTGACCAAGATGGTTGAGTATTTTGGCTCAGCCGAGGCCCGCTCGATTGAGAAAAAACTCCCAATCTATCAGGAAAAAATTCAGCCGGAAATCATCCGTATGCTTGATTCTGCGATGATTGCGGAGCGTACCGGCAACGCGCCAGCCCCGGAAATTGCGCCAAAAGCAGACACCGCGAAACCGGCCCCGCAAAGCAAGCCCGCCACGGAAGTGGAAAATACAACAAAAACAAGGCCTTAATGGTCATTTTCGGGCTCTGAAAAGGCCCCGGCTAAAGCCCCCGAAAGGGGGCTTTTCTGTTTGTTTAACAGGGCCATAAATGCTACAAAAAGCAGTCTTTTCAAACAGGTGTAAGCATGACCGAATCCGCAGATCTTCCCCCGGAACTTCCAACCATTTCGTTGGAAGACGAGATGAAAAAATCCTACCTCGATTACGCGATGAGCGTGATCGTGTCGCGGGCTTTGCCGGATGTACGGGATGGCTTGAAACCTGTTCACCGCCGGATTTTCTTCGCGATGAAGGAAAGTGGATTTACCTCCGATAAGGCCTACAAGAAATCGGCGCGTATCGTCGGTGAAGTCATGGGTAAGTATCACCCGCATGGTGACTCCGCGATTTACGAAGCCATGGTCCGTATGGCGCAAACCTTCTCGCTGCGTTTGCCGATGATTGACGGTCAGGGTAACTTTGGTTCGATGGACGGCGACCCGGCAGCGGCGATGCGTTATACCGAAGCACGTCTGGCGAAATCCGCCGAAGCCCTGTTGGAAGATATCGATAAAGACACGGTTGATTTCCGTCCGAACTATGACGAATCCCTGCAAGAGCCCGTTGTTTTGCCTGCGCGTATTCCCAATTTGTTGGTGAACGGGGCCAGCGGTATTGCCGTTGGTATGGCGACCAATATTCCGCCGCACAATTTGAACGAAGTCATTGATGCGTGCTGTGCCATGATTGATAACCCGGAATTATCGAACGAAGATTTGATCGGCATTATTCCAGGCCCAGACTTCCCGACGGGGGGGCAGATTTTGGGCCGTATGGGTATTAAATCGGCCTATATGACCGGCAATGGTTCCGTGCCAATGCGCGCGAAGGCCTCTTTTGAAGATATCCGTGACAAGCGTCAGGCGATTATCATTCACGAAGTCCCCTATCAGGTGAATAAGGGCCGCTTGCTCGAACGCCTCGGCGAAGTGGGTCGTGAAAAGATCGTCGAAGACATGTCGGAAATTCGTGATGAATCCGACCGTGACGGTGTTCGTATCGTTATTGAACTGAAAAAGAATGCCAATGCCGATGTTGTTTTGAACCAATTGTTCAAGCACACCTCGTTGCAAACAACATTCTCTTGCAACATGCTGGCCTTGAACCACGGCAAGCCGCAAACACTGATCCTGCGCGATTTCATCGAAGCCTTCCTGAAATTCCGGGAAGAGGTCATTGGCCGCCGTACCGTTTATGAACTTGGCAAGGCGCGTGACCGCGCCCACATCTTGGCTGGTCTGGCGGTTGCTGTTGCCAATATTGATGAAATCATCGCCCTGATCCGGAATGCCAATGACCCGGCGATGGCGCGTGAGGCCCTGTTGGCCAGACGCTGGCCGGCAAATGATGTCGCGCCGCTGATCGCCCTGATCGATGATCTGGAATATTTCGTTGATGATAACGGCACCTACCAGATGTCCGAATTGCAAGTGAAGGCCATTTTGGACCTGCGCTTGCACCGTTTGACCGGTCTGGAACGCGATAAGATTGGTGATGAGTTAAAAGAAATCACCGATACGATTGCAGAATTGCTGTCAATCCTCGCCAGCCGTGAAAAGCTGCTGGGTGTTTTGCGCCAGGAGCTGGTTGAGGTGAAGGCCAAGTTCGGTACACCACGCCGTACCGAAATCATCGATTCCGAATTCGAAGAAGACATCGAAGACCTGATCCAACGCGAAGAGATGGTTGTGACTATCACCCATGGTGGTTACGCGAAGCGCGTGCCGCTGGCGACCTACCGCGCGCAAAAGCGTGGCGGCAAGGGCCGTTCGGGGACTGACCTGAAGGATGAGGATTTCGTCTCTGACCTGTTCGTTGCGTCCACACATACGCCGCTGCTGTTCTTCACATCGAAGGGTATCGTGCATAAGCTGAAAGTGTGGCAATTGCCGCTGGCGACCCCACAGGCGCGTGGCAAGGCCCTGATCAACATGTTCCCGCTGGAACCCGGCGAAAACATGTCGGTCATCCTGCGTCTGCCGGAAGATGAAGAAATCTGGGACAACATGGATATCTTGTTCGCGACCTCTACGGGGTCCGTGCGCCGGAACAAATTGTCCGATTTCCGCAGCATCCGTTCCAATGGTCTGATTGCGATGAAACTGGAAGATGAGGGTGAAAAGCTCGTCTCCGTCAAAATCGCGCATGAGAGCGACGATATCGTTCTGGCCACCGCACAGGGTAAAGCCATCCGCTTCCCGGTTGAAGACATCCGTGTCTTTGCTGGCCGGACCTCGACCGGGGTTCGCGGCGTAAAACTGGCGAAGAAGGGCGATGAGGTTATCTCTATGTCCATCCTGACCCATGTCGATGCCACCGCCGATGAACGCACCGCTTACTTAAAAATGGCCAGCAAGTTGCGCGGCGCAGATGAGGAAGGTACCGAGTTCGAGGAAGGTGCCGCCGTTGAGTTGAGCGAAGAACGCTTCAAGGAACTGCAAGCCAAGGAACAGTTCCTGCTGACCGTCTCGGTCAAGGGCTTTGGGAAACGCACATCGGCCTACGAATACCGCTTGTCGGGTCGTGGTGGACAGGGCGTCACCAATATGGGCCTGACCGATAAAAACGGCGGTGAGGTTGTTGCAACCTTCCCAGTTACCGATGACCACCAGATTATGCTGGTCACCGATGCAGGGCAGTTGATCCGCACACCTGTTGATACCATCCGCTTCACAGGCCGCAATGCTCAAGGCGTTACGATCTTCAAGGTTGCCGAAGGCGAACGGATTGTATCTGTTGCCTGGCTGATCGACGAAGACAGCGAAGCCCCGGAAGCAATCGAAGACGCGCAGATCGTTCCTGGTCCGGATAGCGTTCAGTAATCAGAGTTGATCGCTCCCCTTGCAAAAGCAGCGGGAGCGATTTTGATTCACAGCAATCGAGTAATCAGTGATGAGCGAAAAAACAGGCAAGAAATTGATCGGCGTCTATCCGGGAACTTTCGACCCGATGACCAAGGGGCATTTGCACCTGATTAAACGCGCCAGCAAGATTGTTGATCATCTGATTATTGCGGTGGCTGATAATACGAAGAAGGGGCCGTTATTCACGATTGATGAACGTGTCGCCATGGCACAGGCCGATATCGACAGCATGTACGAAAAATACTGCACGATTGAAATCCGGCCGTTCAACAATTTGCTGATCCATTTTGCGCGGGATGTGAATGCGTCCTGTATTTTTCGGGGCTTGCGCGCGACGTCGGATTTCGAGTTCGAATTCCAGATGACCGGTATGAACGCCAAGCTGGATGCCAATATCGAAACGGTCTTCCTGATGGCTGCTGATAAGTGGCAGTTTGTATCGTCCTCATTTGTGAAGGAAATCCACGCTTTAGGCGGGGATGTCAGCGAAGTTATCACCCCGGCAACCCATGAAAAACTAAACAATAAACAGGGTCGGTAATATTTTGTAATTATGACTTGACGTGGGGCTGCTAAATACATATTTTCCAGCAGTCTCATCAAGACGAGACGCATAGAGCCTTGACGCCTGACCGCGTAGCTCAGTTGGTAGAGCACTTGACTTTTAATCATGTGGTCGTGGGTTCGACCCCCACCGCGGTCACCATTTCTCTTCTCTCTAATTGAGCAACCCGGCAGAAATGCTGGGTTTTTTAATGCCCGCTTTGCCAAAGTTGTGTTTTTAGTAAGTTTTGCGCTGTTATTTCATAATTATTTGTTGCGATGGGTAAATCCTTGTGTTAATCATGCCTCATCATCTGATTTTACTGTGCCGACGGGATCCCCACACAGCCCTAGGCACGGCGTATATGTAGGATCAGGTGTAACTCCCAAACACACACGAAAATCCCCAAAGGGCAACCTTTGGGGATTTTCATGTTCGGGGCGCGTTTCTTTCTTGCCATAATACACTGACCCCTCTAGGGTCACAAAAAACAACAAGTGAGGCCTTCAGGGGTGCGTACAAACCTTTCCGCAGATCAAGATCCGGAAACACGGCAATTGGCCCGACTGGCCTATGTGTTTTGCCGTGCTGCTGCCCGCCCGATTGAGGGCGGGGCTTTGCCGCATCTGAAACTGAAAGATGTCATCGACATGATGTGGGATGATAACCAGATGGATCTGGTGCGTCTGTGGGCGCGCGTCAACGCGGTCCTGCCCGAAGAGCGTCATTGCATTTTGAATCCCACCATTATCGACGCCCTGCCGCGTGAGAGTCTCTCGATTGCTGAAATCTTCGTTGGCACGCTGCGCCGGAACGTTACCGATCATTTCCTGCGCAAGGTGGTGCCGCCAATGGTACCGGCAAAAACCAGCGGCCAGTTTTTGGCCCACGGCGTTCCCAACCTTGCCAATGTCTTTTATAAATAAAAAAAGCCGGATCAGATGATCCGGCTTTTTTATCAATCACAATTCTGTTTTAGGTTTTCTTCTGATACAGCGCATAGGTCAGAATTTTATAAACCAGCTTCGATGTCAGGAAATCACAGCCGTGTAATCCGGCCTGCGGGGCCAGCTCAACCACATCCGCACCCACCACGTTGCATTTCTGGCCCACCAGACGCAGGATATCCATTGTCTCGTTCCAGAACAGCCCGCCGGGTTCTGGCGTACCAGTGGCTGGGATCAGGCTGGAATCAAACCCATCAATATCAAAGGTGATATAGACCGGGCCTGAGCCAATCGCCGCCACGATGTCTTCTGGTGTGAACTTGCCGATATCCTTGCCCCAGAAGGTAGTGATGCGGTTCTTGTTCGCTTCCAGAAATGGAATTTCCGGTTTTGAAATGCTGCGAATACCAACCGCGACCAGACGAACATTGTCGTGCGGGGCCAGGCAGTGATACATCGCCGCGGCGTGGGACAGGACATCACCTCGGAATTCGCTGCGCAGATCGCCATGCGCATCGAATTGCAGGATGGTCAGTGTTTCACCGCGTTCCGCCGCACGGCGGGCATAGGGGCGAATGGCCCCGGCGGTCAGGGTGTGTTCACCACCCAGAACCATCGGGAAATGGCCATATTCCAAGGCGTCCTCAACCAGTGCTTCCAACTGGTCCAGTGCCGCCGCGTTATCGCCTTGAATGGGGGGCGGAGCGTTTAGGGTTACGACGCCGTAATCCAGAACCGGTTCGCACCAGAATTCCTCGTCCCACTTCTCCAGCTCATGCGAGGCCTTCATAATGGCCGCCGGACCCGCATGGGTGCCGCCGCCATAGCTGACGGTGTGTTCTAGCCCATAGGAAATAACGCACGCACGGGCCTTTGCCGGGTCGATGGCGTCTTCTGGTGCGTGTTCAAGGAAACCTTCACCGGGGGCCACATACTGGCCCGCGGATGGGGTTGGTTTTGTTGCTGCTTTCATAGTCGTTCCTTCTTTTTTTATGATTACAGGCTGACGACGTTGTCAGACGCGGTGTTTTTCATGATCACCGTAGTTGTCTGGCCAAAGCCGTTGAAGCGTGTCTGCATGTTGGCGCAATAAGCACCCGCATTGCGGATTTCGATCCAGTCGCCTTCACCGATGGTGTCTGGCAACATGAATGGACCCTGCATCATATCGATGGAATCGCATGTTGGACCCGCGAAGCGGAACGGGGCCAAGGCACCGGTCGCATCGCCAGTTGGGGCATGCAAACGCACATCAAAGATGGTGTTGATCTGGCCACCCGCATCAAACAAGGACCCATAAGTGCCATCGTTCAAGTACAGCAAGTCGCCTTTACGCTGTTCAACACGAACAACAACCGTCCCTGAGTCTGCAACCAGACCACGGCCCGGTTCGCACAGCAATTCCAGGCCCGTCATACGGTTGCGGGCCACGGCATTGCGGATGGTGTCCATGTAAACGTCAAAGGCCGGTGGAACCATGTTCGGATAGGTGGACGGGAACCCGCCACCAACATCCAGCACATCCAGTTTCACACCGCTGGCCTTGGCCACCGATGCCACCAGATTGATCGCCTTGGCATAGCGTTCCGGTTGCATACATTGCGAACCCACATGGAAGCTCATCCCCAGCTTGACGCTGACCGGACGGCAGGCTTGCAGCAAGGCAGGGGCTTCTTCCGGTGACACACCGAATTTACCGGTCAGGTCCAAAACGGATGCTTTGCTTTTTGGAATGGCCAGACGCACGAACAGCTCCAGATCAGGGGCCAGATCGGTTTCTTGCAAGATTTTGTACAGCTCTTCCACGCAATCCAGAACAAACGCGCGCACGCCGTGAACGTGATAGGCCTCACGGATCGACTCGCGGCTTTTGATCGGGTGCATGAAATAGATTTTGGCTTTTGGTGCAATTTTGCGAATGGTGCGGATTTCATCAATCGATGCACAGTCGAAATTGCGCAGGCCGGCCTTGACCATTGTTTGCAAAATGGCCTTTTCCGGGTTGCACTTCACGGCATACATGGTGTTGCCGGGGAAGTGGTTCAAGAAGTCGCGCACGCGGGCGGCGACCTTATCAGGGCGCAGCAGATACAGCGGATAGGTCGGGCGCAGTTCGTTGATCAGCTCCGCCGGTGTGCCCGGATATGGGTTTGCCAATGGGGCTTTGCTGCGTCGGGTGGTGTTTGCAGTGGATTGTGCTGTGGTTTTCATTTTGAGCTCTCTCAATCTGTTAAAAATATTCTGTGTGTGGGAAGGCGTGAAATTTCAGGCTTCAGACAGACGAAATATAATCGAGAGGGAGGCTGTCACGGTTCAACAGCATAAGCCGCGTTCTGCTGATCGCGGGATCAGTCAGGGACGTTGCCGTAAAGCTGCATGAATATCGCGTGACGAGGCTATCGAGGAGCCCCCCCGTCGTTCGTTGGTCAAACATCAACTGTAACCTTTTGCAACCGGGGCCGTTGTCGTTGGTGGCCCTAATAACCAAAGTATTACGTCGTTGCATAAACCAACCCGACTAGTACGCCAGAAGGGGGGCCAGTGGCACGTGCGCTACAGGGTTAATAATAGCATTCCTACGCCAGAAGCAATGTTTTTTTTGGGCTTGTTCGTCCCGTTTCAGATCACATATTGTTACGGTACATTAAGAGCTTGCTGCGTAGCGCCCCTAGACATGTAAACAAGGAAATGCCCCATGACCTCACCGCATAGCTTCCGTGGCCGTATCTATGATTCCATCACCGACACAATCGGCGCGACACCGCTGGTGCGGCTCCCGAAACTGGCGGCTGCGCACGGTGTTGGGGCCGATATGGTTGCCAAGCTGGAGTTTTTCAACCCTCTCTCCTCCGTGAAGGACCGGATCGGGGCGGCGATGATTGACGCGGCTGAACGGGACGGGAAGATCACCCCCGGCAAGACCACGCTGATCGAACCAACATCGGGCAATACCGGCATTGCGCTGGCCTTTGTCGCCGCATCGCGCGGTTACCGCCTGATTCTAACCATGCCGGAAAGCATGTCGGTGGAACGGCGCAAGATGTTAAAGCTGCTGGGGGCCGAACTGGTCCTCACCCCGCCGGAAAAGGGTATGAAGGGCGCGATTGCGCGGGCAGAAGAATTGTTGAAAGAAATTCCTGACTCCTTTATGCCAGCCCAGTTCGATAACCCCGCCAATCCCGCCATTCACCACGACACAACGGCGCTGGAAATCTGGGCGGACACGGACGGCAAGGCCGATATTCTGATTTCCGGGGTTGGTACGGGGGGAACCCTGACCGGTGTGTCACGGGCCTTAAAGGCAAAGAAGCCCGGTTTTAAATCGATTGCCGTGGAGCCAGCCGCCAGCCCCGTCCTGTCTGGCGGTGAGCCGGGTCTGCACAAGATCCAGGGGATCGGGGCAGGGTTTGTGCCCTCTATCCTCGACACCAGCCTGATTGATGAGATTATCAAGATCACCAATGAGGATGCTTTGTCTATGGCCCGCGAAGTGGCGCGGACCGAAGGTATTCCGGTTGGCATTTCATCGGGGGCGGCGATTCACGCCGCCATTGAGGTTGGCAAGCGGCCCGAAAACGCGGGCAAGCTGATCGTCATTATCATTCCGTCCTTCGCGGAACGCTACCTTTCCACGGCACTTTTTGACGGGTTGGAATAATGGAAAAAATTAAGGCGCTCATCCATTCAATCCGGGAACGTGACGCGGTTCATCCCACCACGTTGGAAGTCGTGCTGTGTTATCCCGGATTTCATACGATGGTGATCTTTTACCCGCTGGCGCATTTTATGTGGCAGAAAAAATGGCGCGTTCCGGCGCGGCTATGGTCACAAATCGGCCGGATGCTGACCGGAATTGAAATCCACCCCGGCGCCACGATTGGTAAAAACCTCTTTATCGACCACGGCATGGGCGTTGTCGTCGGTGAAACCGCCACCATTGGCGATGATTGCACCCTTTATCACGGTGTGACCTTGGGCGGGAAGGGCGATGCCCCCGGCGGAAAACGCCACCCCGATATTGGCGACAACGTCATGATTGGATCGGGGGCGCAAGTATTGGGGGCTATTCAGGTTGGCGATGGTGCGCGCGTGGGGGCCAATTCGGTTGTCACCCGCGATGTGCCCGCAGGCGTTACGGTGATGGGCATTCCAGCGCGCGTCATCTGCGCAGCCAAAAGCGGTTTTGCATCTTACGGTTTGCCCGATGATGACAGCGACCCGCTGGCCAATGTTATTGATGGTCTGGTCCGCGATGTTGCGAAATTGAAGGGGGGCAGCACGTCCCCGGTTACGGCCACAGATCAAGACGATGATGACTACGCCGAACGCTGGAAAGGTTCGGGCATTTAAGGAGCCGTAAAAGTAAAAGGGGGCGATTGCCCCCTTTGGAACCCCGGTCTATTGGGGGCTGAGATTTAAACCGGGGCGAGAGCCGGGGTGTGGACTTCGTATTTGCCGCTTTTGGTGGCGGTGACGATGCCTTGGTTTTCCAGTTCGCTAATCAGGCGCGAGGCGCGGTTGAAGCCAATATTCAAGCTGCGCTGTAAATGGGCTTTAGAAGCTTGATTTGTTTCTGTGACCAGTTCGACGGCCTTTTTATAATGGTCCTGATCTGTTTCTTTTAATGCGGATGGTACAGCATCTGCTACCGCTTCTTCTGTCACTTCCGGCGCTTCACTCAAAATATCGCGCAAAATGTCCTGACCGTCGGCAACGACTTGATTATGGGCCGGGTCGGCGCGCAGGGCTTCGATTTCCGCTTTGATCGCGGCGCATTCTGCTTTCAGTTCTTCTGGTAACTCTGCTTCGGAAACAGGATTTGCAACCGGCAAATTCAAGGCCGCCGCCGCCAGCGTCAACACATAACGGTCACGCGGGGACCCTGTTAAGCACAGAGGTTTTTCAGGATTGAATTTTGGGTTATTCGCAATCAACGCACCCATTTCCAATGCAGCGCGGGCAGAGATGGAGTCTTGCTCTGCTTCAACCGAGTCAGGTGTCAAAGTATAAATATTGTCGTTGCCCTTTAATGTCAGGGCTGTTTCCGTTTTATGCAGGACGGACAGCTCCGCCAGATATTCCGGGAATACAAATTCCTTTTTGCAGTTCAGCAGGGCGGCGATCGCTTCAAGGCATTCGCTCAATGCAATATCTTTAAACGCATCCAGGCTGGGCATGGTGGGTTCGATGCGGCCCAATGCATCGCGGCGGTCTTGGGCGGCGCGGTCATTGGCGGCAAGGGCGTCGAGTGGATCTTTGCCTGTGGTTGTTTCGACGGCAGCGTCAGCGTCGCCAAGGTGCAAACCAGCGCGTTCTGCTAAGGCTGGTTCTTTGTGGCCTTCAGCTTGTTCTTGGGCTTGGGTCGCTTGATTTTGATCGCTCATTACACACTCCACGGACTTTTGGTTGGTCATAATATAGTGAAATTGCAGGAAAAATGCAAACTTTTAGGGTTCAAGCGGCAGGTTATCCCGACCGCAGGAACTGGATCGCCTGATCGCGTTCAAACAGGTATAAAAGATGCCTAAGGGCTTGACCACGCTGTGTTTCCAGCCCCGGATCTTTCTCAATCAGCAGCCTTGCGTCATCTCGCGCCATCGCCAATAACCCGGCATGGACGCTTAAATCCGCCAAACGGAAGCTGGGCAGACCGCTTTGCTTGGTCCCCAAAATATCGCCGCTGCCGCGCAGCTCGAGATCCTTTTCGGCGAGCAAAAACCCATCTTCTGTTTCCCGCATGGTGGACAGGCGCTCTTTCCCTGTCTCCGACAGCGGTGCAGTGTAGAGCAGGAAGCAGAAGGATTTATCACCGCCGCGCCCGACCCGCCCGCGCAGCTGGTGCAATTGCGCCAGACCAAAGCGTTCGGCGTGTTCGATGATCATGATGGTGGCTTCGGGCACATTCACGCCAACTTCGATGACGGTGGTGGCAACCAGAATGCTGATTTCGCCTGAGGTAAATTTTTGCATCACCTCATCTTTTTCCTGCGGCTTTAACCGCCCGTGGACAAGGCCGACCCGATCACCAAAGCGGGCCTGTAAAATATCAAACCGTTCTTCCGCCGCCGCCAGATCAAGAATTTCTGATTCCTCGACCAATGGGCAGACCCAGTAAACGCGCGCGCCGGATTCCAACTGGCGGGCAAGGCCGGACAGCATTTCTTCGGCGCGGTCCACAGGGATCAGCCGTGTATCAATCGGCTTGCGCCCCGGTGGTTTTTCATCCAAACGGCTGACATCCATATCGCCATAGGCTGTCATGGTCAGGGTGCGGGGGATAGGGGTGGCGGTCATGACCAATACATCAACGCCCTTGCCCTTTGATGATAATTGCAGGCGTTGATGGACACCGAAGCGGTGTTGTTCATCAATCACCGCCAAACCCAGATCTGCAAATTCAACACCGTCTTGGAACAAGGCATGCGTGCCAATAACAATCTGTGCCGAACCATCGGCGATTTTTTGCAACAGAGCGTCACGCGCCTTGCCTTTGTCGCGGCCGGTGAGGGTCACAAAAGATATGCCGCACGCCTCAAGCCACGGGCGCAGGCTTTCCGCATGCTGGCGCGCTAGAATTTCTGTCGGGGCCATCAGGGCCGCTTGTGCGCCGCTTTCCACCGCGTTCAACATGGACAGGGCTGCCACAACCGTCTTACCGCTGCCGACATCCCCCTGTAACAGGCGCAGCATGCGCATGGCTTCGCCCATATCGGCATCAATTTCGCCAAGGGTGCGCTTTTGTGCATTGGTGAGTTCAAAAGGCAGGGCAGCGAGCAGTTTATCGCGCAAAGTGCCACCCGTTTTAAACACACGCCCCTGACGGCGGCGTTGATGATGGCGCACCATCGATAGGGCCAATTGATTGGCCAGCAATTCATCATAGGCCAAGCGCATCCGTGCCGGGTTTTGCGGACTTAAACCGCCTTCACCCGCCGGGTGGTGCAGCGTATGAAGGCAATCATGCCAATCACCCCAGCCTTCGCGGGTCTTCAAGGACGGGTCCAGCCATTCTGGCAGCGGCTTGGTTGATTCCAGTGCGTTGTAAACGGCCTTCTTCACCGCCTTATTCGTCAGGCCAGCGGTTAGGGGATAAACGGGCTCAAAGGTTGCAATCTTTTCGCGGTCTTCTTCGGTGCCAATTGCATCGGGGTGAACGATCTGGGCACGGCCCTGATAATGATCGACCAGGCCGCTGACAATCACCGTGGCCCCAAGGGGTAAGTGTTTTTCGATGTAATCGGCATGGGCGTTGAAGAAGACGAGATCAACGCTGCCCGTATTATCCGTACACCGCACGCGATAGGGCAGTGACCGCTTGGCGGACGGGGAATGTTTTTCAACCGTAACGGTCAGTGTTGCGATCACGCCATTCGGTGCGTCAGCAATGGTTGGTGAAAAACGGCGATCCACAAAGTCAGATGGCTTATGCCAGATCAGGTCCAGAATTTTTGGCCCCCCGATCAGTTTTTCAAACAGCTTTGACGTGCGCGGCCCCACACCGGGCAAAACACCCAAGGGGCGAAACAGCGGATCAAGGATGAAGGGGCGACCCAAACCCTGTGACGGGCCGGGGGCTGTGTCGTCCGATTCTGCACTGCTTTGTGATGAAGACATGCTGCAATATGCGGAAAACAGGGCAAAAATACAATATTGACCCGGACAATCGGCGGCATATCTTAGGGCCAAGACCCAATTGAATA
>DIVF01000002.1 GCA_002423285.1 Micavibrio sp. UBA6139 | reverse complement strand
TGGACTCTAAAATGGGGGTTGACCACTTGAGCTTTCTCTTCGGAAAAGATGAATCGCTCATCGATAAGATGGTCGGAAAAAAATTCCTGCCGGAAATGATTGAGCGTGCCAAAGCAGAATGTGCTCGGCCGAACATAAGATAAGATCAGTTTACAAAGTAAAACCTTCGCCGAGATAAACGCGGCGCACATCTTCGTGCGCGACGATGTCGGCTGGGGTGCCTTCCATCAGGACGTGGCCATCATGCAAGATGTAGGCGCGGTCCACGATGTCGAGCGTATCCCGCACGTTATGATCGGTGATCAATACACCAATCCCCTTTGTTTTCAGGTGCGAAATCAGCGTGCGAATTTCACCAATGGCAATTGGGTCAATCCCCGCCAAGGGCTCATCCAGCAGCATAAAATGCGGACGACTGGCCAAGGCGCGGGCAATCTCCACGCGGCGGCGTTCACCGCCTGAGAGCGCAATTGCCGGGGTGCGGCGCAGGTGTGAAACAGAAAACTCGTTTAACAGTTCTTCCAGTAACGCTTCTTGATCTTCACGGTTCAAGTTTTGCGCCTGTAAGACAGCGCGGACATTATCCTCAACATTCAGGCCGCGAAAGATCGATGATTCCTGTGGCAGATAGCCAATGCCAAGACGCGCGCGGCGATACATCGGCAAGGTGGTGATGTCTTGCCCATCGAGCATGATGGAACCGGAATCGGGCGCGATCAAACCTGTGGCAATATAAAAGCAGGTGGTTTTCCCGGCCCCGTTCGGACCCAAAAGCGCAACTGCTTCGCCGCGTTGCACGTTCAGCGAAACATCGCGCAAGACAGGTCTGCGCTTATAGCCCTTTGACAAATGTTCGACCGACAGGCCCTTGGGAATGGATTTCAACTGTGTACTCATTATGGCCGGACTATACAGGAAGCATCTTGGGGATGCAAAATGGGTTAACTTGCTGTTTTATTGTGGTTTTTTTGCTTCGTCAGCGGGTTTGCTGTCAGGATAGAAAACGCCCCGGACGCGCCCGCCAACCTGACCATCTTCGATGGAGCTGCCGAACAGGCGGCTGATATCGGTGTTCAGGTCAATCTCGGCCCGCTCCCCGGTCAGCACGTTTTGACCACGGGTGATTTTGACCGCGCCTGTGACCACGGCTGTGTTGCTTTTGGTGTTATAGGTCGCCTTGTTCCCGGTCAGGATTTCGCTGGGGGTGATGATTTTCACATTCCCTGTGGCATCCAGACGGTCGAGGGATTCTTTCCCGTCCTTATCCTTCACCAAAATGGCTGCGATTGTATCGGCATGCAGCGTATCGGTGCCGCGCACCGCCTTGGCATTGCCATAGGCGGTCATTTGACCCTTTTGCACTTCATATTCAAATTTTTCTGTGGCGGTGACGGTTTGTTCGGGTGAGGTCATAACCAGATCCTTGCCCGTCATGGTCGCAATGCCGGTATCCAGTTCATAAACCAGATGATCTCCGGTGGCAGTTGTGTCTTTATCTTCGATGGAAACTGTTCCTACACCGGTCATGCGGTAAATATCCATGCTCGATTTGGCGCTGTCACGGTAATCGGCGGTCACTTTATCGGCGCGGATGGTGGTCGAACCCTGTTTCACAACGGCATTGCCATTGGCGACATATTGCAATTTGGTGCGGTGCCATTCCAAGGTCTTATCAGCAGTGATTTCAATCGAGTTGTCCTGTGCCATGGCCAGATTGCCAAGCAATGTCAGCGATAACAGCGCCAGTGAAAGGGTGCGCAACATCATGGTTTCAGTCCTTTGCCGGATTGAGTAAGAACCAGCTTTGCCGGTCCGGTGAAGATCAAAACGCCCGTGGCGTTATTGGCATTCATGGCTTTCGCCTGAATAGTGCCAGAGGGGCCTTCGCCCTCCACCGGCGTGTCGGACCATGCCAATTGGTCCTTCATTGAAATATTCATGCGGTCTGATTTCAAATGATGGCCGCTGCTATGCTGCATAAAGGCATGTCCGTCCAGAACCAGAATTTCGGTGTCTTGACGATAGACACCGTTATCCGATTTTGCGTTCAATGATGCGCCGCCGCTCAACGTTACATCGGCCACCGGGCTTTGCAGCAACACCAAGGCCTCATCCTTTTGGCTTTGCACAGCGCGCGCTGCCGTAACCACATAAGGTAGCTGGTTATTGGTGGTGCTTTCAAAATGCGGATTGATCAATTCGTTGCGTCCACCACCTTGCGGAATAATCGATTCCTTTGGCACGGGCGCAATATTATCTTCCATGCGCGGCCATGCCAGAACAACGGCCACAATCGCCAAGGCGGTCAGCGGCAACACAAGGCGCATCCCGCGCACAAAGGACGAATAACGGCGATTGATACGCGGACGCTTCCGCCGTCCCAGATTTAACAACCGGGTCAGGTTATCGCGTTCTTCTGCAATCGGTGGCGTTGCATCATCCATGCAGCATTTTTACTTTAAGGGTGGGAAAGAGCAAGGGGGTTAAGGGGGCAATTGCCCCCTTAACAAACCCCTGTAATTTTTTGCTTAGGCTATTCCGGCGCGCAAACAGTCTTGAGCGCGGATCAGGCCGACGATTGTTGCCCCATCAAGGACCACAAGGCTGGTTATGAGGTTTTTGCGGCGGTTGACCATGATATCCAATGCTTCAGCGGCCAGACCGTTCAGGTCGATGGTTTCGGGGTGGGTGGTCATGACCTCAGTCACGGGCTTTTGCAGCAGATCGGGGCCCATATGGCGTTTCAAATCACCATCGGTGATGATCCCGGCCAGGGTTCTGTTTGGCCCTTCAATAATCACCGAACCAAGATTGCGGGCGGACAGAGCCAGCAAAGCCTGATCCATCAACGCATTCATCGGAACGATCGGCAAATCGTCATAGCCATGCATCAGTTCTGAAATTTTCTTGAGCTTCTGGCCCAATTTCCCACCGGGGTGGAACACTTTGAATTGTTCCGGCGTCAGGCCCATGCGGTCCAGTAACGTCACGGCAATCGCATCGCCCAAAGCCAGCATCATCGTGGTTGATGTTGTTGGGGCCATGTTGTTGGGGCAGGCTTCCGGCATTTTTGGCAACAACAAAACAATATCGGCATGCTGCGCCAATGTGCTCTCGGCCTTGCTGGTCATGGCAATGAGTGGAATGCCAAAACGGCGGGTAAAATGGATCAGGTCTGATAATTCGGCGTTTTCTCCCGAATTGGACAGCATCAAAACAACATCATGTTCGGTGACCATGCCTAGATCGCCATGGCTGGCTTCGCCCGGATGGACGAAATAAGACGGTGTACCGGTCGATGCCAATGTCGCGGCTAGCTTGCGGCAGATATGCCCGCTTTTGCCAATCCCGGCGACAATCAAACGTCCACCAACACGCGATTTCATTTCAACGATGACATTGATGGCGCGGGAAAATTCTTCGTTCAGCGTTTCGGACAACGCCGAAAGCCCTGCGATCTCAGTGGTCAAAACGCGGCGTGCGCTGGCGATATCGGCGGCGCTTTGCTTCGTGTCGGTGTTATGGGGCAGGGGTGCGGCGTTCATGGCGGTCTTGTCCTTACAAAATGTTTTGAGGATCAATGCGCGAAAATATCCAGTTCCGGCCAACCTTCGAGATCCAGTGTCGCACGCACAGGGATGAAATCAATAACGCTTTGTGCCAGTTCCATGCGGCCTTCACGGGCCAGCATAACGTCCAGTTTTGCCTTTAACCCATGCAGGTGCAAAACATCATTGGCGGCGTAGATTTTTTGATCTTCGGTCAGGGTTGCCTGACCCCAATCGGATGATTGTTGTTGCTTGTTCAACTCAACACCCAGCAGTTCTCGGCACAACTCGCGCAGCGAATGGCGGTCGGTATAGGTGCGGGACAAGGTGGAGGCAATTTTGGTGCAATAAAGCGGGCGGCATTCAATGCCAAGATAATGTTTGATGATCGACACATCAAAACGGGCAAAGTGGAAAATCTTTGTCACGCTGTTATCGCCGAGGAGTTTTTTGAGATTGGGGCAGTCATACTGCCCGGCTTCGAACTGGACCAGATGGGCATTGCCATCACCAGCGGAGAGTTGCACCAGGCACAAACGATCGCGGAGGTTATTGAGGCCCATGGCTTCGGTGTCCACGGCAACCGAGGAACCAAATGATAGACCGGCTGGCAGATCGCCCTTGTGCAATGTAATCGTCATCAGATTTCTTAAATAATGGTGCCCAGAAGAAGACTCGAACTTCCATGACCTTACGGCCACACGGACCTGAACCGTGCGCGTCTACCAATTCCGCCATCTGGGCATTTGTGTATAAGAGGACGTATTCCTTGGTAACAGGGCCAGTTTCTAATGGACTGGCCCGTGCTTGTCAAATGGGAAAATATGCGCCCCCGAATTACATTATGGAATATATTGGGCTAGCCAAGCAGGCTGACGCATCTGGCCACGATCTCTGCCGGGTCCACCGGTTTGATCAGGTAATCCTGCGCCCCGAATTTTTGTCCCAGATCCAGATCGCGGGCCTGACCACGGGCGCTTAAGACCACGGCGGGAATATCGCGCGTGGCATCTTCGGATCGCATATGTTTGATAATATCCAACCCCTCCATCCCCGGCATCATGCGGTCAAGAACAACGATGTCTGGCAAATATTTTAAAATATCATTCCATGCTTCGCGACCATCGGTGGCTTGCAGCACTTCAAACCCTTCAGCGGCGAAGGCAAGGTTGACCAGCTCTAAAAGCAAGGGGTCATTATCCGCGCATAGCACGGTGTATTTTTCTTTGGTCTGGAGTTTGTGTCCCATGATCTCTCGCTGTTGCATATGCCGTGTTCAATGATGCCTGAATAATTATTAACGCCCAGCAAAGATGGCGAAATCCATAGGGATTTCGCCATCTTGTCGCAGCCTTTAGGTGTATGCAGGGTTACATACGGTGGTCATTGACCTTGTTGTAATCATGCCGTTACAGGCCCAAGGCATCGCGGGTCTCTTGTGTGGCCGTTCCGGTGACATTCAGGCCTTTATCGGCTTGGAAATCACGCACGGCGCGGGTTGTGACCTTACCCCAGATGCCATCAACGTGGGCCCCCTGGTAATAGCCTGCTTCGCGCAGTGTTTGCTGAATGGCCTGCACATCTGATGTGCTGATCCGCTGCGTGTTTGGATAACGCGTTGTCATCTTGTCATTCAGTATGGTTGCTGTGCCACTGGCTGGTGCGATGTCTTGTGGTGCGATTCTATCATCACGGACCCTCGCTTGACGTTCCATCCGGGCTTGGTCGGCACGGAGCTGTTCTGTCACAACAAATTCTGTCACCTTTTGTGGGTCTGGAATTTGTTTTGAGCTGGCAAATTGCGGGCTCAGCTCCCGCAGCGTTGCTTCATCCAACCTGCCGGTCATCGTCAGGCCCTTTGATGCCTGAAAGCTGCGAATGGCATTAACCGTTGCCGGGCCGTAAAACCCATCAACGCCAGCACGGTAAAAACCACTATCAGCTAAAGCCTGTTGAATGATCTGAACATCCTTACTGGATAGTGAACTATAATCAGCCGCCGGAACGGTTACCGGGAACGCCAGAAATGCCGACACCATCAGCACGGAAAATATTTTATGTTTCATGACAAACCTCCTGTTTCTACTTTTTTATAGTGATTGAATCCATATGGGTGCGCGAAGGCCCCATAAACAGTGAGGGCGGCGAATATATCGCAGAGCGATTTTCTCAAATTTGAGATAAAGCGAATCGGTCGGTGAAAGCCGCGCGCATCCGGGCTTTGTCATATCGCAGGCCATTTATATGCGCATTCCCTGTTATAGAAGTTTCTTTCCGATTTTTTAACTCGCCCCTTGGCACACTGTGTCATTCGGATAAAATGACCTGTATTAAAGACGGGGCAGCCTGTTCGGGTATCGCGCTTTTATTCTTCTTAAATTTTTTCTCTCTTAGGGTGTGTCATGAAAATTCTGGTTATTGATCGCGATAGTTTGACAACACAGCTGATCAGTGCGCGCCTTCAGGCTATCGGCCATACAGTTGTGGTTGAGGCGGTTAAAAATAACGCGATTGAACGTCTGGCCGTTGAAAAATTCGATGCGATTTTTATTGATCCATCCCCGCTCAGCAATGCGCGTCCTGTTATCCTTGGTATTCGCCGCTCGGTGCGCGATTACCCGTATATTGTTTTGATGTCGCAAGGCATGCAGCGCGATGAAGCCCTGCGCGCTGGTGCCAATGATCTGCTGGCAAAACCGCTCGACGCATCGGGCCTTGACCAGATGGTGCAAAATGCGGAACGCCTGACAAAGCTGATTAAACGCATCGGCGATGAATCGGAAGATTTCCCGTCTGCTGGCGGTGTGATTGCGAAATCAGCCTTCAATCAATTATTCCTGTCGGGTTTGGATCGTGCGGATCGTTACGGTGAACGCTCTTTCCTCGTCTTTATCGGCGTTGCGAATTTCCGTGAAATTCATGACATTGATGGACCGTACCCGGCGCAAACCATCGCCGCAAAATTATCGCAGACGCTGGTGCGCTTGCGTCGTCAAAGCGACATCATCGCCCAGACCGGGAAATCAGAATATTGTTTGATGCTGCAACGGCCTCAATACGAAACCGAACCGATGGAAGCCGCGACACGTTTTGCCGAAGCCTTGGCAAAAAATGATGAACTGGCCTTGGCGGGCTCCACCAAGGTTCAGCTTTATGTTTCCCTGATCGATTTGCCGGTCGGGGTCAAACATGCGGATCATGTGATGAATCCCGGGGCGGCCGGTGGCACGCTCAGCGGCGTCAGTTCTCCGATCTAATTCCTTGTTTGTCACCCCCGCCTTGTGCGGGGGTCTGGGCTTTTGTATATGCCGCCCCGGATCCCCGCCTGCGCGGGGATGACAGTAAAAATGGCAGAAATCCAGCAAAAAACCTAAATCTTGACAAAAGAACAAAAAGAGAACATTATCAACCCTGCCAAGAGATATGGTGTATCAACCAAAAACGCCCGGATGGATCCAGCTGCCATCCGGGCGTTTGTTATTTGACGTGATGGAGATAATCACATGCCAACAATCCTGCCCACCGACAGCAACAACAATCCAATCCCCGCTGTGCGTTTAAAACAATCCGGCGCCCATACCCTGACCGCCGCAGCCACAACCTCGCGCAACGCAAATGCCTTTGGCGCGGACACCAAACTGGTCAGCCTTTATGCCACAGGCGGTGTCTATGTGAAATTCGGTGACGCAAGTGTGACCGCGACTACCGCGGATCATTTCTATCCAAACGGTGTGTACTACGATTTTTCTATCGGCGGCGACAACGTGCCACATTACACGCATGTCGCCGTGCTGCGCGCGGGTTCATCGGATTGCATGCTGTATGTTTCAGAAAAAGAGTAAGGGGTTTTTAAGGGGGCGTGGCCCCCTTAGACCCTATTCACTTTGCTATGCGCGTGATTTTAACGCTGTGGCGATGGTGCCATCGTCCAAGTAATCAAGATCGCCGCCAACCGGGATGCCGTGTGCCAGGCGTGATATTTTGATATCGGGCTGGCCGGATGATTTCAGGCGGTCGGTGATGTAATGGGCGGTGGCTTGACCATCGACGGTGGCGGACAGGGCCATGATGATTTCGGTGGTGTTGCCGTCTTGCACGCGGTTGACCAGTGTGCCGATGGAAAGATTATCAGGGCGAATGCCATCGAGGGCGGATAAGAGGCCGCCCAGAATATGATAGCGGCCACGATAGGCGCCTGTGCGCTCAATCGCCCATAAATCAGAGACGCCAGCCACTACGCAGATTTGTGAGGGGCTGCGTTCGGGTGATTGGCAAATGCGGCAGGGGTCGGTCATATCCAGATTGCCGCATTCGCTGCAGGGACGAATTTTTTCAGCGGCCAGTCGCAGGGAATCACTCAACTGGTTTAATGCCGTGTCGCGGCGTGAGAGTAAATGCAGGGCAATGCGGCGGGCGGAACGTGGCCCGAGGCCCGGCAGGGATGCCAAGGCGCGGATCAATTGATCCAGCGGTCCATCATCGCGTGTGCTGCGGTTATAGGACATGGGTTATGGGCCCTTTGGTGCTGGCGGGATGGCAGGGCTTAATGCTTTATCATCGCCGTGAATCATATCGGCGCGCGCGCCATTGGCTTGCAGATGCGGCAGGGTGGCCGCAATCATTGCCGGGGACCCTGCCACATAAATACGCATCCCGGAAAGGTCGGCGAAGTTTGCGCGGATGGCTTGCCCGGCATTTTGTCCCAAAAATGCTTCAACGACAGGCATAAACTGGAACTGTGCATGTTGCTGTTCCAGCGCATCGAAATGGTCCTTCAGGTACAAATCCTGATCCGTCTTCACGCCCCAGCATAAAATAATTGGACCTGGATGGTTGCTGTGCAGGGATTCTTCAACAATTCCCTTCATCTGCGACAGACCCATACCGCCCGCCACCAATAATAACGGCATGGTGTCGCCGGGGATCATCGCGGCGTAACCAAACGGCCCGCGCAGCGTCAGGGCATCACCGGGTTTCAGGGTCGTGACGATATGACTGCTCACCCCGCCGGTTTTTGAATCGCGGATGTGAAATTCCAAGACATTGCTGTGCGGGGCGCTGGCGATGGAATAAGACCGTGGCGGCATGCCCGCGAAAGTCAGTTCCATATATTGCCCGGCCAACCATGATGGCGGTGCATCATTGGTGCGTACGCGCAAAATACGGATATCAGGGCCGATATCATTGACGGCTTCGATGGTCGCCGGAATGCCCGGTTCTACAGGTGCGGGATTAGTCATTATACTTCTTTTTCGGTTTTGGATCGTGGAAGACAAACAGATTCGAGTCCAATTTTACACCGGATTGCATCTGGAATAATTCAACCTCAACCGTTTGCCCCTGCGCATCAACCACGCGCCATTTTTTCAGCTGGAACGGGTTTTCTGAGAAGCCGAGGGTGAGGGAGCCCGCCCCCGGATCACTGGCTTGAATGAGGGTGATTTGTACCAGATCACCACCGCGCATAATGCGTTCAATGCTGACGTCACCGGACAGGCGAATATCCTTGCGCAATAAAAAATCTGCCATGGTCTGGCCAATCGGCGCGTTCGATTGTTCACCAAGCTGCGCGTCATAGAAATAAATCAACAGGCCATCGGCAACGATGAAATCCTTCATCGGTGGATCATATTCGAAACGCAACTTGCCCGGACGGTTCAAATAGAACGTGCCGATTTGTTGGGTACCATCGGCAGCGGTCAAAAGGAAACGCGCCTTCATGGTTTTTAACTGGTTCAGGTAATCTTCGGCCTGTTTAATCTGCGGGGCCAGATCGCTCAAATCGCTGCCCGGCGCGTATGCGCCTGCCTTGGCGGCCGTTTGGGCTGCGGCAATCGGTGCATAGAGCGTTACCGCTGCAATCAGGGAGAGGGCCAAGGTCTTCAGGGGGGATGCTGTTTTCATACCCCCATTTTTATCGGATTGGCGCGGCAAAAGAAAGGCGTTTTCAGGGTGGTTTTATGAGCGGTCCACCCTGATGTTATGTGGCCTCTACCGGGGTGACGGGTTGCAGTTTCCGGCCCAGCCATTCCAGCCCGCGGAAGAAGAACGGGTTCAGGGCGATGGAGATCAGCGCACCGGCCAAAATCAGGCCATTGGCATCTTGTGATAAAACCCCGGCATGCAGGCCAACACCCGCCAGAATGAAGGAAAACTCGCCAATCTGGGCCAGGCTGGCGGCAATGGTCATGCCGGTGCTGAGCGGCTTTTTAAACGCCTTGATAATCAACAACGCCGCCAGCGACTTGCCAATCATAATAATGAAGACAACGCCAAGGACCAAAAGCGGTTCGGTGATCAGAATAGACGGATCAAACAACATGCCGACCGAGACGAAGAACAGGACCGAAAAAATATCGCTGAGCGGCAGGGTCCGCTCCGCCGCCTTATGGCTGATTTCTGATTCAGACAAAACCAGACCCGCCAGAAACGCACCCAGCGCGAAGGAGGCGCCAAACCATGTTGATGCGGCAAAGGCAATGCCCAACGCAATCGCCACGACACCGAGCGTAAACAGCTCGCGCGAGCGCAGTTTCGCAATCCAGATCAGCACTTTTGGCAAAATGCGCGTGCCAATCACCATCATCAAAACAATGAACAATGCCATTTTACCAACGGTCAAGGTGATGGCCGGGCCAATGCTGGCTAGTGAACCACCATTGTTGCTGACTTGAATAATGGCCGGGATCATGACCAGGGCTAAAATCATCGCCAGATCTTCAACGATCAACCAGCCAACGGCGATTTTGCCATCTTCGGTATGAAGCGCACCACGATCTTCAAGTGCGCGGAGCAGAACAACCGTACTGGCAACAGAAAGGGCAAAGCCAAAGAGGAATGATTCAAACGCTCCAAACCCGGCCAGCATGCCTAAACCAAAACCCAAAGCCGTTGCCACCGTGATCTGAACAAGCGCACCGGGCAGGGCCACGCCGCGCACGGCTAGCAAATCCTTGGGTGAAAAATGCAAGCCCACCCCGAACATCAGCAAAATAACGCCAATTTCCGCCATCTGCCCGGCCAGATCACTATCCGCGACAAAACCCGGCGTATAGGGACCGCACAGCACACCGGCCAGCAAATAACCGATCAGCGGCGATAATTTCAAACGCTGTGCCAGCAGCCCAAAGATAAAGGCAAGGACCAGACCCGCAACAAGGGTCACGATGAAATCGTTGGAATGCTCCATAGCGGCGGGGTCCTCTTTGACGAAAGAACGGATGTCAGTATGAATGGAATGTAAGGGGGGCCCTAACCACGCGATTATACATGGCCGGGCCCTCGTTGCGATACAAAATGTTCTGAAGGATATGTTTTTCTATGCCGTTTTTAGCGACTGCATATCAATGCTGAAACGGTAACGCACGTCCCCACGAATCATGCGTTCATAGGCTTCGTTGATGTGTTGAATGGGGATGATCTCAACATCGGATGTGATGTTATGCTTGCCGCAAAAATCGAGCATTTCCTGTGTTTCTGCGATGCCGCCAATTAAAGATCCGGCCAATGTCTTGCGGCCCATAATCACCGAAAATAAATGCAGGTTCAGCGGTTTGTTCGGCACGCCGACCACGGCCATCGTGCCGTCATGTTTTAACAGGTTCAGATAGGGGGCCGGATCATATTGCGCGGCAACCGTGTTCAACAGGAAATCGAAACTGCCGATGTGTTTTGCCATGTCATCTGCATCGCGGGAGATGATCGTACCCGACGCACCCAAACGCTTGGCATCTTCTGCCTTGTCCGGTGATGTTGTAATGACAATTGTTTCGGCACCAAAGGCCGATGCGAATTTCACGCCCATATGCCCCAGACCGCCAAGGCCGATAATGCCGACCTTGTGACCTTTGCCAATTTTCCAGTGGCGCAAGGGTGAGTAAGTGGTGATGCCAGCGCACAGGAGTGGCGCGGTCGCCGCAGCGTCCAGATTGTCCGGGATTTTCAGTGTGAAGGCTTCATCAACGACGATTTTATCGGCATAACCGCCCTGTGTCGGGGTGACTTTATCCAGCTCTAAGCTGTTATAAGTTAGAGACGCACCCTTTTCACAAAACTGTTCAAGGTCCGCCCTGCAGGCTGAACATTCGCGGCAGGAATCAACCATGCAGCCAACCCCGGCGCGATCCCCGACTTTAAATTTCTTCACTTTTTTGCCGACTTCAATCACGCGGCCAATAATTTCATGACCCGGCACCATCGGAAACATCGCCCCGCCCCATTCATCGCGGGCCTGATGAATATCGGAATGGCACACACCGCAATATTCAATATCAATCAAAACATCCATATCACCGACATTGCGGCGGTCAAACGACCATGGTGCCAAAGGTGTTTTTGCATTCTGCGCGGCATAAGCCTTTGTTTTGATCATGATGGGTCCTTGATACTAAAATGCGGCAGACTATCAAAAAATCTAGGGCCAATTTCATCTGTGTCTAGATAGGTATAGTTAATTTTTTGTTCTATCAGCTTGAAAGCTGTTTTCAGACTTAAGGAGTTTTTTATCTTGTGACTTAACTCGACGTTCAAGTTTTTGAATATCCTCTTCCGCAGGAAGTGATTCAGGGCGAATATTATTCTTGCCCAAAACATCCCGGACATCTTTGTTGTTTTTTACATGTTCCGATCCGATAGTTTGTACGCCGTGGAGGTTATGCTTGCGGACATTGAAGTCGGTAATTGCGGCAGCGAATTCTTTGGCCTTTAATGTTACGGTCGGCAAGAAATCGGCTAAAGATTTCGATGTCTTGATGCCGAGGTTGTGTTTCATCTGTGCCGTATTCTGCCCACCAAAAAGAGCGTTATCGCCGCGCGAACGTATGATGGCAAAACCTTTATCATCCACGCTGTGTTGGTAAAGGGTCGAAGAAAGCTGCTTTTCTGTTTCGGAAAGTTTAGAGCGGGCTTGTAAGCGTTCTGCCAGTTGCATACGCTCTTCCAGTAATTCCTGTTTTCTGGTTTGAAGCGCAAAATAGCTCTGGGCAAAGGCAATTGCCTCTTTTCGGGGGTCGCCATTCTGGGCAATCAAGTAACAGGCATAGCGTGTGAGCTTTATGTCCTTGATTTCACGGGAAGATCCTGATCCAAGGTCAACCATTTTGTTGACGTCAACAAAATGGTTTTCGATGGATTGCTCACTACTTTTGCATGCAATTTTTGCTTTTTCAATAACATCTTCGAAGTTGCGCCATTCCTTATATTCCAGCAAAGGCTGGATATCTCTGGCCATCCAAAAGGCAATGTTGCCCTCTGTCTTTGCCGCGTCTTCAAAGTTCTTGTGCAACCGTAAGATTAAATCGTTGTTCATGCTAAAACCTTAGTTGAATTTATTAGAATTACTATATAGGAACAAATAGGGTACAGAAGAACCGTTAATTGATCAAGGATGCAAGATGCAAGAAGCTGAATTTGAAAATTATATGATGGGTCGTTTAACAGAAAAAGTAAGAATACAGCGTGGCTATGCTTTAAAAAGAATAGAGCGCGCTCAAGGGGTTGATCTGGATGCTGAGTTTGAAAAAGATCAACTTGCCGACTTAATCTCCAAATATTCTTATTCGGCATCAGACTCGCGTGCGGGGCGGCCTAATCCTTCAAATATGGACATTGATAGCGACAAGCTTTTGACACACCTTAGGTGGTACAAAAGCCATTTAACAGACTATGCAAGATTTCGCGGGGGAGTGCCACTTTCTGGAGCGGCTGCCGCAGCGATAGAGCCAGAAGATGAATTTATGGAAGAAGTTGTTTCCAAGACTTTTGCTTTGGAACGCGATCTACAATCAGCACTGCGCCAAAACCTGCATCATCTCGAAGCTGGACTGACCATCGAAGATGGCGGATCAGAAAGAAAGGTGAATGCGGGGTTTATTGATATACTCGCCCGGGACCGTGCGGGTGTCTTGACTGTTATTGAGTTAAAAACAGAAACATCTAAGCCTGATTCTATTGCACAAATACTTGCATATATGGGCTGCATTGCCGAAGAGTCCGGAGAGCCAGTTAGGGGAGTCCTTGTGGCGGGCGATCATCATCCTCGGGTGGTGTATGCGGCACGAGCACTTTCAAATCTTACGCTCAAGAAATATCGATACCGATTTGATTTTGAATAGTGGGGTGGCTACGCATCTGAATAATCACCAACCATCACTTCACGTTTGCCGACATGGTTGGCCTGACCGACGACGCCTTGCTTTTCCATTTCCTCGACAATGCGGGCGGCGCGGTTATAGCCGATTTGCAAGTGACGCTGGATGAAGGAGGTTGAGGCTTTGCGTTCGCGTGCGACGAGGGCGACGGCCTGATCATAAAGCTCATCAACGGTTGACCCACCGCCTTCGCCGTCCTCACCGAACAGGGCGGACATCATTTCGCTGTTTTCGAAACCGCCTTCGGTGACGTCATCAACATAGGCGGGCTCGCCTTGATTTTTCAGGAAGGTGACGATCTGTTCAACTTCTTCATCGGATACGAATGGTCCGTGCACGCGGGTGATGCGTCCGCCCGATGCCATATACAGCATGTCGCCGCGACCCAGCAATTGTTCGGCTCCGCCCTCACCAAGGATTGTGCGGGAGTCAATTTTAGAGGTCACCTGGAATGAAATCCGGGTCGGGAAGTTGGCCTTGATCACCCCGGTGATAACATCCACCGATGGGCGCTGCGTTGCCATGATGATGTGAATACCAGCGGCTCGGGCCATCTGGGCCAGACGCTGAATCGCGTTTTCAACATCCTTGCCTGCAACCAGCATCAGATCGGCAAATTCATCAACGATGACGACGATATAAGGCAGTTCTGTCATATCCATTGGCTGTTCTTCGTAAACCGGTTTTCCGGTTTCGGAATCAAAGCCCGTCTGGACTTTGCGCATCAGGACTTCGCCCTTTTTCTTCGCTTCGCGCAGGCGTTCGTTATAGCCATCAATGTTGCGCACGCCCAGTTTGGACATGGAACGGTAACGCTCTTCCATTTCGCGTACCGTCCATTTCAAGGCGACCACGGCCTTACCCGCTTCGGTCACGACCGGGGACAGCAAATGCGGAATGTCGTTATAGACGGATAATTCCAGCATCTTCGGATCGATCATGATGAAGCGGCATTTTTCCGGCGGCAAACGGCACAGCAGCGATAAAATCATCGTGTTCACAGCGACCGATTTCCCCGAACCCGTCGTCCCAGCCACCAGCAAGTGCGGCATGCGGGCCAGATCGGCGATGATCGGTGCGCCGCTAATGTCTTTACCCAAGATGAGTGGCAGGGCGGCTGTGGAATCAATCGAGGCTTGCGATTCAAGCAGTTCCCGCATCGACACCATCTGGCGTTTGCGGTTTGGCAGTTCAATACCAATGACGTTACGACCCGGTACAACGGCGCTGCGCACCGATGTTGCCGACATCGAACGGGCAATATCATCAGACAAGGAAATCACGCGGGATGATTTTGTCCCTGGTGCTGGTTCCAGTTCGTACAGCGTTACAACCGGACCCGGATGGATGGATACGATATCGCCCTGAACGTTAAAGTCCTGCAACACGTTGCGCAGCAAGCCAGCGTTCTTTTGCAAGGCGGCTTCATCATGCTCTGATTCGCGGTCAATTTCGGGCTGTTCATGCAGCAATTCCAGTGGCGGCAATTCCCAATCACCAGACAAGCCCGGCAAGGCCAGCGCACCCTGACGGGATGGCTTTTGCATTTTCTTGTCTTTTTTCTTCGGCGTTACAACGCTGACAGACCTGTGGGCAGGCTCTTGGTCTTCATCTTCCTCATCATCCTCTTCGGATTCTTCTTCCTCTTCTTCCTCTTCTTCGTCCTCGTCCTCGTCGTCTTCCTCATCCTCTTCTTGCTCAGCAGCAGTCAGGCGTGGAGATTTACGGGTGCGCGCAGCGGCGGCCACTTTTTTCATCGCGGCTTTGCGCTGCGGGGCGACGTAATCAGGGTCGCTGTAATGGCGGACCCAGTCATTGAAGGCCTGTGCCATCGCGATTACTTTTTGAACAGCCATTTGCAGGCCCGCCCAGATACCAAGGCCAATCGCCTTCCATTCATCGGCGTTAAACGCCAAGGCAAACGGTAGAACGAGCAGAGCAGACACCCCGGCAATCATCGCCATGATCGTATGCGCTTCATTGCCAAATAATCCCGATACCATCCCGGCCATGCGGTCCAGCATCAATGTGCCGCCTGCGCCGCCCATCCATGGATGAACAACCCAGCCCCCTGATGGAATGCGTGCGAAAGCCATTGCGGTCAACAGCGTCACAACAATCATCAAGGTCAAGCGCAGGGCTACCGGGGCCACGCCCTGACGGCGCATAATGCGCAAACCCCAAAAACCAACAATCAAACCGAACAATGCCCCGGCCAAACCGATGGTTTGTAATAACAAATCAGAAACATACGCCCCCGGCATTCCCATCCAGTTACGGATCGGACCCAACGCATCACCGGTCGCCGTATTCCATGACGGATCGGTGACGTGATAGCTGGCCATGGCCAGCAACAACCCCATCCCGGCCAAGATCAACCCCAGACCAAACCCGTCGACCAGACGATTGGCGATGAAGGCCTGCATGGCCTCCGGGATCAGGGAGTCAAGGATTCCGGGTTTTTTCCGGGCGTAACGACGGGAACGGGCCATAAGGGTACCAAGGGATCAAAAGGGTGTCAGGAGGGTGCGGATTAGGAACCCGCGAGAAGGGAGGGTATTCGTGCCCCAATAATAACGCCCCCACGCCGATCCTACAAGGTAAAGCATGAGGAAATCCGGGGGTAAGGACAGGTATTAAAGATGGGTTAACCATTCATTAATCATTTTCGGGCAAACCTAGGGGCAGGATTGCGTAATAACTCCCCTCGACTGATTCGTTTTCAATAGTATCTGGATGGAGAATAAGTGATGGGTATGTCCCAGACACAAGCGGCGCGTGAGTCTTCAAAGGCTGCTAATATCGAGTACACGGTTTATACGTTTCAGCGCGATTCAGCAGCCAAGGGCCAAGAACGCTGGCAGAAACAAAACGCAACATCGGATATGGCCCAAGCCATGCAACAGGCG
This sequence comes from Micavibrio sp. UBA6139, assembly GCA_002423285.1. Lineage (GTDB taxonomy): Bacteria > Pseudomonadota > Alphaproteobacteria > Micavibrionales > Micavibrionaceae > Micavibrio. The sequence goes on along the minus strand of DIVF01000002.1, from coordinate 71,787 downwards.
GAATCCCTGTTCGCATCGGGTAATTTTTGCAAAGTTGAGATCAAACAAAAATACACCGATCCCAAAAACAACCGCGTCGTCGATATGACGCTGAAAATTTTTGAAGGCAAGGTAAAGCGCAGTCTTGGCGCTGGTGCGATGGCGGGGTTGGCGGCACTGGGTGGTGTTTTGGCCTTTGGTGTGACTTATTTTTTGACCAATCAGCAGTAAGGTTGAAGGGGGATTCCCCCTTCAAACATCCCCATTCATTCTGAGCGCCGCAGGCAATAACGACCGATGCGGTTCACGTATGAATGGTTATTGCCTGCGGCGCTTAAGTATCTGGGGTTCAAGGGGGCGTGTGCCCCCTTTATCTTTTTAGCTTCCTTGCATCTCACCCAAAGGATCGCTCTCAACCAGTGCGGCAACATCATCAAAGACTTGCGCGTTTTCAGCCATGGCGTCTTTTAACGCCGGGTTTTGATCGGCGACAGTGCGGAAGAAAGTTGCGGCGTCGCGTAAGAGTCGGGCGGCCAGTTCAGCGTGGGTTGCCATGATGGGTGTGTCCTTTACTTGTCGCGCAGACGGAAGGGGTGGGCGGGATAGGTACCAAGGATACGCAGTTCGGCGGCGAAGAAGCTGAGTTCTTCCAGTGCCAGTTGTAAGTTGCGGTTATCGGGGTGACCCTCCACATCGCATAAAAATTGTGCGGCTTGGAAATGTTCATCGACGTAAGATTCCAGCTTGGTCATGTTGATGCCGTTGGTGGCGAAACCGCCCAAAGCCTTATAAAGCGCGGCTGGAATGTTGCGCACACGGAACATGAAGCTGGTCATGATCATGTCGGTGCTGCTGAGCGGCGGCATGTTTGGTTCGCGGGCCCAGACGAGGAAGCGTGTGGTGTTATGCTCCGCGTCCTGCACATCGGATTTTAAAATATCCAGACCATAGATTTCGGCGGCGAAGGTTGCGGCGATGGCGGCATGGGTTTTATCGCCGCGTTCGGCCACTTCCTGTGCGGCGCGGGCGGTGTCGGCGGAGACATGCTTTTCGAGGTTCAAAGATTTAATCAGCTTGCTGCATTGGGGCAGGGCATGGATGTGGCTATGGACGTGTTTGACGTCCTCCAGCTTCGTGCCCGGAACCCCCATTAAATCCATGCGGATCGGCAGGAAATATTCCCCAATAATATGTAAACCGCGTTTCGGGATCAGATGGTGCACATCGGCCACGCGGCCCGCCAGCGTATTATCAACCGGGATCATCGCCAGATCGGCGCGGCCATCATCCACGGCGTTAAACGCATCCTCAAACCCGTGGCAGGGCACGGTTTCCATGCCCGGAAACATGGCCCGGCAGGCCAGATCGGAATTGGCACCCAAGGCACCCTGGAAGGATATGGCACGGTACGGGGCGGCGGTTGGGTGTGGCATCATCTTGAAAAAATTAGGGTTTATCCGTTGGGGGCCGCCGATTCTGGTGGCTTTCCTCTTGGCTTTTCTGCAATTTCTATGTATATGCCTTGATGGTCGGATTGTCGACTCTTCTACCGTTTTAACAGCGTTCGGGTACTGCCGTGAATAACATGGAATTCAACAAGATCTTCGCCGCCATTCTGGTCGCCGGAATTATCGCCAGCCTGACTGGTTTTATTTCGCACAAGCTGGTTCATCCGCATGCTTTGCCCGAAAATGCCTACAAGATTGAAGGTGTCGCGGATAATGCGGGCGGTGGTCCGGTCGTGGTCGCCAAGGCTGAACCTGTTCTGGCCTTGCTGGCCAACGCGGATATTGCCAAAGGCGAACAAAGCGCCAAGGTTTGCGCGACCTGCCACAGCTTCGTAAAAGGGGGCGCCAATGCCATCGGTCCCGGCCTGTGGGACGTAGTTAATCATGACAAAGGCGCGCATGCAGGCTTTGCTTATTCTGACGCTTTGAAAAACATGGACGGCACATGGTCCTATGCCAGCCTGAACAAATTCCTGTGGAAGCCAAAGGCCTATGTCGAAGGCACTAAGATGAATTTCGTCGGCTTGAAAAAACCAGAAGACCGCGCCAACGTGATCGCTTATTTGCGTACATTGTCTGACTCGCCAGCTGGTCTGCCAAGTGCAGCACAGATTGACGCAGAAAACGCTGAACTGGCCCCACCAGCCGCTGATGCGCCTGCCGCAGAAGAAGCTGCTGCTGCACCGGCCCCAGCCGCGCACTAAGCGAAGCAAAGATTACAAAAAACCCCGCTATTACAGCGGGGTTTTTTATTGCTCGAAAGGGGTGGTTTGAAGGGGGCAATGCTCCCTTCAAACCTATTCTTTTTCTTTATGCCTTTTGTTCCCAGCCCTTATCGGTTTGTTGCCAATAGGTCAAAGAGTATCCGGCGTCTTTATAGGTTTTGTAGCGCGCGCTGGCGGCGATGACGATATCGTCGCTGCGGCCATCGAACATGTCGCAGACGAGGGTGTAGCCATCCAGTGATTCCATCTGCGTGCCATGGGTCACAATCAGAACATTGGCCCCGTTGGCGTTGTCGTTGTTGGCGCATAACCAGACGGGTTGCTTGTCCGGGTGGCCGTCTTTTTTGCTGCCATGGGGGATGAAGCTATCAGCGCGGAAGGTCCAAAGGATGTCGCTTAAACGCTCGACCTCCTTATCATCGCCCGCGCGGATCATGATTTTATGACCGATAGATAATGCTTTTTGCACGATTTCAGGCAAGGCCTGATCCAGTGTGCGGGTGTTCAAGTGGTAAAAGCGTATCTCGGTCATAAAATCATTTCTGCGTAGTGGTTATGGTTGCGGGTGGCGTGCGCACGACCCGGTGCAGACATTGCCGCAAGACCCGACCGCATTGGCCGCCGGGGCCACGGTAATCGCCGGGGCTTTGCGTTCAAAGGAATCGCGTACCAGACGGTCCAGCATGCGAACACCAAAACCATTGCCGATGCGGTCTGGCAGGACAGCATGATTGCTGGCCCCCGATGCCATCGCGGCAATATCACAATGCGCCCATTTGACGCCTGGTTCGATGAATTGTTCCAAGAACGCCGCCGCCGTGGAGGCACCAGCCCCTGTTGCAGAACTGCTATTGATCAGGTCGGCATATTCGCTGCCTTGCATTGCCTGTGTATAGCGCTGATGCAGCGGCAGACGCCAGCCCGGTTCATTGACGGCATTCCCGGCCTTTTCAATCTTCTTCCACAGCGCATCAGAATTGCTGAAGACACCGGCCATGACATTGCCAAGGGCCATGCGCACGGCGCCGGTCAGGGTGGCCAGATCGATGACGGTCTTTGGTTTATATTGACGCTGAACATAGGTCAGCGCATCCATCAGCACCAAACGCCCTTCGGCATCGGTGTTGTCGATCTCAACTGTTTTACCATTCAGCGCGGTGATGATGTCACCGGGGCGCACGGCATTGTTGCCGGGCATGTTTTCGGCCAGCGCCACGATACCAACAACGCGGCTTGGTGATTTGCGGCCTGCCAGTGCGCGCATGGCACCGACCACGGCGGCGGAACCACCCATATCAAACTTCATCGCGGCCATATTGGCAGATGGCTTAATGGAAATACCGCCCGTATCAAAGGTGATGCCCTTGCCGACCAGCGCCAGATCAGTGCCCTTTTGATCTTCGCCAAGACCGTTATATTCCATGACCACCATGCGCGGTGGCTGGGCGCTGCCTTGACCGACGGCCATAATACCGCCTGCGCCCATGGCGATCAGATCGCGGGGGTAAAGAACGGTGATTTTAACGCCCAGTGGTTCCAGCGCGTCCTTGATGCGTGTGGCATAGCTGGCCGGATAAAGGACGTTTGGTGGTTCATTCGCCAGATCACGGGCAAAAAACGCGCCGTTTGCCACGGCCTTCAGTGGTGCGAAGGCGGCTTCTGCGGCGGCTGTGTCTGCGATCAGGATATCCAGTGTGAGGCTTGCTGATTTTTCGCTTTTGTATTTATCAAAGCCATAACTTTTCAACAAAACACCGCTGGCGATGTTGGCGGCGGCGTTCGCGTGGTCCAATGTGCTGCCAGCGAAGGATTGCAAAACGGCATTGGTATAGCCGGATGATTTGATGGCGCGGTGCAGGGCGCCGCCCAGTTCTTCGGTGTTTTCGGCTGTCAGGGCGTTGGCCATGCCGACCCCGAACAGGATGATTTTTTTATGGCCGCTATGGGCGGGGGCCGGGATGGTCAAGGCCTGTCCGCGTTTGCCCTTGAACGATGCATCGCTTTCAATTGCATTTTTTGCGGCGTCCGCCAGTGCAGCATTCGCCTGATGGGCCTCGACATAGCCCGTTTCAGAAATATAGGCGAAAACCGGAATAATCAAAATATCGGCGGGTTGGTTTTGATTGATAAAGCGAATATCCATGGCGCGTGTAATCCCTGTTTTATGGTTCTTGTTTTTGCTGTTAAGGGGGTATTTAACACGCTGCTTTGCCTTGTGGCAAAGAATAAAAAACCCCTGAAAACGCATTGGTTTTCAGGGGTTTAAGGGGGTGTCGGGCGCGGGATTATTTCGCGCGGGAAACGTATTCGTCTGTACGGGTGTCGATCTCGATCTTGTCGCCGATTTCGATGAAGGCCGGAACGGAGATTTCATGGCCTGTTTCGAGTTTCGCCGTTTTCATGACCTTGCCCGATGTATCGCCGCGTGCGGCTGGCTCGGTATAGGTTACTTCACGAACCAGTTTGATTGGCAGTTCGATGGAGAGTGGCTTGCCTTCGTGCATGACGATTTCGCAAGGCATTTCTTCTTTCAGGTATTTCAGCGCGTCTTCCATGTAATCAGCGGTGATTTCGTACTGGTTGTATTCCGCATCCATGAACACATAGCTTTCGCCGTCTGTGTAGGAATATTGCACTTCTTTGTGTTCCAAAACGACATCTTCGAATTTGTCGTCAGAGCGGTAAACGCCTTCTGTACCGTTGCCGGTGATCAGGTTTTTCAGTTTCAGTTTCATGACCGATGCGTTACGGCCCGATTTGCTGAATTCTGCCTTTGTGACCAGCATCAGGTTGTTGTCCATATTCACAACATTCCCTGGGCGCAATTCCTGAGCAATTTTCATCGTCTTTGATCCTTAAAAATCTTCAATATCGTTATGGCGTCTGTGCCTGAATAAACCGAATCAGCTGGGTGGCCAGGTCCGGTTGCCCGGCCAGATCCTGTGCCCGGTCGCGGGCGTGGGGTATCAGGCGGGGCAGGGCGGCAAAAAACTGCCTCGTGACAGAGTCTGCTTCCCCTTCATGGCCCCCTAGATTCCACATAACGGTGAATTGTGCAAGGGTTTCCGCGTCCTGTGAGGTCAGATTCTGGCTGAAACGCTCTAAAAACGCCCGCAATTTGATCAGATGCGCATCTTCGTCCTGCACATAGATCTGCCAGATAAAGGGCCGCCCGGCCCAGATGGCGCGGACAAAGGAATCTTCACCGCGCACAAAATTCAAATGGCAGGTCCACAGCAAATGGTCATAATCGTCCTGACGCAGGAAGGGTAAAACGTGCAGCGTGACACCGGGGGGCAGGGCCTCCGCCAGCCTGTCTTGCTGCGGACGGGCCACGCCATCGGGAATCAGGAAGCGAACAGGGCCGGGATTGGCCGCAGCAATGCCGTGGACCAGATCTTCGAGCGGTGCATTGTCATAACAAAACAGGCTGATGTCCAAAACACCCGGTTGCAAAGGCGGGGCCCCATGTTCCGCGCGCCAGCGATTCTGGGCTGCCTCATCCTTTTGGAATGCATCGCGCCGCTCCATCAGGCTTTGTTCGCGGCTCAGCCCCCCCGTCTTAACCGTGAAGCCTGGAAAGAACAGTGTTTTTTGCAATTTTGTTTCCGGGTGAAAAGACGGAATGGCATGAACATTATCCACCCAGTCCTCCGCACTCAAATATTCAAGGTCCATCCAGACCGGCGCAGGCTTTGCTGCCTTCATCCGCTCAATCACAACCGGGGGCAAGTGACAGGCAAACGCCTCAATCACACAATCACCCAGCGGCACATCATCCGCAAACTGCGCGGCGATGGTGGCGTCGTCCCAGCGGAGCACATCCACCCCATGCAAAAATTGCTGCACCAATTCCGGGTTCAAATCCCGTTCAATCCGCTTGAAGGTCTTGAAATCATCAACGAACAGGCGCACCTGAGACCCATGATCTTCGGCCAGCGTCTTCGCCAAACGCCAGCACACACCAATATCACCGAAATTATCGACAACATGGCAAAAGAGATCAATGGAGGGGGTCTGTTTCATTGCATGGTTCTAGCGCGTTTTAGGGGAAGGGTAAATAAGGAGGGAGGGGGCATTGCCCCCTCCAAACCACCCCATTTTTTCAAGCGCCGCAGGCAACAGCAAAAATTGGTGATGCTGCAAATGTACCTATTGCCTGCGGCGCAAAGTGCCGGGGTCCTAGGGGGGAATCCCCCCTAGAAGACTTCCTCTTACTTCTCGTAATGATCCGCAATCAGCCGTTCCAATGTGCGGACAGCAAAGCCTGTTCCGCCCTTGGACCCCATGGCGGTTCCGGCGATGTCCAGATGGGCCCATGGTGTGCCGTCATCAATGAAGGCTTCCAAGAATCCGGCGGCAGCGCAGGCCCCGCCGGAGCGCGAGGCGTCACCGAGGTTTTTAAGGTCTGCCACACGGCTTTCCATGGATTTGCGGTAGGTTTCATCCAGTGGCATCCGCCAGTATTTTTCGGCAGTGTCCTTTCCGGCCTGGTCGATTTTGTCCCACAGGTCGTCATTATTGACGAAGGCACCGCAATAATCATGGCCCAGGGCGACGATGATGGCCCCGGTGAGAGTTGCCAGATCAATGATCAGTTTTGGTTTATGGGTGCGCTGGATATAGGTCAAGGAGTCGCACAGAACCAGCCGCCCTTCGGCATCGGTGTTGAGGACTTCGATGGTTTTTCCGGACAGGGATGTGATGATATCACCGGGGCGATAGGCGCGGTCGGATGGCATGTTTTCGGCCAGTGCGACAATGCCAACGACGTTGGTTTTGGCTTTTCGAAGAGCCAGGGCCTTGATGGCACCGATGACGGCGGCGGAACCGCCCATATCCATTTTCATGTCGTCCATACCGGCGGCGGGCTTGATGGAGATACCGCCTGTATCAAAGGTGATGCCCTTGCCAACCAGTGCCACCGGGGCGTCGCCTTTTTTGGATGTTTTTGCTGCACCGCTTGTGGTGCCGTTCCAGTGCAGGATAACCACGCGTGGTGGGCGCAGGGACCCTTGACCAACGGCCAGATGCGCGCCAAAGCCTAATGTGGCCATGCGTTTTTCATCGAGGATTTCGACTTTGACGCCGAGCGGGGAGAGTTCCGCCTTGATGCGTTTGGCGTAAGTTTCGGGGTATAAATCATTGGGAGGCAAATTGGTCAGGTCGCGGGCGAGATGAACGCCTGTTGCGATCGCCTGAAGGGCCGTGAATTTTGCTGCACCCTTGGCGGCGTTGGCGAAGTTCAGTTTGGATAGTTCCGGGGCGGCATCCGCGCCCTTCTTTTTGCTGCGGTATTGATCGAAGCGGTACGTGGCAAGGCTGATGCCAAAGGCGATATGGGCGGCCAGTGTGGCTTCATCCAGTGTTGCGGCATTTTTCTTAAGGGGTTTCCCGGCATCGGTCAGGATATTGGCACTCTCGGCTCCGGCAGCAATCAGGGCGGCGTAGAGTTTGCTGCCCACTGTTTCCGCATCCAGCACGTTCAGTTCGGCCAGATCACCAAGGCCAGCAACGATAATCCGCGCGAAATCCTGTTTCGGGGACGCACCAAGGGTCAGGGTCTGGCCCTTTTTCCCGGTAAAGGTCTTTTGGCGTTTCAGATAGGCCACGATCAAACCGCCGGATTCCTTATCAATGGCCGCTGCCGCCGGGGTCAGGGTGTTCCCTTGAGTCGCAAAAACGACCACGGAATCGTATTTGGCCTTTGGCTGGGCGGAAAACTGGATTGAAAGGGGGGCGGTCATGGCGGTTTTCATCTTTCGGGGGTTGATATATAAAGGCGGGAATGGGCATGTAGAGCCCGTAAGACTTTGGATAATACACGATTTTGCAACGGCATTAAACTGCCTGCTTGAACTGGGACGGAATGGTTTTCGACCGCTATCTATTTAAAGGACTGGCAATCGCCACGGTGTTTATCGCCGTGACGCTGGCGATGATTATTTTCCTGACGCAGTCCTTGCGGTTTTTGGAACTGGTGATGGATTCGGGTGCGTCCGGGGTGGCGTTCTTGTTGCTGACTCTGCTGGCCTTGCCCCGGTTTTTTGAAATCATTTTGCCGCTGGCTTTGATGGCCGGGATTTTATTCGTTTATAACCGCATGACGATTGATAGCGAATTGGTGGTGATGCGGTCCACGGGCGCGTCCCCGCAAATGCTGGCGCGTCCGGCCTTGGTTATGTCTGGCATCGTGATGGTGATCTTGCTGGTGGTCACATCGTGGCTGGGGCCGATGACCTTATCGAATATGCAATATATGCGGCAGGTGATTAAGGCGCAGTATTCAACGCTGTTGTTCCGGGAGGGCGTCTTTAATCCCGTGGGCAGCGGCCTGACCGTCTTCTTGCGTGACCGCTCGGATAAGGGGGAGTTATTGGGTCTGATGATCCATGACGCCCGGCCTGAGAATACAACGCCAATCACGATCATTGCCAAGCGCGGTGTGCTGGTTTCCACCGATACGGGCCAGCAGGTCGTGGTTTATGACGGGTCACGTCAATCTTATGATCCTGAAAATGGCAAGCTGGCACGGCTCGATTTTGCCCGCTACACGATTGATTTGCCGGAAGGGTCAAGCCCCGTGCGGGAACGCTGGCGCGAACCGGATGAGCGTACGCTGTGGGAGCTGATCAATCTTGATCCAAACGATGCCGGCGATCAGGCCTATCGCCGTGATTTCGTGGTGGAAATTCACCGCCGCCTGGTCAGTCCGTTTTTGGCCCCAGCCTTCGCCGTGATTGCCTTATGTGCCTTGCTGCTCGGCCCCATTGATCGGCGCGGTATGGGCAAGCGCATTGCCGGGGCGATCATGGCTGTGGTGGCGCTGGAAACCTTATATCTGACAGCCTTTAACCTGTCGCGGGACGGGGTGGCGGGGCTGGTTTTGATGTATGGGTTGGTGTTTATTCCGCTTTTGGGTGGGCTTTATTTTCTGCATCCGATGAGTGAAGGCACGCAGCATAAATTGCTGCAGCTTATTCAACGCAAGCATGCCGTTGCACCGGCCGGGGGTGAGCCATGAAATTTACCCCCACGCTGAGCACCTATCTGTCACGACTTTATGCGATCAATCTAGCCGCGATCATGGCGATGTTGCTGGGGATTATCTATCTGTTCGATACGATGGAATTGCTGCGCCGGGCGCAAAAACGCGATGATATCGAATTATCGACCATTTTGCAGATGGGCCTTTTAAAGCTGCCCGATATGGGTCAGATCATCTTGCCCTTCGCCATTTTGTTCAGCGCCATGTTTACGTTCTGGTTGTTATCGCGCCGTCATGAACTGATCGTGGTGCGGGCCTCCGGCTTTTCAGTCTGGCAATTTCTAGCCCCGGTGATGGCGGTGGCGGCACTGGTGGGGGTGTTGCAATTCGCCGTGATTAACCCCTTGGGGGCGGCGCTTCTCGGGCGGTACGAATCAATGGAATCCCGTTACCTGTCCCACGGCAAAAGTCTGGTGACCTTGTTTGATGAGGGACTATGGCTGCGCCAGATGGATCAGCAGGGCAATGCCGGCTATATTATCCTCCACGCTGACCGGATTGCCTTGCCGGAATGGGAAATGAACGGGGTGATGGCCCTGTTCTTTGATGGGCAGGATGGCTTTGAAAAGCGTATTGATGCCGGAATCGCGAAGCTGGAAAACGGGCAATGGGTGTTCAGCGGGGCCTTGATCCATAGACCTCAGCAACCTGTGGAAAGCCTGCCGAGTCTGAGCCTGCCCACCGATTTGACCACGGCGGATATTGAGGAAAGCTTTTCCTCCCCCCGGGCGCATTCCTTTTGGCGGCTGCCCGGCTATATCCGGACCCTGGCCGCCACCGGGTTTGATGCGACCCGCCTGAAAATTCATTTTAATGCCCTGCTGGCCCAGCCGATCCTGTTTTTGGCGATGGTTTTGTTGGCTGCGACCGTGTCGCTGCGCCCGCCCCGCGCGCAAGGGACCTTCGCCCTGATTATCAGCGGTGTGATGATCGGGTTTTTGATCTTTTTCCTGTCCAGTTTCCTGCAGGCTTTGGGTACGTCCCAGCAAATTCCAGTCCTGCTGGCGGCGTGGTCGCCAGCTTTGGTCACCCTGTTTTTGGGGTTAGCGGTGATCCTTAATCTTGAGGACGGATAAGCGTAAAAAAACCCGTTTCACCCGATTGATTTTTGGCCCGCAAACGGCCATGATCGGTGCCATGTTCCCGGTCAAGTTTGGCGGTCTTTCCCACTGAATTTCCAGAACTTTTCGCGTTCTGCCATTAACCAAGTCGTAATCTGCAAAGGTTAATGTGAGTACGCGGGTATTAAGATTTCCAACTTTTATATTACACTTTCGGGGACACGATTAAGATGACACTGGTTTCATTTCATAAGGGCTTTCGCGTAGCTGCGTTGACCGCATTTTTGTGCACCGGCTTGGCCGGATGCAGCACCACCCAAAATCAGGGTGAGATTGCGGATCCATTCCAAGGCTTCAACAAGGTTGTTTTCAAATTCAACGATGTCGCGGATCAGGCTGTTATGCGCCCGATCGCCAGTGGCTACCGCACCGTCGTGCCGCAACCGGCCAGAACGGGTCTGAAAAACTTCCTGCGCAATCTGCGTGCACCGGTCAACTTCACCAACGAAGTCCTGCAGGGTGACCTGTCGGGCGCTGGTACGGTCCTGACCCGCACCACAGTCAATACCTTGATTGGTGTTGGTGGTCTGGTTGATGTGGCTGCGATGGAAGGCATTCCTTACGAACAGGAAGATTTCGGTCAGACACTCGCCGTTTGGGGTGTTGATCATGGGGCTTATCTGGTTCTGCCGTTGATGGGTCCGTCATCGTTGCGTGATGGCACAGGTTTGATGGTTGATCATGTGTTTGATCCGTTGAACTGGTACTTCTATAACGTGCGTCCGACCAACGAAGGCTGGGCTTTTGGTCGTGTTGCCGCCGAAGGTCTGGTCAAGCGTGAAGAGCTTCTGGATGTTCTGGATGATCTGCGCCGTAACTCCTTCGACTACTACGCCGCCATGCGCAGCGCCTATGTTCAGCGCCGCGATGCTATGGTTCGTGACAGCGATACCGGTGGGAACGCAGCGATGGCCATTCCAGATTACGGCTCTTATGAATAAGGGTGATTTGGCCTCAGCCTAAATACGATTTTTTAAAAACCGCGCCCGTATCATGCTGGCGCGGTTTTTGTTTCTTGAAAATGCCAAAGAATGCCATAAATATGTCTTGAAAGCGGGTTAGAGTTTTTCTAACGATCAGATTCAAACAACACCGGATCGATCATTTTAAAGTAAAGGGGTTTCAATGAAAGTTTCGTCCAAAATGTCTATGCTGCTGAAGGGTGCTTTGGCATCTGTTGCGGTTGTGTCGCTGATGGTAGCGGCAGCCCGGGTGGCTGAGGCACGGGCTGTGGTGCAGGACGGCTTGCCGCAGGCTTCGGGCTATACTTTGGCTTCCGCAGGGCGGGCCGCCAATAAGGGTGCTGAGAATTTCATTTCCTCTGTTGCGCAGCGCGGTATTGATTTCCTGGGCAATGGTCAACAGACACAGGCACAAAAGACAGAATCCTTCAAACGCCTGCTGGAAGACAGCTTTGATCTGGATGCGATTGGCCGCTTTGCGGCGGGTCAGTACTGGCGTCAATTCTCCCCCGCACAGCAAGCAGAATATACAAAACTGTTCCGCCGCGGCGTGATCGATATGTATGCGCAGCGCTTTGCAGAATATAACGGCCAGAAACTGGAAGTGACCGGTTCACGTCCTGCGGGCAATGCTGCGAATGACACCGTTGTCATTTCCCGCGTTGTCTCCCCGGATGGAGCTGAACCAGTGCCCGTCGAGTGGGTGGTTCAGAGCAAGGGCGGCAAGTACAAGGTGTTGGATGTGATTATCCTTGGCACCAGCCAAAGCATCAACCAGCGTTCCCAGTTTAAAGAAATCATCCAAAAGGGTGGTGGGGATGTGCAGGCTCTGATCGATAATTTGAAACAGACCCGCGGTTAGTCCGGGCCTGTTTTTAAGCAATAAAAAAGCCCGCGTATCTCGCGGGCTTTTTTGTATCTGTGTTTTGATTCCTATCTGCGCATCATCAGGTTGCGGAATGCGCCGCCAATCTGACCGGTCATAGTCGAAGCGCCACCATACATGGTGCCAACCAAACCTTCTGGCGAATCCTTGGCCAGTTCGCCGAAACCATCGACGCTCGAACCCATCCAACGCAGCATGTTGTCTGGAATGAGGTAAACAAGCTTGAAGGACGACATCGCCATCATGTAAACGAAGATCGCATAAACAACTGTGTAGAACAGCTGGTCAACGAAGTTCTTGGCGACATCAAGCGTCCCGATCAGAGAATTCGGATCAGGCACGACGGCCGATGTTCCGACAACCGGGAAGGCTGTAGCGGCTTTTAGTGCCCCTTCTTTGTCAAACCCGGTCAGGTTACTGACAACTATGGTGAAGATTTCATTCAGGACCTGTACCTGTGCCGCGAAAATTGCAATGCCGGCAATCATTCCAAAGATGGTCAGGATTGGACGCAGGAAGATTTCAAAGATCAGGAAGTAGCCGTTCATCGCAGCCGAGCCCGGTAGGCCCTCACCATCAATTCTGATGTGAGCCAATGCCCAAAGCGGCAGACCCACCATGGCTTCGAACAAGGCCTTGATCCATCCGCCCACCTGGAAGAAGAAATAGATAAAAGGCAGGAACGGTACGACGTAGTAAAGCACGAACCCGATCGACAGGGTCATCATACCCACCGTGCGCAGCAAGGAACTGAACCCGTCAACAATCGCCTTGGCTGGCGGCATATCGGCGGCACCCAGAATAACGGAGGCAACAGACCCCAGCGCAGAACCACCGATATTACGGATCGATGCTTCCAGCAGATATTTACCCATGATGACGATCTGTGCCAACGGGTGAATATTGGCGTTATCGCGCATATTATAAAGACCGCGCAGACCAAACAGGTTCTGGACGAAATCTACAAAGACGTTTTTGCTGCTGTTGATCGGCACCGGCATGCCATCGGCGGTGGTTTCCTGTGAATTGCCATCCAGCCACAGCCCGTAAGTGGAGGCCAGAGCGGTTGCAATCGGCAGACTCATATCCGCCGGCAATTCCACCTGTGCGCCATCTGACAGATAGGCCACGAATTTGGTGTCCTTGGTGACGGCCTTATCTTTTTTGGCCTTTTCTTCGGCAACGGCTTCCATGACCAGCGGCCATTTGCGCACTTCTGGTATGTTGGCAATGCCCGAAATCAACGCGCCGTTCAGTTCAGCAATGCGGTTATACCAAATCCCGGCCCCCGCCCAGCCATAGGTTTGCAGCTCATAGAGCCAGCCATCCGCCCCGATCTGGGCATCGACGGCGGCTTGAATATAGCTGCCAAGGTCATAGGTCCACTGTCCCAGCAGGGCAATGCGGGCCTCGTTGCTTGGCATCATGCCGTTTTCAAAATGCTCAAGTGTGGTTTCCATGATGCGGTCAGCCGCATTAAAGAAGAAATCCTGTTCCAGCCCGTTGGGGGCTGGCAGGTTCGGGGAGCCTGCCAGTGTCGGTGCGCCAGTGCTGGCGTTTTCCCAGTAGCGGACAATGAAGTTTTCGAAATAGCGCGTTTGAATGGCGATCGAACCCGGTTGATTGATATCAGCCTGTTTCAGCAGAATCTCACCGCACCATGGGCGGACATTGCCCTTTTCATTGGCGTAGCGCGTTGGGTCGCGTTCACCGAAAACAACGATGATGTCGCCGTTTTCATAGAAATCACGCGCGGCGGCCCATGTGGTGCCACCGGTGACTTCCACAAAATTATTCTGGGGGGCTGGCGGGCCGCCAGCGGCAGGCTGTGCGCCAAGACCGGATCTGACCATATAGGCCCGAATATCAACAGCCGGTTGAACGCGTGTGGCATAGGCCTTTTTACAAACGGCTAGCACGCTATAGAACTGAAATATGCTTTCCGGTTTTGGTTTTTGCGGGGCTGCGACCAGATCGCCTGAACCAAGCGGGTTGGTACTGGCGCCGACCAGCACGGTGGCAAATGTACTCCAGCCATTGGTCGCCAGAGCCGAGCCCCATTTGGCGACATTCAATGTCAAAAGCTGCGCACCGTTCATGCCATAGGCAATCGGGACCAGCAAGGCCAAGGCCACGACCATACGGATTGGGGCCCAGACATGGTTAAACCGGCGGCCAAACGGCGTACCGGTTTGCGCGGTTTCCACCAGAATGGTGACGATGTAATACATGAAAATGATCACGCCAACGACGCACAAACCAATGCTGTAAAAGGCGAGCATGTCCTGGAACGCAGCGTGATAGGGGAAGGGGAAGACCCCTTCGGCCATGGTGCTGTTTAGACAGGGAATGCCCTGCGATACGCAGGAATTAAACAGATCTGGAATACCAAAGACCCGGTCCATCAGGATGTGCGCGATGTCATTGGTCGTATCCGGTGTGACGAAGAAGGCGGCGTAGCCTCCCGCCGGCGGTGCCCCAGCGGCATTACCGGTTTGCACAAAGATGGCAAAGGCAAACAAAGCGAATTGCGCGATCAGCAGGATAAAGCCGCTCAGCAACAAGAAGAAAATGGCAATCTGGTCGATATGTTTGCGGCTGAAGGTGAGGTTCTGGTAGGCCTCCAAAACCACGTTGGTGATGCCAAAGCGGCCAATATTCTGGGCATTCAGATAAGGGTGGGCTGGCGGCAACAGGCGCGCGGCACCATAAATCTGCGCCATGAAGAAGGCAATCTGACCAAAACCAGACGCGAACAAGCGTCGGATCTGCGGCAGGATACCCGGCAGAAGCGTATATTTTAAAACACCTTTGGTCGTTACCTTCATTGCGCGGCGCCCCCTGCCAGCATTAAATCAACCTGCGCCCTTTGGAATTTCGCCGTGGAGATCGCGGAAATGCCTAAAATTTTTCTAAATTTCACACCATTATACCATGTGGCCACGGCGTTTTGCCATATTGAATCGCAAAAACCGGCTTGGTTCGGGTGTGGGGCGGTGGCAATTTTCATCTTCATAATCAGTTGTTTGCCCTTCATTAGGTTACTTGAGGTGCTTCGTAATCGGCACCGCCGGTGCGGCTGATAATGCTGGACGACATGTTCCCGACCTGATCGCTCATCTGATAGGTGCCGCTCTTCATTTTCTGGCCCATCTCAGCGCCGGCATCTTCGCCATGTGTGGCTGAGAAGCCTTGGGCGCTGCTGCCGAACCAGCGCAGAATATTGTTCGGGAACAAGTCGATCAGTTTAAAGCAGGACGTGCCCATCATATACACAATCACCGTATAGATGATGGTGAAGAAGAACTGGTCAATGGCCCCGCGATAGAAGGCAACGCTGCCAACCTGGGTGACGGCTGGCCCGCCACCGGCGGTTGAGGCCGGATGGTCAAACCCGGTCAGGTTCGATGTCACTGTATCAAAGACGTTGTTCAGTGTCCGGGCCAGCGCATAGAAAATCGCCATTGATCCGATCAGGCCAAAGACAATCAGCACCGGGCGGAGGAAAATATCCAGCAACAGGTAATAACCATACAGCGACTGGCGGGTCGGGAAACCGTCCCCGTCATAGCGTAAATGCGCCAGCGCCCAGAGCGGCACCCCGACCATCGCTTCAAAAAGCGTCTTGGCCCAACCAACCATCGCAAAGAAGAAGTAAACGAAAGGCATCAGGGGGACGATGTAATAGAGCATAAACCCGGTTGCCATCCCCATATAGCCAATCGAGATCATGAAGGATGTCATGTTCGATGCCACGGTTTTCAGCATGTCCGGCCCACCCAGAAGACTCATGGCGCCTGCCGCACCCGTGACCGCCCCGCCGCCAAAGGCGATGACCGAGTGCATCAGCAAGGCCTTGCCCATCGTGGCAAAGTTTGCCAGTGGGTGAATGGCTTCGTTGTCGCGCATATTCCACAGGCCAACTTTTCTAAACAGCGCATTGATCGAATCAACGATCGCGTTGCCGGTATTTTTCGGCTTGGTTTCTTCATAAAACGCATCCCATAAATCGTAAACCTTGTTCAGGCTTTGCAGGATGGCTTTATCGCGTTCGTTCATGCCTTTCGACAAATCATCGCCGTTTGATAAATGCGGGTCAAACTGGCTGGTGCCCGCAATCAGGGCGTTGGCCTTGCTGCGTTCTTCCTTGATTTTATTCATGACGATCGGGTAGTTGGTCACAATCGGTAAATTGGCAGCGGCGTCCGCAAATTCCCCATTGATCCGCGCAATCTGGTTGTACCAGATACCTGCGCCGCCCCAGCCATATTCCATTGCTGTAAAGGCCCAGTCTGCGTTGTCACGCATGTCGGCCCAACCTTCATTTAAGATCTGCATGATGGTGGTGGAATACCAGGCGTAAATTTCATTCTTTTCGGTCTCGCCGGGCATCGGGCGGGACATATCTTTGTATAAAGGCAAGGTCCGATTGGTGATGATGTCACCAATATCGACGAAGGTCAGGCCGGAATCGGCGACAGCGCCACCTTCCCATGGAATGAGAACCAACTGGGACAGGTAGTTATAGGGAATGCGGTCTGCGCCATCCTCGAAAGGCGGCGCCTCTGGCCTGACCACGCGGAGTGAGCTCAGCGTCAGGCTGCCGCAGGTTGGAAAAACATAGCCGCGTTCATCGGGATATTTGGTTTGTGATCGTTCACCAAAAACAACCTCCACATCACCCAGCGCAAACCACGCCTGCAAATCGTAATAGGGGGAGGCTTGCCCCATTTGTGAGGTCAACGTCGCCGCACCGTCCGCCTGGTTATTCGTCGGACTGACGCGTACGACATAGGCATCAATGTCGATATCGTACATTTTCTTGTACGCGATCTTGCACGTCGAGGCCGTTGACATGAATTGCAGCAATTCAGACGATGACGGGGGTTGTGGTTTTGAGACCATGATTGCGCGGTCACCGACCAGTGTGCGCTCATCGGTCAGCGCCATGCGCGTGATAAAGAAATTCCATGAATTAGTGGCGAAACCCGAACCCCATTTGGCGGCATACAGCGTGATATATTGTGCCGCATTCAGGTTGTAGGTCATCGGCACCAGCAGACCGAAGGCAATAATCATCCGCAGCGGTGCCCAGGCGCGGTTAAAGCGACGACCAAAGGCGGTGCCTGTTTCCGACATTTCCGCCAAAATGGTGATGATGTAGTACACAAAGATAATCGCCGCAACCAGCAACAAGCCGTAACTGTAAAAGCCTAAAAGCTCTTGCAGCGCCAAATGATAGGGTTGCGGAAAGGCGCCATCAATCAGCGGGTTCGGGTTATGGGGTCCGGGCAGACAGGCAACTTGCTGGGAAACGCATGACCCGAATAAATCCGGAATACCAAAAATTCGATCCAGAAGGATATAGGAAATATCCTGTGTCGGATTTGGTGAGACAAAGAACCCGGCGAAAGTTGTCGGCAGGGGCGCGCCTGTTGCGTTGGCGTTTTGCGTGAACAGGGCAAAGCCCATCAATGAAAATTGAATGAGCAGCAACACACAGCCCAGCAGGATCATGCCGTATAAAATGACCTGATCGATGTGGTTGCGGGTAAAGCGTAAGTTTGATCCGGCTTGCCCCAGAACATGGCGGATACCAAATCGCCCGATATTGACCGGGTTGGTATAGGCATGATTGCGCGGCAGCAGCCCTGCGGTTTGAAAAACACAGGCAATCGAATAGGCAACAAACCCAAAGCCACTGCCCAGCAGATCGCGGACCCGCGGAAAAATTTCCGGCAGGAGCGCATATCTAAGGGTTTTGCTGACGGCTTGTTTCATTCACACTTTAACCTTTATGCCGATACCGACATCACTGCCGGGAAATGATGAGGCCGGAAAACGCAGGCGGAGATCATGGTGTCCCACCGCTGTTGCTGCCGCCTTGGCCCTGTCCGGGGTTCCGTGGGCTGCCCTGTCCGGTCACGTTGGATCCGCCACCCGGCACCAGACCCTTACCTGCTCCCGCAAGACCTTCACCGACTTTGCCAGCGGAGCCAACAATGCCCTGTGTCAGATTCGAGGTCATGCTGAAACCACCAAAGGCGGTGTAGCGTGTCATTTCACCGGTCAGATCTCTTTGCTTATCGCCATCAACGAAGCTGCGTTCGCCCGAACCGATCCAACGCAGGATCGAGGCTGGGATCTGGTCAATCAGTTTGAAGGATGACGTCGCCAGCATGTACACAATAACGGTGTAGATGATGGTGAAGAAGAACTCATCAATCGTATCGCGCTTGAAGGATAAAACTTCCTGCATGATCGTGTTGGTCGGGTTGCTCATCGTGTTGTTCGATGGTTGCCCGCCGGGCGTTGCGCCCTGAATGTTACAGGGGCCGCCCACGGCTGTGACTTCGCAAGGGTTGTTATCAAACCCTGCCAGGTTGGCGGTGACCAACGTAAAGACCTCGTTCAAGACCTTGACCACGGCGGAGAAGATGATCAATGCCCCGACCAGACCAAAAACGGTCAGGATCGGACGCAAGAAAATCTCCAGGATCAGGAAGTATCCGCCCATGGCGCTTTCGCCGGGCAGGCCGTGCCCATCGATGCGCAAATGCGCCAGCGCCCATAACGGTACGCCAACCATGGCTTCGAAAATGGTTTTGACCCAGTTGCCGACTGCAAAGAAGAAATACATGAACGGCAGGAACGGCAAAACGTAATAGAGAATAAATCCAATCGTCAGGCCGATTGTTGTCAGTGTCGTGAAGACCCCCGTCCCGATCCCGGCCACGGCTTCCAGCGCACCGTTATTCCCGAACGCCTTGAACGCACCACCACCGGCCGCAAAAATGGTTGCGGCAAACATGTTGCGGATCGAACTATCGACGATCCCCTTGCCCAGACCGACCAGCTGTGCCAGCGGATGGATGTCGGTGTTCTCACGCATGGTGAACAAACCGTTCAAACCAAAGAGCAGGTTAATCGTATCGCGGAAAACGTTTTCTTTGGCTGTGGTATCACTTTGCAGGTATGTGTCATCCGTCCCTAGTTTTTGGTAGGACTGGTACAGCACTTCCGCGACCAGCGCATCGTTGCGGTCATCAAATTTAATCGCCGAGCCATCTGACAGGTTCGGTGTAAACATGTCCTTGGGGTTGACGTTCTGGTTGGCGGCCTTGTTGGCGGCCATGATTTGTTGCATCGGCAATGGCAACAGGCTTGGGGTTGGCAAATAGCTGACAGCCCCAAAGAACGAACCGTTGATTTCAGCAATCCTGTTGTACCAGATGCCCGCCCCGCCCCAGCCACGGTCCAGTAATTCTTGTGGAACCGCTAAGCCACCTGATGCCGCCATCGCTTCACGCGCCTGATAAACCGGGCGTTCATAGCCGGCGCTTTGCTCTTCGACGCGCATCTCCGCAATGTTGGCGGCTTGGATGCCAGTCGGACTGGTGCAGTCTTGTTGCAGGAAATAGCCCGGCGTTGTCCACGCGCACCCGGCGGTCTGGTTCGGCAAGGTCCGGTACGCCATAATGACGCCGAATGATTCCGCAAAGTTGCGCCACAGCAGCATTGTTTCTGTGAAATAGCCATTTTGCACGTTATAGGGGCCGACATTGGCGCCGACATCATTGGTGACTGTCGTATTAAAGATGATTTCGCCGCAATAAGGCTTCACATGGCCCGTTTCCCCCTTAAATTCGACCGGGTCTTTTTTACCAAAGCGGACGATAACATCGCCATGGTTATAAAACGCAAGCGCGGTGGCGTAATCGCCTTCGGTAACGACTTGGGATTCCCCGGGGTTTTTAATGATGTAGGCATCAATCCCTGTAATACCCAGACGCTCATAAGCTTCGCGGCAGGCCACAGACAGGTTGACGAATTTCACCAGCGGCCATGAATCGGGCACCTTGGCGCGGGAATAAAGCGTTCCGTCTTGAACCCCCAGCGCGTTGGTCAGGGATGAGTTGAACAGGAACCAGCCATTGGTTGCAAAACCGGACCCCATCTTGGCCGCCATCAAAACGATATACTGGCCAGAATTCAAACCGTAATTGATTGGCAGCAACAGCCCCAGTGCAACAACCAGACGAATCGGCGCCCACAGATGGTTAAACCGTTTCCCGAACGGTGTTCCGGTTTGCGCCGTTTCGGCAACAATCACGACTACATAATAAAGAACGATGATGACCGCGACGATCAGCAGCGCGTAGCTGTAAAATTCAAACAACGCATGCAGCGCCTGATGGAAGGGCAGGGGGCCGTTTGTTGGGGCGTATTCAGAATTGAAAAATTCCGGAACACCAAACACCTTGTCCAGCAAGGTGAAGGCCAGATCCTTGGTCGGATCGGGTGTTGTAAACATGCCCGCAAAAGGCGGCGCACCGGCAGCCGCGAAGCTGGGGCGAATAACCATGCCGACAAACAGCAACAAAAACTGCAGGACCAGCAGCACAAAGCCAAGGATCAGGGTAAAGAAGACAACAATCTGGTCCAGATGCTTGAAATCAAAAACAAGGTTATTGCGGGCCTGTGCAAAGACCGACCACAGACTATATTTACCTATATTGGTGGGGCTGACATAAGGGTGGTTTGGCGGCAACAGGCGGGTGGCTTGAAAGATATTGGCCATCATAAAGGCCAGATACCCGAATCCCGAACCAAACAGGGACTTCGCGCGGGGCAGAATCCCCGGCAAAAAGACGTAACTTAAGACCTGTTTTGGACGAATTTCCTGCACGATTCCACTACACCCCGGGCTTTAGCATAATCATAGATCGATAAAATTTTATTAAATTTTATAGTTACAATTATTGTACCACAGACCGGGGGCGCTCTCCCACATTAAACAGAGTCGAAAAAGCCGGGTTTGACCCGGCTTTTCATGTTCTTAGCGGCTTTTCTTGACCCGAAATTATGGGCGCAGGGCCGGCATTACGTTTGGTGTGGCTGTTTTGGTGACAGAAGCGATGCCTTTTGTAAGAGCAACTTCTTCGGCAAAGGCTTCGCTGCAACGCAGGCTCAATGTCAGGGGTGCGCCGGATTTGACTGGATCTTTGCCAATTTCGGCTTCTTCACAGCCGACAAAGGCTAAATCGGAAATATCATCAGACATTTCAATCTGTTGGACGATTGCTGGTGTATCAAAACGGTCTTTCAGTGTGACAACGTAGGTGCTGTTTGGCTTGGTCATGGTGGTTCTCCTTCATAAGAAAACAATAATATTATGGGAAGGGGTATGCGCCCCTTTGACCCACGAGTCAAGGTATTTTCATATTATTAAGGCAGTCACCGGAGACTAGACCCCGATCGGCTTATACTTGATTCGGGTCGGCTGGTCGGCGCTGGACCCCATACGACGATGCAGGTCGCGTTCATATTCTTCATAATTGCCTTCAAACCAGACAACTTGGGAATTGCCTTCAAACGCCAGAATATGTGTCGCCAGACGGTCGAGGAAGGAACGATCGTGCGAGATGACAACCGCGCACCCTGGGAAGGTTTCCAGTGCTTCTTCCAATGCCGATAATGTTTCCGTGTCCAGATCGTTGGTCGGTTCATCGAGGAGCAGGACGTTGGCCCCCTGTTTCAGCATCTTGGCCAAGTGAACGCGGTTGCGCTCACCGCCTGATAACTGACCGACTTTTTTCTGCTGATCCGGACCACGGAAGTTGAACGCACCGACATAAGCGCGCGATGCCATTTCAATCTTGCCGAGTTTCAAAATATCCAACCCGTCAGAAATTTCTTCGAATACGGTTTTATCGGGGTTCAATGAGTCACGGCTTTGGTCGATGTAACCAAGCTTGACCGTTTCACCAACGCGGAACGTACCGGAATCTGGTTTTTCCTGTTCGGTAATCATTTTAAATGTTGTTGTCTTACCGGCACCGTTCGGACCGATCACACCAACAATACCGCCCGGTGGCAATTTGAAGGACAGGTTTTCAATCAACAGACGATCACCAAATGATTTGCTGATGCCTTCGGCCTCAACCACCAATGTTCCCAAACGGGGCGGGGTCGGGATAACGATTTGTGTGGTGCGGACGCTGCGTGTTTCGGCCTCCATCAACAAATCATTATAGGATGCAATACGGGCTTTGGATTTCTTGCGGCGACCCTCTGGTGTCTGGCGCATCCATTCCAATTCGCGTTCCAGTGTTTTCTGACGGTTGTCTTCGTCTTTTTGTTCCTGCTTCATCCGTTTGGATTTCGCATCAAGATAGGCTGAGTAGTTGCCCTCATAAGGGATGCCGGCACCGTAATACAGTTCCAAAATCCAACCGGTGACGTTATCCAGGAAGTAACGATCGTGGGTGACCATGACAACGGTCCCCGCATAATCCTTCAAGAAGCGTTGCAGCCAGGCAACCGATTCCGTATCCAAGTGGTTGGTTGGTTCATCGAGCAAAAGCATATCTGGTTTTTCCAGCAGCAAACGGCACAGCGCAACACGGCGCTTCTCACCACCCGACAAATTGACCACGGAAGAATCTTTTGGCGGGCAACGCAGTGCGTCCATCGCCAGTTCCGCCGTGCGGTCCATTTCCCAACCATCAACGGCGTCGATTTTTTCTTGTAGCTCACCCATCTCGGTCATCAGGGCGTCGTAATCGGCATCGGGTTCGGCCATTTCCAGACCAATGGCGTTAAAGCGGTCAACCATGGCTTTGGTTTCGCTCATGCCTTCGACCACGTTTTCAAAGACGGTCTTGTTCGGGTCCAGTTGCGGTTCCTGTTGCAAATAGCCAATTTTGACACCGTCTGCGGCAAAGGCTTCGCCGCCAAATTCCTTGTCCACACCGGCCATGATTTTCAGCAGGGTCGATTTACCCGAACCGTTCGCGCCCAAAACGCCGATCTTGGCACCAGGCAGGAAGTGCAGCGTGACGCCGTCCAGAACCTTCTTGCCGCTTGGCCAGACCTTAATCACGTTCGACATATTATAGATGTATTGGTACGAAGCCATCGCGTGTGGTCCTTTTCGCGGTCAGTTTAAAATGCGGCCACACCATAGCAGAAAGCATTTGGAATCCAAGAAATTCTACGAAAAACGGCTCCTGTCGTCACAGGAGCCGTTCAAATCTCGCGAGAGCTTTTTAATTGATTAGAGTTTTGGTGCCGGGGCAGCCTTTGGTGTCTCAACCTTTACGGTTTCGGTCACGACTTCTACGGCTTTCGGCTTGTTGAACTCGTTTGTTGTGCTCATTTTACGTTCTCCTCTATTTGGTTTGGTTTTTTTCACACTTATATAGTCTGTGTGTACACACGAGAGGGAGATTACCACGATTCCGGGTAAGGGCGTAGCGAAAAGCCGGGGTCTGATAAAAAATCCAGGCCTTAACTCTTTCAAAGATCGCAATCTTTATTGCGTCAGCTTCACGGAGTACGTTAACAGCCGTGTCTTGGAGGGTATTGATGGACTTGCTGTGGGGTCGGGTTTTTTACGCTAACCCCTTTATCTGCAACAAAAAATGTTGTTGCACCTTCGATGTCCGTCAGCAGTTTTTGGGCCGGGTTGTTGCCTGTAAAGGAGGCATCAATCTTGTCGGGTCTTGGCCCCGTCGACCAAGAATAGGCGTGTGACATCAATGTGGTGAACGCGTTATTCCTGCTGCCATCGGTAAGACGATCAGGTACGAAAACAAGACTCCGCTCTTCATTTTCATGTAACAGGCCCACCAATACGCCCGTTTGTTTTAGGCCGGTGATTTTGGCGTTTTCCTCGGCGGAGACGGTCTTGCCAGCAAAGCCAAAAAAGGCCATGGGCGTGAGTATTCCCAATTTTTCATAGGTGGGGGCGGCAATAGGCGTGTCTTGAGTCTGGGAAAAGAGTGTTTTTAAGCGTTGGAGCAGGGAGTTTGCCATTTGGGGCCTCGCTATATTATCCAAGTTAATGTCAGGGAACATAAACGAACTCCCCCCACTTGTCAATAATTATGTAAATACAAAGGGGTCACCAAAGACAAAGTTTGCCTCCAGGGCGAACATTATGGTAATCCATACCATGGAAAAGGCTGGGTTGGGGCTAATGCTATGAAAAGACTTCTAAAAGGGATTTTTGGCCGTTCGGCAACCGCCCCCGCGCTCTTGCCTCCGGGAAGCGGTGCTGGTCCGGTTGCTGCTTCCAACGTGTCTGTGGAGCCACAAACCGCCAAGTTCGGCACGTCTTGTACCAGCCATGCTTTCTTAACCGTTCAAGATCATATCGAATGGTATGCCGGGCATCAGGGCGAAGATGGGACATGGAGCATTCGTAAGGTCACTGAAATGCCCAATGTCTCTGGCCGCGCCGTCCCCGTTGGCGAGCCGGTTCACAAAACCACCACGCAACAAACGGGTTTAAGTTTTTTTGAAGCCATCAAGATTTTGGCTGCTTATGAGCAGGGGCAATTGGCCCTGCACGTCGTGCCCGTCGATCTGGACGACGCGGTGATAAAAAGCGGACAAATGCATTACACCCCTTTTGCGGAACGCGAGGGGATCGTCTTTGATACATCCGGCACGCCCTACCCGACCGTGAACGGCGAGGTGGTTGGTGATGGTATCTTTACCAAGGCTGCGCTGGACCGTGTGCGCGCCGTACAGGCACAAAATTCTGCTTATTTCCTGCAGGGGGGCAATAATTTCATTGATGCTCTGATTAACCCCTTAAAAGACAGCAGCGATAATTTCGACCGTGCCATCAAGAACAGGTTGAATGTGTCTCATCTGAAGGATGTCATCATCCGTGTAGAGCAGCTTGCGATGCTGATTGATTACGGGTTTTTTACGCCTGTGTATTTGCGTTCCACCCCCAATATGATGATATTGCACCGCCGGTCTTTGGATGACATCGCACTTAAGAATTTTGGATGCGAATACTACGACTATGATGACGATGAATCGCATTACAATATGGGTGCCGTTCAAAAACTCCGCACGGTTCTGTCGCATGGCCCTGAAGAAAATTTTCCTGCCGCAATGAGCCGTATTGCTGGGGATATTCGCGACATTGTTCCAAAACTGGATATGGATGATGCGTATAAGCAGGGGCTGCTTGCCAATGTCGCGGCAATGGTTCTGTTTTTTGAAATCAGCGCCCAGCGCTATAATGCGGACTATGGCTATCAAGATGAAGCCCCTCATCGTCAGGCCTGCGTCGCATTGCAAGACGCGGCACCATCCTTTGAAAGCGGATTTCAGGAACTGGGCGGCACGCCAGAGACTTTGTGGAAGATCAAAAGTTTTATGATTGAAACGGCATCCGTCAACGGCATGGCAAAAAAACCACCCGCTATTGATGCATTTATCAAAGAACTGCAAACGATGCGCAATGACCTGATGGATCTGGGCGACCGGACCGAAAAACAAATTGTCGCCGGACCGCATATTTCATCCGGTACTGTATCGCGCGGGCCGGGTTAGGGCGCGTTAGAACCCACCCTTTTTAATGTTCAGCAATTGGGCTGGTTTGATTTTCGGGGATTTGCCGCCGCCGCCGCCATATTGGTCATAGAAGCGTTCGCGGGAGTTGAATTCTTCCTCGATCAGCTCGTCAATATCGGGCACCTGATCCAGTTTCAAAAACCGGGTAACCGCACCGAAGAAATTGCAGCATTTTTCTTCCCAGTTATAGAGTTCTTTATCGATGGTTTCGTTCTTTAAACGCGCTTCGCGGGTGGACCAGTCAATACGGCCTGTCTGCGGGGTGATTTTGAACCAGATGATTTGCTGCATCGATGCGCCCCCGGCTGGCGGGGTGTCGAACATCAATTGAATTTCGGCTTCGATTTCGTTGTCTTCCATGCCCATGCGCACCTCGGCGCTACAGGTCAGGCCCTTTTCCCCGTCATAGACATTGAACGGGTAGGTTTCATAGGGGGTCAGTTCATGGGGAATGCCCAAGCTGTCCATCACTTCGCGGAACGTCATCTTCATAATGTTCAGTATACCCCTTATCAGGTCAAAATAACCTGAATTTCTATTTGTGTTCAAGGCGAAAGGGGAAAAAAGAATGGGGCTTCAGGGGGGATGCCCCCTGACCCATCACTTCACTTGCGCTTTCTTCTGGCCATCATGGAACTGAATGACGATGTCTTGATTGTTTTTCGTGCTGGCGGCACTGGTCAGCGGGGTACCGGTCTCATCCCGAATGACCGCAAAACCGCGTTCTAAAACCTTGTGGAAGGACAGGGCTTCCAGCAGGGCGGCGGCGCGGGTCAGTTTTTGTTCGGGTTGCTGTAACAGGCGCGGCTTGATGTCGGTCAGGCGGTTATCCCAGATGGTCAGGGTCCGTTTGGCTTCTTGCATGATCTGGCGCGGGTGGCGCAGCATGGCGGACAGTTCGGCGATACGCGCGGTGCGGCGGGTGACACCCTTTTCAAAACTCCCTGACAGGCGGTGGGTCAGGTGATCGAGGTTTTGGGTTTTCAGCTCCAAAATGCGGCGCGGGTCGCCAAGGCGGGCCTGATAGGTATCAAGGCGTTGTTTGTGAAGCGTCAAGCTGCGCTGCGTGGTGGTATAAAGACGCCGCGCATCATCCATCAACTGGGCCATTAAATCACGGCGGACTGGGACAGCCATCTCAGCCGCTGCTGTTGGTGTGGGGGCGCGTAAATCTGCGGCGTAATCAATCAGGGTCGTATCGGTTTCATGCCCCACGGCAGAGATGACCGGGATTGGGCATTCCGCTACCGCGCGGACGACGCTTTCTTCGTTAAACGCCATCAAATCTTCCAATGATCCACCACCACGCGCGACGATAATCACATCGGGGCGGTTATGGGTCATGGCGGAAAAACCTTTAATGGCGGCTGTTATTTGATCCGCCGCTCCTTCGCCTTGCACGTTCACCGGCCAGACAATGACATGGCGCGGGAAGCGGTCTTGCAGGCGGTGTAAAATATCGCGGATGACGGCCCCGGTGGGCGATGTCACCACACCAATGATCTGCGGCAGGAAGGGAATGGGTTTTTTGCGGTTCTCATCAAACAGGCCTTCGGCGGCCAATCTGATTTTGCGGTCTTCCAGCATTTTGAGAAGCGCACCCTGACCGGCCAGCTCCATCGTGTCGATAATCATCTGGTAGCGGGATGATTTCGGATAGGTGGTGATCTTGCCAGTGCAAACGACATCCATGCCGTCTTCGGGACGGATTTTTAATTTGGACACGGTGCCGCGCCAGCAAATGACATTCAAATTGGAATCGGCGTCTTTCAGATCGGCATAGAGGTGACCCGATGCGGCAATTTTCAAACCTGCCAGTTCGCCGCGCACCCGCACACGGCCAAAACTATCCTCCAATGTCCGTTTCATGGCATTGGAAAGTTCCGAAACGCTCAGTTCGGGGATGTTGCTGCGTGGTGTTGGTGTTTCTGTTGTCATAATGTGCGATATGTGTGGTTATTTCAAAAACACCATCGCAGAAATACCCCGGTCTTTCCAGAGAGGTTACACCCCCCTCACATTGTCATCCCCGCGCAGGCGGGGATCCAGGGCTAAAAACCAAAAAAGGAGTGTGTTCCCCCTGGATCCCCGGTCAAGCCGGGGATGACAATGAGGCGTTGATGAGGACTATCCAGAAAAAGTTGCCAGAGAGGTTAAATACGTTAGACTCATGCTCCCATTGCTGTTTAAGGATGCAAAATAATCATGGCCCAGCCTTTGTCTGATTACCTGTACACCGACGAAGCCGCACGCGTTGATGCGCTGCTGGCGATTTTGCCGTGGGATCAGGGTCGCCATGACCGGGTCAATGCACGGGCCACCGATATGGTCAACCGCGTGCGGGATTCAAAACGCAAAACCGGAGAGATGGAAGCCTTCTTAAAACAATATGCCCTGACCACTGAAGAAGGTCTGGCGTTGATGGGCATGGCCGAAGCCTTGCTGCGGATTCCCGATGCACGCACGGCAAAGGCGTTGATCCGTGACAAGGTGGGTTCGGCGGAATGGACGCTGGATGGTGGGCCTGCGGACTGGATGGTCAAGGCGGCTGGGCTTGGCATGGCGATTACACGAAAAACTTTGGACAGTGCCATTGCGCGTTTGGGTGAGCCCGTCATCCGTCAGGCAATGGTGCAGGCGATCCGCATTATGGGCCACCAGTTTGTGGTTGGTCAGACCATTGATGATGCGATTAAAAACGCGAAATCCTATGAAAAGCGCGGCTACACCATGTCCTATGACATGCTGGGCGAGGGTGCGCGCACCGATGCAGATGCGGAGCGTTATTTTCAGTCATACGTCAACGCGCTGGAAACCTTGGGGGCCAAGGTAAAACCTGCCGAAACCATGCACGGCAAACGCATGCCAAGTATTTCGGTGAAGCTCTCCGCCCTGCACCCGCGCTATCGCGCGTCGCAGGAAGATTTATGTGTCCCTGCCCTGATCGATAAGCTCACCCATCTGTGTAAGATGGCCAAGCGCAATGATATTGCTTTAACGGTCGATGCCGAAGAAGTTGAGCGTCTGGAATTATCCTTAAAAATTATCGGTGCTGTTTCGGCCAATGATTATCTTCGTGATTGGGATGGGTTTGGTCTGGCGGTGCAAGCCTACTCGAAGCGCACTTTGCCGCTTATTGATCATCTGTTCACCATGGCGCAATCCAATCGCCGCCGTCTGGCTGTGCGTCTGGTTAAGGGAGCATATTGGGATACGGAAGTGAAACGTGCGCAGGTGATGGGCTTGCCCGATTACCCGGTCTATACGCGCAAAGTAAATACGGATTTATCCTATCTGGCCTGTGCTCATAAATTATTGGTCGAACGCGCCACCTTCTATCCGATGCTGGCCACCCATAATGCGCACAGCATTGCCGCCATTTTGGAAATGGCCGGGAATAGCCGCGATAATTTTGAATTCCAACGCTTGCACGGTATGGGTGAAGGGCTTCATGACCAGATTTTAGAAGATGGCTGCAATATCAGTGTGTATGCACCCGTTGGATCGCATCAGGATTTGTTGCCTTATCTCGTCCGCCGCTTGCTGGAAAATGGCGCGAACAGCAATTTCGTTCACCAATTGCTGGACCCGGAAGTGCCTGTCGCAAAAATCATTGCCGATCCGGTGGCTGATGCGCGGTCAAGCCCGAAAAAACGTCATGCGCGGATTCCGCGCCCGAATGATTTGTTCGGCCCGCAACGCCGCAATTCCATTGGTCTGGATTTAACCGATACCGCGACCACCGAACCTTTGCTGCGCTTGATGAAAGACAATGTCGATGGCCGCGTTCTAGAAGCTGCGCCATTCATCAGCGGTAAATCATACCGTGAAGGGACGCCGCGTAATGTCATGAACCCGGCGCAAACAAACGTGAAAGTTGGCACTGTTTGGTATGCCGATGAAAAGCTGGTGCAGCGTGCGTTTGAAGTGGCGCATGACGCGTTTGCGGTCTGGTCAAAAACACCGGCCAAAAAACGCGCCGATGCGCTGGACCGTCTGGCTGATCTGATGGAAGAAAACCGTGCGGAGTTGATGGGGCTTTGCGTGCGTGAAGCGGGTAAAACCGTCGAGGACGCGCTGGCTGAGGTGCGTGAAGGGATTGATTTCTGCCGTTACTACGCGGCGCGGGGCCGGTCTGATTTTGGCGGTGAAGGCCGCCATTTGCCGGGTCCGACGGGGGAGCGCAATATGCTCAGCCTCGGCGGTCGCGGAACATTCGTGTGCATCAGCCCATGGAACTTTCCACTGGCCATTTTCATTGGTCAGGTGAGTGCGGCGTTGATGGCCGGAAATGCGGTTATTGCCAAACCTGCGGAACAAACCCCGCTGGTCGCGATGCGCATGGCACGTTTGATATTGGAAGCTGGCGTGCATCCAGATGCTTTCACCCTGCTTCCCGGTGATGGGATTACAGGCGGCATGATCGTGGCGCATCCGGATGTGGCCGGTGTGGCGTTTACGGGGTCCACGGAAGTGGCGCGGATTATCAACCGCAGCCTAGCCGATAAGGACGGGCCGATTGTGCCGTTGATCGCCGAAACAGGCGGTCAGAATGTGATGATTGTTGATTCATCGGCTTTGCCTGAACAGGTGGTTGATGATGTGCTGGTCAGCGCGTTTGGGTCCACGGGGCAGCGTTGTTCGGCTTTGCGCGTTTTATATTTACAAGAAGATGTCGCCGATAAGATTATTGAGATGCTGAAAGGGGCGATGCAGAATTTACGCATTGGCAACCCGTTTGAACTGTCCAGTGATCTGGGTCCGGTCATTGATGAAGATGCGCTGGCGACCTTGATCCGTCACCGTGCCAAGCTGGACGGGTTTGGAAAGAAAATTGCTGAGGCACCTTTATTGGAAGAAATTCGCGCACAGGGGCATTATTTCGCGCCCGCTGCCTATGAAATCCAATCCTTGTCGGAATTGTCCCGCGAAGTCTTCGGCCCGGTTTTGCACATTATCCGCTTCAAGGCGAAGGAGCTGGATAACGTTATCGCCGATATCAATGCAACCGGATACGGCCTGACATTGGGGGTTCATAGCCGCATCGAAGCCACGATGAAAAAAATCGCGGCGGAGGTGCGGGTTGGTAATGCCTATATCAACCGCACTATGATCGGGGCGGTGGTTGGTGTTCAACCCTTTGGCGGTTCCGGTCTGTCGGGGACAGGACCAAAGGCAGGCGGGCCACATTATTTGCCGCGCTTTGCCACCGAAAAAGTCATCACGACAAACACAACGGCCAGCGGCGGAAATGCCAGCCTGGTGACCTTAGAAGAATAACAGACAAAGAATAATCGCGTATTTAGGAATACAGTATGAGTCTTGAAATTCCGTCTCTTCAGGTGCTTGGCCTTGCGGACGCTGCCGAAAATGCCGATACACCCGCATCGCGGGCGGGCATTCGTGCGGTGACCTATGTTGCCGATCACACCCTTTTTTCGGTGGGTGATCCGCGAAAAGAGGCCTATCTGATTGATAGCGGCGAGGTTCGCCTGTTATCGGCCGATGGGGAGCTTCTTTGTATCCTCGGCCCCGGTGAGATTTTCGGTGAAATGGCCCTGGTGGATCGCGGCGCGCGCACCGCCACGGCGGTCACGACAACGCTGACTGATTTATTCTTGATCCCGCGCACTGCCTTGCAAGAACGCATTCGCGGTCTGGACCCGATTTTATCGTTTTTGATTGGACTGTTGGTTGAACGTTACCGCGCATCGCGCATTCAGATGCCGGAATCGCTGCATCTCGATTTGCCAGATGCTGACGGGTCGGGTGTGTCGAATATCCGTGCGCAAAAGATGGGCGTGCTCAAAGAATTAAAGCTGGAACAGGAACTGCGCGCCGGGTTGGAACGCAATGAATTTATTCCTTTTTTACAACCGATC
The DNA here is from genome assembly GCA_002423285.1 of Micavibrio sp. UBA6139. Classification (GTDB taxonomy): domain Bacteria; phylum Pseudomonadota; class Alphaproteobacteria; order Micavibrionales; family Micavibrionaceae; genus Micavibrio. The sequence goes on along the minus strand of DIVF01000002.1, from coordinate 40,296 downwards.
ATGAAGTTGCCGGAACGCCGGATTATCGGCTTTGAAGCGCTGATCCGCTGGAACCACCCGGAAAAAGGAATGGTTTTCCCCGATACATTTATTCCGGTGGCCGAACGCACCGGCGTTATTCAGGTGATCGACCGGATGATGATGCAGCGGGCCTGCGCCGTGATTCCAAGCCTTTTGAAAGAAGTTGCGGGTAAGGTTCCTGATTTCTTTATCAGCGTAAACCTCTCCGGCATCAACTTTGAAACCCTGGATGTCATCCAGGGTGTGCGCGAAGCGTTGATTGAAAGCGGCGTTGAACCACATCATTTGAAACTGGAAATCACTGAATCCGCCCTTATTGCCGACCCCGAACGCGCTGAACAAGTGCTGCATAGTCTGCGCGCCCTTGGTGTCACCATCGCCCTTGATGATTTTGGCACCGGATATTCTTCATTGGGGTATTTGCACAAATTCCCGATTGATTCACTGAAGATCGACCGTTCCTTCATCAGCCAGATTGAACGAGACTCAAAAGGCATTGATATCGTCAGTGCCATTATTGGCTTGGCCAAAAACTTCAAACTGGGTGTCGTCGCCGAAGGCATCGAAACCGAAAAAGACGTTCAGATCTTGAACGATCTCGGCTGCGATATGGGCCAAGGCTACATCTTCGGCAAACCCATGTCCATCAATGACGCCCACGAATTCATCCGTAAGAATCTCGGAACGTAAAAGGTATAGGGTTCTTAAGGGGGCAGTGCCCCCTTAACCCCGTTCTCTTTTCTCTTTAAAAAATCCCTTGAGCAACGTGGTGCTATCTTCCGCCATCATACCGTCCAGAATTTCCGGGCGGTGGTGGCAGGTGGGTTGATTGAAAAATTGGCCGCCATGCAAAACGCCACCGCCTTTTGGGTCGGGTGCGGCAAAAATCACGCGGCGGATACGGGCAAAGCTGATGGCGCCCGCGCACATGGCGCAGGGTTCAAGGGTGATATAGAGGTCACAGCCGGGAATGCGTTGTGATCCGGCCTTGCGGCAGGCATCGCGGATAGCCAGAATTTCGGCGTGGGCGGTGGGGTCGGATAATTCGATGGTGCGGTTTGATGTCTGGGCCAGAATGGTGCCGTTGGCATCAACCAAGACCGCGCCAATAGGTACTTCGTCGCGGAGGGCGGCGTTTTTGGCCTCTTCCAGTGCTAAAGCCATAAATTTCAGGTCTTTTTGGCGGTCTTCTTCGGTCATGGCCCTAGTTTTAGCGCATATTTTTCTTCGCGTCAGCCCCGCTTTCGCGGTAAAAGGAGCGCATGGACCAAAACAACACTGAAGAAACTGTCGAAAAGGGCGAGCGCATTGCGAAAGTGATGGCTCGCGCGGGGCTATGTTCGCGCCGTGATGCGGAAATGTGGATCAATGCTGGCCGCGTCAGTGTGAATGGAAACGTGCTTGAAAGCCCGGCTTATAATGTTCGCGCCGGGGATGATGTGATGGTGGACGGTGAGCCTTTGCCACGTGCCGAGGCCACACGCCTGTTCATGTATCATAAGCCAGCAGGCTATGTGACCTCCGCCCGCGATGAGCTGGGCCGCGAAACGGTCTTTGATATTTTGCCGGAGGGCCTACCGCGCGTGGTCAGTGTCGGGCGGCTGGATTTGAATACAGAAGGTTTGTTGCTGCTGACCAATGATGGTGGCTTGTCGCGGTTTTTAGAATTACCGGCCACAGGGTGGGTGCGTACCTACCGCGTTCGCGCCTATGGGACCGTGTCGCAAGAGCGTCTGGATACGCTGCGCGATGGCATTACCATCGATGGCGTGCGCTATGGTTCTATTCAGGCAAGCTTTGACCATCAGATTGGTGCTAATTGCTGGTTGGTGTTTTCAATCACCGAAGGAAAAAACCGCGAAGTGCGCCGCGTCCTTGAATATATGGGGCTGAAGGTCAACCGTTTGATCCGGGTCTCTTATGGCCCGTTCAACCTGGGGGAGATTGGCGAAAACGAAGTCATCGAAGTGCGGACCCAGGATTTGCACCGCCTGATCCCCGGTTATTTTTCTAAAAAGTAAGGTCAGCCGTCATGCGCATAACATCAGGGATTTATCGCGGACGCAATTTGATCGTGCCAAAGGGGGATGCCGTGCGCCCGACCAGCGACCGGATGCGCCAGGCGATGTTTAATATTCTGACCGCCGGGCGATTCCTCGATTCCTCTGAAACCGATATTGAATTTGATCTGGACGGTGCGTTTGTTCTGGATGCGTTTTGTGGCACGGGGGCCTTGGGCTTGGAAGCCATGTCGCGCGGGGCGGTGGGTTGCGTCTTTATTGATAAGGACAAGACGAGTTTGAATTGCGCCCGCGACAATGTTGCCAATTGCAAGATTGATACGAATGTGCATTTCCTGTTGCAAGACAGCGGGAAATTGGGCGTTAAACCGGGTTCGGTCCCGCAGGCGAATCTGGTTTTTCTGGACCCGCCATACCGCAAGGGGCTTGTGGCTCCGGCGCTTTCTGCACTGGCGCAAAATGGGTGGCTGGCCCCGTCGGCGATAGCCGTGATTGAGACTGAAACGCGGGTGCCAGACGATGAATTGTCTGGTTTACCGTTTGAATGTCTGGACACGCGTCCTTATGGTGACACTCTGGTGCGGTTTTTACATTACACGGGCTGAATCCGGCCCCGCCGATAAAATCAACTTTCTTCAGCAGTTCAGGAAAACCACGATGCATTGTAATTGCCGGGGTGATGCCTTGTTCATTGAAGGCTTCACGGATACCTGCCAGACCCCATTTATACCCGCTTGAAATCATGCAGCGTGCCTTGTTGACTGCGCGGTGGTCCAGCTTGGCGCCAAATTTCAGCCAGGCGAAATCAATGCCGCCCAATTTGGCGCTGCCGCCATCCTTGTCGCTGTCGCCCATCATCAGGGCGTTTTGCGGGGCGGTTTTAAAATCATGCAGGATTTGCGCAATATGCGCGCCGCTGGGCTTGCGGCGTTCTTTGCCCGTTGCCGGGTCCGGCGTCATAATTGACAGGCGTTGTTTCATCGCCAGAATGAAGTGGGTGTCGATATCGCGCAGGGCCGCCGCATCATCTTCGCAGGCGGGTTGCGCATAGAAATGATCGAACAGGCGGAAAATTTCGATGGGGTCTGAAAGCTCGCCCGACCGCGTGGCATTTTTGGCCATCAACCACAAACGGCGGATCATCGATGGTCCGTCCGTGTCGGTATAGATCGCCATCTTTGTGCCGTGGGCGGTGATGGTGCGCAATGTCGAAACGGCATGCGGATAAAAGACGCTCATTTCACTTTGCGTCTTGTACCATTTTTGCGCGATGGCGCGGCGTGTGATGTCCATGCGATAGGCATCTTCGCCGGATGCTGGTTGCGGCAGGATTTGTTCGCGGTGCATCCATTCAACCATGCGGCCAAAATCGGAAAATCTGAATTGCGGTGGCGCACGGTTGGCGGCATCGTTTAGGGTCGCATTGGTCATGCCAAAATTATCGCGCAGCATGGCAATGGAATGGCCCGTGGCCACAGCCCAAAAACCCGCCGAATCCGTCAGCGTGTTATCGAGATCCCAGATCACCAGGGATTTTGGAGACAATGCCTTTTTTGAATTTTTCCGCAACGCAATATTTTCCGTATTCGTGAGTGTACGGAAGAATTATCACGCGAGGTGGCCAGTGTAAAGCAATGCCAGCAAGACCAGGCCCAAGGCCACGCGGTACCAGACAAACAGCGAGAAACTGGCTCGGCCCAGCCACGTCATTAAGAAATGAATGGCCCCGATGGCGGCCAAAAACGATACGATAATCCCGACAATCAGCCCCGTAATCATGTCTGACTGCGGGTCTTTCATGAAATCGAGTAAGCCCACCATCCCGGCGGCGGAAATGGCGACGATGGAGAGCAGGAAGGAATAACGGGCGGCTTCTACCCGGTTGAAACCCAAAAACCGCGCGGCGGTCATGGTGATACCCGAACGGCTGGTGCCGGGGATCAAAGCCAGCATTTGCGCAAAACCGATAATAGCGGCATCGCGCCATGTCATGTCATCGGTGGTGCGCTCTTTGGTGCCGATTTTATCCGCAACACCTAGCAAAATACCAAAACCCAGCATCGTCCAGCCAATCACCTGCAGTGACCGCGCCCATGCGGGTTCGGTGAGGTGAATGACAAGGCCCAGCGCCATCACCGGAATGGAACCCGCCACAATAAAGACCAGCATGCGTGATTCGGGACCTGTAATGGTGCCGGTTTTCAAAATATTGATCCCGGCCTTCATCATCGCGAAGATGTCTTTGCGGAAATAAATCAACACTGCGATTAAGCTGCCGATGTGAACGGCAATATCCATGGTCAATGTCGCGCCAAAGAAATTCTGCGACCCGGTGCCCGGTGTCAGCAGCGCATGGGTTAAAATCAAATGGCCGCTGGAAGAAATCGGCAGGAATTCCGTAATGCCCTGAACAATCGCCAGAATAACAATATGAAAGATCGACATGAAAAAATGGGTACCTTAAAGGGGGCCGAAAAGTGGGTTGCGGTGTGATCCCGTGTTGACGGAAAACCCACGATAAAGGAAAATAGCGCCATGGTCTATGTCATTGGTCTTATCGGGTTTGTGGTTGGGTTTTGCGTCGGGCAGATGATGCTGATGTTTTTGCTGCGCCATAAAACCAACGAAGATTTAAAAACTGACCCACGGTTAAAGGTTTACGGGCTTTTGAACTGGCTGGTGGCGGGGATCGGGTCGATTGTCTTTGTCGGCCTTTACAGCCAGTATTTTGGCTAGTTTTCGCGACGCAACGTTCTTGATTTCCAGAGGCGGGATCTTACCTTCCTCATAAATTCCTGATGAAAGAGTGCTCTTATGACTTGGCGGAATACGAATGAACAATATGGCGGCGTGGCAAAATGCTTTCACTGGGTGATTGCCCTGTTGGTGGTTGGGATGTTGTGTGTGGGTTTGTATATGACCGGCCTCGACCTCGGCCCGCAGAAACTGCAAATTTACGGTCTGCATAAATCGGTGGGCATTACGATTCTGGTTTTAGTGTCGATGCGCCTGTTATGGCGTTTGATGAATGCCCACCCGCTGCCTTTGCCCAATCACCGGAAATGGGAAAAAATCTTGGCCCGGGTTATTCACGGCTTGCTGTATGTGGCCCTGTTCCTGATGCCCTTATCCGGGTGGGTTATGTCTTCGGCCAAGGGGTTTTCAGTCAGCGTGTTTGGTCTCTTTACCCTGCCGGATCTGGTGCGCCCGAATGAAGACCTGGCGGAGGTCGCCGTTGAGGTGCATGAAATTGTCGCCTATACGATGATCGTCATGATCGGTCTGCATTTTGCCGGGGCGATGAAGCATCATGTGATTGATCGCGATTCAACATTGCGCCGCATGCTGCCGCGCATTTTCAACCGTTAAAGATTTTAAACAATATTTTTGAGAGGGTCCGGTTTCATCCCGCCATTATGGGGATAGGGCCGGGCCCTTTTTCATTGTGACCGGACGGATTGGCATGTCATCGGGTCTGAATTTATCTGTGCCTTCGGGGGTGGAGGCTGGCTTCGGTGGCGTTGGGTCTGGCAGTTTTTGCTGCAAGACATTGATCGGTTTATTTGGTCCGACCACAATGTCGCCGCTCATCTCCATATTCGGTGCAGGCAAGATGCCTTGAGCGCGCAGGTGGTCACGCAGCATGGCAATTGTATTGCCCGGTGTATGCCCGCGCAGAATAATCCCCGCTGTTGGCCCCAGCGGTTTGTTGGAATGAATTTCAAACACGCTGCCTGCCTTGATATCTTCATAGGCAAAGGCAAAGGTTGAAACGATGCCAAAAATGCTCTTGCCCATATGCTTTTCAAAACCGCCCGGTGTACGGAGGACGATTTCACTGGTTGACCCTTCATATTGGGGCAATAACAGGGTCAATTTGCCGGTGGTCATGTCTGCGGGTGCCGTAACGCGGTACACATATTCCGCCTTGCCGTCTTTTGTCTTTGGCAAGATGACCTGTGGTGCGCTGACTGGCAGGGTATAGCTTGTTTCGGCTGCATGTGCTGGCCCAACGCCCTGACCGTTCATAGTCGGGGATGTTTTTAAGGCGACCATCGTGTCCAGAGCCGCTTGCCAGCGTGTCATATTGATAACACCTGCGCCGCAGCGTTCATGATGGGGTAGCCCGCCGCCATTGCTGCGGAATTCAGCCGGTTTTGTGGCATAAGGGTTGGGGTTCAGAAGCGGTGGAAGTGCTGAATTGCTCTTATCATAGTCTAGAACATTCCGGTCAGCGGTCATCAGCGATGCCGCCATGATCTCTTCGAAGCTGAGCGTGTCACCGTACCATTCCGCCATCTGGCGATAGACGGCGGCCAGCAGTGGTGTGGCAAAGGATGTGCCCTCCATCTGGCGGGTCATTTCCATCGGCAGGGGCGCGCAAATATCGGCACCATGTGTTGAATAAGGCGCAATAACGCGGTCTTCATCCATCGTGCTGTTGATTGGATATTGTCCAACGGCACCAACCAGAACAGAGCGCGGTGAATGCGCCATCTGATAAGACTGAATATAACGGCCTTCCTCTGGCCAGAAATTACCGGCGGCGTTAAAGATGATTGGGCGCGCGCGTTCCATTTGCGGCAAATAGAGGCGGATATTTTCATAGGCCGCAGAATCGTGACCGCGTTTGTTGCGGATTTTGTCTGAGTTTTTTTCTTCGTCGATTTTGATGGCCATGCTGTGGCTGAAAATAACGCGGTCTTGGACCGGGCTGCCTTCAGCGGCCAGCAGCATGCGCAAGGTTTCGCTGGATTCGGTGTTCGGCTGCGTGGTCATCAACAATTCGCTCAAAGAGTGGATCTGTGTCAGATCCACAGACGGGTTGATGGAATAGGCCGTGCCATTGGCCACCGTATAGGTGTTTTTGGCATGGGTGTCTGCGGGTTCGATCACGATCAAATCCACTTCGCGCTCGCCCTTGTAACTGATCGGGGCTTGCAGTTGGGGCCATTGATTGTGGTTGTTGTTGATCAGGCCGACATCCATCACCTGATCTTTTTTCAGTACGGCGTCTTCGTGAATGCGGGCCGGATCAATGCCATTCATTTGAGCCAGATCACGGGCAATGTCATCCCGCGACAGTGTTTGGTCGTGATACATATCCTTCATCCGGTCGGCCAGCATGACCAGCGACATCTCAATGCTCAAGGTCACTGTCCCGATGCGCTTATCAAGCGGTACGGGCACCAGCAACGGTTTGCCGGCGGTCATGTCTGTTGCATCGTTGATAATATCGTTTGTAATGGCCAGAATGGCGGCGGCGTCTTGTGGCGTGGCTTGGCCCATCACGCGGTAAAAACGTGCAGCCAAGGAATCAAGCGTGTCACCGGAACGGATTTTATAAATCTCGGGATCGCCGGGGGCGCTTTCCGGGTAGTTCATCAGCTTGCCGCCATGCTGAATGATCAGGTCTTTGGTAATGCTGGTCGCGTTGCGGATCGTGTCTTTTAATTCCGGCGTGCCGTTGACCAGAATATCGCGTTCTGCGTTGTTGATCAGGGATATGCGGTGCAGGGCTTCAATCCCGACAAGGCCACGGGCCAGATCGCCGTATGTTTTTAATTTCCCTTCGGATACCTTAAACATTGCTGCGGCTTCGCTCAGCGCCACGCCCTTATTATGCAGGGCGAGCAGGATCAGGGCGGCGCTTCTGGCATTGGTCACGGATTCTGTTTGTGCCTCTAAAAATCCGGAAACGGCATAATCCATTGCGCTCCAGTCATCGGGTGATTTTTTGCGCAGGTCTTTGCTTTTTTCGATGAAGGCAATCGCCAGATCAGGGCGATTCATTTCACTGCCAACGACAATCGCCGCTTGCAGGGCACTCATCGTGTTGGCGCGGATAGCTTTCAGGCCATCTTTGCCAGGGAAATAATCTGGATTCGCACCCGCGTTCAGCGCGGCGATCATTGCATCAATCGCGTCTTGAATCTCGGGGGCGCGCTGGGCGTTGAAAGCGTCGTCATTTTTATGGTCGGCAATAATTTTATCGATCCGCGCCAATTGCGCGACGATAACATCATCATGCTTCGATGCCGGGGCGATAAGCAATGTCGGGGGCGTGTTCGCGTTGGCCGGTGTATTTGTGACCGGGGTCGTAATGGGGGCCGGGGTCGGTGTTGGCTCTTGCGCGGCGGCAGAATTAAAGAGCGAGGTGAGGCCCATCATTGTCAGGCCCGTGGCCATGACAAAGCGTTGCAGCTGCTTTTTTGCAGTCATTTTATGTCTTCCCTGTTCAGATTTTTATTATTTTATAACCTGTTGCCTATGACTGTAATGGCGAAAGGGGGTGGCTGTAAAACGCTTTGTTGCGTAATTTAGGGTGGGCGATTGTATGAAAAATCGTTTTCTTTCAGTACGTTACGAAAATTGGGGCTGAGGGGCTGGCTTTTCCCGCCTTGGGCTTCACATTATGATGTGTATCGCGCATGATGCGGGGGATATTCAATTCAAGGAGCTATTTAATGAAGTCTGGTTTTTTTGCTGCGTTGGTTGGTAGTGTAATGATTGTTATGGCAATAGCCACCCCGGTGCAAGCGCAAGAAGCCGTTCCGTCCTGGCAAATCATCGCCGCCGATAGCACATTAGAATTTGAAGGGGTGCAGATGGGCGCACCGTTTCAGGGTCATTTCAAGGAATTTGGCGGCACGATTCAGTTTGATGCGGCAAATCTTCCTGCCAGCAAAGCCACGATCGCCATTCATGTCGGCAGCGCCGATGCGGGCAGCGCCGACCGTGATAAAAACCTGAAAATGAAGGACTGGTTCAATATTGACGTCTTTCCGGACGCGCATTTCGTGACGACCAGCTTTGAAAAGGGTCTGGCGACGAATCAGTATGTGGCCAAGGGCAATCTGACGATTCGTGATGTCACCCTGCCTGTTGTACTGCCGTTCACGCTGGAATTCGCAAAAAGCGATTCGGGGCAGAGCATTGCGACTATAGTTGGGGAAACCGCTATTAACCGTCTGGACTTTGGGGTCGGACAGGGTCAATGGTCCGACACGAAAAGTGTTGGAAACCAAGTCAAACTGCGGATTAAGCTGAAAGCCACTCAGGTCGGGGTAGGGCCGCTTTAGTCATATCGTGGTCCCCTTTCGTCCTCTCTGGACTTGCTGGATTAAATATATCTAATATACATCAAGCAATAAGCATTTTCGTTCAGGGATACTCTGGGATAGACTTTACGTTATGAGAACACTCTATCACCTTTGGCTGCATCCATTTTCGCGCAAGGTTCGCATTACCTTGGCGGAGAAGAAGCTTGATTTCGATCTGAAGATCGAAAAAGTCTGGGAACGCCGGACCGAGTTTCTGGCGTTGAACCCTGCGGGTGATGTTCCTGTGCTTGTGGAAAATGACGGCACGACGTTGGCGAACTCCCAAGTCATCTGCGAATACCTCGAAGAAGTTTACCCTGAAATCAACCTGCTGGGCTTTGACCCGGTGCAGCGCGCCGAAACGCGCCGCCTGATCAGCTGGTTCGATGTGAAATTCAACCGCGAAGTGACTGATAATCTGGTCGGTGAAAAGCTGATGAAGCGATTCCTGAAGCTTGGCGAGCCGCACGGCCCGTCCATTCGCGCGGGCCATGCTAATATTCACTACCATCTTGATTATATCGGGTTCTTGACCGAAAAACGCAAATGGCTGGCGGGGGATCATTATTCCCTGGCGGATATTGCGGCGGCCTCTCATCTCTCGGCGATTGATTATATTGGTGATGTCCCATGGGATGAACATCAAGCCGCCCGTGAATGGTATGCGCGGGTCAAATCGCGCCCCAGCTTCCAGCCTCTTCTGGAAGATAGAATTCCCGGTTTTACCCCGGTTGAGCACTACGAAAACGTCGATTTCTAATCTATACTGATCTCCCTTTGACGGCCCGCTGGTTTAGTGGCGTGGCTGTTCGAACCAGTGACTTATATTTGAGACTCTTAGGACTGTGAATGCAGGATACTGCAGCGGGTAAAAAATTATTCTGTTTTGGCTATGGCTACACCTGTGACGTGGTGGCCAGCACGATGCTGGCCGAAGGATGGGCGGTTGCCGGAACGACACGCGATAATGAAAAGCGATGCTATCTGAAGCAGCAAGGAATTAAGCCGTTCCTCTTTGACCAAGACAATCCGCTTGAAGACCCGCTGACGTTTCTAAAGGGTACAACACATCTGCTTATTTCGACGCCGCCAAATGATGCTGGCGATCCGGCCTATATCCATCATGCCGAAGATATTTTAAAAATCCCGTCGATCGAATGGGTCGGTTATCTTTCCTCTACCTCCGTCTATGGTGACCGCGATGGAGGCTGGGTCGATGAAGATTCAGAAATCCGCCCCAGCAATCGCCGTGGTTCACGCCGCGCCAAGGCCGAAGAACAATGGTTGTCATTGGCCCATGATAGCAATCTTCCCGTTCATACTTTCAGATTGGCCGGCATTTACGGCCCTGGCCGTTGCGCCCTTGATTCAGTGCGTGCGGGTATGTCACGCCGCATCAATAAACCCGGCCATGCGTTTAACCGCATTCATGTTGATGATATTGCCGGTATTTTAAAGGCCTCGATGTCCAAGCCCGATGCGGGCCGCGCTTATAACGTTGCTGATGATCTGGCCGCGCCCAGCCATGAATTGATTAAGACGGCGTGTGAAATGCTGGGCCTGCCCGTCCCACCGCTTTTACCCTATGACGAAGCCGACATGGCGCCGATTGCGCGTAGTTTTTATGCCGATAATAAACGCATCCGCAATGACCGGATTAAGGCCGAACTGAGCTATGTGCTGAAATACCCGACCTATATCGAAGGCCTGCAAGCCTGCCTTGATGCCGAAGAATCCTACCGCGCCCGCCTCGGCCCTCTTGCTAATCAAATGACAGGTGACGGCGAATAAGAAATAAGAATAGGGGTGGAAGGGGGCGTGGCCCCCTTCAAACGACCCCAGTCTTTTTGCGCCGCAGGCAATAAACAATTTTTCCGTAAACGGCACACTGACTTATTGCCTGCGGCGCTGTGTCTAAAATATGGGGGTGCAGGGGGTGAAACCCCTTGCGATAAAGACCAGATCCCCGCACAAGGCGGGGATGACAAGGGGTGGGGGTTATTCCTTATTCTTCAATGCTTCGTAAGCGTTGTAAGGCAGGCGGATGGTCACGGTTGTGCCGACGCCGACGGTGGAATCGATGTGCAGTGATCCGCCGTGCATTTCGACCAATTCCTTGGTGATGGACAGGCCCAAACCTGTGCCTTCGTGTTTGCGGGTGTAATGCGATGCGGCTTGTTCAAAGGGCCGTGTAATGTTTTTCAGCATATTGGCTGGAATGCCGATGCCGTTATCGTGGACCTTGATCGATACGTAATCTTCGCGTTCGATGCATTCAATGCGTACCGCGCCCGATGGTTCGGTGAATTTGACCGAGTTTGACATCAGGTTGAGAAGAATTTGCATGAGGGCGCGACGATCTGCCACAACGTGCAAGTCTTCATTGGCAATCTCGGTGCTCATATGAATCTTGGCTTCGGTCGCGCGGCCTTCCATCATGTGGATGGCGAGGCGAATGACCTTTGCAAGGTTTAGTTCTTCCAGATCCAGTTCATACTTACCGGCTTCGATTTTCGACATATCAAGAATGTCTGAAATCAGGTCCAGCAAATGTTCGCCCGACTCGCGGATACCGGCGATGTAATCAAGGTAGCGGTCAGAACCGATTGGCCCCAGCAATTGACGCTGCATCATTTCAGAAAAACCGATGATGGCGTTTAAAGGGGTGCGCAGTTCGTGGCTCATATTCGCTAAGAACTGTGATTTCGCGGCATAGGCACGCTCGGCGGCTTCTTTCGCTTCGGTCAGGTTTTGTTCGTTGATGGTGCGTTCGGTTACATCCTGCATAATGCCGAACAGGGCAATGACTTCATCATTGCTGTCATGTTCGCAGCGTCCTTCGCAGCGGATATAACGCATCTCGCCATTCGGACGGGTGATACGGAATTCCATGTCGTAATCATTCTGTTCGATGATCGCGCGTTGGAAGGCTTGCAGCAGGCGGCCGACATCGCGCTTATGCGCCATGCGGTTGACGGCATCAAGGGCGGGGACGAAGGTTTCGCGGGTCACGCCAAAGATATTATAAATTTCATCCGACCATTGCAGATCGTTCGCGCCAACCAGCCAGCGCCAATGGCCCATATGGCCGATGGATTGGGCTTCGCGCAGCATCAATTCCTGCTGGCGCAGTGTTTCTTCATTGCCTTTGAACGCGGTGGCGTCACGGCCGACGCTATAAATCACATCACCGCTGCGCTGGTGACGCCATTCCATCCAATGGGTGCTGCCGTCCCGCGCCATCAGGCGGGCTTCGAAATCAACCAATTGTTCCTGCGACGCGTCATCATACATCAATGCCGACATGGCATTGCGCACTTGCGGTTTATCGTCTGGATGGACGATATCCATGAAGGTCATTTGGTAAAGTTCTGTATCACTGTAACCAAGGACGGTGTTAAACGCCGCATTGATCCGGCGGAAATGCCCCGATGAATCCGATGTGGACAGCAAATCATGCGACATGTTCAGGAAATGGCGCAGTTCGGATTCCGGTGTGTCCTTGGAAATTTTCTGGACGCAGTCTTGATCCTGTTTGCAATCGGCTTTTGCCTTGGCTTCGGCTTCTGCAATCTGGCGGAAGAAATTTTCATCGGGCGAGAGGGCCGCCGCACCGACCGAGGCGACAACAAAGGTGCGCCCATCCGGCAGATCAATGCGGTCAAACTGCATGGTTTCTTGGGTGGTGCCAATGGTGACGTCGTGACTGCCTTCACGCAGGGACGAAATCAGGCGCGATGAATCGGATGTACCGGACCGCGCCATGCTGAACATGCCGCCAGTATGAAAGGCTTCTTCGGTATCGTTGAAGGTGAATAATGCGCCAAAGCTCATATTCGGCAATTGCGCGGAATCATGGCCGGACAGGGTCATAAAACCGGGTGTTGCAAAAACGACGCGACCGTCTTCGTTGAAAACGACACGGGCTGGTTCGTTTGAGGACGCGGAATCAGGGGATACACCCGTAGCAGGGGCCTTGTTTCCGGTCTTTTCTTTGGTGGGACTCCGCAGGCTGTCAGCCATCAGAAATACTCGAATCTGTTGATGTTCCAGACGAATCACATGATGGCAGCTTTGCACCGCCGCTTACAACAGAAAAGCCGCCCTTATGCACAAGGACGGCTTTTCTGTTAAATACATTTACCGTAATGTTGAATTAGTACTTCACGGCGCAGCCATAAGGTTTGCTGCTGCTGATTTGTACCTTTTGACCGGCTTTCAAATCATCAAGGGTGGCCTTCACATAATTCTTGGCTGTTTTCAGGCTGCCATGGCTGACGCTGTTCTGGTCATCCATCGCACCGGCATAAACCAATGTGCCATCGGTGTTGATGACATACATATGCGGTGTGGTTGCGGCCCCGTACAGGCGGCCCAGTGAACCACCAATGTCCAGAATGCGCGCTGTGGCGTTCGACCCTTCCTTGGAAATCAGTTCATTGGCTTCCTTGGCGGTGGTGTAACCCTGCTTGCCTTCGGCGGAGGACACAACGCTTAACCAGATGATGCCTTGGCCTGTGGCTTCTTTTTGCATGTTTTGCATGGTTTTGGTGTCATAGAATTTCCGCACGAACGGGCAATCATGGTTGGTCCATTCTAAAATGACGATCTTGCCCTGATAATCGGACAGATTCACGGTCTTGCCATTGCTGTCAGTAGCGGTGAAGGCGGGGGCTGGTGCGCCAATTGCGATCAGGTCAGCGGCAGCGGGTGTGACAGCCGGGTCAGCGGCGGCACGGCTTTCAACAGGCGCGATCATCATGAACAGGGCGGCGCTGAGGGCGAGGGCAGTTTTTAACATGGCGTTTGATCCTTCAAGGGTGAACAGACAAGGTGACAATAATATAGGAGCGCAATTTTAAAAATTAAGGGGCCTTGATGCTTTCAGCAATAATGCCCGGCGTTAAAATTTGCGGCAGAACGAAGGGGGCAGGGCGTTTTCCACCCAATTCAGCAGGGGCGTAATAAACGTAAAGGGGAACGCCGCTGCGCCCGTAATCCTTCAAATACTCTGTGATATCGGGGTTCATTTTCGTCCAGTCGCCTTTTAACACGGCAACATTGCGGGCCTGGAACAATTCTTTTGTTGCCTGGTTATGCAGGGCGACTTTTTCATTCACCTTGCAGGTGATGCACCACGCTGCCGTCATATAAACAAAAACCGGACGGTCTGTGGCCAGAAGTTCATTGAGGCGCGTTGGCGTAAAGGCTTCATCGCTCAATGTGCTGGCGGCCTTGGCCTGTGCGGCGGAAGGGTGCAACAACGTCTTATTCAAAAATGGTGTGGCTGCAAACAGCAACGCCAGCAGGACAATGATCGCCACGATCATTTTCATCGCACCATGTTTCGGGCGGTGCTTGATCGCCCAGATGGCAAAGGCAATCGCGACCATGCCGGATAACGCCCACATGACCGATTCTGTGCTGGCCTGCATCCCTAAAATCCACACCATCCATGCTGCGGCCGCATACATCGGGAAGGCCAGCATTTCACGGAAGGTGATCATCCATGCACCGGGTTTTGGCAGCAATCGCGCCAGCCCCGGAATGATCGATAGAAGCAGATAAGGCAGTGCCAATCCAAACCCCAGCATCAGGAAAATGCCAAGGGCCAGAGGGGCCGGTTGTAACAGCGCATAACCCAGTGCGCCCGCCATAAACGGGGCTGTACAGGGTGTCGCCACCAAGGTCGCCAGAACACCGGTAAAGAATGTTCCGGTCAGGCCGTTCTTGCGGGTCAATGTGGCACCCGTGCCAACAAATGATCCGCTGATTTCAAAAAGACCGGACAGGCTGAGGCCAATGACAAATAACAAATAAGCGAGTGATAAAATCACAAATGGGTTTTGCAATTGGAATCCCCAACCCGCATCCCCCCCGGCCGCCTTAATCGCCAGCATGACGCCGGCAATCACCGCAAAGCTGAGCAAGATTCCGGCTGTGTAGGTCACACCGTGCAGGGCCGCAATGCCGCGTCCTTTGCTTTGCAGGTCAATCAGCTTCAGGGCCTTTAACGACAGCACCGGAAAGACGCATGGCATCAAATTTAAAACAAGACCACCCAGCAGCGCGAAAAGAAGCGCTTGTGCAAAGCCGATTGTTTCAGGTGCGATGGTATTTTCTGTTTCAACAGGGGTTTCTGCTACAACGGGCGGCGTGGCCGAGGGCGTTGTGCTGGTGATATAGGAATGTTTGGACCCGTCCTTGTTTTGATAGGTCAGAAGGGTTGAAAAATTGGGAACTTCTGCCAGATCCCGTTCATCGCGCAAATGATTGATGATCAGCGTTTTGGCGTCGGGTGTTTCAACACGCGTGTCCTTGGCATTGAGGATCAGGCCCCATTCACCGGGGAAAAATGCAACGCTGGCAGGGTCCAGTGCCGCGAAACCATCTGCATCTTCATGGATAATGGTGATGACAAGGTCCTTGCCATTTTCGTGATAGGTCGCGGTGATGCCGTTCTCTTGCGGCATCTCATCGATAATAGCACTGATGGTGGTGGTGTTATCAACGGCTTCTTGTGTTGCATCGTTCAGGACCAGCGTGTGGGTGGAGACTTCTGGAATACAAATATCGTTACAAACCAGAACCTCAATTTCCGCCTTCAATGTGAGTGGGCCATCGGGCAGGGTTTGCGGGGCCTTTAATTCCTGCACCATCGTCACCGACCCGGCATAGCCGTAATTCATCAGACCTGCATAGGGAATGCGGTCCGGGGCAGGCCAGCGCATCATACCGGCTTGCATGCCTTCCGGCAGGGTCCATGTAATGCGCGGTTCTGCTCCGGAATCACCGGGGTTCAAATAATAGGTATGCCAGTTGGGGGTGATGGTTTGTTCCACCGCCACGCGCAGGGTCTGCCCGGCCACGACTGTATTTTTTTCCGGAATGATTTTGAGGGCGACATAAGGCCCGGGGGCTTGTGTGGGGGCTTGCGCCTGTGCCGGGGTGATGCCGGGGACCAGAAAAGCCAGAAACATCAGGCTAAGAAACAGGTTTTTCAGGGTTTTTTGTGATTGGCGGGCGGACATGCGGTTCACTCTGAGGCTTGGAACGGGACAACCCCTTATAGATACAGTAAAAATGCGGCGTTTTCTTGGTATTTCAAGCGCAGCGGCGGATTTAAGGGGCAATTGAGCAGGTGCAGCGTGCGCAGTCTTGACTTGGGGCGGCAAAAATAGGGAAATAAGCCACCTCGATTGAAGATTCAAAGGATTTCCTCCAATGACCGGACATAATATGGCTGCAGCTTCCAATAAGGATTTTTCCACCTCCCCCCTGTGGGCACCGGACCAAGCGCGGATTGAATCCTCGCGTCTTTATGCCTTTGCCCGTGGGCTGGAAAAAAAGACCGGGGCCGCGTTCCCCGACTATAACGCGCTGTGGCAATGGAGCATTGAAAACACCGGGCCTTTCTGGGATGCCATCTGGGATTTTTGCGGTGTCATCGGTGATAAGGGATCAGTGACCCTTCGCCATGAAACGAAAATGCCGGGCGCGGAATTTTTCCCGGAAGCGCGTTTGAATTTTGCCGAAAACCTGCTGCGCCGCCGTGATGATTCACTGGCATTGATTTTCCGTACCGAAAAGGGGCCGGAACGCCAAATTACACATGCTGAATTTTATGATCTGGTCAGCCGCTGGGCCGCAGCGTTTCGCGCGGCTGGTATTGGTCCGGGGGACCGCGTGGCCGGGTTTATGCCGAATATGCCCGAAACGATTATTGCCATGCTGGCCGCATCCAGTTTGGGTGCGATCTGGTCATCGGCTTCGCCTGATTTTGGTACACAAGGGCTGCTGGACCGTTTCGGCCAGATTGAACCGAAAATTCTGGTGGCGGTTGATGGATATTATTACAGCGGTAAGACGCTCGATTGCCTGACTAAGCTGCGCGAGGTTCAACCGCATTTGAAGGGCCTGCAAAAAACCATTCTGGTGCCGCTGACTAGTGAGACACCCGATGTCACGGGCCTGACCAATACTGTTTTGATGAATGACTTCATTGCGGATTATACGGCACAAGATATGGCCTTTACACGCCTGCCCTTTAATCATCCGCTGTTTATCATGTTTTCTTCCGGCACCACTGGCATTCCAAAATGCATCGTTCATGGTCAGGGCGGTACGTTGATCCAGCATGTGAAGGAACACCAGTTGCAATGCGATCTGGGCGCAGGGGACCGTGTGTTTTATTTTACCACTTGCGGGTGGATGATGTGGAACTGGCTGGTCGGTGCGCTGGCCAGTGAGTGCACGTTATTGCTGTTCGATGGTTCACCGTTCTACCCAAGCGGCAATGTGCTGTGGGATTTTACAACGGCGCATGATTGCAAGCTGTTTGGTACATCGGCCAAATATATTGATGCACTGAAGGTGAATAAACTGCGCCCCGGAGACAGCCATGATTTATCGGCGTTGCGCTCGATGACCTCAACGGGTTCACCATTGGTCCATGAAAGTTTTGATTACGTTTATGATGCGATCAAATCAGATTTGCATCTGGCGTCCATTTCGGGCGGGACTGATATTGTGTCCTGCTTCGTTCTGGGCAATCCGATCTCTCCCGTCTGGCGCGGTGAAATTCAATGTGCCGGTCTGGGTATGGCGGTGGATGCGTTTGATGATACAGGTGTGCCGATTGCATCGGGAGCCGGGTCGGGCGAGCTGGTTTGTACAAAACCGTTCCCCTGTATGCCGGTGGGTTTCTGGAATGATGCGGATGGCCAGAAATATAAAAGTGCCTATTTCGACCGTTTCGACAATATCTGGTGCCATGGCGACTGGATCGAACGCACCATTCATGGTGGTTTCATCATTCACGGGCGGTCCGATGCCACGTTGAATCCCGGTGGGGTTCGTATCGGCACGGCGGAAATCTACCGTCAGGTTGAACAAATTGAATCGGTCATTGAATCCATCGCTGTGGGGCAGGATTGGGACAGTGATGTGCGGGTGATTTTATTCGTGCGTCTGCGCCCCGGTGTGGTGCTGGATGATGATTTGAAAACACTGATTAAAAAACAGATCCGTACCGGGGCATCGCCCCGCCATGTTCCGGCAAAAATTATTCAGGTCGCTGATATTCCGCGCACCAAATCGAATAAAATTACCGAATTGGCCGTGCGTGATGTTATTCATGGCCGCAAGGTGCGCAATGTTGAGGCACTGGCCAATCCGGAGGCGCTGGATTTATATCTGGGTCTTGAAGACTTACAGAAAGACTAAGTGAGTATGACTGATTTGAAAGACACGCAAGGCGCGCCGTTTATGCGGCCTGTCTTGAATGATATCCGCCATAATCCGGGGGCGGAGATGGTGCGCTATGCCCGCCGCCGCAGTGATATCATTTCGCTGGCCAGTGGTGAAACCGATTCCCCAACCCCGCGTTTTATAACCGACGCGGTTGAAGGCGCGCTGCGTGATGGGAAAACATTCTATGGCCCTATTCTTGGGAATCCCGATTTACGTCAGGATATCGCGGACAGTTATCAGCGCTTGCATGATGTCACCCTGCCGCAAGAACGTGTGATCGTAACATCATCCGGTACATCGGCTATTCACTTGTCCTTGTTATCGACGGTGGAAAAGGGGGATGAGGTTGTGGCGGTCTTCCCGCTGTGGAAAAATTTGCTGGGCGCGATCCGCTTGCAAGAAGCCACTGTGCGCGGTGTTGATTTGACGCTGGATATGGGGTCCGGGAAATGGGTTTTGGATCTGGACCGTCTCTTTGCTGAAGTCACACCGAAAACCCGCGCCATTGTTTTGAATTCGCCGAATAACCCGACCGGATGGGTGATGCCGCTTGAACAGATGCGCGCTGTCATGGAATTCGCCCGTGCGCGCGGCATTTGGGTGATCGCGGATGAGGTTTATGAGCGCCTGACCTATGATACGCAATGTGCGCCAAGTTTTCTGGAAGTGGCAGAACCGGAAGACCGCCTGTTCATCATCAATAGTTTTTCCAAAAACTGGGCGATGACTGGCTGGCGTTTGGGGTGGATGATCGGTCCTGCGCAGGCGGAACCGCGCATTTATGATCTGGTCCTGTATGACAATATGGGCCCGCCGAACTTTACCCAATATGGCGCAATGGCGGCCTTAAAACACGGTGAGGATTTTGTCGCCGAACAAAAGACACGCTTTCGCAAACACGAACAGATCGTTCATGATGCCCTGACCCGCATTGGCGGCATTGAAGCGGTGCGTCCGGAATCAAGTTTCTATGCGTTTTTCAAAAGTCATCGCGAGCCCGATTGCATGAGCTTCGCCCGCCGTTTGATTGATGAACATGGTTTGGGTCTGGCACCGGGTTGTGCGTTTGGGCGGAATTTTAACGGCTATATGCGCCTGTGCTTTGCGGTATCAGAACCGCGTCTGCGCGAAGCCTTGGGTCGTTTAGAACAGGCCCTGTCATGATGCGCGGTTTTTTCGGTGTCGGGGCGGAAGGAATCAGCAAGGGCGTTAATCTTGGCGCGCTTGTCCGCACCACCCATGCCTTTGGCGGCAGTTTCTTCTTTACTGTTGGGGCGAATGTCGATCCGCGTGATGTGCGCACATCCGATACGTCCGGCGCATTTGAACATATTCCCTTTTATGGCTTCCCCGATGTTTCATCATTGATGTTGCCGCGTGGATGCCAGTTGGTGGGGGTCGAGCTGACCCCGGATGCGATTGAATTGCCATCCTTTCGCCATCCGTCGCAAGCGGCCTATGTTCTGGGGCCTGAAATGGGGGCTCTGTCACCGCAAATGCAGGAACGCTGCGACTTTATCGTCAAAATACCCACGCGGTTTTGCGTGAATGTCGGTGTGGCGGGTGCGCTTGTTTTATATGACCGCATGATTTCGCTGGGCCGGTTTGCGGATCGCCCTGTTGGCGCAGGTGGGCCATTGGAAACCATGCCAGAACCCCTGTGGTTTCCCCGCCGGAAACTATAAATCGGGTTCCGTTATAAAAACGGGTTCAAAAGCCGGGTGAACAGGCCTGTGAAGCGCATAGGCTGAGTGTTCACGGTCAGGCACAGGCAACCCGTCTGGCGGTCGGCCATGGGTTCGTGGCTGATTTCGCTGTCCATGACGGCGATGTCGCCGCGCACATAACGGCCTGTGTGATCTTCCATCGCACCTTCTAAAACGAGCGTGATCTCAATGCCCTGATGGCGGTGATGCGGCAGGACAAAGCCGGGATCGCAACGGATTATCTTGGCGCTGGTTTGTCCCTTTGTATCGGTGGCGATTTCCAGCCATTCCATCCCGCGGAATAAATGTTTCCATTTCAATGTTTTTTCGTGATGTGCCAGGTGATGGAGCAAGGGAAGCGGCAAGGGTTCTTCGCTGCGCAAGCAGGACACGATGCAGGCTTCAATCTCGTTGCATTCATCGTTTGTGCAACCATCAAGCTTGCTTAAGACGGCTTCCAAACAGCCGGAGGAGAGATTTTCGGGATCGCATATATGTTCAATCAATGCCCCGCCAATATCTTCACAGGTGGCAACGAAATCGCGGGCTTCCGGGGACAGGGTCAGATAGGCCGCAATCAGCAAGTCACATTCCGGACCCAGTGCCCCGGCGGCGTATTCCATTAAAATGGTTTCTTTGTTTTGCGTCAGCATATTCACAGCAACTCCTGACCTTGATGGCCTTCAAGGTGTTTTTGCAGTCGGTCCATCGCCAGGCGCAGGCGCGATTTAATCGTCCCCAGCGGGATTTTTGTTTCTGCGGCGATTTCCGCGTGGGTTTTATCTTCAAAGAATGATTTGCGGATCACATCCGATTGTTCCGGCGGCAGGGTCAGCAATGCGGCGGCAATTTTTTGGCTGCGGTCTTTGGTGATGCTGTTTTCATCCGGGGTCGGGGCGGTATCGGCGATGATAAAGGCCGGGTCATTGATGTCGATGTCGGGACGGGTGCCACGGCGCATTGAATCAATATGGCGGTTCCGGGCGATGGTAAAAATCCATGTGCTGGCGCTGGCGCGGGCCGGGTCATATTGGGCGGCCTTGTTCCACACACTCAGCATCGTTTCCTGCGCCAGTTCTTCGGCATGTTCGGGGCTGGAGCCCTTTTTCATCAGGAAAGATTTCAAGCGCGGTGCGAAATGCTGAAACAGGGCGATAAAGGCTTCGCGGTCTTTCTTTTGCCCAACGGCGTGCAGCAGGACATTGAAATGTCCGGTTCCCGGTGGCTGATCCGGGGCGGGGCGCGGGTTTGCGGTGTTGTCCTGTTCAGGCGTCATGGCCACATTAAGCCAGCCCCGCGCAGGGGGAACAAGAGGGAAAGCAGATTTGGCGTTACACAGCGTCACAGGTCATACCCCGGGTATTATAAAGACGGCCCTTATCTTTTGTACGTTTGCTTTTTGCAATTGGATTGCCTGTGACGGGGCGGACCGGAAAGTATTTGCCAAGAAAGGGCATCTCTTTATAATAAGCCTGTCTTTATATCCGCACGACCCCCCTAAAACAGGCAGGCCCCGTATGCAAAAACAACTATTTCCGATGATTTGTGGCGTTGTGACGCTGATTTTGCTGTCCGGCGCCCCGGCCTTGGCAGCAGCCCCCAAATTATTGGCCACCAATGGCAGCTGGGAAACCTATGTCGTGGATGAGGGCGGTGCTAAAGTGTGCTACATGGCCAGCGAGCCATCGGAAGATAAGGGTGATTACACCCGCCGCGGGCGGATTATTGCCCTGATCACCAACCGCCCGGCGGAAGGGACGCGCAACGTGTTCAGCTATATCGCCGGATACCCTTATAAACCAGGCAGCGATGCGACATTGAAGATCGGCGACAAAACCTTCACCCTGTTCACCCAAGATGACACCGCTTGGGCACCCGATGCCGCCATTGATGACAAAATCACCGAAGCCATGCGCGGCGGGACAACGATGGTTGTGCGGGGGGTTTCATCCCGTGGGACTGCCACGGTTGATACTTTTAACCTGAAGGGGTCCGGGGCGGCGCATGATGCCATGACCAAGGAATGTGCGGCGCAATAAAAGTTCCCTGCGGGTAGCACAATATTTTGTGACATTATGGTAAGCCACACACCCTTGAAACCCGCGCGGATCCAAGGAATTTATTTGGTTCCCCCACCCAATCGCCCAATTTTCTTTACATAACAAATAGTTAATTCCCACCGCTAAATCGAGTGTGGATAAGCGTTTAGGGTTTGAATCCTGTTCACCCTGTGTTAACAAAAGACCCTGTGGTAACATCATAAAGAGTGCAGATAACGACACATCGCCCAGTTTAAGAGACCAAGTTTAACCGCGTGCGTATTTTTAAAAACGGCCTGTTGAGGGGATAGCCCCCAGCCATTTTAAAAAAAAACCGCCAGTGATCCTCCCGATGAAGATCCCGCCCCGTACGCTCAACCGATACATGACGATAGAGATACTCAAGACCGATGCTGAATCGCGTGCGACAATTATCCGGTAATCTACCCGCTGTAGATGTTGACGCCCTCTTGCGTCAGGTAAACCGCTATCTTCCCATCCGCCACCGCCACGTTTTGACCCGTAACAACGGTTTGCGTCTGCGCGTCTTTGCGCTGCCTTGCGTTGGTATGGCGGTCATGGGGCTGATGAGCGTTGCTGTTCTTTCAAATTCGACCTCCGCCCGCGCTTTGCAGGTGGCTGATGCGGGTCCGGTTGTTCTGGGCCCATCCGGTCAGGATGAAGACCGCAGCTTGTTTGAACGCTTGGCGTTTTCTCAAAAACGCCTGCAGCGTTCGATGGATGATGCATCCGAAGCTGAACGTCTGGCGATGATTGATCCAGCCGCAGGTCCCATTTCAAAACAGGTGATTGCAGAAGATGCCACCCCGGTCGCCAAGGCCCCGGAGGGTCCGCAGGAAAAAACTGTGAAGATTGGGTCCGGCGATACGCTGACAGGCGTTTTGAGCCGTGCCGGTTTGTCCAATACCGAAGCCTATCAAGTGGTTCAGGCCGTAAAAGCCCACGTAAACCCACGCAGCTTGAAACCGGGTCAGGTTTTGACCGTGACTATGGACCCATCTAAGGATCCAGCGGCGCAATCGGGTTATCAGTTTGCATCCTTGAATATGGCCGTGGACCCGCTGCGCACCGTTTCCGTCGCACGCAGTGGTGAAACGGGGTATGAGGCTAAGGTTCAGGAGCGCGCACTGCATAGAAATCTTTATGCCCAAGTTGCCGAAGTTGAAAACTCCCTGTTCGGGTCTGCCGCCAAGGCCGGCATTCCATCTTCCGTTGTTGCCGAAGCCATTCGCGTTTATTCATGGGATATCGATTTCCAGCGTGACATCCGCCGTGGCGACAAACTGGAAGTTATGTACGAACAATACGAAACCGAAGACGGTACAAAAATTAAAACCGGTAACGTGATCTACGCTCAATTGACCCTCGAAGGCATTGAGATTCCAATTTACCGTTACGAAATGAAAGATGGCCGCGTTGATTACTTCCAGCGCAACGGCAAAAGCATTCGTAAGACCCTGATGAAAACCCCGATTGATGGTGCCCGCGTTTCCTCCGGCTTTGGCATGCGCCGCCACCCCATTCAGGGCTATAACAAAATGCACAAAGGGATGGATTTCGCCGCCCCGACCGGAACCCCGATTTATGCGGCGGGTGATGGTGTTATTCAGCGTGCGAACCGCTTCAGTGGCTATGGCAACTATGTCCGCATCCGTCACAACAGCCAGATTTCAACCGCCTATGCCCATTTGAGCCGTTTTGCACCCGGTATGACCGCCGGTAAACGCGTTCGTCAGGGCGAGGTCATTGGTTATGTCGGCAGCACCGGGAATTCAACAGGTGCGCATTTGCATTATGAAGTTTTGCTGAACGGTGCCCAAGTCAACCCACGCAGCGTCAATCTGCCAACGGGTGAGATTTTAGAAGGCGAACAACTGCGCCTGTTCCAGGCCAACGCCAAGGAAATCGACCGCGATTATTCCAGCAAGCGCAGCTTGAAATTCGCACAAAACAAGACCGGCGAAGTTTCCAAGGTATCAACGCGCTAAGCTGTAGTTAGAAATAAGTAAGGGGTAGTTTGAAGGGGGCATCGCCCCCTTCACCCTTTTCTAATGGTCTTTTATTTTAATAGCCGCGTTTGAGATCGACCCAGCCCTTGGGGCGTATTCCTTGTTCAATTTGTTCGATTGCTGTTTTTAGGCTCTCAGCACCCGTTTCCGGCATGGTGATGGCGGCGACGTGCGGGGTCATGTGAATGCGCGGGTGCTTTCGGAATGGATGGGTGAGGGGTAATGGCTCTTCTTGAAACACATCCAAGGCGACTTGGTCGATCTGGCCGGAATCGAGGAGGGGGATCAAATCATCTTCGACCAGATGTTTGCCGCGTGCGGCGTTGATGATGCAGGCTCCGCGCGGCAGCTTTGAAAGGGTGTCCTTATTTAAGATGCCCTTTGTTTCCGGTGTCAGGGGTAAAAGACAGATGAGGATTTCACTGTCGCCTAAAAAATCATCCAAGCCTTCTAGCCCGGCATAGCAGGTCACACTGGGAAGGTCTTTTGGCGTGCGGCTCCACCCATTCACGGCAAATCCTAAACTTTGCAGGGCGGAAACACAGGCCATGCCCATTTCCCCAAGGCCCATCACCCCGATTTTGCGTTGATGGGACAGGGCTGGAACACTGTTCCCCCACGGTAATTCTTCCGACAGGGCCTTCATATGATCGTGGCGGCGATGGAAACGAAGGGCATAGCTTAAAACATATTCACGCATCCCCTGTGACAGGCCCGGCTCCACCATGCGGATCAATTGCGCGTGGGCGGGGAGTTCCGGATGGCCGACATATTGGTTGACCCCGGCACTTAAGGACAAAATCGCCTTTAAATTCGGGTATTCATGCGCATCGCCGGGGAATAATTTCCACGCGACCATATAGGTGATGTCGGCCTTATTGCCATGATCGGGCCAGATGCGCAGATCGTGATGGATCAGCGTCCGCTTCATCTGCGGAATCCAATGTGAATTATCAACAGGAATAACGGGGCGGAATAAAACAGCCATTCGTGTTTTACCTTGTGTTGGTTATCATGACGACCAATCGGAGTTTACAAGCGATGCACCCCGTTCGTCACGCCCTACATTTTATCATTGTTACGCTGGTCGCCTTTTTCTGGCCCGGCGCTTTGCCGCCTTCGGATGCGAAGGACGGTTTTTCACGGGAATTGATGGCTGGGAAAACCCTGATGGTGTTTTGCAACAGTCAATACGATACCGATGTTGGCCTGTGCAATGGTTACATCATGGCCGTGGCCGAAGCGATGACCACAACCCTTCCTGTCTTTGGCCAGCGGGCTTGTGGGCATGAGGGGATCAAGGCGCAGCAACTGGTTGATCTGGTGCGTCTTGATCTGAATGATCGCCCTGATCTGGGGACGCAGCCCGCCGGTGTAATGGTGGCTAGCGTTCTGGCGGGGCAGTTCCCGTGTTCAGATACTTACCAGTCCGCAGCGCAAGGCATTACCGCCGAGCCGTTACAATAAACCGCAGCACATAGATAATCAAAAGCGCCCCGGCCATTGCGAACCAGAAAAACGCATAGCCGCGATGGTTGTTATTGATTTCAAGCTTTTGTGCAACCGGAATTGGCTTTACGCCTTGCGAAGATAATTCCGGATTTTGTTTTTCTTCATAAAGAATATAGGGGGCCAGCGATTTTATCCCGTAATGGCTTTGAATGCTGTCCGCATCAAAGCGGTACCAGTAATTTTTGGCCGCATCATTGGGTGGGGTAAAGAAATTGGCGCGCGGGGCTTCCCGGAAAAGACCATATAAAGTGACCGCACCTTGCGGGGGGGCAGCGGGGTCTTGATCGGCTGGTATCCAACCGCGATTGACGAGAAGATAACCTCCTCCAAACATGCGAAACGGGGCATAGAGGTGATAGCCGGCCTTTTCATCCATGGGGCGCGGCCCGCTGCGTAAGGGCGCGCTCTTCGTGAAATGTCCGGATATTTTACCATGGATGATCGGCGTGTTTTTCAGTGCGGCGTTGCGCAATGTAGCGTTGGTCTGCGGGTTCTTCTCAGGGTCCGTTTGATAGGCCGCTTCAATATTGGCCAGCAGCGTTTCTTTCCAATGCAGGCGCTTGATCTGCCATGCGCCAAGGCTGCATAAAATGATCAGGCCGATCAGCGTAAAGAATGTTGCCCAAAGTGGAAGTTTTTGTTTCATGAGTCCCAGTCACTGGCCCGGTGTTTAAATTGTAACGTAATGACAGCGGCCTTGATCGGGCGCATGAGGCCCAGCGTAATGCCAAAGGCCAAGGGAATCCAGATCAGCGCATGAACCCATGGCGGAGGTGAAAATGCCGCCTCAACCATCAAGGCCATCGGGACCAGCAAAAACCCAAGAAAGAAAATTAAGAAAACAGCGGGGCCATCGGCACTGTCATTGCGGCCCAAGGCCAGTCCGCAGGAATCGCACACATCGCAGACATCCAGTGTGAAGCCGCGCTTAAACAGTTCGCCCTTGCCACAGCGCGGGCATTTCTGCATAAGCGCGTTGGCAAGGGCGGGATTTTTAAATTTCATGATGTCTCTTATGGTACAGGCAGAACCGGAACAGATGTCCCAATTGTACCGCCCCACCAGTAAATAGCGATGAACAGGAACAGCCAGACAACGTCAACGAAGTGCCAGTACCAGGCGGCAGCTTCGAAGCCGAAATGGCGTTCTGCGGTGAAGTGTTTTTTCTTGGCGCGGATCAGGCAGACCGCCAGGAACACCGTACCAACAAAGACGTGGAAACCGTGGAAACCGGTTGCCATGTAGAAGGTCGAGGCATAAATGCCGTCTGTGAAGCCGAAATGCGTGTGTGCATATTCATAGATCTGAAAGCCCAGAAAGATCACGCCCAAACCAACCGTGACACCCAGTGCCTTGATTGTTTCCGGGTTTTTGTTTTCTAAAATCGCATGGTGGGCCCATGTCGCGGCGCAGCCGGACAACAGCAAAATCATGGTCATCAGCAAGGGCAATTCAAACGGGGGAACAACCACGATGCCCGCTGGTGGCCACATGCCTTGTGTATAGGCGGTGCGCAGATATTGGCCCGCTTCACCGGCAAACAGCGCGGAATCAAAGAACGCCCAGAAGAACGCAACGAAGAACATGACTTCCGATGCGATGAACAGGGCCATGCCATAACGCAGGCCGATCTGAGCGATCGGGCTATGTGCCTTTTCAACAACCGCTTCGTGGATGACGTCTTTCCACCACAAGAACATGGTCGCAACGACAGCCATCAGGCCGAGGATGATGCCGCTATAGCCAACGGCGATGCCGCCGATTTTTGCGTCATGCATAAACATGACCATACCCGTTGCCAGCAGACCCGCAGACAACGCACCGACCAGTGGCCATGCGCTGGGGCGGACGAGGTGATAAGGGTGCGGGTGGCCGGAGGACGAATATTGCGGACCGGCAGAATGAATGTCGTGGCTGGACATGCTGGGATCTTCCTTGAAGGTTACTATAACGGTTTGTTTTTACTGTTTTTCTGGCGGTAAGGCAACTGTTCCTGACGTGGCGGGATCAGGGATGTTGGCGGCGATCCCGGCTGCGTTGAAATTTTCCATAGCTGTTTCAAGCTCGGGTGTTTCCGCGCCATAAAAGATGTAGGACAGGGTGATGGTCGTGACATCGGCCATGTTGGGGTCTTGATCCATGGACGGATCGACGAAGAAAACGACCGGATAGGTGGCTTTTTCGCCCGGATTTAACGATTGTTCCCCGAAACAGAAGCAGGAAATCTTGTGAAAATACTTCCCCGCCTTCGGGGGGCTGACGTTGTAAACCGCCACAGCCGTGACCGGAACCCGGTCTTTATTTTCGGCTGAGAAGGAAATCAGGCCTTTTTGTCCCAGTTTCACATCGATTTGGCGCTGGTCGGACTGGAATTTCCACGCTAAATGGCGGCCTGTATCGGCGTTGAATTTGATGGTGACTTTGCGTTCCAGAATGTCTTTTTCATCGGGCGCGGTGCTGGACATCTGGGTGGTGCCGCCAAAACCAGTCACTTGGCAAAAGACTTTATAAAGCGGCACGGCGGCGAAGGACATGGCCAGCATCACCGCCACGGCAATCATGACAATGCTCATCAAGCGGCGGTTTTTGGCCCGTAAATCATCTGGGTTCATGTCTTTGTTCCCTCCACTGGGCGGCGATGGACCTGCATTCCGGCGAAAGATTGTCCGGTCGGCATGATTTCCATGGTGTTGATATTCATATGGGCGGGCAAGGTCGCGGTCCAGAATACCGCTTCGGCGATATCATCGCCCGTTAAGGGTTCGGTGCCTGTGTAAACGGAACTGGCTTTTTCTGCGTCGCCTTTAAACCGGGTGCGGGAAAAATTGGTTTCGGCCAGACCGGGTTCGATATTGGTGACGCGCACGCCAGTGCCATGTAAATCAGCGCGTAAATTCAATGAAAACTGATGCACGAAGGCCTTGGTCGCACCATAGACATTCCCGCCTGCATAGGGGTAGGTTCCAGCCACTGATCCAATATTGATGATATGCCCGGTTGCACGTTCGACCATATTGGGCAGGGCCAGACGCGTGATATGGGTCAGGCTGCGGATATTGGTCGCAATCATTTCGTCCCAGTCATTGAGGTCTGCGCGTTGTGCCGGTTCAAGGCCAAGCGCCAACCCGGCATTGTTGACCAGAACATCAAGGGCGGGGAGTTTTTCAAATGCGGTGCGCATTGCTGCATCATCACGCATATCAAATAAAATCGGGGTGATGGACTGTGCGCCGGAAATGGTGTCGATGATGGCGTTCAGGCGGTCGGCGTTGCGGCCTTGCAAAATCAGGTTCCACCCGGCCGCGCCAAATTTACGCGCCATAGCGGCCCCAAAGCCACCTGTTACCCCGGTGATCAGAATTGTTTTTGCGGACATGGGCCTTACATCCCTGTGCGGATCACAGCCACATAAAAGATCAACACGCCCCAGGCGGTGATTGCCGCCAGAACGGCCAGATTTTTCAAGCGTTTTTTCTTATGCAGTTCGGATAGGGGCATGGAATTATCCTCCGTTAATCATCAACGCCAAGAACAGCGCGAAGAGATAGAAAATGGAATAGCCAAACATCAACCGCGCATTCTTCAAATCATCGCTGTAAAGAACGCGGATCGAGGTGAAGATAAAGAACAGGCTGAGGATTGCGGCCACAACGCCATAACCCCAGCCAGCAAAGCCCAAGATGCTCGGCAGGATGGTAATCGGCAGCAAAATAATGGCATAAGCCAGCATCTGGATTTTTGTTTTTTTCGCCCCGGCCACAACCGTCATCATCGGGATCTTGGCGCGTTTGTAATCCTCATTGGCGAATAACGACAACGCCCAGAAATGCGGCGGTGTCCAGAAGAAGATAATCGCGAACAGGATAATGGCTTCAATGCCAACATCGCCTGTGACCGCGGCCCAGCCTACCATCGGCGGGAAGGCCCCGGCGGCACCGCCAATGACAATGTTTTGCGGTGTGCGGCGTTTCAGCCACATCGTATAAATCACAATATAAAAGAAGCTGGCAAAAGCGAGAATACCAGCAGCAACCCAGTTGAGCGCCACACCCATCGTCATCACCGACAGGACGGATAAAATCATGGCGAAGCTCAGCGCGTCATTGGCGGTCATCTTGCCCAATGGCAAGGGACGTCCGGCGGTGCGTTTCATCACCGCATCAATATCGCGGTCATACCACATATTGGCCGCACCCGCTGCCCCGGCACCAATAGCCAGTGACAGAACCGCGACAAAAATCAGGAATGGATGCATGTCGGAAAAGCCCGGCGCAACCCACATGCCCGCCAGACCTGTAAAGACGACAAGGCTCATCACCCGCGGTTTCAGCAGGGCGATATAGTCCTGTACGCGGGAATCAGATTGAGTTTCCGTAATGTTGGATGCAGAGTCTTCCATGGCCCTGTCTTAGCGAATCAACCGCCATAAGGGAACACATTTCAGCTTTTTTTAAAGAATGAGGGGTGGGGCTGCGAAGGTGGGGAATCTGAATGGGGCGAGGGGGGCAATTGCCCCCCTCAAAACCCTGTCTATTCTTTAGCTTTCAGATTTTTAAATCTCAGGCTGCGGCCTGTTTTTTTTTACGGCCGCTGGCCCGGTGCTGTCGCGGAAGGCCAGAACCTCTTGATGGGTGGGCAGCAAGGAGCGGTCGGTGCCTTGCGGGACTACCCCGACAAAGGCCGGGTCGGCGGCCAGAATATCCTTGGCCACGCGTTTGATGTCCGACAGCGTTAGTTTTTGAATGCGGGCGCAGATTTCAGCCGTGGTTTCAACCTTGCCACGGGCCAGAACATCTTGGCCATATGTGTCACAGGCATCATTGTTGGTTTCGATGCTGCTCAGCGCATCCATTTCCATCTGTGCCTTTACTTTATTCAGTTCGGCATTGGTCAGGTTTTTGGTAACGGCGCGCAGTTCATTGTAAATGGTTTGAACGGCTTCCTTGGTGCGATCTGCACGGGTGCTGAGGAAAACGCCGAATTGGCCGCAATGCTGATAGGAAATCGCCCCGGCACCAACGTTGTTGGTCAGCGATGTCTGGTTGACGAAGATTTTATAAAGGCGCGATGACCCGCCCCCGGCCAGAACCGCGCCCAAGGCTTCATAGGCTTCATGATCGGGGTGAATTTCAGAGACACCCTTCATGGCCAGTGATATTTGGCACAGCTGTGCCGATTCCATCTCTTCATAGGCAACGCCACCCCCGGCCTTTTGTTCGGGCAGCGGGGCAAAGGGAACCGATGGCATTGATCCGAATTTGCGTTCAATAAGGGCCACAAAATCTTCATGCTTCACAGGCCCTGCTGCGCTGAAGACGACGTTATTGGGTGTGTAATACGCATCGCGGTAAGCGGCCAGCATATCAACACTCATCGCGCGTAAGGTTTGTTCGGTGCCCAAAACGGCGCGGGCATGTGGTTGATCGCCATAGGCTGTCTTATTCAACAAACCCCACATGCGGCTACTAATATTATCATTGGCGCGTTTGATTTCTTCCAAAACGACATCGCGCTCGCCTTTGTTTTTGGTGGTTGTCCCATCGGTATTTGTGGTGACATGACCATCATATTCGTTGTGGTCCAGATTGGCTTGAAACACCATCTCGCCGCAGATATCGACAATTTGTTCGATGTCGCGCGGCAGCAAGTTGTAAAAATAATAGGCGGTTTTGTCGTTGCTGGTATAGGCGTTCAAACCACCGCCTAGTGAAGATTCAATGATGCGGTCGATCTGGCTCGGACCATAAGACGGCGTGCCCTTGAACATCATATGTTCGTTCATGTGCGTGGCACCGCTGAGTTCCGGTGTTTCATGATCGGAACCGGCCCCTACCCACGCGCCGCAAGCCAAGCTGCCTGGGCGTTCTGCTGTCACGACTTTCATGCCGTTTTTCAGCGTGGTGACTTTTGGTTCGGCAATATCGGTTTGCGGGGCGTTGTCTTGTTGTACGGCTGTGGTTGTAGTGCTTGTTGCAATGTTTTGTGCCGGCGGGGTCAGTGTTTTGGCCTGTTCTGCCATCATTGCCTTGATTTCGGCTTCATCAGGCATGTTGTCTTGTGGGCCAACCGCACCAAGGGCATAGGTGCCACTGCGCAAGAGGTCACCAATCGCATTTTGCACATCGGCGGAGGTGACTTTACGCAAGGATTCTTCATATTCATCCAGTGAAATCAAACGGCCATGAGTCACGACTTGTGCGCTGTTATTACGTGCCGCCATGAAGTCGCTTTCCAGTGATCCTTTCAGTCCGCGGATAATGCGTTCACACGCCTTATCCATTTGTTCTTGCGTAAACCCGGTGCGGGCCAGATCACCCAGCAGCGCAAATGTCGTAGACAGCAACTCACGCGCATTACCGCGACCGGTGCCGGCCGTAACAGAAAAAATTCCGTTCGCGCGCAAGGGAACAAAGCTGGCCCCGACTGAATAAACCAGACCGCGTTTTTCACGAATTTCCTGGAACAGTGGCGATGACATCCCACCGGCCAATAATTCTTCCAAAAGGTTCATGTGGAAGCGTTTGGTGTCTGTTGCTGCAGGGGCTGCAAAACCAAAGGAGATATTCAATTGTTCGTTATTTTGTGGGATACGAATATCCCCGCCCTTAAATTCCAGAGGCGGATTGGCTGCGCTGCCTTGGCCCTTCAAGTCGCCAAAGGTCGCGTTCCCCAGTGCTTGCGCCGTCGCCATATCAATGTCGCCAGCGAAGGAGATAATAATGTCTTCCGGGTGCGCCAGTAATTCCGCATGACGGTCGCGGATTTGGGTGGGGGTGAAGGAATCAATGCCGTCTTGCGTGCCGTGTGGATGGTTTCCCGCAGGTTGACCTGCGAAGGCGGCCTCCATCAGGCTTTTGCTGGCCAGTGCGCTGGCCTTTTGATCGCGCTGTTCGATGCCGGTTTTGATTTGTTCTTTGGTGATTTCAATTTCTTCCGGATCAAAGGCCGGGTTGCGGATGGCATCCGCAACAATGGTGAAGACGGCCGCAGTGTCGCGTGCCAGTGATTGGGCCGCGAACCATGTCTGGCCGCGTCCCGCATCACTGCTATAAGACCCACCCAAAGATTCAATTGCATCGGCAATGTCATCGCGCGAACGCGTCTTCGACCCGCCCCAGCAAATTTCCTGCGCCAGATTGGTCAGGCCTGCCTGTTCAAATGCTTCTTGTGCCGCACCATTGCGCAGGGCAATTTGCATTGTCACTTTTCCGGTTTTTGGACGGTTTTCGCAGATGACGGTGACGCCGTTGCCAAGCTGGATACTCTGAATCATTCAAACCCCTGTTATTTCAAATTCCGTAAAACATAAAGCTTCTGCCAAAGAAGATAGCCCAAAAGTATTAACAACCTAGCACAGTCACCGTTTTTCCAGCAAGATTTGCTGTATTATATTTCCATAACTAAGCAATGGGGGTGGGCAAAGTTTTACATTTTTGGCGCCCTGTGTTAGAAAAAATCATTCTGTAAATAAACAAAAAAACGAAATAGGGAATGGTTAAACATGGCCGGACACGCATTTGATCGCGCGATCAATGATCAATTCTTTTTTGCAACAACGGGCATGGACCCGGACAAAATTTCCGGCATCGTCAAACGGGCTCTGCGCGGGACCGATGGCGGGGAATTATACCTGCAACGCTCCATCGCCAAATCGCTGTCTTGGAACGAAGGCAAGCTGATGGCCAACGCGTCCCATCTGGATCAGGGCTTTGGTTTCCGCCAGATCGCCGGTGATGCCGTCGCCTATGCCCATTCTAACGAGCTGAGCGAACGCGCCATCCGCAATGCCGTATCCGCCACCAAGGGCATTCGCAATCACGTCAATTTGCTGGGCACCATTGCCCTGCCATCTACACAAAATATTGCGCGCATTTACACCGGCGAAAACCCGCTGACCGATGTCGCAGAAAATGACCGTATTCAAATCCTGGAAGAAATTGACGCCTATGTCCGCGCCGCAGACCCGCGCATTACAAAAGTATCGGCCAGCATCTCTACCAGCTGGGATATCGTCACCATCATCCGCCATGATGGCCAGCGTCTTGACGATCTGCGCCCAAT
Source organism: Micavibrio sp. UBA6139 (assembly GCA_002423285.1). Lineage (GTDB taxonomy): Bacteria > Pseudomonadota > Alphaproteobacteria > Micavibrionales > Micavibrionaceae > Micavibrio. Next base: position 6,551 of record DIVF01000002.1, on the reverse strand, counting down.
GTCAGTGATGAGCGTTGCCGTCGTCGCCGAAGAAAATGGCCGTAAAGAGAATGGCCGCAGCGCCCTGACGGGTCGCGTCACCCTGAGCGATCTGTTTCAGCAACAAACATGGAAAGAGATGGCCGATAAAGCCATCGCACAGGCCCGCACCAACCTGATCGCCATTGATGCGCCATCGGGCGATATGCCGGTTATTATTGGCAATGGCTGGGGCGGGGTTTTGTTGCACGAAGCCGTTGGCCATGGCCTGGAGGGTGATGCCGCACGCAAGGGCCGCACCGTTTTCAAAACCGGCCTGCTGGGGCAAAAAGTAGCCTCTGATTGCGTCACTATTCTGGATCAAGGTGATCTAGGCGGTGCGCGCGGCTCATTGGCCTTTGATGATGAAGGCACACCAACCCGCAAAAATATATTGATCGAAAACGGTGTTCTGAAGGGTTATATGCAAGACAGCGTCAATGCCCGACTGATGGGTGTTGAATCAACCGGCAATGGCCGCCGCGAAAGCTACGCCTCTGCCCCCATCCCGCGCATGACCACCACCTTCATGCAGGCCGGAAAATATGAACTGGAAGAAATGATCGCCTCGATCAAAACACGCGGCATTTACGCCGTTGATTTTGCAGGCGGTCAGGTTGATACCGTCACCGGCAGCTACGTCTTCGCCTCCACCGAAGCCTATCTGATCGAAAACGGCAAAATCGTTGCACCCGTCAAAGGCGTCATTCTGGATGGTAACGGTCCAAAATCGATGAGCATGGTCGATATGGTCGGTAACGATCTGCAAATCGCCCAACAGGGCAGCTGCGGTAAAGCCGGGCAATCGGTGGCGGTTGGTATTGGCCAGCCATCGGTTAAATTGCGCGGAATTAAAGTGGGCGGGACGATGCCGTCATAAGGGATAAGGCATGAAGGGGTCATGGACCCTTTCAAACTACCCCGGAATTTTCTTCGCGCCGCAGGCATAAAAAAACACCGCGTTTAACAGCGGTGTTTTTTATTACCTGCGGTGCAGTTGAATGGGGTTTAAGGGGGCTATTGCCCCCTTAGCCTTATCCCTTACGCCAGCGTCATCCCATCAACCCGCAAATGCGGTGTGGCGATTTGGCTTTTGAAGCGGTTGAGGTCATCGGCGGCGACCATGTTTTTGAACATGTCACGCAGGTTTCCGGCGATAGTGACGCCTTTGACAGCGTGATCGATTTTACCGTCTTTGATCCAGAATCCTTTGGCGCTGCGGCTGTAATTGCCGTTGGTCATGTTGACGCCTTGACCCATCAGGCTGGTCACGTAGAGGCCATCTTTGATATCGGCCATCATGTCTTGGTAGGACATATCGGGTTCGATGGTCAGGTTACCACCGGACATGACGGGCTGGTTGAAGCGGCGGCTGTTTTCAAGGCCCATGAAGAAACCTTTGAGGGCGCCTTTTTCAACGAAGGTTTCTGCGGTTGCGGCCAGACCGTCGCCTGTATAAGCGCAGGACGCAAGGCCGCCCTTTAACAGCGGGTTTGATTTGATGGTGATGCTGGTGCTGAAGAGATCTTTTTCAAGATCATCAAGGCTCAGGAATGTCTGACCCGAGCGCAGGGCACCACCGCTGGCTGCACCCGTGAAGTGGCCGAGCAGGCTGGCGGCGATATCCGGGTGGAAAACAACCGGGAAATGTCCGGACTTGCCGGGTTGTGGGTTCAGGTTTGCGGCGGCACGTTCACCGGCCAGAATACCCAGTGCGATTGGCGATTCCAGACCGCTTAAATAGCGTGATGAGCTGGAGGCATGATCGGATTGCATCTCGCCATCTTCTTCGGCGATGACGGACACGGACAGGCCATAGGATGTAGCGCGGCTGTGGAAATAACCGCCAAAGCTGGTCAGGGATACATTCAGGTTTTTGGACTGGCCAAAGCTGGCACCGCCAGCATTATTGATCTTTGGCATGTTCAGTGCGGCTTCTTCCATACTGCGTACAATCTGGATGATGCTGTCTTGAGAAATGGTGCTGGGGTTATAGATTTCGAGGCGGCGGTTATCGCGCACCTTGGATAATTGATCGGGGCTGGCGGGCAGAGCGAAATCGTCACCGTTTTTGGTGTGGATCGCCGCGATCATCGTGGTGATGGCGTTGTTCAAATCATCTGGATTAGCGCTGATGACGGAGGTCGCGCCGTATTTGTTGCCGATCCATGCTTCCAGATCGATGCTCATGGAATTGGACGCGCCCATTTTTTCCAGCTTGCCAAAGCGCAAGCCGAGCGTGCGGCTTTCATCGGTGGAATAGCTGACGCCGGCCTGATCGGCTCCGGCCTTTTTCAGGCGGTCGAGGGTGCTTTCAAGAATGGCTTCGATAGCCTGAACCTGTTTGGTTTTCATTGCTGGATATATCCCTGTTTTCTTTTTTTATTGAAGGTCCAGAAATAGCATGATGGGCCCTTTATGTCAAAATGTTGGGGGCCAAAAAAGAACCCCTTAACCGGGGGCTAAGGAGTTCTTTTAATTTGCTTTTTTCAGCGCTTATTTGACTTGGGGCTGAATGTCGAATTGGTGGAACGGTGGCGGGGAGGACAAGGTCCATTCCAGCGTCATGCATTGTGGCTGTACGTTCCAGTAGTTCCCGCCAACGCGGCGGCCAAAGAACACAGTGTACAGAGCAATGAACACGAACAGCAATGTCGCCACACCGGAGAGATAAGCGCCGATGGATGAAATGTGGTTCCAGCCCTCATACGCATCCGGGTAATCCGGGTAACGGCGCGGCATACCGGCCAGACCCAGGAAGTGTTGCGGGAAGAACACCATGTTCACGCCAATAAAGGTCAGGAAGAAGTGCAGCTTGCCGAGGAACTCCGGATACTGACGACCGGACATTTTGCCGATCCAGTAATAGAAGCCCGCGAACAGAGCAAACACAGCACCCAAGGACAAAACGTAGTGGAAGTGCGCCACAACGTAATAGGTGTCATGCAGGGCAATATCCATCCCGCCATTGGCAAGGACCACACCGGTCACGCCGCCAACGGTGAACAGGAAGATAAAGCCAATCGCCCACAGCATCGGGGTTTTGAATTCAATCGAACCGCCCCACATTGTGGCGATCCAAGAGAAGATTTTAATACCCGTTGGGACAGCGATGATCAGAGTCGCCGCGGTGAAGTAGGCACGGGTATCAACAGCCATACCGACTGTGAACATATGGTGCGCCCAGACGATAAAGCCGACCGCGCCAATGGCCACCATCGCATAGGCCATCCCCAGATAACCGAAAATCGGCTTTTTGGAGAAGGTCGAGATGATATGGCTGATGATGCCGAAAGCCGGCAAAATCATGATGTACACTTCAGGGTGACCGAAGAACCAGAACAAATGCTGGTACAGGATCGGATCGCCGCCCTGTTCAGGGTTGAAGAACGCTGTGCCGAAGTTACGGTCGGTGAGCAGCATGGTGATCGCACCGCCCAGAACCGGAACCGCCAGAACCAGCAGGAACGCGGTGACCAGCATCGCCCAGACAAATAACGGCATTTTGTGCAGTGTCATGCCCGGAGCACGCATGTTGAAGATGGTGGTGATGAAGTTCGCAGCACCAAGGATGGAACTCGCCCCGGCCAAGTGCAGCGCGAAGATGCCCATATCAACAGAAGCACCATCATGCGGCGCCAATGCGCTGGAAAGCGGTGGATACACGGTCCAACCCGTTCCGGCACCGGCACCAACAAAGGCGGAGGCCAGCAGCAGCAGGAAGGCAGGAACCAGCAACCAGAAGGAAATATTGTTCAGGCGTGGGAACGCCATATCAGGCGCGCCGATCATCAGCGGCAGGAACCAGTTCCCGAAACCGCCGATCAAACCGGGCATCACCACAAAGAAAACCATGATCAGACCGTGGGCCGTGATCCATACGTTCCACATCTGGCCGTCTTCGACCAGTTGCAGACCCGGTTGTTGCAATTCGTAACGCATCAACATCGAAAACGCGCCGCCAATGATACCGGCGATGATCGAGAAGATGATGTACAGCGTTCCGATGTCCTTATGGTTCGTGGAACAGAACCAGCGTTGGAAAAAACCGGGTTTGTGGTCATGGTCATGCCCGTGATCGTTATGGTCGTGACCGTGGGCGTGATCGTCATGATGGGTTGCGGCAGAACTCATAATAGCACCTTACTTAAGTTTGGTTTGCTTGTGATCGTTTGAAAGTCTTGGTTATTCAGCAGGCTGGTCAGCAGCAGGAGCCTCAACCGTCGAGCCGAGCGTCACAGGTGTGGCGCTGGTTTCGGTTACTTTGGCTTCTGGCATCGTGCCGCCTTGCTTTTCAACCCATGCAGCAAAGTCTTCCTTGCTGACGGCGATGATTTCGACAGGCATGAAGGCATGGCCTTGACCGCACAGTTCAGAACATTGGCCATAGAATACTTTGCCAACCTGGTCTGCTTTGATGCGGATCCATGTTTCGTTGATGCGGCCCGGTACGGCGTCTGTCTTGATACCGAAAGCAGGCATTGCGAAGCTGTGCAGAACATCTGCCGCTGTGACAATCACCTGAATATTGGTTTCAACTGGCAGGACGATCGGGTTATCGGTGGACAACAGGCGAATTTGGCCTTTGCTTGTGTCGATATCCGCATCCTTGATCATGTTGGATGTCACGGAAATATCGCCATGGTCGGGGTATTCAAAACCCCAATACCATTGATAGCCGGTAACCTTCAGGGTCATTTCCGGGTTTTCTGTGCGGTCCATGTAATACAGCAATTTGAAAGACGGGATTGCAATCGCGATCAGGATCAGAACCGGCACCACCGTCCAGATGATTTCCAACGGCACGTTGTGCGTGGTCATGGATGGGTTCGGGTTGGCTTTGGCGCGGAAACGAATGACGACATACAGCAACAACACAGTCACAAACGCGACGATGCCGGTGATGATGATCAAAAGGAAATTGTGAAAGCTGTGCAGGCGTTCCGCAACCGGGGTTGCTGCATCTTGGAAACCAAGTTGCCAGTCTTGCGTGATCGCGAAAGCCGGGTTGGTTGAAACAACCAAAGCAATGGCCAGAGCGACGGTAAGGGCTACGGAGAAAGAGCAGATACGAGTCAGGGTCATGGTTTTCATAATCTTATCGTGTTAAGGGCTGAACACCAGCCGGATCGGCCTTTGATACACCTAAAAACGGGGGTGGTGCAAGTGGAAACCTTGTCTGTTAACCCATTGTTTCCGCCACGCTTTTAATCTATCTTCCCGCTCGCCAGATCTGGCTGAGGTTTATCCTTATTTTATGTCTTTTACATTCCCGATGAAGCGCATTATCCTGAAGGTGATCAGTCTTTGTATTGATTGGGGCTTGATAACCTCTGTTTAACTAAGGCGGCTGGCATCAGTCGTAACTGATGCCGTCTCCATAAGACAGCGTCGGGGATGCTGCTACTCGGTCTTTCGGCCGGGGGGCGGCAGTGTATGTCCAAACCCTTATGGTGAAAGACTGCCGCGCCGTTTTCCTTAGTTAGCGGTTATCAACCTCCGGCCACCAGAGATACCTGGTGGCATCTTGCACTCAGGAGGTGGGTATGATCCGCGTAACTTTGACCTGCGTTGCTTTGATTTTGATTCTTTCTGGCCCTGTCTGGGCCTCATGTCTAGCGTCTCCGGGTGGAGAGAATGGCGACATAATCTATAATAGCGATAATAAAGTATTTCAGTATTGCAGCGATATGGATTGGATTGCCATGCATTCGCCAGGTAGCGGGACGGGCGGGTGTAGTAACCCAGCGGCCCCGGAGGGCAGCCTTTTTTTTAATAAAGATTACCGCGTCCTGCAAGGTTGCGCTGGGTCGGTCTGGCACGCGATGGGGCCGATCAAAGCTGCTGCGCCGATGAATGGGCTGATCGGATTTTGGACCTTTGATGAAGACGGCGGTACGGTTGCAGCGGATTCATCGGGCAATGGATTGAACGGAACGCTGGTGGGGGGGCCGGTCTGGCAACCAGCGGGCGGAATTCAGGGCGGGGCCTTGTTGTTTGACGGGATGGATGACAGGGTCAACGTGGTAGATCCGGGTACAGGCAGTTTATTGGATTTCTCGACTGGCACATCCATAACGATCACCGCTTGGATCAGACAGACAAACGTCGGGGGGTGCTGTCAGTCGATTGTGGCAAAGGGTGCTGTCGGTAGCGCGAATTATTATTTTGTGGTCGAAAATTTGGGGGGTGGCGGAGCGACCCTGGATTTTGGATTTTACAACGGGGGTTACCGTGAAATATATGGTGACCCCAATTTAATCCAAAATAATGTCTGGAAATTTGTTGCGGTCAGCTACCGTTTTGGCACAGGGCCGGGGGCGCTTTATGTGAACGGGGTTTCGGCGGGTCTTAACCTGCTCAACGACCCGTATCCGCGCTCACCGATTGTGAATAATCAGACCTTGACCTTCGGTGCGGATACAGCGGGAGATTTCTGGTATGCAGGGCTAATAGATAATATCAGGATTTATGATCGGGTTCTGAGTGCGGCAGAAATCATGCAGATATATATAGTCATTCCAAATAACAAT
>DIVF01000055.1 GCA_002423285.1 Micavibrio sp. UBA6139 | reverse complement strand
TGCTGGCCGTGTTGAAACCTGCCGGAGAAAAGATCGGGACGGTTGTTCTGGTGCAGCGTACCGGCGAAGCACAGTTTTCCACCCGGAAGCTGTTCGATGCGGCCACACCCTATATCCCCGGATATGAACCCAGTGCTGCATTTGTCTTTTGATTTTACGTGGACCCCTAACAAAATAATTTTATCTACTAGCCCCCTGTAAGGAATAGATTCCATGACCCGTAATTTCCGCGCCGTGATGCTGGCTCTGTTGGCGACGACCATGATTTCCTCTGCGCATGCCCAACAAGCGACACAGGCCGCACCAACACCGGAACCGCCGGCGATGGCACCACGTCTGGCGATTGATCCTTCCGCGCCGGAAACGCAAGCGGCGCCGATTGCAAAGGCCCAGCAGAATTTGAGCGACGCGCTGCGCTGGTCCTATGATAACAACCCGACCATTAATGCGGCCCGTGCAGAGTTACTGGCAACGCAAGAACGCCTGCCGCAGGCACTGGCCGGATGGAAGCCATCAGCCGAAGCAAGCACCAGTGTTCGCAAAACATGGGTTGATGGTTCGGGCAATAATGATGGCTCAACCGAAAAAACCGTGGGCCTTGAGGCCAGCCAGCCACTCTACCGTGGTGGCCGCACTGTGGCGCAAACCGCCAGCGCGAAGAATGCCATTATGGCGCAGCGCGCATTCTTGATGGCGACGGAGCAGGGCACGCTGTTGCAGGTGGTCACTGCCTATATGAACGTCATCCGCGATCAATCGCTGTATGATCTGGCTGTGAACAACAAGGACGTTATTGGCCGTCAGTTAGAAGCCACCAATGCCCGTTTCGAAGTGGGTGATGTGACCCGTACCGATGTGTCGCAATCCCAAGCGCGTTTCTCTCAAGCCGAAGCAACACGCGTCAACGCACTGGGCGCATTGCGGTCCAGCATGGCGATTTATCAACGTGTGACAGGTTTGCCACCGGCAACGCTCAGCACGCCGCAAATTTCCCTGCCGATCCCGGCGACAATGGACGCTGCCATTGAAATGGCAGAAAATTATAACCCATCCGTTCTGGCGGCTGATTTCCTGCATCGTTCGGCCAAGGAAGATATTGATACGGTCTTCGGTGAATTGTTGCCGGAAGTTGGTTTGTTTGGTGCCTATAACCACACAATTGATCCATCACCGGGCAATGCTGATGATTCAACTGTTTCCGCGATTGGTGTATCGGCAACCATGCCGCTCTACCGTGGTGGTGCGACACAATCACGCGTCCGCCAGACCAAGAGCACGGCACAACAACGTATGATTCAGGTGGAAGAGGCCCAGCGTTTGGCCCGTCAGCAAACCGCCAGCAGCTGGGAATCGCTCCTTGCTTCTCAGGCAGAGATTCTCTCCCGTAGGGCTCAAGTTGAGGCGTCCCGCATCGCCCGTGACGGCGTTCACAAGGAAGCGGAGCTTGGAACCCGGACAATTCTCGATGCTTTGGATGCCGATCAGGAATTGTTGGATGCTGAATCCGCGCTGGTTACCGCACAGCGGAACGAGGTTGTGGCCCGGTTCACCCTGGCGACCACTTTGGGCCTGATGACCCCGGAAACCCTTGGTTTCCCTGAGCTTGCGCGGGATTATAACATCCATATTGATGAAATTAACGGCAAAATCTTTAGCAACAGCACTGAATTTGGCAAGGATATCGGCCAACAGCCCGGAAAAGTAACCCGTTAATAAACGGGTTATTTGGGGATTAAGTGAAACTGGGCCTTTGACAAGCCATGCTCAATGTAAGAAACTGATTTTGTTGAATCTCTTACACAATTAACTTTTCAGATTTTATTGAATGGCCGGACAGACCCCCGAACAGGAACCATCGATCGAGGAAATCCTCGCCTCAATCCGTCAGATCATTTCTGACGATGATGAGGGAGCACCTGCTGCATCGGCGGAGCCTGAGCCCGTTCCCGAACCCGTAGCCCCACCGCCGCCACCTCCACCGCCGCCACCCGCGCCGAAGGAAGATGTGCTTGAGCTGAAAGATCCTCTGCCGCAACCGGCACCGCCTGTCATCGAAATGGAAGACGCGGAAGAGGAAGAAGAATTTGAAGAGCTGGAGGACGAGGACGACGATGCGCCTTTGCCACCGATCCGCTTTGAACGCGAAATTTCATCCATCGCCGATGATGATTCAATTCTGTCTGAAGTTGCGCGCTCCGCTGCGCTGTCTGGTTTTTCGAAACTGGCACATAACGTCCCAATGGATCGTGGTACAACACCGCATCATTCCACTGGTGGCGCAACGTTAGAAGATATTGTCCGCGATATGCTGAACCCGATGTTGCGGGTCTGGCTGGATGAAAACCTGCCGACGATTATCGAGAAACTGGTTCAGAAAGAACTGGAAAAACTTTCTCGCCGCGCCGCAGACGATTAAACACACCTGAACAATTGCCAAAATAATTGAGAGAATATGATGCTTGAGAAAACATTTCAGCCCGAGAAGGTTGAAGCCCAGCACTATGAGCAATGGGAACAATCTGGCGTTTTTGGCGCCCACCCGGAAAGCAATAAGGCCCCATTCACCATCATGATGCCGCCGCCCAACGTGACGGGCAGCCTCCATCTGGGTCATGCGCTGAACACCACGCTGCAAGACATCATGGTGCGTTATCACCGCATGACGGGCCGCGATACGTTGTGGCAACCGGGCACTGACCATGCGGGTATTGCCACGCAAATGGTTGTTGAACGCAATCTGGGGGCCGAAGGCATCAACCGCCGTGACATGGGCCGCGAAAAATTTATCGAAAAAGTCTGGGAATGGAAGGCCTATTCCGGCGGTACCATCACCAGCCAGCTGCGCCGCCTTGGCGCGTCACCCGATTGGCCGCGTGAACGCTTCACGATGGATGAGGGGCTGAACAAGGCCGTTCGCCGCGTTTTCGTTCAACTGCATAAACAAGGTTTGATTTACCGCGATAAACGCCTCGTCAACTGGGACCCGAAACTGCACACCGCGATTTCCGATCTGGAAGTCGTGCAGAAGGAAACCAAGGGCCATATGTGGTACATCAAGTACCCGATTGAGGGCTCCACAGAACGCTTTATCACCATCGCCACCACACGCCCTGAAACAATGCTGGGCGATACGGCGATTGTTGTGAATCCGGAAGATGAACGCTATGCCGATCTGGTTGGTAAATTCGCCATCCTGCCGATCGTTGGCCGTCCGATTAAAATCATCGCCGATGATTACGTTGATAAGGAATTTGGCACCGGCGCCATGAAGGTCACACCGGCGCACGATTTCAACGACTTTGAAGTCGGCAAACGCCATAATCTGGAAGTCATCAATATTCTGGACATCAATGCCCGCATCAACGAAAACGGGCCGGAAGAATATCAAGGCATGGACCGCTACGAAGCGCGGAAGAAGATCCTGTCCGAACTGGAAGCACAAGACCTGCTGGAAAAAGTCGATAGCATCACCAATTCGGTTCCTTATGGCGACCGTTCTGATGTGGTCATTGAACCATTCCTGATGGATCAATGGTATGTCGATGCGAAAACCATGGCGAAGCCAGCCATTGAAGCTGTGCGCACCGGCAAAACAGAATTCGTGCCGAAATCGTGGGAAAACACCTATTACCATTGGATGGAAAACATCCAGCCATGGTGTATTTCGCGTCAATTATGGTGGGGTCACCAGATTCCGGCATGGTATGGCCCGGAAGGGACCATCTTTGTTGAGGAAACAGAAGAAGAAGCATTGGCCGCCGCGCGCAAGCAATTCGGCGAAGATGTTCGTCTGGAACGCGATGAAGATGTTCTGGATACCTGGTTCTCCTCTGCGCTGTGGCCATTCTCGACACTGGGCTGGCCGGAAAAAACACCGGAACTGGCAAAATACTATCCGGGCGATGTTTTGACGACCAGCTTTGACATTATCTTCTTCTGGGTTGCCCGGATGATGATGATGGGCATTCACTTCATGGGCGATGTGCCGTTTAAAAAGGTTTATATCCACGCGCTGATCCGCGATGCCAAGGGCCAGAAAATGTCCAAATCCAAGGGCAATGTTATTGACCCGTTGGATCTGGTTGAGAAGTACGGTGCGGATGCGCTGCGCTTTACCCTGACCGCGATGGCGGCGCAGGGCCGGGACATCAAATTGTCTGATGACCGGGTTGAGGGCTATCGTAACTTCGCCACCAAAATCTGGAACTCGGCGCGTTACTGCCAGATGAACCAGTGTATTCCGGATGTGAATTTTGATCCGCAATCTGTAACCGCCACCCCGAATAAATGGGTTGTCGATCAGGTGACGGAGTTATCAACCGCAATTTCCAAGGGCATTGAGTCTTATAAATTCAACGATGCCGCCACGGCGATTTACCAGTTCATCTGGGGGACGTTTTGTGACTGGTATCTGGAATTCACCAAGCCAATCATCCAGTCCGAAGGCCATCCACTGGCCGAAGAAACCCGCAAAACCACGGCGTGGGTGCTGGATCAGGCCTTGTTGTTGCTCAACCCGTTCATGCCGTTCATTACAGAAGAGCTGTATAACGAAATGGCAGAACGTCCGCTCAACAAGATGCTGATTTCATCGGAATGGCCAGATTATCCGGCGACGCTGAAGGCGCCGGCGGCGGTTGAGGAAATGAACTGGATGATCCGTTTGATTACGGAGATCCGTTCGGTCCGCGCCGATATGAACGTCCCGGCGGCAGCGAAGATCAATTTGTTGGTGAAGGGTGCAAATGCGGCCACGCAAGAGCGCCTGAAAACTTACGAAGAAATTATCTGCCGCATGGCCCGTCTGGAAACAATCGGCCTGACTGCCGATGCGCCAAAGGGTGCTATCCAGTCCGTGGTTGATGAGGCAACAATCATCCTGCCAATCGCCGATATTATCGATCTGGACAAGGAACGTGCCCGCCTGAGGAAGGAGATTGAGAAGCTGAATGCTGAGCTGACCAAAATCCACACCAAGATGGCAGACGAGAAATTCGTCAAAAACGCGCCAGAAGAAATTATCGAAGAACAACGCAGCCGTCAGGCCAATTTCGAATCGACGCTGAATAAGCTGTCACAGGCCTTGAAGCAGTTGGAAGCGGCTTAATATAACTTAACTGTCATCCCCGCGAAGGCGGGGATCCAGAGCCAAGAGCCACAATAGAGCCTTTCCCTCTGGATCCCCGGTCAAGCCGGGGATGACAATGCGGAATTTGACACCCCGACCCAACCTATGAATATAATCCCCGTGATAGGCCCCGATTTGGGGCTGTATTGCGGGGATTTTTTCATGGCCGAGCCATATGCCGAAGTGAACCAATACATGCTGGTCAGCGCCTTTAAAAAGGCTGCACGACAATATCTTTTTTCTTCCAATCAATATGACCGCGAAGATTGCACCGAATTTATGATTGATGCATGGGAAGAGGTCACAGATTATTACGGCGAAGAATATGATGTGCCGAGACGTGATTTAGGCGGCTTGGATAATCAAAATGACCCGGTGGGGATTCTGCGGGCGTATGATTCCTTGGTTCAGGAATTCCGCAAGGCGCAGATTATTGAACCCGACCTGCAAAAGATTATTCAGTGCATTCGTGATTTTGATGAGAGCTCTATTGATGCCGCCGAATGCCATGGCCGGGATTTAATGGCGGCTTTTTCACGCCGTATTCTTGCCGCCATTGGCGCACCGGTGCCGGGACGCTTGCGCGTTATGCTGGCCAATTGGGGTCTTGCACCCCAATAATCAAATTCTAATTTAAAAGAATAAAAAAATCCCGCCCGGTTAGGGGCGGGAGTTGTCTCACGGAGTAAACCCGATAGGTTATTTCTTGTCGGCAGAGGCAACGCCAGTGGACAAGAATGTACCGAATCTTTTCTCGAATTTGGAAAGCTGTGCTTTCTCGACGACTTTGTGCTCACCGCCCGACCATGCCGGGTGGCTGTAGCAATCAACGTCCAGACGCATGACATCACCGGCTTTGCCCCAGGTGCTGTGCGTTTTGTATTCAATGCCGTTCGTGGTGACGACAGTAATTTCGTGGTAGTCCGGATGAATATCTGCTTTCATCGCATTTCTCCTAATGAATCTGGCGCTCTTTCTACCGGGAATGGGTGGGTAGTACAAGCATTTTTTGCGTATTTTTATCCCAATTCGGGATCTTTTTTCCAAAAAACGGGGTTTGGGTATTTTTTCAGTAAAAACAGCGCGTTATCAGTGTGGTCGCCACCGGGAAGATTATTGACATAACCGCCGAATGTGTATTATGACACCGTAATCACAGAAGGGTGCAGAACATGACCGAGATCAAAAAACCTGAAGAATTAGCCTTTGCCGCCACGGAACTGATTTCCGATACAGCCACCAAACTGGCAAAAGAGCGTTTGATCCTGACTCTTGGCGCAGGTGCGATCGCGATTGGCATTGTTGCTGCATCCAGCACCATAATGCCCGCAGCACTGTTTGCTGGTGCCTTTGGCCTGTGGGACATGAATCGGCTGCGTAAGGCATCCTTGAACATGCGTGAGGCCTTTGGCGAAGTGGCACAAGGCCTAGGTGAGCATGACAGCGTACACCAGATGGATTCGCTGAAATCTGCCTTTGAAAAGGTGAACGGTTACAGCAAGAACGATCTGAACATGGTTGCGCATTATAAGCGTAACAAGGTCAATACGCTGTTGATGGGTGGTCTGGCGATTATTAATCCGCTTTTTGTGCCGCTGGCCCTCAGCTCAATCATTTCCGATGCTGATTTAGCCAAGTTGAAAGCGGTTAAGGATTCAACGGTAGAAGCACAAAAGAACCTGCGTAAAAAATATCCGCTGACCTTTGACCCGTCCTGATATTTTAAGGCGCAAGCTCAACGCGCAGTGATGTGCCATCTAAACCAATGACGCGGATTCTTGTGCCGCCAGGGATGTCAGTGTCGGAAACGATACGCCACATCGTATCACCGGCGCGCACCTCGCCCTTGCCGTTCTGAATGGGGGCGGACAGGGTGTATTCTTGCCCGATCAGTTCGGTGCCACGTTGGTTTAATCCGTTATTCTGAGCAGCTGCTGGATTCTTTTTGCGGTAAGCAACCCAGCCCACCACCGATGCCACCGACATAATGGCCCAGAAGCTGATGGCGAGCGGCCATGTCAGTGTCGGAATGACCAGCATAAGGATGCCGACCAGAATAGCGGCCAGGCCGATCCACAACAGGAACATGCCCATCACCATGATTTCCAGCGCCATCAAAATGGCCCCGAAAACAAACCAGTGCCAGAACGTCATCGCATCGAAGGGTTCAATCATTGCTGTATTCCTTATGATTTGCTGTGCAGCGCGTCTTTGACCAGTTCAGTGATCCCGCCGATGGAACCCATGACGCTGCTGGAATCGAGCGGCATGAAAATCATCTTCTGGTTCGGGGAGCGGGCAAATTCACCCAGTGCTTCAACATATTTTTGCGCCACGAAGTAATTGATGGCTTGCGTATTGCCGTTTGAAATCGCGGCGGACACCATTTGGGTTGCGTTGGCTTCGGCCTCGGCGGAACGCTCCCGCGCTTCGGCATCACGGAAGGCTGCTTCTTTACGGCCTTCAGATTCTAAAACGGCAGCTTGTTTTTCACCTTCAGCGCGCAGGATGGCGGCTTCACGCGCTCCTTGCGCTTCCAGAATAACGGCGCGTTTTTCACGTTCCGCTTTCATCTGGCGGGCCATGGAATCAACCAGATCGCGTGGCGGGCTGATGTCCTTGATCTCGATACGGGTGACCTTGATGCCCCATGGGGCGGTGGCCACATCAACAATACTCAGTAAGCGGGCATTGATCTGATCACGTTCAGACAGCAATTCATCCAGCGCCATCGAACCCATCACCGTCCGCAAATTTGTCATGGTCAGGTTCAGGGTTGCATGTTCCAGATTACGCACTTCATAGGCTGATTTCGCGGCATCCATCACCTGATAGAAAACAACGCCGTCAACTTTCACAACCGCGTTGTCCTTGGTGATGACTTCTTGCGAAGGCACGTCAAGAACCGTTTCCATCATATTGACCTTGGCGCCGATGCTATCGACCAGCGGTATAATGAAGTTCAAACCCGGTGTCAGCGTATGGGTATAACGGCCAAAGCGTTCAACCGTATATTCCATGCCCTGCGGCACGGCCTTTACACCCTTGATAATGATAATAAAGGCCAGAAAGGCCAGTACGATTGCAAATTCAGCCATAATATTAAAAATCCTTACCTTATAAAAACGGTTAAGCGCATTTCGCCTTGTCTGCATCACACAGGGCCAATGATTTGCCGGCAGATTTCAAATCGACATAGGCTTCGTTCAGGCGGGCGATAACACCTTCTTCACCAACGCGCAGCCATTTGCGCGGATCATAGAGTTTTTTGTATGGTGTGCCGTCTTCAGGATCAATCTGGTACTTAAAGGCGCGTTCGTTTTTCTCAACGAATTTCCCAACGGCTTCGGAGAAGGCGAATTGGGTGTCTGTATCGATGTTCATTTTGAACACGCCGTAGTTCAACGACTCTTCAATCTTGTCCTTTTCAGAACCGGAACCACCGTGGAAAACCAGATCCAGCGGGTTTGCAGCCGTGCCATGGGTTTTTTGAACCAGATCTTGAGAGTTTTTCAGGATATCCGGGCGCAATTTGACGTTTCCGGGCTTATAAACGCCGTGAACATTGCCAAATGACGCGGCAACGCTGAAATGACCGATAGAATTCAGGCGATCATAGGCCATCAAAACATCTTCTGGCTGGGTATAGAGTTTCGCGTTGTCGATATCATCGGAGCCAACACCGTCTTCTTCACCGCCGGTAACGCCCAGTTCGATCTCAATGCTCATGTCGATTTTCGCCATGCGTTTTAACAGGCGCGCAGATTCCGACAGGTTGAATTCAATGTCATCTTCCGACAGGTCGAGCATGTGAGAGGAGAACAGGGGCTTGCCTGTTTCTTTATAAAACGCTTCGCCGTGCTCCAGCATAGCTTCAACCCATGGGATCAACGCTTTGTTCGCGTGATCAGTGTGCAGGATAACGCACACGCCATATTGCGCGGCCATCATGTGAACATGACGTGCGGCGGAAACGGCGCCTAAAACCTTGGCCTGGAATGTATCGGGGCAACCTTTACCCGCATAAAATTCCGCACCACCATTCGACAGTTGGATAATTGCATCGGCGCGGTTTTTCGCGGCGGCTTCCAAAACGGCGTTGATGGTGTTGGTTCCCGTGACGTTCACGGCGGGCAGGGCATAACGGCCTTCTTTACAGGCCTTGACCAGTGTCAGGTAATCTTTACCGCTAACAACGCCGGGTTTCAGTTTGTGGGATGACATGGGGTTTTCTCCTGTCGCTCATGTGAAATGACAAGGGAAACTATAGGGGGAATTAGGCTGTACTGAAAGGGGGTAGAAAAACCGTATTGGTTACGGTTCCATTGCTGGTGCTGCACCACCTTCGCCGCCACCACCGACATCGAAAGAACCCGCACCGGAATCCAGAGACAGAGATACACCGAAGTCACCGCCGCCAACACTGGCGCACAGCGATGCAAACGCAGGTGCAAAATCTCCACTCAAACCGATAGCTTCAGACATTAAGTCCCTTTTCTTTCTAAAATACCCAGATCAATCAAATTGTTGATGGCCCGGTTGTCGGTGGTCTGCGGACCGTTATACAAAGTCTGGAAAACCTGTTGGCGGTTCGTTGGATCTTTGTCCCCGACGGCAGCCACAATCTTGGCGTCGCGCAGGGTGGGTCGGTGCTGACCGAAGAGATTGATATAACGGATCAGGAAATTTTTCAAGCTATTATGCGAATTATTGAAATAGGACAGGGCCAGATCGAGGTGTCTTTTCGAGTAACCCTCTGTAAACAAATTGATTTCCCGGCCATCGGCCCCAGGGCGGCGGCGCAGGCAGCCATAATCGACCAGCCATTCAATATCGCGGTTCAGGGCCGATTTATCGGCGCGCAGGCGTTGGATGATTCCCGCTTGCGTCGTACCGGGGTGTTCATCAATATCGGCCAGAATAACCGCGCGGCGGAGCGTGCAGGCAGGTTCGCCGCCCAGTGCATCAACCAGATGGTCGATCACATGGCCGACTTTCATCGCCTTGGACTCTACATTCCCGTCAAACGGCAGCGTTTTCATGGCTAAACCTTCTATCCCCAATGCCAGATTATGGGGGAAAATATATAACATAACGTTGAAATTGCGTCCATTTTTATCAAAAGGACGATTTCCCTGCTAGAGCAGGGGGTTAATATTATTTGACAGAATACAGGGTGCGGGTATAAAAGTCTTCTGGAAAATAATTCAGCCCTAAGCGCGCAGGTATTTTGATGGTCTGGAAATGGTTAACCTTCGGCAAGGCCCGTGAAGCACTTCCTAATCCTGCGCGGCCACAGGGTGGGAGAGCAGACGAGGCGTATCGTGACATTGAGCAAACCGATTCACCGACCCTGATTGGCCATGCGCCAAAGCATAAATCGACTTGGGCCTTAAATCAGGACGAAGCCAATTATAACCCGGCGGCCAGTGTGGTTTCATTCCGCACCATCGGGTTCCGCAATCTGGCGCACCCGGATTCTCCAACAGAATATCTTGAAGCAGATTTCCTGCCCGACACACAGCGTTGGCGTTTGCGTCAATGCACCGATGGCGATGGCCGCGCCTTGTCCGCCATGTTCAACCGCGCCGCCGAAGGTTCCACCATGCAAATGGCGGTACATAAGAGCACAACGCTCGTCGAAAAGGCGGCCTTCATGTTTGTCTTACAAAAAATGGCTGTTTATGAATTCGGCACCGACACCGCCAGCCAATATGCAATGCGCGAAGTCGTTGACGAAGATATCGGCGATTCACATTTCATGGGTGTTGCCCATGCGGCAGGCGTAATTTTTGATGTGAACGGTCATCCATCCATGACCCTGAATTGCCGCCCGATGCGTGATGGTCAATTCCCACAAAGCGAACTGGATCATGCCGTGGCTTATAATGCGCATATCCAGCAGAAGAATGTTCCGATATTAACTTTGCTGCGTTCAACAGAATTGGTTCAGGGGATTCCTGATTCTTTGGGATTGGACAGCTTTCATGATGTATCCAAACTTCTTAAACTCAAGTCAAAAATGGACACCGTTCTGGAGGAGATGGGAGATCAGCGTAAGCGCTATTTTAATCGCCGCTATGACAGTAAGATGGGAGACTTCGTATATTCTGACGCAAAATGGACTGAACTTAAATGCGCTTCGTTTCATGGAAATTTCGATGGCATGATTAACAAAATTGACCAAGCCAAGACGTTAATGAAGGACGAAAAGCAACAAAAAGATACATTTGATTTACTGTCCGATATTAAAATCATGATGCAGGTGCTTCACGCGACGACTCTAATGCAATGCTATCATAATAGGGCATCAGATTCTGCTTCCGCTGCGGATGTAAATTTTATGGTGGAAGCGTTCGAGGGTGCTGATAAAGCCCTGACCGATTTTGACCTTTTCTCTGATGAAAAGAAAAAGACAATTCGTAGCTTTATTCTTGGCAAGCATAGTGTCGATAAGTGCATTTCCATTTTGGATTCAATTGCTGAAAACACAAAATCATTGGGCAATGTTGTACAGTACCGCCTAAACCACCTGATCCAAAAATCTCAGGAATCTGCGCTGCTGGCCTCGGAAGGCAACGCAATAGAAAATGGATATAATAATGTTCCGGAAATCCCCGAATCCTTAGGGTGCGAACAGTTCCGGGAGCCATCGGAATCCTGGCTCATGGAAGAATCTCTTTACCCGGAAGAGCTTAAGGCAGTTCTCAGAAAACCCAGCCCCTCAGCGCCATCACCCTAAATTGGATTGCATGGTTGCGTTCATCAAATAAAAAAAGGCCGGGATCACCCCGGCCTTTTGATTTTTTGTTCGTGCCAATATTACAGGGCGGCCATTTTCACGGCTGTGTCTAGCATACGGTTCGAGAAACCCCATTCATTGTCATACCACGACATAACGCGGACCAATGTTCCGTCAATCACCTTGGTTTCGTTCAGGGCGAAGATGGAGGAACGTGGGTCATGGTTGAAATCGCTTGAAACGAGGTCTTCGGTGTAGGTGCCGAGGATGCCTTTCAGCTCGCCGCTTTGCGATGCTTTCAGGATCAATTCATTGACTTCCTCTACCGTGGTTTCGCGGTTGGCGACGAATTTGAAATCAACCATCGATACGTTCGGGGTTGGAACGCGTGTCGCCACACCGTCCAGCTTGCCTTTCAGCTCTGGCAGAACCTTGCCAACGGCCTTGGCGGCACCAGTGGAGGTTGGGATCATGTTGAGGGCCGCAGCGCGGGCGCGGTGCAAATCCTTGTGGTTGGTATCAACAATCTTCTGATCACCGGTATAGGAGTGAATGGTGGTCATGAAACCGTGTTTAATGCCAATGCCCTTATGCAGGACAGACGCCACAGGGGCCAGGCAGTTTGTGGTGCAAGACGCGTTGGAAACGATTTTGTGGTCCGCTGTCAATTTGTCAGAGTTCACGCCGTAAACAACGGTAATGTCTTCATCGGTCGCCGGGGCAGAGATGAGGACTTTTTTGGCACCAGCGGTCAAATGCTTGCCCGCACCTTCACGGCTGGTGAAGATACCGGAACATTCGAACGCGATATCAACGCCCAAATCTTTCCATGGCAATTCTGCCGGGTCTTTGACCTGAACGCATTTAATGCGGTCGCCGTTGACAATCAGATAATCGCCCTCGGTGGAGACTTCGAAGGGGAAGCGTCCATGAACGGAGTCATATTTCAACAAATGCGCGTTGGCATGCAAATCGGCCAGATCGTTGATCGCGACAATTTCAATATCCTTGCGGCCAGATTCATAAAGGGCTCGAAGGACGAGGCGGCCGATACGGCCAAATCCGCTGATTGCTACTTTTGTGGTCATCACACGCTCCTGATAAATAAAAGAAATCTTGAGGCGGAGATTAAATCTGGCCCCCTGTAATTGCAAGAGTTATGGGGTTTTGGGTTGAAAACCGTGTGAATGTGCGGGTAAGGTCCACCCGGATTTAAACTTTTTGAAGGAAAACCCTTTGTTGAATTTGCGTATTTTGGCTGCCCTGACCGATCTTCCCCTTGTTTTGGCTGGGGCTAGCCCCGCATGGGCCAGTAAAACCGTCACTTCTGCCACTGTGAAACAGGGCGAAAGAGGGGTGGAATGGAAAAGCGAATACGTGGTGGATAAACAAAACCGCCGCGACGGCGCATGGAAACAAAAACTGGCCATCGGTCACGGCGTGACTTCATTCTGGCAGACAGAAATCGAAGCCAATGTAGCCCAAGGCGGCGCGCGCGGGGATGATACCGAATTCACCAGCATTGATTGGAAAAATAAATTCCAGTTCACCGGTCAGGATCAATATTGGCTCGATACCGGAGCACGGTTTAGCTACGCCCTTAACGGCATAGGTGACGCCGATGCGATTGAAATTAAATTGCTCGCCGCAAAAGACATTGCGAAAACCGCACACCGCGCCAACCTCAGCTATAGCCGCGAAGTGGGCGAAGATTCTAACGATGATGCGGAATGGGGCCTGTCATGGCATTCACGCTATAAATATAACGACCATTTCCAGCCGGGTTTTGAGCTGTATAGCGAATTTGGTGAAATCGGGAATGAAGGGCGCTTTAACCAGCAAGACCATCGCCTTGGCCCGGTATTCTCCGGTGCATTGCCTGTATCGGGCGCGTCTTATGATGCCGGATATTTGATCGGCCTGTCCGATGCGGCACCGGATGGCACGGTGAAGGTTATCTTGAAATATAAGTGGTAGGGGTGGAGCCAATGATAAAGGCTGGAGGTGATTAGCCTCCAGCCCTTTATGAATCATGGACTCAATGTTCTATTGCAAGGTGCTTCGTCAAGTCGGCGCAGGGTCAATATCTGCTTCCTTCGGCTGTCTCACGGTGCGCGTCTCACGCGCCGTTCTGGAGATACCCCGCGCTGAATTGCGCGCCTTTTTAACAGAATGGATCATGTTTTACAGAACCTCTCGTTGATAGTTTCAGTATCTCACGAAATTATGAAAAATTTGTTACGACGCACCAATCTTTTGCGGATAGCTGTTTCTAAAGGGCTTGACGACTGCCTCTGTAAATGAGAATGATTTGCATTAAGGGAGATGAAGTCATGGCCAATACCACCACAAACCTGAAAACCTGGACCACATCGCAGGAAGAAGAAGACCGCATGGTCACCGGTCACATGCACCATTGGCGCACGATGATCGAAAAAGTTCAGGAAAAGGATTTGCGCAGCAAAACCATTCTGGATTTTGGCTGCAATCAGGGCGGCTTCATCCAGATGCTCTATCACACATACCCGTTTAAAAAAGCCGTCGGTGTTGATATCGCCGCCGCGTCACTGGCGCAGGCCGCGCGCATCAATGCACATCTGCCGATTGATTTTTATCCTGCCGCTGATCTGGATTTATTGAACGATGTGTTCGATGTCGCGTTCAGCCATGAAGTGATTTACCTGCTGCCGGACCTGAACGCCCACGCGAAATTGATCCGCAGTGTTTTGAAAGATAACGGTGTTTATTACGCAGCCACTGGATGCCACATTGATAACCCGGCATGGCCGGAATGGCACAAGGCGATTAGCGAATATTCCAATATTCCAGTGCCTAATTACAGCCTTGATGATTACGCCGCAGCCTTTGCAAATAACGGTTTCCGTGTAGAGGCGCAGCAATTCAAAAGTAACGGCTTCATCGTGGCGGAACCGGACGACAAGGTTTATTACCCGAAACTGATTGATAAGCTGAATTACTATAACCAGTACAAAATCCTGTTCCGCTTTACCAAAGGCGTTTGAGCATGAAGGCAGCATTTCCAACATCGGGCATGGTTGCGGCGGCGGATGGTTCGGGTCACCAGATTTATTTTGAATCTTATGGCCCCACCGATGCGCCACCCTTTGTCATGGTGCATGGGAATGCGGGTTATGTTTTTGATATGCAGAAACTATCCCTGTGGGATCTGGAACAACGCCGCGTGGTGATTATTCATGCGCGCGGGGTTGGCCATTCCAAACCGGCTGGCGATGTTGATCAAAATCTTTACCCCGATCTGGCAGAAGACATCGAAACCATCCGCACTCATCTGGGGCTGGAAAAGATCAGCCTGTTCGGCTGGTCCGCCGGGGCCGCCGTTAGTTGCCTGTATGCGGAGAAATACCCCCAGCATTGCAATGAAATCGTCCTTTATGGCGCGTTTTTGGGCGGTATTCCGGAACTGAAAAACTACTACGCCCGCAGCCGCCAGCAATACCCGCAAGGCTGGCGTGAATTTTGCGATGATTACGGCGTGCAGGATGAATTCCAGGCTGTGTGTCTATGCAACCTTGATCTGCTCTATGGGACCCGCGCAAAGCGGCATCAGGCGGCATTGCGCTATGAACAAATCTTTGGCCCGGTGCGCATCAGCCCGCATGATTTCGACCGTCTGGTCGCTGACCGCATTATCTACGCCAATATGATTGAACGTAATTTCGGTCTGAATGGCCGCGCCATTCCCGTGCCGCCGGGTGCTAAGTTCATTCGTGGTGAAAACGACTATATCGGTTCCGCCATGCCCGGTGAAATCATCATAAAAAATGCGGGCCATGATATTCATGACCCGCATCTGCAAAATGATTTAAGGGCGGTTTTAGCGGGGGTTACACGGCAATTTTCGCCTTCACCGCGCCCACAACAGCTTCAGCCGTAATGCCGAAATGCTTGTAAAGCACTTCTGCTGGGGCTGACTCACCAAACCCTGTCATGCCAACGAAGATGCCGTGTGAACCGATGATGCGGTCCCATGGCATGCGGATGGCGGCCTCAATTGCGACCTTCACACCGTCGGTGCAAATCAGGCTCATGATGTAGTCCTTGTCCTGTTCCCAGAACAGATCAAGGCAGGGGGCAGAGATAACGCGGGTTGGAATGCCGGACTTGTCCAGTTCTTCCTTAGCGGCTATCGCGATTTCAACTTCTGAACCTGTGGCCCAGATGGTTGCTTTTGCGTCTTTTGATTCAGCCAGAACATACGCACCGCGTGCGGATTTGTTTTCATCCGTGTGGGTGGTGCGCAGTGGTTTCAGGTTTTGGCGGGTCAGGGCAAAGACCGATGGGCCGTTATGGCGGTTAATCGCCAATTCCCAGCATTCCGCTGTTTCTACGCCATCACAAGGGCGCAACACATGCGTATTTGGAATGGCACGGAGCGCCGCGACATGCTCAACCGCCTGATGGGTTGGGCCATCTTCGCCAAGGCCGATGGAATCATGTGTCATCACATGGATGACGCGCTGTTTCATCAGCGCAGCCAGACGGATGGATGGGCGGCAATAATCGCTGAAAGACAGGAACGTACCAGAATACGGTATGGCCCCGCCATGTAACGCCAAACCGTTCATAATCGCCGCCATACCGTGTTCACGAACACCGTAATGGATGTATTGACCGTTATAGTGGCCGGGGGTGATGTTTGCTGGGCCTTTGACTTGCGTCAGGACCGAACCCGTTAAATCAGCAGACCCGCCGAGCAGTTCTTTTACAGCAGGGACCAGCTTTTCAAGCACCTGACCCGATGTTTTGCGGGTCGCGGCGGCCTTGTTATCGGCCACGAACTGTTTTTTCAGGTCATTGACGATTGGTGCGATTGTTTTGGCAACATCGCCCTTCATTGCAAACAGGAATTCATCCTTCTGCGCTGATTTTTTCAAGCGGTCATTCCATTCGGACACCAGATGCGCGTTGCGCGAACCCGCCGCACGCCATGCGTTTAAAACATCAGACGGGATTTCAAATGGACCATGTGCCCAGTTCAGGTTTTTCTTTGCACCCGCCAGTTCTTCGGCCCCCAAAGGTGAACCATGGGAGGAGGAAGAGTCTTGCTTGGTCGGTGCGCCGAACCCGATATGGGTTTTGCAGCAAATCATGCTTGGGGTATTGGTGGTTTTTGCATGGGCAATGGCCTTTTCAATCGCGGCCATATCGTGACCATCGACTGTTTGTACATCCCAGCCATAGGCTTCGAAGCGTTTTGGCACGTTGTCTGAGTATGACAGCGATGTCGGGCCATCAATGGAAATGCCGTTATCATCATATAAAACGATCATCCGCGACAGTTTCAGGTGTCCGGCGAGGGCGCAGGCTTCATGGCTGATGCCTTCCATCAAATCGCCGTCCGATGCGATGACATAGGTCCAGTGATCAACCAGATCATTGCCGAAACGTGCATTCAAAATGCGTTCGCCCAAGGCAAAACCCGGTGCCGTTGAAATGCCCTGACCCAGCGGCCCGGTGGTAATTTCAATCCCGGCGGAGGGCATAACTTCCGGATGGCCAGCGGTCAGTGAATGTAACTGACGGAAATTTTTCAGCTGGTCGAGCGTCATTTTCTCGTAACCCAGAAGATAGAGCAGCGCATATTGCAGCATCGAACCATGGCCCGCCGACAAAATAAATCTGTCACGGTCAGCCCATTCCGGGTTGGCGGCATCGAATTTCAGGAATTTGGTGAACAACACCGTTGCCACATCGGCCATGCCCATCGGCATACCGGGGTGGCCGGAATTGGCTTTTTCCACCGCATCCATCGCCAAGGCCCGAATGGCGTTCGCCATCGTTTTCATGTCGGGATTCGTGGCTGGCATACCGTTGGTGGCTGCGGCGGCGGATTGGGTCATTGTTCAAACACTCCGGATGGGTTGAATATGGCGGGTAGAATGCCGTTCTTTTCCTTTTGGGTCAACGGGCTGGCGGGTGTTCTTAAAACCTGTGAATAAAGCGGTTGAAAACTATACGGCAGAGTCTTGACCGCAGTGCCGCAAGGTTGTTAATTCACACTTCATATAACGATATTTTTAGAATGAATTTTCGAGAGGTTGTGTCGTGTCCGTCGCCATCAAGAACGCCCTTGCCAATCTGGATCAAGTTATCGACAAGATGGAAGGGTCCCTGGTCAAGCACCAGAAAAGCCTGAAAAACACGCAGATCGACCTGTTCGGCGCACCGGTAAAACCGGCGGCCACAGGCAGTGTCGTTAATTTCGACCGTTCCGCCCTGACCAAGAAACTGGACATGACAATTGCCAAAGTTGAGCAATTGCTGGGCGAGGCATAAGCATTATGGCACAGGTTAATGTTGCCATTCATGGCAAGGTTTATGGTATTGCCTGCGACGATGGGCAGGAACGCCGGGTTCAGGAACTGGCCGGGTATGTCGATATGCGTCTGCGCGAAATCGCCGGGGCGGGGGCTGCGACCAATGAATCCCATCTTCTGGTGCTGACGGCGCTGGTTCTGGCCGATGAAATTTTTGATACCAAGGCCAATATGGCGGCTCCGGTCTATGCCGAAGACGACCGTTTCAGCGAAGAGGACGAGCGCGTAATTGTGGATGCAATCAACCATTTAGCCGCCCGGATCGATTCTGTTGCAGAAAGACTGCAAAAGATCTGAAATCGCACTATAATGGATGGTGACGGAAGGGTTGGCTGCTACGTTCGTTTGACACCTTTTCCCTCGGGCCGATAATTATCTCTGCATGGGAGCTGTCGCTACTCAAACCTTGGTTTGGGATATATGGCGCCCACCTGGTTAACCGGGCCAGCAGCGGATAAGTTGCATGTCTCCACGGCGCCTGTGGCTCCTTCCGTCACCTTCCACTATATCCCGCCTAAGGTTTCTCTATGTCCGATGCGCTGTCTAAAAAATCGATCCGCCGTGAAGCGATGCTTCACCGTGACCGGATTGACCCTGCCTCTGAAAATGCAGAGCACGCTGTCGAAAATTTTATCGACTCCATCAAACCAGAATTTAATCAATCCGTTGCGCTGTACTGGCCCAAGGGGCGGGAATATGACTCCTTGCCGTTGTTGCATGCCTTGTTACAGGCCGGGCATGTTTGTGCGCTGCCGGTGGTGCAGGGTGATACGCGCGTTTTGAAATTTGTAGCGTTTCGTGATGGTGATGCGATGGCACCGGGGGCTTATGGTATTATGCAACCTGTCATCGATGAAAACAGCAAAATGATCGACCCTGATATTATCGTCGTGCCGTTTCTGGCTTTTGACCGTCACGGGAACCGTATAGGGTATGGGGGCGGGTATTATGATGCGACGCTGCGCCATTACCGCGCAATAAAGCCAGTGATTGCTGTGGGTTTAGGGTATGGCCAGCAGGCCGTTTTATTCAACCTGCCCGTCGAAGAACATGATGAAAAACTGGATTGGATCATTACGCCAATCCGCGCACAAAGATATGGTTAGAAAGATTTATCAATGAGAATTTTGTTTATCGGCGACATCATGGGACGGACCGGGCGCGATGCGCTGGCCAAGCATTTGCCGGAACTGAAAAAGACATTGAAACCTGATGTTGTGATTGTAAATGGCGAAAACGCTGCACATGGCATTGGCATCACGCCTGATATTTGTAAGGAATTTTATGCGCTGGGGGTTGATGTTATCACCACCGGAAATCACATATGGGATCAGCGCGAAATTATCCCTTACATCGACCGCGATCCAAAATTGCTGCGACCGATCAACTTTCCAAAAGGAACGATGGGGAAGGGATTTTATATTCATACCCTGCCTGATGGCCGGAAAATTCTGGTCGTCAATGCGATGGCGCGTATTTTTATGGATGCCATGGATGATCCATTTGCGGCGATGAATGAATTGCTGAACACCTATCGCATGGGCGGGGTGGTCAATGCCGCCTTCCTCGATTTCCACGGCGAAGCCAGCAGTGAAAAAATGGCGATGGGGCATTATCTGGACGGGCGTGTCTCCGTGGTCGTTGGAACCCATACCCATACCCCGACCGCCGATGTGCAGATTTTCGATGGCGGCACCGCCTATCAAACCGATGCCGGGATGACCGGCGACTATAACAGTGTTATCGGCGTGAAAAAGGACGTCCCAATCCACCGTTTCACCCGAAAAACCCCAACAGACCGTATGTCGCCGGCAGAAGGGGAAGCCACCGTGTGTGGTCTGTTTGTCGAGCTGGATAACCGTGGTTTGGCCAAAAAGGCCGGAGCCGTGCGTATTGGCGGGCGGTTAAAGCCGGAAATGCCGGATTTCTAGAGTTTTTTAAGTCTAATTCTTGTATATTTAAGAGAAGAGCAATTCCTGTTTTTTTTAAAAGCGGCAGATATGATTGATACTTTCCAACATTGCAAAATGCTCAGACAGGCCCTGCTTTTATGTGTGGCCGTCTTGTTCTTATTTTCTACTACCCCGGCATCTGCGCAATGCGCCAACCCCAGCGGCGTGTCGGGCGAGTTTGTGTATAATACCACGCATGATCTTTTTCAGGGCTGCACGCCGACGGGGTGGGTTGCGTTTCATCAGCCACCGCATGCTTGGGCCCCACCAGCGGGTTGCCCGACCATTGGAAACGTCTGCGCGAATGGCATGATTTATGCCGGTGATTTAAACGGCAATAAACTTTATATCGCGGCCAATGACGCACCAACGGCTTTGGTGTGGGGACCATACCCTGATGCCGCAACGGGCATGGCGCTTTGTGCTGATGTCCCCCCCCATACAGGGCCGGGGTGCGATACGGGCAAGGAAAATACGCAACTCCTGACCGCGCACCCAAGTGTATTTCCTGCGGCGGATTACTGCACTGCTTTGAATGCGCATGGCAAGAGCAGTGGCTGGTATCTGCCATCGCGAAGTGAACTAAATGTCATTTATACAAATTTGAAATCTGGTCAGCCAGCCGGAACATTCAACCTGCAAAACGATTATTACTGGTCCTCTTCAGAAAGCACGAACATTTGGGCGTGGCGTCAGATAATGGAGTTTGGCTGGCAGAACAGGCCCAACAAGGACAACTTGCACCGGGTTAGATGCATGTGGCGGGAATAATCAGCCGGTCTTTCTCCTGGCGTCACCACGGATATTTATTGCGCTATAATTAGTATTTTCCAATATTGTGCCTAAAAGCACCGGATCTCCGATATTTTGTTGCGTGAGTGAGGGGTTTCCTGTATTTATATTCCATAACTTAAATCAATGCCTATATTTGGAGGGTGCAATCATGAGCCAACAATCTCAAAACCAAGCCGCATTGCGCGTATTGGACGACGCAAACCAGTTTCTGCGCCAGTTTGATCTGGGCCCTGCCAGCATTATTATTCTGGATTCCGCAACATCCCCAAAAAGCCTTGCGCCGTTTCATGACGTGCTGCGTTGCCACGCATTGTTGGACACGGATGCTGTCGGTCTGCGCCTCTACCACGCGCTGAAGAACGAAGGCGCGTTTACGGGTCAAAAAGACGCATCGACTTGGGATGTTGATAGGGAATGCGAAGCCTATCTGGTTGCGGAATATGCGTGTCTGGTCGCCGGGCAACAGCGTATTGCGCCAATGGCCTATGGTACACGTTTGTCGGACTGTCTGGCTGACATCAATGCCGTTGATCCGGTGGCTGGCAGTGAAGTATCGGCACAGGTTGAATCGCTGGTGGAAAAAGCGTTTTCCGGTAATGTGCAGAGCGTGAAAGAAGCTTTCAAAAACAGCAGCAGCCAATATACCCGCGATATCGTGAAGGATATTTTGTACTACGTCACGGCATTGGAACAGGATGCGGCCGCGCATAATCTGGGCCCGCAGCCGGAGTCACGTAAACCAGTTCCATTTGGCACGCTGGTCTGCAACTAAATCAAATAGCTATTAAGCTTCAGGGGCATCGATTTTGTGAATGTAATCAAAATCGATGTCCTTGTGTTTATGCGGGTGCTTGTCAAAGTAACGCAGGCACGCTTCGTTTAACGCATCCAGTAAATCCTGACCATATTTCCCGCCATCACCCGTAATCCGGCCCATAACAATGGCGCGTATGGTGGTGTGGAAGGCGATAATGATTTCCAGGGCTTCATCATCCGGGCTTTCAATGACTTCCAGAAACTGGATCAGCTTATCCGCTGTGCGCGTGACCAGATGATAATGGAACATGCCGCCATTGGCTTTTAACTGCATGGTTGGGTAAGTGATTTGTGCGATCAGCATTTCCGCATTTTCGGACTCTGATTTTTCACGCGCTACCTCAACGCCGCGCATGACGGATGTCAGATAGATTTCCGCCAGCGGCATAAAATCAACGGCGTTGTTTTCAAGCAGCGTTTGCGCCTTGTTCAAAATCTCTTCGCTCAAACCGCCGGAACCCACCTTTGCCTTTAATGTGTTAGGCGGGCGGGTGAACTCGGCCTTGCGGCGGGGCTTCTGATTAAAATGCCGATCTTCTGTCATTGAAAATCAATATCTTTCGGATTGATGATGTTGAACTTGTCACCGGAACTGAGGCCTGATTTTTCACGCATTACGCGCAATGTTTCATGGGCTTCGGTTTGCTGGTCACGCAGGCGTTTGAAAAATTCCGGGCTGGTATTGTCGGTTTCGCGGCGGAACGGGCCGACATAATTGCTGATAGTGCCAGCCGCTTCGCGGGAGCGGCGGCGATCGGGACCAAAGAAATCTTCAGACCGGACAAACTGGCGTGGGCGTTCAATGACCTGTGCGATGCGTTTATATAAGTCGCGGGCATTGAAAGGTTTTACCAGAAATTCTGTCACACCAGCATCACGCGCTTGCAGGACGCGGCGGCGTTCGCTGAACCCGGTCATCAGGATAATCGGTACATAAGCATTGGGACTGCGCGGATCGTTACGGACCATGCGTGTGAACGAAATGCCATCCATCGGTTTCATCATCCAATCGGCAATGACGATGTCCGGGTTGTGTTCGCAAAAGCGTTTGAACCCGACCTCGCCATTTTGCGCGCCAACAACATGCCCGACACCAAAGGTGAGGAGCAGCGATTTGGCGATCTCCAGCATCGGCTGGTTATCTTCAACGATCAGGACGCTGATGCGGTGTAGTTGATAAGTCATCGATCTGCTAACCGATTCTTGAATTTTATTATTTGTGGGTTCTGACTATTTTACTGCAGTGGCCGTTGACGCAGGCTTAACAGAATACGAAAAATAAAACGCGTGTATTTCAAGAGCTTAGCATTATCTGCGGACAATGTGAATCGTGTTATTATTCCCGGGTTGCGCTTTCTTCCGAAATACGGCAGTTTTCTGCCAGTGTTCTTTGTTTCTTCGCATAATCTGGAAAATCATCATGGCCGGACATTCCCAATATAGTAACATCATGCATCGCAAGGGTCGCCAAGACGCCAAGCGGGCAAAAATCTTCACCAAAATCGGACGCGAAATTACCGTTGCTGCCAAACAAGGTGGCGGTGACCCGGCGATGAATCCGCGTCTGCGTGCCGCCATTCTTTGGGGCCGCGAAGAAAACATGCCGAACGACCGCATCAAAAAAGCCATCGACAGCGCCACAGGCGCAGGGGCCGATGATAACTATGAAGAGATTCGTTACGAAGGTTACGGTCCGGGCGGTGTTGCGGTCATCGTTGACGCCCTGACCAATAACCGCAACCGCACGGCGGGCGATGTGCGCCCGGCCTTTTCTAAATATGGCGGCAATCTGGGTGAAAGCAATTCGGTCAGCTTTATGTTTGACCGCCTTGGCATGATTATCTATCCGGCGAAAACCGCCAGTGCCGATGCAATGTTTGAGGCCGCCGTTGAATGCGGTGCAGATAACTGCGAAAGCACAGCAGAATTCCACGAAATCAACTGCCAGCCGAATGATTTTGCCGCTGTGCGTGATGCGCTTGAGGAAAAATTTGGTGCTGCTGAAAAATCGGCCCTCGTTTGGAAACCAAACGTTATGGCGGAAGTGACGGAGGAGCAGGCACAGTCGGTATTAAAACTGATCGACGTTTTAGAAGATAACGATGACGTGCAAAGCGTCACCACCAATCTGGAACTGAGTGAAGAAATGATGGAACGGTTGCTGGCATAGATATGCGTATTTTGGGAATAGATCCGGGTTTGCAGAAAATGGGGTGGGGGGTAATCCACACCGAAGGGCATGCCTTGAAATTCATTTCCTGCGGCATGATTAAAACCGACTCCACATTGTCTATTGCGGAACGTCTGGCGGAAATTTCCTGGGGTCTGGAAAAGATCATTACGGAATGGTCGCCGGAAGAAGTGGCCATCGAAGAAACATTCGTCAATAACAACCCGGCCAGTGCCTTGAAACTCGGTGCGGCCCGTGGGGCCGCCATGGTGACCCCGGCGCGGATGGGTTTATCTGTTTCTGAATATGCGCCAAACCTTGTTAAAAAATCGGTTGTGGGTACGGGCCATGCGGCCAAGGATCAAATCGGCGCGATGATTGCTGTTTTGCTTCCTGCTGCCGGGAAAATGGGCCCCGATGCCGCCGATGCCTTGGCGATTGCCATCTGCCACGCACACCACGCCGCCAGCCGGAAACGCATGGGCGGTATCATGGGGGGATTGAAGTAAATGATTGCGAAGCTGACCGGAATTTTAGACAGCACCGCCGCTGACTCCCTGATCATCGATGTGAACGGTGTCGGGTATCAGGTTTTTGCCAGTGGCCGCACTTTATCGCGCATTGGTAATAAGGGTGATCCTGTATCCTTGCTGATCGATACCCATGTCCGCGAAGATCATTTCCACCTTTACGGCTTTGCCGATGCAGCGGAACAGGAATGGTGCCGCTTGCTGACCAGTGTGCAAGGCGTTGGCATGCGCGTGGGTTTGGCGATTTTGAGTGCCTGCGCACCGGAACAACTGGCCTTTGCGATTGCGGCGCAAGATGCATCCACACTGCGTCAGGCCGATGGTGTCGGCCCAAAACTGGCCACGCGGATTGTCACTGAATTAAAGGATAAGGCCGCGAAGATGGACCTCTCTGCCGCCAAGGGCAAAAAGGCCGTGGTGGTGAAGGGGGCTGCGCCCTCGAATGCTGCCGTGGATATTGATAGTGATGCGGTATCGGCACTGGTCAATCTCGGCTATGCTCGTACCGAAGCCTATACGGCTGTTCTTCAGGCCCGTCAAAAGGCCAACGACAATGATAATCTTCAGGATCTGATCCGTCTTGCGCTCAAGGAACTTTCCAATTGATGAAATCCGCGACCGAAAAAAACCCTGATTTGGATATGCAGCGTCTGGAGGATGAAACCCCGGATGAGCTGGCGATCCGTCCATCACGTCTTGATGATTTCGTCGGCCAGAAATCATTGCGCGAAAATCTGCGCGTGTTTGTGGAAGCCGCCAAAAGCCGTGGCGATGCCCTCGATCATGTTCTTCTCTTTGGCCCGCCGGGTTTGGGGAAAACGACACTGGCGCAGATTATTGCGCGTGAAATGGGTGTTGGGTTCCGTGCGACATCGGGGCCTGTTATCGCCCGCGCCGGTGATCTGGCCGCGATCTTGACCAATCTGGAACCAAACGATGTTTTGTTCATCGATGAAATCCATCGTTTGAATGCGACCGTGGAAGAAATCCTCTACCCGGCCATGGAAGATGGAAAACTGGATTTGATTATCGGGGAAGGTCCAGCGGCGCGCTCCGTCCAGATTGACCTGCCAAAATTCACCCTGATTGGCGCGACCACACGCAGTGGTTTGCTGACCAACCCATTGCGCGACCGTTTTGGCATTCCGCTGCGTCTGGAATTTTATACGCCGGAAGAACTGACCAAAATCGTCAGCCGCGCGGCGGGTATTTTGAATATGCCGTTAACGCCCGAAGGGGCCTATGAAATCGCCAAACGCTCACGCGGCACACCGCGTATTGCGGGGCGTCTGACACGCCGGGTGCGTGACTTCGCCCATGTTCTGGGGGCTAGCACGATTGATGCGGCCGCCGCCGATGAATCCTTAAAACGCCTTGATGTTGATGCGCAAGGGTTGGACGGGATGGACCGTCGCTATTTACGCTGCATCGCTGAAAATTATGGCGGCGGCCCGGTCGGGGTTGAAACTCTGGCAGCGGCCCTATCTGATCAACGTGATGTGATCGAAGATGTGATTGAGCCGTATCTGATGCAGCAAGGTCTGGTCCAGCGCACGCCGCGTGGCCGGATGCTATCGGAACGGGGTTATAAATATCTGGGTATGGCCCCGCGCACCGATCTGCAATTTGATCTGATGGAGCGGACAGATGGCTGAACATGAAATCACCGCCCGGGTCTATTATGAAGACACCGATGCCGGGGGCATTGTCTATCATGCTAATTACCTGAAATATGCGGAGCGGGGGCGGACTGAGCTTCTGCGCGCAGCGGGTTACGACCATATTTCTCTGCAGGAAAAACCCGGAATTTTCTTCGTTGTCCGCAAAATGGACATCGATTATCTCTATCCGGCCCGTCTGGATGATCTTTTAACGGTAAAAACCGGGATTTCAGCGTTAAAAAACGCGTCTTTTACGATGAAACAGTCTATTTTTTGCCACGATGTTTTGGTTTGCTCCATGGACGTGATTCTGGTCTGTGTAACTTTGGAAGCCAAACCGGTCCGCATGCCGGATAATATGCGGGACAGAATGATTCCTTTTATGACCACCCCTGATTAGTAAGAAGGCAGTAAACCATGACCACCGCAGTTGATAGAGCCGTTGATGCAGCCAATGTCGGGGCAAACGTTGTCCATGATTTCAGCATGTTTGGCATGTTCATGCAGGCTGATCTCGTTGTGAAGGTCGTGATGATGGCCTTGCTGTTCGCTTCCGTATGGAGCTGGACCATCATCATTGATAAACGCATGGCCCTGAAACGCCTGAACAAACGCGCCGACCGTTTCGAAGATGCGTTCTGGTCGGGTGAGCCGCTCGATAAACTGTATCAGCGCGTGAAGAAGGGGAAGCAAGATCCCGTCATTAAAACCTTCGCTGCCGGTATGGAAGAATGGCAAAACGGCGTGTCCGGTGGTTTGCCATCTAAAGAAAGCATGCAGGCGTCCCTGCGCCAGCGCGTTGAACGCGCCATGTCGATCAGCATTAACCGCGAAATGAACGCACTGGAACGCGGCATGACCTTTCTGGCCAACGTCGGTTCCACCGCGACCTTCGTCGGCCTGTTCGGGACCGTCTGGGGGATCATGAACAGCTTCACGGCCATTGCGTCCACGCAGAACACCTCACTGGCCGTTGTGGCACCGGGTATTGCTGAAGCGCTGTTTGCGACGGCGCTTGGTCTGGTTGCCGCTATTCCAGCCGTGATCGCCTATAACAAATTCACCAATGATCTGCGCCGTTATGCGGACCGTCTGGACGCGTTTGTTTCTGAATTCGCAGCCATCCTGTCGCGTCATCTGGATAATTTTGAATCCGGTCGTGGCGTCAGCAGCACGGGTACAGGCACAAATGCCAGCGCTAAAAAAGATGACTGGAAGGTTGCATAATGGGCGCGAACCTTCAATCCGGCGGGCAAGCCCGTGGCCGCAGCAGTCTTTACCGTCCGATGTCGGAAATCAACGTCACGCCGATGGTTGATGTGATGTTGGTTCTGTTGATTGTGTTCATGGTGACGGCACCCTTGCTGAGTGCCGGTGTGCCAATCGACCTGCCAAAATCCGAAGCACGCCAGATTCAAGATGACGATAACAAGCCGCTTGAAGTGAACATCGCCAAGGACGGCAAAATCTATGTCGGTGAAACCGAAGTGGACCGTGACCGTTTGCTGACATTGTTATCATCCATGACCAATAATGACCCTGACCGCCGTGTGTTTATCCGTGCGGACCAGTCATTGGATTATGGGATGGTGATGGATGTGATCGGTGCGATTAACAAGGGCGGTTTCAGAAAAGTTGCCCTGATTTCAAGTCCTTCAAAGTAACCATATTCCCGCCATAAATTCCAACGACTCTGTATCCTATGAACGCCGCCAAGAAACGTCATATTGTTGAACAACCACCGGGGATGAGCTCTGCGCTCATGACCTCGCTGATGATTCATGGCGCGGTTGTAATCGTGGGGATTTTTGGTCTGCCTTATATCGTGAAAGAACGTGATCCGCTGCCTCCGGCCATTCCAATTGAAATGGTTGAGATCAGCGATAAGACCATGACCGATAAACCTGCGGAACGCGCGGTTGTAAAACCTGTTGAGGATGTGAAGGAACCGCCAAAGGCAGAACCTGAACGCCCGAAACAAGCGCCAAAGCAAGTGGCCGAACCACCACGCCCTGTCGCACCGCCGATGGATGAGCTGGCCCTGCCTGCAAAGGAAAAGGACAAGCCGCCAGAGAAAAAGGTCGAGAAGAAAGAAATTGAAAAACCAAAGCCGAAGCCAAAACCACGGCCCGTGCTGACCGAAGAAAAACCGGCTGAAGCACAGGAAGACCCATTCGCGTCTTTGCTAAAAAACCTGCAGGAACAAAAACCGGAACCGTCCAAGGACGTCGGCACGGCAGAGGCGAAACCACAGGCCGCCCAACCATTGCCGCTGGGTGAACGCATGACGATCAGCGAAATGGATGCGCTGGCGTTGCAGCTGCGGAATTGCTGGAACGTGCTGGCGGGGGCCCGTTATGCCGAAAATCTGGTTGTTGACCTGAAACTGTTTATGAATTCGGATGGAACGCTGCGTCAGGCTGTTATTGTTGACCAGCTGCGCTATAATGCCGATGGAATTTATCGGGCTGCGGCCGATAGTGCGCTCCGTGCTGTCCGTGACCCGAACTGTACGCCTTTCCAGTTACCGCTTGATAAGTACAATGACTGGAAAGTCATCAATGCAACCTTCGATCCAAGTCAAATTCTTTAATACCAAATCCTGTTCAAAGAGGTTTTATAATGTTTAAGAAAATCCTTCTTCTGGCGCTGGCGCTGGCGCTTGTTGTCATGCCATTTGCGTCTGCTCGCGCAGAATTGCAGGTGAACGTGACATCCGGCATTCAAGAGCCAATGCCTGTGGCCATCACCACATTCCATTCGACCATGCCAAACCAACAGGAAATGGCGACGGAGATGCCAAAAATCATCACCGCCAACCTTGAACGCACAGGTTTGTTCCGTCCCCTGAATCCGTCATCCTTTATTCAATCGCCAGCCTCAATCGCTGCGGATGGTGTGCGTTTTGCCGAATGGCGCGCCAGCAATGCGCAGGCCTTGGTAACAGGCACAGTGACGACCTCGGCAGATGGCCGCACGCGCGTTGAATTCCGCCTGTGGGATGTTTATGGACAGGCCCAGCTTTCCGGCATGGCCTATACAACAACCCCGCAAAACTGGCGCCGTATCGCGCATATTATCTCGGATGAGATTTATAAGCGTATTACCGGTGAAAACGGTTATTTTGATACCCGCATTGTTTACATTTCTGAATCCGGTCCATCCACCGCACGCGTCAAGCGTCTGGCGATCATGGATCAGGATGGTGCAAACCATCATTACCTGACCGATGGGTCTTATCTGGTCCTGACACCGCGCTTCTCACCAAACAACCAGGTCATTACCTATATGGCCTATTATAAGAAGAAGCCGCGCGTTTACCTCTATGACATCGATTCCGGCCGTCAGGAAGTTCTGGGCGATTTCCCCGGCATGACCTTCGCACCGCGCTTTGCACCGGATGGTTCAAAAGTCATTATGTCGATGGCGCAAAACGGTAACACAGACATCTATACGATGGATCTGCGCAGCCGCCAGCCACGCCGTTTGACGGATAACTCCGCGATTGATACATCGCCGTCTTATGCCCCCGATGGCAGCAAGATTGCCTTTGAATCTGACCGTGGCGGTACACAGCAGATCTATGTCATGGGTGCTGATGGTTCCAACCCGCAACGCATTACCTTTGGTGAAGGTCGCTACGGTAATCCGGTCTGGTCGCCACGCGGTGATTTGATCGCGTTCACGAAAATGGCTGGTGGCAAGTTCTATATCGGCGTGATCCGTCCAGATGGTAAGGGCGAACGCCTGATCAGCACGGCCTACCACGTTGAAGGGCCAAGCTGGTCGCCAAACGGTCGTGTTCTGACGTACTTCAAGGAAACACCATCCTCAACAGGTCGTTCCGCCAAGGTCTATACAGTTGATCTGACCGGTTACAACGAACGTGTCCTGCGCACTCCGCAAGATGGTTCTGATCCTGCCTGGTCCCCTGTAAACCCATAAAGAATAAAAAACCCGCTGTAATGGCGGGTTTTTTTATTGAGTAAAGCTAAAGGTGTTAAGGGGGCAATGCCCCCTTAAAAACCCTATTCTTTTTTCTTACGGGATCAGGAGTTTGAATTCTTCAATGACACTGCGATATGTGTCGCGTTTGAAGGGGACGATCAGGTCTAAAACCTCATCGAAGGATATCCATTGCCAGCGTTTAAATTCAGCCGGGTGGTGGGCATTGATGTTGATGTCGGTATCTTCGCCGGTGAAGGTGCCGGCAACCCAAATTTGTTCCTGCCCACGAAACTGACCCGTCCAAAGTTTTTGTTGCAGGTGTGGGGGCAGGTCATAGCGCAGCGGTTTTGACATGATTTTTAAAATCGTTGCGTCATGCGTGCCGATTTCTTCTCTCATTTCGCGGAAGAAGGCCTCTTCGATTTCCTCACCCGGATCAATCCCGCCTTGTGGCATTTGCCATGAACCGGGCGTGTCGATGCGTTCGCCGACAAATACTTTATGGTCGCGGTTGAACAGGGTAATCCCGACACAGGGCCGATAGGGAAGATGATCAAGGCTCATAATTGTTTTCTTACTGTTTTGCTTTGTTTGTCTGGGCGGACAAGGGGGCAATGACCATGCCCTTTTGCGGCAATCCATCAACCCAGCTTTGCAGCATTTTCAAACCCATGGGTGTTGAATTGATGAAGCCAATGGCGGAACCGTTGGCCTGCGCCAGAACTTCTAACTGACGCAATGATGCCGCGATATGTTCGGCTGTTGCGGGCGTGTCGATCCAGACATTATTGGTGGCATAGGGGGCATTTAACCCGTTCGCAATGCTGGCGGCGGTGGATCCGGGTTGAATATCACCATCAACAAAACCAAGACCGCGTTTAAAAATCTCATTCACAACCGGGCGCACATCATTGGCCGATTTCATGAAGGCCGGGCTGGCACCCGTTACAAATCCGGCATAACCCGAACCGCGCGACATCACCCAGTAGAGTTTATTGATGTTCTGGCGTTCCATAGCGTTGATCAGCAAAGTTTGCGGCCCCGGATCATCCATCGGATACATATCGGGCTCCACGGGCAGGATCATCCATGCCTCATGCCCGGTCAGGCGCGATTCATTCAACCAGAAATCCGGCGCATTCGCGTATGGGTTCACGGCCACGGAAACTTCCGGGGAAATTTCAGACATGACGGCCTTTGATGCGGTTTCAGACATGCCGATATTCATGACAACGATTGATACAATCGGTTTGCCGGGCACGGGGGCCGTAAAGGGGCGTTGATAGGCGGTGAACGGGGTAACTTTATCTGTGGCGCGGATGATGGGCAGGCGGCCATTGCTGGTGTCTTCGTATAAACCGTCAATGGGGGCCTTTGGCAGGCCTTCTGCTACGACAGCTGCATCCACAGGGGCCGCTGCGGGATCGGTTGCAGGCGTTTCGGTTGGCGTTTCTGCGTCCTGTTCTACGACGACAGGCTGTTCAGTTACGGTCTGATCTTCTGGTGCGGCGGTGGTGTCTGCTGCGGCTGCTTCATCAATTTCCATCGGACCCATGGCATCGTCTGCCGCCAGGTTCATGGCTGATTCACCATCGACCACTTCGTCACGTTCAATGAGGATGGTTTGCGATGCCAGTTTATCTTCACGTTGGGAAAGCGTTTCTGGACCCTTGAACCACAGGAACGCGCCGCCCAGCGCATAAAGCGCAATCACAACGGCAATCCCGGTCCCCATGGACCGCGCCGTGAAATTTTGCTTTAACGCGCCGGTATTCAGGGTCATTTACTGTTTACGCTGTTCATAAAGGGTTACGCCGCGGATCAGGTCGAGTGAACGGGCCAGCTGGTAATCTTCGAGAATTTTTTTCTTCTCGGCGATGGCTTTTTCCGTGTCTTTATCGATGGCTGCGTCTTTTGCCTGTGTGGCGGTTGTCCCTTCCTTGGCTTCAGCAGCGGCTTCTTTCTCCGCTTGCTTCACTTCTTCCTTCACGATTTCTTCGGCCTTTTTCTTCAACACTTTATCCAAAGCGCCCGGCAGATCGGCTTCGCTCACACGGTCGCCTGTGACCAGAGCTTCGATTTTGGATGGTTCAACAACGATATCCGGGTCGATGCCCTTGGCCTGAATGGAGCGGCCAGACGGGGTGTAATAACGTGCTGTGGTCAAACGCATTGCGCCATAACCCGGCAATGGGATAACGGTTTGCACCGAACCCTTACCGAATGATTTCTGACCCAGCAGAATTGCACGGTGGTGATCTTGCAATGCACCTGCAACAATTTCCGATGCCGATGCCGAACCGCCATTGATCAGGACAACAATCGGCAACCCATTGGTGATATCGCCCGGTGTGGCGTTATCACGCTTTGTATCTTCTTCATGACGGCCACGGGTGGAAACGATTTCACCCTGATCCAGGAACATGTCTGAGATGGAGATCGCCTGATCCAGCAAACCACCCGGGTTATTCCGCATATCGAGAACATAACCGATCAGTTTATCACCCAGTTTCGCCTTAATATCGTCAACGGCCTTTTGAACGCCGGTGTCGCTGTTCTGGTTGAATGTGGTGATGCGGATATAACCAATCTCACCGCCATAAGTATCCCATTTGACGGATTGAATTTTGATGATGTCGCGGTTGAGTGTCAGTTTAATCGCTTCCGGCACGTTGGCGCGGCGAATGGTCAGTTCGATCGGGGTACCAACTTTGCCGCGCATTTTATCAACGGCTTCATTCAACGGAACGCCCATAACGGCGTTGCCGTCCAGATGGGTAATGTAATCGCCGGCCAGAACACCGGCGCGGAAGGCGGGTGTATCATCAATGGGTGATACGACCTTGATCAAGCCTTCTTCCATTGTGACTTCGATCCCCAGACCGCCAAATTCACCGCGTGTTTGCACCTGCATATCGGCGAAATCTTTTTCATCCATATAGGATGAATGCGGGTCGAGCGAGGTCAACATGCCGTTGACGGCATGTTTAATCATGTCTGCATCGGGAACCTCTTCGACGTATTGCGATTTGACGCGTTCGAAAACATCACCAAACAGATTTAACTGGCGGTATGTTTCACTGGAATCTGGAACGTCTGTTGCCTTGGGTGCGCCTGTGCCAACGGTACGCTCATCAGTCGTCGCTGGTGCTGCCGGGGCCGCTGTTTGCGACCACGCCAATGTCGGCTGGATCAATGTAAGGGCGGAGGTTGAAAGAATCGTCAGCAAGAGCAAAGAGGGGCGCAGTGACATAAACAGAGTTCCTAACTTAGATCTGGGAATTTCGCAGACGGATCAACGGGTTTGCCATTGTGCCGCAATTCATAATATAGCGTTGGCGGGCCGCCATTGCCAGAGCCAGCAAGCGTTCCAACAGGTTCCCCTGCAGATATTTTACGGCCAACGGCGGTGTCAATTCTGGATAATCCGGACATCAGGCTATGAAATCCCTTGTCATGTTCGATAATCACCATATTACCGTAATTCCGGAAAGGCCCAGCGAAGCGCACAACACCCGCAACAGGGGCCGTCACCAGCGCATTTGCACCGGCGGAGATTCGAATGCCTTCGCTTTTTGCGCCAATGGAATCACGCTCCCCAAAGCCAGTGGTCATATTCCCCTGAACCGGAACCGCCCAGCGTCCACCGGGCAATGACGGCATTTTGACGCTGCGGCGTTTGGATTGTTTTTCTTCCTTGGGCTTTTCAGCCTCAGCGCGTTCGATGCGCGCAACCAGTTGTTCCAACGATTGTGCTTCCGCCGCCATACGGGCCACGGACTCCGCTTGAATTTCATAGGCAGAACGCGTTTGACGATAAAGCGTTTCGCGCTTTTTCAGCATCGCTTGAAGTTCTTTTTCCTGATCCTTTAATTGTTCTGCTGTGGCAAGGGCTGCGGTGCGGTCTTTATCAAGGCTGATGTGAATAGCCCGCAGCCGTTCCAGATCAGCGCTCATCTGCGCTGTCCGCGCATTGATACCGGGCAGGATAGAACGCAGTAAAATCGCACTCTGCGCGGTTTCAAGCGGTGCGCCGGGGCGAATGATCAGTGTTTCTGTTGGCATACGGCGAATGCGTTCCATCGCTAGAATAAGATCACCCATCGAACCATAATCAGACTGAATTTTGGTATTCAGGGTGGCTTCTTCACCTTCCAGTTTTTTGATGCGTGATTCCAGATCTGTCATTGTTTTCTGGCTGGTCTGTAAATCGGCGCTGAGTTTCACCAGCGATTTACGCGCCGTTCCCAAATCATCTTCGGCGGACGACATTTTTTTCTTCAAATCGGCCTGTTGCGATTTTTCAGTTTCGATGCGGGATTTTAATTGGCTAAGGGCTTCGGTCTTGCGTGCCGGAACAGGGGCGCTTTCCGCCCAAACGGGTGCGGCGGAAAAAGTAAGCGCAATGATGGCAAGCAGGATGAATTTTGTCATTAGGCCCGGTGATACGGATGGCCGGCAACAATCTGCCGCGCCCGGTATATCTGTTCCATCAGCATAGCCCGGACCATCATATGGGGCCAAGTCTGAACACCGAAAGAAAGTAGGTAATCCGCACGTTTTCTGATGTCTTCGTTTAAACCGTCCGCACCGCCAATGATGAATTGAATGCTGGGGCGTCCCTGATCCATCAGGTCTTGAATCTTTTTCGAAAAATCGGGGCTGGACAGGGATTTGCCGCGCTCATCGAGCGCAAAGACAAATGCGTCGGGGCGGATTTTTTCTTGAAGTTTTTTAATCTCATCGGCCTGCGATTTGGCTTCGATCTCTGTCATGGTGACAGGCCAAGTGCAGCGTTTGTGGTATTCGGCCCACAAATCATAAAACGGCGTATTTTTCATCCGCCCGGCAGCGATGATTTCAATTTGAGTCATAGTGAACAGAATGCGGCGAAAACCGCACTGTCGCAAGAGCCTTATTCCCCATCTTACTGGGTGTTCAGGCTTAGGTTATCGGGCCGTGACCAGTTCCATAGAAGCGCGCGGCGTATTCCACATTTTTTCAATGTTGTAGAAATCGCGGACATCTTCTCTGAACAGGTGAATAATAACATCACCCGCATCAACGATGACCCAGTCACTGTTTTCCTGACCTTCCAAGCGGATGTCCTTCAGACCGAGAATATTCAGACGTTCCGCCAGTTTCTCAGCAAGGGCATTTACATGCCGTGATGACGTGCCGGTGGCAACGATCATGTAATCGGCAATGCTTGTCAGACCACGAAGGTCTATCATTTCGATATCGACCGCCTTGTCAGCATCCAATGCTTGCATGGCCATCTCTTTTACGTTTTCGGGGCTTTTCCGTCCCATGTCGTATGCTATTGAAATGAGCGTTCTCCTTTATTCATAAGTGTTGCGGCTACCATAATAATTAGTCCGAATTTAGCAACAAAAAACCCTTGGCAGCAGGCTGCACAAGGGGGCTGTCATGAGCATGGCATTTCCGTACGATCGACCGCGATGCATCGGGTGATTTGATGAACAAGCTTTAGTGGGCCTCCCGTCCGTTATGAGTTTCGCCATAAACTTCTCTCATAGGTTTATTGTACTGCCAACCGGGGATAGGGTGCAAATCATGCGCGAAACTATCGTTAATGCAACGCATTATATTTAGTTATTAACT
Source organism: Micavibrio sp. UBA6139 (assembly GCA_002423285.1). GTDB lineage: Bacteria > Pseudomonadota > Alphaproteobacteria > Micavibrionales > Micavibrionaceae > Micavibrio. Next base: position 20,509 of record DIVF01000055.1, on the reverse strand, counting down.
ATTTGATTTTGCTGTTATTTCTAATCTTTGTAGAGGACTGGTTATTGAGCGTATGCCCCAGCACCCAAAAGCAGTTTCGCGGCGCCAGCGGTGCATTGGTGCTGCCTGAGACGCTGTGGTGATTCTGCCCGCCGAGGTGATGGAGGGCTGTTTTGCGGATGATGGAGCTGGCCGGGGGCCGGGCAATAAAGCCCAAAGCGATCATCGACGGGATCATCCGCCAGTGATGCCAATGATGCATCTGTGCCGCGATATCGGTACCGCCTAAAAATACCAATTCAGTTTTCGGATAATGCATGCGCAGTTGAACGATGCTATCGACACTGCGATAGGTGCCCCATTGATTTTCCAGATCACTGACGATAATGCGCGGGTGGGTTTTGGTTAAATCTTCGCACCATGCCATGCGCTCAGAAAAGGGTGCTGTTTCGGCATTGCTCTTCAACGGGTTTTGCGGCGTGACCAACCACCACACGCAATCAAGCTCCAACGCCGCCATCGCCACGTTCGAGATATGCAGGTGGCCCTCATGCGGCGGGTTAAACGAACCACCAAGGATGCCAACGCGCATCCCGCGCCAGCGATGTCCGTCCAGCCTTCCGGGTGTAGTGAATAATGACATGGCTTTATTATAAGGTGGAAGTGAAGGGGTTTTAAAGGGGGCAATGCCCCCTTTGACCCTATTCAATAAAAAACCCCGGCACAATGGCCGGGGTTTTTGAATTTTGCTTGCGGCTGTATTACGCGGCCTTGCTCAGGTTTTCCGGAACAGATTTGATTGTAGCATCAATCAGAAGGGAATTTGTGGCTGCGTCCAGATGGCTGGCGATGATTTCGGCTGTGGCTTTGACGGCCAGTTCAGCGGCATAGGCTTGGATTTCGGCCTTGGCGGCTTCTTCCATGCGCTTCAGGCGTTCGGCCAGTTGCACTTCCTTACGCGCCATCATTTCATCAAGGTCGGCTTGTGCCTTCATGTTGATTTCATTGGCGGCGTTTTGGGCGGCGGCCACGATGTTCTTGGCTTCTTGTGCCGCGTCACGTTGTTTGTCTTTATACTGGGCCAGCAGCTCTTGTGCTTCCGCGCGCAGGGTTTCTGCGGTGTGGATTTCGGTGCGGATTTCGGCAATCCGGCCATCCAGTTTGGCGAGGAACTTGTCCTTACCAAAACGGAAAGCAAAGACCGAGAAGATCACGAATGACAGGAGAACCCAAACGCCGGTATCGGCAAATAATTGAGTCATGTTATGCCGCCTTTGAAAGTTTATTCAGGGATTTCACAACCGTCTTCGCCTGATTGATGTCGGTGGACATGCCAACGATTTTTTCAGCCGCCGCTGAAGCAACTTCCGCCGCAATGGTTGTCATTTCATCCATTGCCTGGTGTTTGCTGTTATTCAGGCTGGATTCTAATGCGCTCATCTGGCCTTCGGCTTTATCCTTGAACGCGTGCAGGGATTGTTCAGCCTTGGTTTTGATGTTTTGCGCGGTGTCGGTGCTAATACGGGCCGCTTCTGCGCGTGCTTCACCGAGGCTCTTTTCATAGCTTTCATGTGCAGCAACAGCTTCGTTCTTCATTTGCTCCGCTTGATCGCGGTCGCCTTGGATTTTGTTTTCGCGGGTTTCGAGAACCGTTGAAATCTTTGGCAGGCTTTTCTTGGAGAAAACGAAGTACAGCGTGACGAATACAATCGCCAGCCAGACGACCTGGCTGGAGAAGGAGCTAGGGTCGAATTGCGGCAATCCACCACTTTCATGTTCAGCATGTTGGATGTTTTCAACCAGCTCATGAACCACTTCTTCGGCCATGGCGGATTGAACAGCAACAGCGAAGATCCCGAAAATAACGCCCGGGATAATCGCCATCTTATGCTTCAGCAGCAGTGAGATTGCACGCATGTTCATCGATATTAACCGAACAGGATCACGAGAGAGATCAGCAGTGCGAAAATCGCCAGAGCTTCGGTCAGAGCGAAGGTCAGGAAGAATTTCTTGTCCAGCAGCTCAGCAGCACCTGGGTTGCGACCTACAGCTTCGTTATAGGACGAAAAGATCAGACCCAGACCAAGACCTACGCCGAGGATCGGCAGCAAAGCCAGTGCAGCGGCAATCAGTTTCGCGGATTCGAGTTCCATTTATTAAATTCCTTCTTCGTTCAGTGGTTGGTAAAAATTGTTAATGCTTAGTGATGCAGTTCAACCGTATCCTTCAAATAAATACAGCTCAGAACAGCAAACACATAGGCATGGATCAGCGCGACCAGCAATTCAAACGCGGTCAACAGCGCATTAAACAGGAGCGGACCCATCCCGGCCAGATAACCGGCGGCACCCATGCTGGCCATCGCAACGCTGAAACCAGCGAAGACTTTCAGCATCAAGTGACCGGCCATCATGTTCGCAAACAAACGAACAGACAGGGTAATGGGACGGATCAGGAATGAAATGATTTCCAGCGGCAAAATCAGCGGGACCAGCCACATCGGTACACCCGGCGGCATGAAGATCGAGAAGAAATGCGTGCCGTGTTTGGCAATGCCGAAAATAACAACGGTGAGGAACACCAAAAACGCCAGCGCAACAGTCACAATCAAATGGCTGGTATAGGTGAAGGAGTAAGGGATCAGACCCAGCAGGTTGCCCATCAAAACAACCATGAACAATGTAAAGATCAGCGGGAAATATTGCATCCCCTTGGTGCCGATGTTTTCGCGGATCATGTTGGCGATGAAGGTGTAAAGCATTTCTGCCATCACTTGCATGCGGCCCGGAACCATTGCCGGTTTGCGCATGGCCACAGCCAGAAACAGTGTCGAAACAACACCGGCAATCACCATCCACATAGAGGAATTGGTGAAGGATACATCAACCCCGGCGACACTTAAATCGACGATCGGGGTAACAACAAACTGGTGAAGTGGATCGGCCACGCCTGAAACTCCGCTTTTACTACGTTTCTTACGGGCGTTTTGTAGCTGTTTTTATTGCTTTTTGCAACCACGCATTACGAAGAAAAATGCAGGAATCTTCTTTATTTTTCAGTGGTGTTGGTGATGCGGTACACAGCGTAAAACCCGGCGCACACTCCAACCAGCAGAAATATGATCAAAAACAGGGGCTGTGATTCTAATAAATGGTCCAAAACCCACCCGATCAGGCCTCCGGCAATCATGCAGCTGATCAGTTCAGCCCCCGCGCGGGCACCGGAACTGACATTGGCTGCTTCGCGGGCGGTTTCCGCTTCGGATGCATTTTGGGCAGATTCCGTGGCGCGCATTTCCTCAATCTGTCCGGAAAGGCGTTTCAGGCGTTCATGCTCATCTGACATAATCAGGCTGCGATTTCGTCAAGGAAGTCCATCTGCTTGTTCAGATCGACGGAAACCAGCTGGGATACGCCGCGCTCGCCCATGGTGACGCCGTACAGGCGGTCCATGCGGGCCATCGTCAAACGATGGTGGGTAATCAGCAAGAAGCGTGTTTCACCCTTATCCGCGAATTCACGCAGCAGGTCACACACGCGGTCCACGTTGGCATCATCCAGCGGCGCGTCAACCTCGTCCATGACACAGATTGGCGCAGGGTTCGTTAAGAACATCGCGAAAATCAGGGCGAGGGCCGTCATGGTTTGCTCACCACCCGAAAGCAAGGACAAAGATTGCAATGCCTTGCCCGGTGGTTGCGCGAAGATTTCCAAACCGGCTTCCAAAGGATCAGCGGAATCGATCAAGGCAAGGTGCGCGTTCCCGCCATTGAACAGGCGCTTGAACATATCCTTGAAGTGTTCGTTCACAAGGTTAAACGCAGTGTTCAAACGCTCACGCGCTTCCTTGTTCAGCTTTTGAATGCCCTGGCGCAGTTCATCAATGGCTTGCCCCAGATCATTGCGCTCAGCCAGAATAGTGGTCAGTGCTTTTTCGAGTTCTTCGGCCTCGATGTCGGCTTGCAAATTGACCGGGCCAATCATGTCGCGGTCACGAACAGCTTTTTCACGGCTGGCGCGCAGTTGCTCCAGCGGTGCGGCGTTCTCGAGGTCGTTTGCAGCATTGCCCAACAGATCTTCTGGGCTCATGTCGAACTGGTCACGGATTTGTTGTTTCAACACATCCATATATTGTTGCTTGGCTGAAACGGTGGCTTGAGCGCCAGCGCGGCGTTCGCGGGCTTCGCCCAGTTCTGTTTCTGCTTGACGCAGGGCCTTTGTGGTCTCATGCAGGGTTGCTTCTGCTGCGCTCAAGGCATCATTGGCGACAGATTTTTCTGCCTGTACTTCAGCAATGCGGGACAGCAAGGTTTGTTTTGATTCCGCAATTTCTTCCGGACGCTTATTCAGTCCTTCCAGTTTTTCAACCAGTGCCTGTTCGCGCTCATCCAGTTCAGCCAGACGTTCACGGGCGCGGATATTGCGGTTTTGCAGGGAAACACGTTCATCGCCAATCGCTTGCAGGCGGGCCTGACGGCGGGCTTCTTCCTGACGGGCCACTTCCAGGGCACGGATGGAATCGTGCAGTTCTGTACGGGCTGTTACCAGACGGGCGCGCAGCGATTCAATATCTGTTTGTTGTTGCGCAATCGCGGCTTCATCAAACGTATCCAATTCACGCGCGCTGTTGGAAACGCGGCCATCCAATTCGTCCGCTTCAACGCGGGCGAGGGACAGGGCTTCTTCCAGTTTCGCCATTTCAGCCTGCAGGGCTGATTGTTCTTCAATCGCGCGGTTTAGTTCGTTCCGCTTGATACGGATATCATTATCCGTGGTCTGCAGGGTCTGGTGTGTTTCGCGGCGTTTGTTTTGCAGCGTATCGACTTTTTCGGTCAGGACAGTGACTTTTTCCTGAGCGGATTCGGCCGTGGCAATCACTTGCGGCAGTTGAACGGTGAGTTCTTCCAGCTTGTTCTTTTGTTTCAGCTGGATCGCATGACGATCTGCCGAAGTGGCCTTCATATAAAGGCCATCCCAACGCCAGTAAGCGCCATCAGGAGAAACGAGCGATTGGCCCGGTTTCAGGTGCGCGGAGGCCGCATTACCTTGTTCATCACTGTCAACGACACCAATTTGCGACAAGGCCAGTTTCAATTGTTGCGGGGCGCGGATATGGGGTTCCAATGCCGTTACGCCGGATGGCAATGCAGGCAGGTCGGACAGGTTGGTTTGTTTCCATGTCACCGGCGCATCATCTTCCAAGGATGCCATCAGCGTATCGCCGAGCGCCTTGGACAGTGCCGTTTCAAAACCTTCATCGGCGCGGATATCATCCAGCACCGGACGGAACGATCCTTGGGCATAGGCCTCAACAATCGTTTTCAGTGTGTCGATTTCGGCTTGCAGGCGGCTGCGTTCACGCTGGGCGATCTGCATCGCTTCGCGGGCGCCGTCTTGTTCACCGCGTGTGGTGGCCAGATCGGATTCCACGGTTTGCAGTTCACCGCGCAGTGTTTCGGCTTGGGCTTCTAAAGTTTCCAGGGCCGAACGCAGCGGGGTTGCGCGGTCTTCGGCGCGGTGCGCGGCTTGTTTTTCAGTCAGGGCCACTTCAACGCGGGTCAAGCGGTCGCGCACGCTTTGCAAACGGTTGCGGTCAGCGTTGATTTGCTGTTCCAGGCTTTGTTTGCGGGCGCGGGTGTCTGCGAATTGTTCGGTCAGTGTAGAGAGTTCAGATTCCAGTGCGGAAACTGTTTTTTCGCAGGATTCTTGCTGGTCTTGTTTTTCGATCAGAACGGCATCGTTCTTTTCACGGTCAACCAGAATGGTTTTTTCTTCACCGTCCAGACGCTCAACGATATTGGTGTTTTCGTTCAGCGTGGTGGATTCATGTTCGCGGTCAGCCTTGGTCAGGTCGAGTTGTTTTTTGGCTTCGGCAATTGCGTTGGTCAGGCGCAGTTCTTCATCTTCCAGACGTTGCAGGGCAATCATCTGGGTTTGCAGGGTTGCGCCGATTTCTGCGTCGCGTTGACGCAGTTCTGGAATGCCTTCGGACCCGGCCTCATGTTCCTTGGTCAGTTTATTGACCATCAGCATCTTTTCGCCGACTTCGCTGTCATTGGTGCCAAAGGTGCGTTCGATGGTGATCAGCTGTTCAGCCGCCGCGCGGTAATCCAGCGCGGAAATCATTACTTCCAACTGGCGGATCTGGGCGGACAGGTTGCGGTATTTCGCAGCCTGACGGGATTGTTTTTTGAGGGCTTGGAAACGGGCATCCATACCGCCAACGATGTCTTCGAGGCGTTTTAAGTTGTTTTCCGTGGCGCGCAGGCGCAGTTCAGCTTCATGACGGCGGGCATACAGGCCCGTAATCCCGGCGGCTTCTTCTAAAAGCATCCGGCGGTCATGCGGTTTGGATGTAATCAGGGTGGTAACCTTACCCTGCGAAATCAGGAACGGCGAACCGGCCCCGCACTGGATGTCCGCATAAAACAGCTGGATATCACGCGCACGCAGCGACTTGCCGTTGATTTTATAGGACGAACCTTTTTCACGCTCAATACGGCGTGTGACTTCGATTTCTTCGCCCGGATAGGCCGCTGGCGCGGAGCCATCGGTATTGTCCAGAACCATCGTCACTTCCGCAAACGAACGTGGCGGGCGGGCAGAGGTGCCATTGAAGATAACGTCTTCCATGCTGCCTGTGCCGCCGCGCATACGCTTGGCAGAGTTTTCACCCATGGACCATTTCAACGCTTCGACCAGGTTCGATTTGCCGCACCCGTTCGGGCCGACGATCCCTGTCAGACCAGGAGCGATATCCATCTCCGTCCGGTCAACAAATGATTTGAAACCTGTCAGTCGTAGCTTGGTAAACTGGACCATGAGTAATTCCTGCCGTGCTTACGGTTGTACTGTTTCAGTTGCTGGTGCTGCTTCTGGTGCGGTTGTTTGCTCAGGTGCAGGTGTTTCTTCGGCAACTGGATCTTCTTCCGTTACTGCCGCAGGGGCTTCTTCGGTCACAGCCGCTTCAGGTGTTTCTGTTGCCGGGGCAGCTTCGGTTTCTTCAGCCGGTGTTGCTTCTACAGCAGCGGGAGCTTCTTCAGCGGGTGCGGCAGCACCGGTTTGTGCTTCTTCAATCGCTGTATCAAAGGAAACGATTGGCAAAGCGCCGGTCAGTGTCGATTTACCAGCAGGGCCAGTGATAACAAAGCTAGGGGTGGAGTTCAGCTTGTTCTCTTCGGCTTTTGCTTTCATACGGTCAACCAGACCGTCTTTCAGCGCGGTGTTGGCAAGGCAGGAGTCAAATGCTTCGTCGCTCATGCCGGCCAGTTTCGCATTTTGACGCAAGGACGTTTTGTAGTCAGCGGAGAACGCCCATTGTTCTTGTGTTTCCATCAGGAAGGACAAGAACGTGAAGTAGCGTTCCGGTGCCATGCAACGTGCAACCATGGAAGCATCCAGCGCAGGCGCGTTGAGTGGGAAATCGGTGAAAGTGAAGAAGACTTTACCTGTGTCGATGTATTTTGTTTTCAGTTCCTGAAATGTTGTTCCGTGGAAATGAGCGCAGTGACCGCAGGTCAGCGACGCGAATTCTTCGATTTTCACAGGTGCGTCAGGGTTACCCAATGTGCGCACGCCCAGCGGCTCAGTCGGCAGGCTGGCGGAGTCGTAATTGACATTCGATGACGTTGTTGTTTCGGTGCTGGCGGTTGTTTGTTCAACGACCGCGCCATCAGCAGCAACATTTGTTTCGTTACCCTTCAGGGCAAAGAATGCACCACCGGCAACGATCACGGCAGCAACAACGGCAAGAAGGAGAATCTTTTTCATGTTCATGATAAGGCATACGCAAGCCCGCGACCGGGCTTTCCCATAAGGTTAAGTGTGAACCATCAATATCTGTGTGTGCGTTGAAATTCCAACATTATTGGAAAATTGTCAATGTTTCTGCGGATTAAGCCGATGATTTATCCACATCAGATGAGGGGCTGAATTCGGCCCTTATTGCTCAAAACAGTACAGGTGCTGGCTTAGCGAGTGGTCCAGGCCGCCGCGCCCGCATTATACCATTTGCCATAATTGTTATCACCTGGCCGCTGCGGGATCAAGTGTTCTTGTCTTTGACAACGATCATATCGACTTTATCCGCAGCAGCCCCGGCGGCGGTTGGAACGCCCATGGCGCGGACATCCATACGGGTTGCGTCAATACCCTGACTGATCAGGTAAGAGCGTACCGATAATGCCCGGGACAATGATGTCCGGCGGGCGGAGGATTCTTTACCGTCTGATGATGTGGAATAAGCAACAATCTGTACCCGGGAATTGGGGGCTTGTTTCATCGCCGCCACAACATCATTGGTGATTGTTCCGGTGGCTTCATCGCTTAAGGTCACTTCACCGGCGGCAAAGGTGATCATGGCCGGGCCGGATGATTTGGCGGCCTTTTTAACGCCCGGTGGCAGTAATTCATTATCCATTGGCACGCGCTCTTGACCGGCCAGCAGCGATATTTTTTCAACGCGGGCTGTTTCTTGGTCTTGGCTTTCGGCCTTAACATCAATCTTGGCTGTCTTACGGTTCCATTCGCCCATTTCACGGACGATGCGTGGCTTTGCAACGGTGTTCAACTCACGCGACAAATTCATCGCCGCAGAGCCAGCGGCAGGGGCCATGTTATTGAGGGCACTGGCAACGTCTTCGGGGCTCATATTCACAATACGGCTGGCCAAGGGGTCACCGGCAATATCAGCAACGCTAAGCCGTGGTGCTGGCAAATCCTGACGTGCAACTTTTTCCTTCGGAACGGCAGGCATCTGGTCGCCTTCACGTTTCACGATGGTGTAGGTTTCAACAAGGTTTTTACGCGCTTCTTGGACAAAACTTTCAGAGGCCATCAAGCCATTTGTGGGGCGTTTGGGTGGAACCGGGACCGCTTCATACAAGGGTTGCGGGTTTTCCTGACGCCAGCTGAATGGTTTTTCCGGGTCGCGTTCTTGCATGGTGTCTGACAGGGCCGCAACCGTTGTGACATCAGGTTTAATAGGCGCTTCAGCCGTGATGGTTTGTTCCGGGTTCAAGCCGCCATGGGTCTTGGTTTTTTCCTTCACCGCGAAGATGACAGGTTTACCGTCATCCTTTGGTGCTTTCACGAACGGGTTTGTGAACCCGATACGTGGTGGACGAACGGCTTCTTTTGCAGCCTCTGCCGCAGCATGTATTTCTTTCGCTGTTGGGGCAGGCGGTGTGATAACGGCAGGGGCCGCCAATAGCGCCGCAACAGGTGGAATTTCCGGGATGACGGGTTTTACGGCAATGGGCTCTGCAACAGGGGCGGGGATTGCAATTTTCGCTTCTGCTTTTTGCGCAACTTCGACGGGCTTTGGCGCTTCAACTTTTGCGACCGGTGGTGCCACAGGTTTTTCTTTAACAACGGCGACAACCGCTTCTTTGCTCTTTACTGCAGGTTTGCGTGCAGGAACATCAATGTCTGCCAGTTTCGCAACTGGTTTTTCGGCAGGTTTTGCTTTTGCCGTTTTTTGTTCTTTTACTTTTTCAGCCTTTGGCGCAGGCTGTATTGTGATGATTGGTTTAATCTCAGCCGTTTTCTTTGACACTGGCGCAGATGGATCAAACGCATCCAGCGTTAAGCTGCCCGTGGCGGGTGTGGCCACGCGGTTCAGCGATGATGGCGGTGTCAGTGTAACAGCGGGAAGGTCTGCTGATTGTGCTGATTGCCCGGCGGATGGGTCCAGTTCCTGCAACACGGAACCATCAAAAACGATATCCGGTGTTGGCATGACGCCCCATTCTTCATCCTGCTGTGCATGCGCGTGGCCATGCACCATGAAAACGCATGATGCCAGCAGCAAGAATTTTAATGGGCGTACAACAATCTTCATTCAGGAATGATCCCGTAATACCTGTTCAACTTATTATAATTTTTTAGGCGGCAGCTGTTTCTTTCGCGGCTGTCGCAAGAATTTTACGCACGGCTTCAATCACCGTCATATTGGATGCCAGAATATCACCGTCATAAATCGGGTCACCCTTGCCATCCAGCGTACCAACATAACCGCCAGCTTCCTTAACAATCAAGGCCCCGGCAGCAACGTCCCACGCTTTTAAATCTTCTTCCCAGTATGCTTCATACCGTCCGGCGGCAACATAGGCCATATCAAGGCTGGCTGCGCCAAAGCGGCGGAAACCGGCAACCGATTTCAGCAAGGACTGAAGCTGGTTAATATAAGTCGCCTGATTGTGACGGTTCAGGGAAGGGCCACCGCCTGCAATAACAGACAACGGCAAATCTTTACGGCCTGAAACGCGCAGGCGTTTGTTTTTGGTAAAGGCTCCGGTGCCTTTTTCGGCGCGGAACATTTCGTCCTTAATCGGGTCATAAACGATACCGGCAATCACTTCGCCGCGATATTCCAGCGCGATCGAAATCGCCCAGTGCGGAATGCCGTGCAGGAAGTTGGTTGTGCCGTCCAGCGGATCAATGATCCAGCGGTGTTCGCCGTCTGTGCCTTTGACTTCGCCTTGTTCTTCCATCAGGAAGCCGAAGGTTGGGCGGGCTTTTTGTAATTCTTCGAAGATGATCTTTTCCGCGCGCATATCGGCAGCAGATACAAAGTCACCGGGGCCTTTTAAGGAAACTTGAAGTTGCTCAACCTCGCCAAAGTCACGGATGAGGGAGCGCGATGCCTTTTCAGCGGCCCGAAGCATTACGTTCATATTTGGGGAAAGGGCCATTTTACATACTCTCTAAATTAACGTTCCTGAAGGATGGACGTGCCAAGACGCTCAAGCCGTTCTTTTAACTCAGGATCATCAATAGATTCAAGGATATTAGCAAGCTCAGCCCGATCTTTTGAGGTGACCGGCTTTTTGACTGTGCGGGCCTTGCCTGTGCGGACCTCGTTGGCGGCCTGAGGGACAAAGCGCAGGGCGGTGACGACCCGCTCTCCGAAAATCTGGTTAATCCGTTCCAATATCAGCTCTTTTCGATAATGGAGCAGGGTGGCTTCCGCCGTGGATGAGGCAATTTCCAGAGTGGCTTCGGCGACTTTCGACCCCGGAACCTTGCGGTAATGGATTTTGACGGGCTGGGCCCGGTCGGCCAGATCTTGACCAACAATTTCCTTCCAATGGGTGACAAGCCGGCCCAGCATGATATATTTCCTGCTGAAAACCTTTCCCGTCACTCTTGGCATTGCATCGGATAGAAGACGTAAACTCATGCCGCGTACTATGCCTTCCTCTATTTCAAACCGCAAGGTTGCGAAATCTGCTCCCCCCGTAAAACCAGCCGCTTTCCGGTCGGCGTTGCTGGGGTGGTATGACGCCCATGCGCGGGTACTGCCATGGCGTGCAAGGGGCGGAAAGACTGCGGATCCGTACCATGTCTGGCTGTCGGAGGTCATGTTGCAGCAGACCACTGTTCAGGCAGTTATCCCCTATTTCGGAAAATTTGTGGACAAGTGGCCGCGGGTGCAAAATCTTGCTGCAGCGCAAGATGATGAGGTCATGCATGCCTGGGCTGGGCTTGGGTACTATGCCCGGGCCAGAAACTTGCTGAAATGTGCCCGTGTCGTGGCGGAAACCCATAGCGGGGTGTTTCCGGACACTGTGGACACATTAAAATCTTTGCCCGGTATTGGTGATTATACTGCGGCTGCCGTCGCGGCCATTGCTTTTAACCGGGTTGAAACGGTGATTGATGGCAATGTTGACCGGGTTGTATCGCGCTGGTTTGCCATTGAAACACCGTTGCCGGATAGCAAGCCGGAAATCCGGGCTCAGGCCAAAACCCTGTTTGAACACAAGGGTTCAGACCGCCCCGGTGACTTCGCCCAAGCGATGATGGATCTGGGGGCGACCATCTGCATCCCGCAAAATCCGCGCTGTGATCTGTGTCCGGTATCTAAGGGGTGTCAGGGCAGGGCCAAGGGGATTGCCGCCGAATTGCCGCGCCGCAAGCCCAAGGCTGCACAACCGCGCCGGGCAGGGTATGTTTACTGGATTGAGAATGAGCGCGGTGAAATCCTGTTTGAAACACGGCCCGGTAGGGGGTTGCTCGGCGGGATGGTTGGGTTGCCGACATCGGATTGGGTTGGTTGGCCAGCGGGCCAGCGGAAATGGCCTGAAATTGATCATAAAGGCGGTCATATTTCAGCCATGAAAATTGCCGATGATAATTCTATGAAAAGTGACCTTAAGATTCGTCATACTTTCACGCATTTCGATCTCGAACTGCGCGGTGTTCTGGCCAAGGTCAAAACGCGGTCCTTTAAAATCACCGATGATCAGTTTTGGGTTCCGGCCACGGAGATTACTGCGCTGGGCTTGCCAACAGTTTTCCGGAAATTCACGCGTTTAATGGATGGCACGTGATTGTATGATGGCGTCATTCAGCATAATCTTTCTAGATTAAAGCCAAAAAGGCGGATGAATAATTTGAGGGGGAATAAATAAGATGCGGTGTTTAGCAGTTCTATTCTTGTCGGTCGCCATTGTTGTCGGTGGTTTTGCTATGCCTGCCTTTGCGCAAGAACCTTCGGCCACAAAAAGGGCCGAGCAAGGCGATACGCCTGTTTCCATGCCAAAGGCTGAGGGGTTAAACAGCTATGCTTCAGATGATGAACGTGCCCTTGATGACGGCTATGTTGTCCCGACATTTAAAAACCTTTCCAAATTATATTGGGCCTTGGCGATGTTTGATCTGGCGGATGATAAGGCCGTCGACAATTTTTTGCTGATTAACGAATGTGATCTGTACAGGAAATATTACGGCAGCGATTTTGAGCTGGAATCTTTGCGTGCTGCGACCAAGGAATCGATCGTCAAAAATATGGCGTCCTATCCTGTGAAGTTCGAAGTGATTATTCCCATCGGCATTGACCGTTACGACATGGGAACTGAGCGATTTAAACTCGACCCACGGACGGATTTTTTTGGTGCAAAACGTCTTGAAATGGCGGTGAACGAGATTGGGCGACCCGTATGCGGACGAGGCAGGGTTGCTTCGGGCCCCATCAATGGTTACCCAAAGAACTTTATTTTATCTTTGAGCCGTCCCTTCACTTTAACTGAAATTCCTGTGAAGCCAGAAGTGGCTCAGCTCTATATTGAGGAAGCCAGAAAGTTTTCGGCCAAAATTCCAGAGACCCAGAACTACTCTAACTACGGCAGAATTGCATTCTTACGCTTGAAGGTCACTATGAACCAGTTCCGTGGTTACGTGCCGTACGTCAATACAGAGACGATGGCTGATATCTTCGGAACGATTGATGGTTTTGAAGTGTATGGCAACCGCGAAAAAACATTCTTGCTATACAGCCAGAAAGATATGGCCAAGAAGGTTTATCGTAAGAAGAAGGCTGTTGATGAGGATGCTGCAGGTATCGCTGTTCCTGATCAAGCTGCTCCAGCAGTGCCAGAGGTTGACCCGGCCCCAGAGTCAAATCCCGCGCAATAAACACGTCTTAGCGTTTTCTAAAAATCTCAACACTCTGCGCGGATTTTTTGACCGTGATCGTGACGTCCTGAACGCCTTGTGCGTTCAGGCAGCGTTTTGCCAATTTTTCCGCCATTTGAACCAGCGTTAAATCCGCAGGCAGGGCTGTCATCACAGCATCAAATGCAGAATCATGGGTAACACCGGCGGTTACGCTCACTGTGGCGTTGATTGTCGCATCGCCGATCATGACATCGTGAACTGACAGGCGTGTATAGGGTGCCTTAGCGGCTGTATTGACGGGGCTATAGTTTTCATTGACGGGTTTAGGCGTGGTTCTGGTGATGGCCTTGAACAATGTCGTCATAAAAATTACTCCCCGCAATGTTTTGAAGATGCGGAGAGTAACCTTATCATTGTTCCAATGTCAAATTACTGAAGCGAACCACGGCCTTCGTCGCGGATTTGCTGGCGCAGCGAGTCAATTGGCACCATCGTCTTGCCTTGCTTGATGTGCCAATAGGTCCAGCCATTGCAGGACGGCGCACCTTGCAACGCAGCGCCGACACGGTGGATGGAGCCGCGATGCTGCCCGGCCTGACCCTTGGCAATCAAATTACCATCGGCGCTGACCTTTGCCTCGTGAAGCTGTTTGGAGTCGGTGAGAACGGCACCAGGCTTGAGAAGCCCGCGTTCAATAAGCCAGCCAAACGGGATACGTGGTTCTTCCCGTTTGGCTGGTGTGTGCAAAATTTCGCCGTCGCCAAGCCGTGCGATCTTTTTCAAGCGATCTTCTGCAACTTTAATATAGCTGGTTTCTCTTTCGATTCCGATATACCTGCGGTCTAATTTTTTAGCAACTGCGCCCGTGGTGCCCGTTCCAAAGAACGGATCCAGAACAACATCGCCCGGATTGGTCGAAGCCATCAGGACTCTGTAAAGTAAACTTTCCGGTTTCTGGGTCGGGTGAGCCTTTTGCCCGTCATCATCCTTCAACCGTTCACCGCCTGTGCATAACGGCAAATACCAGTCAGAGCGCATCTGCAAATCTTCATTCAACGCCTTCATGGAATCGTAGTTAAAGCGGTACTTGGAATCCTTTGATTTGGAGGCCCAGATCATTGTTTCGTGCGCGTTGGTGAACCGGCGGCCACGAAAATTCGGCATCGGGTTGGCCTTGCGCCATACGATGTCATTGAGGATCCAGAACCCAAGATCCTGCAGAATATACCCAAGGCGGAAAATATTGTGATAGGAGCCAATAACCCATATAGCACCGTCATCTTTCAAAGCATCGCGCGCGGCGGTCAACCATTCGCGGGTGAACTGATCATATTCTTTCAGTGAATCAAACTGGTCCCAGTGATCATCACACGCATCGACCAGCGAGTTATTCGGGCGGTGCAAATCACCACCCAGTTGCAAATTATATGGCGGATCGGCAAACACCAGATCAACGCTGCCCTTAGGCAAGGATTTCATGATCTCGATACAATCACCCTGATGAATGACATCTGTGGATAACCCTGTAGACAATTTGACTTTGGAAGCCGTTTTCGCCGGAGTTTTAGCAGGGGTCTTTGGTGTCTTTGTCGGGGCCATTTTCAAACCTGTGTAAGTGAAACTTATCCACAGAATCATGAATCATGGGGGACTCGCCGTCAAGCTAATAATTTGATTCCCGTAATAGAGTCAATGCGTTAACGCTGAGTCTTCAAGCTGAATCAAAAGGCGAACTAAAACAGAACGAAAGGGGAATATCGAGTCAAAGGAGTCAAAAGAACAGGGTTTTTAAGGGGGCATTGCCCCCTTGGACCCCTTCAATCTTTTTATGCTGCTTTGATTAAATCGCGGATCGGCGCAAAAGTTTTGCGGTGATGGGGTGTTGCGCCATGTTCTTGCAACGCGGCCATATGGGTGGCGGTGCCGTAACCGGCATTGCTGCTCCACCCGTACATGGGGAATTGGCGGCAGAGGTCTTCCATGACGCGGTCCCGCGTGACCTTGGCCAGAATGGACGCGGCGGCGATGGACAGGCTTAAACTATCACCCTTCACAATTGTTTGAATGCCACAGGATAGTGGTGGTTTCTGGTTGCCATCAACCAGTGCCATTGCGGGAACCACGTTAAAATCCCGCTGCATAAGCTCTAACGACCGCGCCATGGCGAGCAGGCTGGCACGCAGGATATTCATCTGGTCAATCTCTTCCGCACTGCACTCGGCAATGCCAAAGGCGCAATGTTCGCGGATCAAATCAAACAGGCGGTCACGTTTCTTGGCGGTCAGTTTTTTACTGTCTGTCACTTCCGCCCAAAACGCCATGCCGCGGACGGCATCGGGCACATGAACACAAGCCGCTGTAACAGGCCCAGCCAAGGGGCCGCGCCCAGCCTCATCCAGTCCGCAAACCAGCAGGCCCTGATGGGTGTTTTCAATGTCAAAGGAGCATGTCATTCCCCGGTTTTACGGAGTTTTCCTAAGGCTGAACAGGGGGTGTGGCCGTTTTTTCTTGCCCCCTGTGGACGAGCGGGTAATATCCGGTCCATTCTTTTCATAATTTAAAGGGCGGGTAAAATGACACCTGAAACAAAAAATCGTCTTTCTTACGTATTTTTTATGTTTACGGGCATGTTCTGCGTGGGCTACGCGGGGGATTATATCGCGGATAACATAAAGGCCTACATCGTTGATAACCGCGCTGAGGCGAATGCAGCGGAAAATGCAAAACAAGCTGCCGGCTTGAAATCTTCTTTCGATGCTGTGGTTGCTGTGATTGCGTTAACGAATGATGCAGCATCAATCAACGGTGATGTCTTGAGTGTTGAATTGGTTGGAAATGATCCGGAACAGAGTTCTACAAAAATCGATTTTGATTTTTCCACGGGTCGTTCTTGCACCACAATTATGGGGAAGACGGATTCCACAAAATGTGGTGATTACAATTTCGTAACAGATTACCCCGAAAGCGCAAAAACCATTCTGGACGTTGCCTGTGCGACAGCCGCAAATCAAGATGATGAAAAATTCAGCGTGCGTTACTGCACGCTGCGCCCGTCTTCATAAGGTATTAAATGACACTGACAGCACGTCCTTTTGTTATTCCTGAAATCCTGCGCCGTGATATTGCCGCGACGCAGGGCCAAGGCATGACTGCCGTTCTTCATGCCCATGCCGGACAATTGGGTGATTATGATGCGGTGAAGGGGTGGTATAAGCGCCTGTCTAAGGAATTTAACTGGGTTGGGGCGACATTGATGTTCAATGTCCTGCACGATTATAACGCTCGCGAAATGAACGGTGATTTACGCTATCGCCAGACAATGACATTGCGCGATGGTGAGCCTGTGGCCTATAGCCGTTTTCTGCATCTATCGCGTGATACACAAACCCGCCGCGCTGATTGCACCAAGGTTGAGGAAACAATTATCGCCGATCCCAATGATCTGCGCGATCTGACATTGTTCCGGTTTATGTATGATGACATTGTTTCTGCTTCTGCAGCGCAGGGACAGGCGCGTGTTATTACCGAACTGGGCGTTGGCCTATCACAAAGCAAATTCAAATCCTTGGCCAGGCAGGCGGCGAAGGGTGATGCGCGGGCGCAATCGCTTATCAACCGCGACTGGATTGCCGTGACATTGAAATTTGTGGAGCGCATGGGCTTCACACCAACCGATATCATTATCCCAAGCATCAATTCCGCCGATGCCACGCCGCAAATTCGTATTTCCCGTGATACGGGCGTGAAGGAACCCTTGCCGTTACCCGCCTATACAGCGGATAACCGTCTTTGCGCGTCCTATGATGCTGGGCGCGGCTTGGATATTTTGCATGATTACCTGCAAAAACAGCGTAATTTGACGCTGTAATCCTTACTGCAGGGACTTACTGACAACCTCAAACACATCTGGTGACAAGTCCGGCAGGGCTGCAATCGCTTGCAGGGCGGCCTTCATCTTTGCCTGACGGTCGGGGGTGTAGCGTTTCCATTCCCGCAGCGGGGTCAGCAAACGGCTGGCGATTTGCGGGTTTTTCTTATTTAAAGTTGTAATTGCCTCAACCAGGAAATCATAGCCACGGCCATCCTTGGCATGGAAACAAACCGGGTTGCTCATCGAGAAAGACGCGTAGAGGGAGCGAACACGGTTCGGATTCAAAATGGTGAAGGCTGGGTGATCGCGTAAACGCGTGACATCATCAATCGTATCAGCCCGCACCGCCATTGACTGGATCGAGAACCATTTATCAATAACCAGCGGATAATCTTTAAACCGGTCATAAAAATCGCTGAACGCGGCTACGCGCTCCGCACCGCTTGATTCAGACAGGCACAGCAGGGCCGCAACACGGTCGGTCATGTTATTGGCCGCATCATATTGCTGTTTTGCCAATGCGATGGCTGTTTCATTGCCATCAACGCACAAATATCCCAGCACAGTATTTTTCAGCGCCCGTTTCCCGGTGGATACGGGGTCGTTGGCATAGGTGGTTGGGCTGGTATTGCGATCATAGAGTTTTTCAAGGCGGTCCCGGAACGTGGTTGCAATATCGGTCATGATCATTCGCCGTGCAGCATAGATCATATCGGTATCAACAACGCGGCGTTGCTGCGCGATGATCGAAATATCAGGCAGGGCAATGGAACGCGCCAGCAGGGCCATATCCTGGGTATCATCCAGACCGGAATCCAGTAACGCTGCAAAACTATCAAGGAAGGCCGGATCAGTCTTTGGCGTTTCACCGTTTTCCAGCGTATCAATCATCCGGTTTAACAGGCGCAGGGACAGAATTTGACCTGCTTCCCAGCGGTTAAACCCGTCATTGTCATGCACCATCAGGAAACGGTAATCATCATCGGATAAATCCGTGGTCAGTTTTACGGGTGCTGAAAAACCGCGCAGGATCGATGGCACAGGGCGGGCCGCAATGTTTTCAAAGGTGAAAGATTGTGTTTCTTCCTTCAGTTCCAGCAATTTTGTCGCAACATCATCGCCATTGGGCCCGACAAGACCAACCAGAACCGGAATATGCAGCGGTTTCTTATCCGATTGGCCCGGTGTTGGTGGTGTGTGTTGTTTCAGGGTCAATGTGTAGCGGCGGTTGGCCTCATCATACTGTCCCGTTGTATGAATTTGCGGCGTTCCGGCTTGGCTGTACCATAGTTTGAAATGGTCAAGGTTGATGCCGGAGGCATCTTGCATTGCCTGCAGGAAATCATCGCAAGTGACCGCCATGCCGTCAAAGCGTTCAAAATATAAATCAGTCCCTTTGCGGTAATTATCAGCACCCAGCAATGTATGTTGCATGCGAATAATCTCCGCACCCTTTTCATACACAGTCATGGTGTAGAAATTGCTGATTTCCATGTAATTATCTGGACGGATCGGGTGCGCCATGGGCCCGGCATCCTCCGGAAACTGCATTTTACGCAGGCGGATGACATCATCGATGCGTTTCACACCGCGTGAATTCATATCGGCGGTAAATTCCTGATCGCGGAACACGGTCAGGCCTTCTTTCAGCGATAATTGGAACCAGTCGCGGCATGTGACGCGGTTGCCGGTCCAGTTGTGGAAGTATTCATGGGCAATCACACCCTCAACCCGTTCAAAATCAAGGTCGGTTGCCGTTTCCGCTTTGGCCAGAACAAGGGCCGTGTTGAAAATATTCAGCGAAGTGTTTTCCATGGCACCCATGTTGAAATCACTGACCGCGACAATGTTGAAACGGTCCAGTTGATATTCACGGCCATAAACTTCCTCATCCCACTCCATCGAGCGTTTTAAGGATTCCATCGCGTGAGCGCATTGGGTTTCATCCCCGGCGCGGACATAGATGCGCAGATCAACAATGCGCCCCGTCATCGTGGTGAAGCTGTCACGGATATCAACCAAATCCCCTGCGACCAGCGCAAATAAGTAACATGGTTTCGCAAACGGATCATTCCAGACCGTGAAATGGCGGCCATTCCCGGCATCGCCTTCTTCGACAAGGTTGCCGTTGGATAGCAGCACAGGGCAGGTGGATTTATCGCCCTCAACCCGCACCGTGAAGACGGTCATGACATCGGGGCGGTCAGGGAAATAAGTGATCTTGCGGAATCCTTCGGATTCACATTGCGTGCAATAGGTGCCGCCGGATTGGTAGAGGCCTTCCAGCGAAGTGTTTTTCTCCGGCACGATCTCAACAATCGTTTCCAGTTCGAAAGTATCGCCGGGGCATTTCAGGGTTAGAAATTTCTTATCAACGGAAAATTCCGCTGGCGCGCCATTTAGTTTTACTGCGCGTAAGGTCATATCTTCGCCGTTCAGAACTAAGTCTTCCTGACCATCGTGATTTTTGCGGAACTGTGTTTTCGCGGTGACTTCCGTGCGCCCGGCAAAAATACGGATATCCAGATAAACCGAATCCACCAGATAAAGGGGGGCGGTGTAATCTTTAAGATAAATGGTCTTTGGGGTGTCTGTTCTCATGAAATGCGGGTCCGCTATGGGTGATATGTCACAGCGATTCTACTCCGCTTCCTAGGAAACGCCAAGGCCGGGCAGTATAAAAAACAGGCTGCTGATCAGGGTAATACCGATAATGACCAATAACCCATCCCGCGCCAATAACCCCAGCGCCATAAGGATAATCGCCGCGCAAGATGGCATCACGGCAAAGGGAATAATCGCCAGCGGAAAGAATGTCAGGGCCAGCAAGATGCAAAGCCCTGCGATGATGCGTTCGGTAATTGGGTTGCACATGAAATCAAAGCGGGATTCAATAAAACGGTCCGCGAATTTCAGGGCTGGTTTTGATTTCCTTAAAATGAAATCCAGTTTTGATTTTTTGATGGATAGTTTCATCAGCTTTTTCGGCAGGTAAACCTGTTTTAACCCGAACAGACGTTGCCCCGCGAACAGAATAATCAAAACCGCGCAAATCGCAGGAACCCCCGGAAGGGCCCCGGTGGGCAGGAAGGTCAATAAAGCGGGAAGAAGGATCAGCGCAGAAAAACCACGACTCTCAATGGATCTAATCAGGTCACCGACACTGACGTGCGACCCGTTGCTTCCGTTTTCGACGTCGTTGGCAATTGAGGTCAGATGTTCCATAGCAAGAATACTAGACCTGTTGCAAAAGTAGCGT